>JACJJN010000034.1 GCA_016899975.1 Lacrimispora saccharolytica | reverse complement strand
AGGCTTTTTATTGATATCCTACACGCTCCTGCTTACTCCATTCACCCCAGCATAGCTGGGGGATTAGGCTTTTCATTTATCTTTAAATATGATTTCGTACTCGTCCAGGTTGTATACATTGCCAAAAAATCCTGTAAGGATTGTCTCAGCGTTGCTTCGAGCGTTTTCAAGAAAACCATTTGCAACAGCGTCATTCTCAGCGTTTTTCTTTAGGGTTTTCAGTGCTTCGTTGTTTTCCTCAAGAGTAACCTGGCGGAAAATGCTTTCTTCTTCATGGTATACCTTTAAAGAATCCAAATCGATTTCGCAGCTTAAAACTTTCGCTTCCGGCAGACTGACTTCAATTCTGTGATCGTTCAATTTCCACTCGATCTCTCCAAAATCAAAACCTGCTTTCAGTTCTACATCATAGCTGTAAATGTATTTGCTTTGAGTAAATGGAATAGATACTCCAAACAAATCCCTTGAAGCCTCTGTTACATTAACCTCTGTAGCATATGCTGACTGGGTCGCAAGTTCTCCGATGTCCTCAAAACCAATTTTTTCCGTCTTGCTCTCTGTAGAAAAATATCTGGAAAATCCAAGTATAAGAACCACTATAACTACAAGTCCTAAAAGAATCCCTAATATCTTCTGAGAAAAGTAAATCTTCAGCAGCCTGCTGCCCCTTTTTTTCTCCGGTGCTTTTTCTTCCTGACTGTTCATGTCTGTTCCTCCTTTGTATTTTCATTTCTTTCATTTTCCCTGTATGTTATCTTCTTTCTCTCTCTATCCTTCTGTTTCTGCCGTTTCGATTGTACTGACAACCACCGCTTGCTGATCGTTTTCAGAATCATAGTCAGGATTGCTTAACATTGTATTCTGTAGAGACAGTTTCAGCTTCTCACAGCATGGCCCAAACGCCATATAAGTCAGACCACCTCCAATTACGCCTCCGATTACAGGTACTGCGTGTTTGAAAAATCCTGTAAAAACCTCTTTCGTCATTCTGACTCCAAACCATTTGGCAACGTTTTTCACAACCGGATAAACCGTTCCTTTCGTCAATGCTTTTTTCATCAACTGCTTCTGTACTCCTGTGCCAAGAGCTTTCGCCACAACTTTTAGGGCATTGCTTGCTCCTGCCACTCCATACATTACTCCTAAGCAAAGAATCAGAATATTCAATGTCTCCGTATCAAATTTTGCTCCCTTTTCCGTAAGATCGATTTCCGGAAAACCGTATAAATACAATAATTTCTGTGCAGCACGCAGCATATATCCATAGTACTGTGCAATATCAGCCGGAATTGATGCAGCCATCGCAAAACCGCCGGGTGTAGACAAAGCAGCTGAGATTCCCGTCACGCAGGTTCTCTCAAATTTAATAACTTCATCTGCATATTTTTCGATTTGCTCCGGTGTTATACCTGCATGTGCCGGACAAAATGCAACTATATCATCAATAACTTCTTCCGGGAAATCTTTCCTGAATTCATTCCTCAGAAACTGTTCCCGGTCAACACATATCCCCGGAACCCGCAACCCCATAATAATAACATCTTCAATGCCAATTTGTCCATCACCATTGACATCCATAATTCTATTAACAAATTTTGTCGATTGTTCTCTGCTATTCTTTACTTTTTCAGCCGCAGCTGATGTTATTTTCTGTACTCCACAAGCTGCACTTTGTTTGATTTCTTTAAACTCCATCTACTTTCCTCCCTCATAAAACAAATCCCCCAAAATCTTCAAATTCCAATTTTCTTATATCCCCTCAACTTCATTCATAAAATGATTATATCAACAATTGCATTCTCGTACAATTATTTTTCTTTATATTCTCATACACTATTACAAAGAGTGTGGTAATCCGACATCTGCCAACTCTCCTATCGTTAGAAAGCACTTTATTGTAAACAAACTCTGTCAAGCACGCATTCTAATGAATTTTACAGCAAATGCATAATTCTGACCTAACCGTTGCCGTAGAGGTGTAAACGCATGAAAAACAATAACAGCATTGACCGAATCATTCAAATAGACGATACAAATATAGGAAAAAACATTGCCAGACTACGCAAATCCATGAACATCAGACAGACGGATATGGTTGCGAAGCTGCAGTTAAAAGGTGTAAATATTTCTGTTTATTCATATAACAGAATCGAAAAAGGGACGCAAAACCCAACGGTATCATTTTTATATGCCTGCTGTCTGATCTTAAACTGTGACATGAACACCCTTTTCGATTTCCAATCCCAATCCTGATTTTCCGGAATACAGCAGACAGGGCGCAAATTTATCTGCATACTCTGACTACTGTATCCCGGAGCTATTTACAGCTGCATAATTACACTTCTTTTATCATTTCTTCTCTTATCTGCTCTTTCAGCTCTTTAATTGCTGCAACGTATGTTTTCCCACTACTCTCTGTTGGCGGAATCGGCATCCCTTGAATTTTAACCATAGAAGCAAGAGTTCTCCGCATATTCAATTCAATTATCCGTTTTCTGATCTCCTCCATCTTCTTTTCAAGGCGCCATTGTCTTTGCTCCTCAGGCAATTCCAACAGATCGCTGATTTCTTTCAGTTCAAAATCCATTTCTTTGTACACAAGAATCTCCCATATCCTTTCCATTTCCCGTTGATCATACAGCCGGTGGTTGTCTGGAGATCTCTCTGTCGTGAGCAATCCTACATCGTCATAATACTGCAGTGTCCTTCTGCTCACTCCTGCCAGTTTACTCACTTCGTTTGTCTTTTTCATTACGGCCTTTCCTTTCTCCGCATATCAGAGTATACGCCATCACGTTAACGTAATAGCAATACCCTTTTTGGGAACTATTTGCCATCTATTCAACCATCTGAACAGATGTGTTGCTTGTTTCATAAAAGGCCTTGTAATTTTCGCGAATGAAATTATTATTGCTGGCTATTCATCCTTGTTTGCTTTCGGCAGCTCGGAACGATGTGACAGATAGTTTTGAACCTCTCTCAGGGTCTGACATTGTACCGGTTGGTCGGTCAGGTATTCGAGTGTTCGGTTCCACTCTTCTACGGTAAACTGGTCGGGGTTTTTCATGGCGAGAAGTCTGGATGTCCAGTAGGGACTGTATTTCAGATCGGACAGATATTGACAATTGCATTGTAACTGCAGATACTCCAGTAATTCGACTTTTATCATTAGATTCCTCCTGTCTTTTTGATGTGCGTTTGTAGACGTATCTTTTCTGGGACAGATATCTGCTGTTTTTGGTACTTATTTAAGGTACTTGTTTTAGATTCTTAAACTTTGATTTTGAGATTCGATTGTTTTCGACAATAATTGAGATTTGTTTAAATGAGAAAATAATAGAAAAAATAAAGACTGACATCAAATGTCTGGGAATAAAAAAGGAGTCAGGCTCCGGACAGTTTAAACATGGACTGTCCGGGCCTGCTTTTCGCTTGGATACATAGTTTATGGAATTTGTATTTTTTACAGTTCCAGGTAGGAGTCTGCGTACAGGGTGTTGCCTTTGAATACGTCGCAGGACTTGATGGTTTCCATCAGTCTCAGGTCGCACGGATTGACAATTGCGCTTGTCAGACCCTGCATCATTGCCATTGCTACCAGTGCGGAATCCATGATCGGACGGATTGCTTTTGGCATTCCGTTGGAGTTGTTGGACAGTCCGCCGGTGGAGTTCAGGCCCATATCGCTGAACATTTTGATGGCTTCCAGTACCTGCATCTGTTTGTCCTGCATTCCTTTTACTACCAGGAACAGCGGGTCAAACCACAGATCTGCTGCGTCCATGCCGTGCTCAAGTCCACGCTCCAGCATGGTCTGGCAGTGCATCATACGCTCGTCGTTGTCTGCTGCGATTCCTTCTGCGGAGCACAGTGCGATAACAATCGCATCGTTTGCTGCAGCAAGGTCGATGTTCTCAATTCTTCCGCCTGCATCTGCGGAGTTTACGATCGGTTTTCCTTTGCTTCTGTTGTATACGGAAATACCAGCCTCGATTGCTTTTCTGTTTGCAGTATCCAATGCCAGAGGTACGTTGTCGAAGTTCTCCTGCAGCAGTTTTACTGCCCATTTCATCAGATCTTCTCCGTCATTCTCTGCCGGTCCGATGTTGACATCCAGGTAAGTAGCGCCTGCGTCCAGCTGCTCTTTTGCTCTCTTTAAGATCGGTTCCGGATTGCGGGTTGCAAATGCCTCACGGATTACTGGGGAGATACAATGAATTCTCTCACCGATGGTTACAAATTTTGCCATATCTTTTCTCCTTTTCTCCGGGGTTGTCCGCCGCCGGCCTTCGCGTTCAGAACCGGCGGCGTTCCCCTGTTATTTCGTTTTGATTAAAGCTGTCCGCTCTCCTGCATGTCTTTCAGGAACTTGACAAGCTGTACAGCCTCAAGCGGAGCTACAATTACTTCCCATCCCGGAAGTTTGGACTCGATATCGCCTTTTAATACAGCAACTTTACCAGGAATGATGACTTTTCTGGTCTTTACTTTGTCTTCCACATTCTCTTTGAAGAAGGATGCGATGGAATTTCCGGAGAATTTACCTGCTGCCCAGGAGGTCAGTACGGAAAGTCCGCCTGCATCGTTGATTACCAGGTTCACCGGAACACCGGAGCGCTCCAGCTCTCCGGATACCAGGAAATATGTAAGCGCAAAGTCTACGGTTGTTACGCATACGGAATTCTCGTCTGCTCCGTTCAGAGGATAGATGCCCGGCTCAACTTTCATCGGCTTCTGCGGGTCTGTGAACAGGTTCTGACGCAGACCGAACAGCGGAAGCGCCTCAGCGTAGCCCATCTCTTCCAGAACAACGATGGAGCCGTATTTCATGGTGAACAGAGCAGCCAGTGCCTGCTGCATATATTTGTCGCCTTTTGCAACTTTAACCAGGTTTACGATGGACGGATAACCAAAGGTACGGTCGGTATCTTTGATTGCCGCACGTCTTGCCTGTACGGTTGCGCCGAAGGTTTCTTTGATGGTATCTTCTGTTGTATCGATCACCAGGTTCTTGTTGCCCAGTTTCTCGATTGCCGCTACCGTATCATACAGCTCATCAATGTTTGCACCGCCAACACCAAGAACAACACCAGCTTCTGTAGCTACTTTGTTCATTGCTTCATAGTTGGAAGCGTTTGCTCCGTTCAGAACCGGCTTGCCATCTTTGCACTCAGCCAGTGCTTTTGCTGCAACTTCCGGATCCGTACATCCAAGTACCAGAACTTTTCCGGCTGCCGCTGCCTTCTTCACCAGTTCCACATATTTGTCTGCACCGCTCGCTTCATCGTAGTTTACATACAGAAGCTCTGCATGCATACGCTCACCGATACGGTCATAATCAACTTTTGCAACTTCCGCCAGCTTTGCATCAACTGCTGCGTCGTCCATGCAGCTGCACAGAGCAACCGCATAACGTGTCTTGCTCACAAAAGTTTTCTCGTGACGGTACAGAACGGTCTCGCCGCCCAGTGTGTACTCGTTCTCGCCGGTACCGATCTTGATGGTTTTCATCGGCGGAGCAGTCGCCTCGGAAAGCTCTGCCAGAGCGTCCTCAGACATATAAGGACATGCGGAGATATCCATTGCACCCTGAGCAACCTTCATGGAAAACGCCATACAGGTCGGGCATCCGCACTCCTTACAGTTTTTCTTTGGTGTCATTTTAAAAATCTGAATACCTGTTAATGCCATAATCGTTTATCCTCCCGTTCTTTCCTTAGACTAAAGCCTGAATCATTTTGGAAATAGTAGCAACAGACTGAGGATGCTTTAAGATAACGGCATCGGAGCCGGCTGCAAGAGAAGCTGCTGCGGTCTGAATCTCCATGGAGATACCGCGCTCCTCACGGCTGCCCCATTCCGGAGCTTCCTCTTCTTCAGCCATAGCTTCCTTCACATTCCAGGTTTCGGAAGCTACAGGAGTAATGATTGGCATCTGCAGCATTTTGTCGTCCTGAGACAGAGCCGCAGCTTTGATACGATCCAGTGTGGAAACCACGTACTCGTATCCGTATCCGACAGCAGCGGATCCTACGTTCATAACGATGCTTTCCGGTTTTACACCGAGCTGAGTGGTAACTACGTTCAGCTGTTTTGCAAGGTTGATATCAACGGCAGACTCAGCTCCAACCTTCTGGTCGTATGCCAGACCTGCTGCCGCGCCGATTGCCTTGTAGTTTTCTTCTTTTGCAGAAAGAAGCAGTACATTTTTGCCCTGCAGCGCCTCTGCTACTTTTGCGAGAAGTTCTGCGTCTTTTTCTACATTCTTGCAGCCTTCCACAACAAGCGGGAGATCAACAGCATCCGCAACTTCTTTGGCGATTGCAACCAGTTCCTCTACCGGTTTATCCGCACCGTTGGGATCGCCGCCTTCCAGACGCAGGCATACAAAATCAGCACCCTCCATCTCGGATGCTTTCTTTGCAATCTCACCCATGGTGGATGCTCCCTCGTAATATGCTTTTACGCCCGGAACTTCGTTTTCAAGACCCATATCAGAAATCTCAACGCCTACTTTCGGTCCGTTTGTGATCTCGCCGTCAAAGGCATAGAATGGGAAAATACTCTCTCCGCCCAGAGTCACTTTCTTGTCACCGCTGCCAAGTTCAACGGTTTTGATTGCTGCATTAAACTTTTGTGGTTTGCGATTAAACGGCATTGTAATAGCCTCCTTAATATTGATTTGCTGCACGGATCCAGGGCTCCGCTGCCATGGATCCACACAGTATTATTTTATCTTTTCCCACAGGATTTTGCAAGTATTACATGATAGAATCTCGTCCATTCCCGCGGTATTTTATCACCGTCCGGCAAGCCGGACCGTTACGCATTTTTTCCTGCCCGCGCAGACGCGCGGACAGGAAATCTGCGGCTTAACTTTTGTCTTACATCATCGGATCCATTCCCAGTGCCGGATGATTCTTCTCGGTCAGGAATGCTACCAGTGTCTCCGGATCTTCCGCGATGGTTTCATCACCGATCATATCTGTGAAGTTCTCAATGCCGTACAGCTCTTTTGCTGTCTCGTTCAGACGGTCTGCCACCTGATCTTTCAGTTCTTTCGGCATCCATACGATACGTGCAACGCCGCCCTCTGCCTTCATGAACTTCTTGGAAGCGATGAAATGCTTTCCATGTCCCATGAATCCAGGAGTCTGAACACCGCCGCCGGTCATGGAAGCCAGTTCCGGGAAGGTCATTCCCAGCGGAGTCATTCCCGCATACTCACGGTTTGCGATACATACACCGTTGGAGAACGGCTCGATACCGCAGATACACTCGAAACATCCGCAGGAGGTCATCGGTTTTTCCATGATGGAGTACAGGGAAACATCTTCCAGAGCGCCCTGAGAAAGTTTCTTCACTGCCTCATTGACATCCTCGTACTCTCCGATTCTCTCATCGATCACGCGCTCTTTGGTGATTACCTGGCACGGTCCGTTCGGATCCAGCTCGTTGGTTGCTTTCGCATCCAGCCATGAAACGGCTCCGCAGAGTCCCAGACGCTCCGGTGTAACAACACATACGTGAGACGGGGAGAATGCCTGGCACATGATGCAGCTGTAGTATACCGGTACGGATTCGTCAGTCATTGTGGACAGACGCTCGTCACGTTTGTCAAATGCCGGAATAGCAATTTCATGACGGATTCTTGTACAGTCTTCCGGATTGGTGTAAATCTTCACCTGACACTTGTCAACAACTGCCTCAAACTCGTTCTTTACCTGTGCGTACAGAACTTCGCCCAGATGTTTTGCCCGGAAACCTGCTGCAAAAGTATCTTTGCTGATACGGATACGGATCATATCACGCTGTCCGGTATGCATTACACCTTCGATGCAGTTCAGGTAGCTGTGGAATTTACGCTCGAATACCGGCTCGAAGTCGGTCTGCATGCTCTTTCCTGCAACCTCTACCACATATGCGATGCTGTGTTTGCTTCCAACTTCGAATTCGTCGAAGTCCGGTCCGATCACTTCGATCTTGTGATCTTCTACCTCAGACATATCTTTGGACTGTACCAGCTCACAGCAGTCTACACGGGAACCGTCGAATTCTACCTGCATATCGCCGCGGCGGATGATCTCGCCTTCAAATGCGGACGCGAACGCAACCGGAATGTCGATGTTTGTGATCTTGATCTTAATATCGCGTGCTTCCAGAGAAGTCGCGTTGAATTTGCTGACGTCTTTCTGGATGATCAGGCTCTTCGGAATCGGAGGAACATCCTTGTCATCGTTGGTGATTACCGGGAAGCCAAGTGCGATCGCGCCTGCTCCGCATGCAACGATCACGTCATCCAGCGGCTCAAATGCATTGACGAATGCCGGTACACGGTCTTTTGTATAAGTCATCAGCGCGCCTGCATCGCCCGGAGTGATGTTTCCGAAGATCAGCGCTGCACGGATCGCTACAGAAACTACATGGATCACAGAAGTAACGTCCTTGCCCAGCGGGATCACGCGGACATTTGCGCCTGTCTTGTAGCCCAGTTCCTGGCACTGATCGATGATACCGCCTACCAGTGTTACCAGGATACCCTGTGCCTGATAGCTCTTCACCAGATCTACGCCTTCCTGCGCGCTCGGAGCGGAACCAAGGATAACTGCAACACCCGGGATATCGCCGGTTACCAGCGGCACACCAAGCTCACGGATCACTGCGTCGCTCAGATGTCCGTAGCACGGCTCTTCGTATGGCTGTGCGCCGTCGATGTATTTGATCGCCTCGATAAACTCTGCGCAGAGTGCGGTTGCAACACCGGACATAAATACGTCGTTCAGTTTGTTTTCTCTGGTCATCAGAGATTTTACAACGCCGAGCGCTTCCTTCAGTTCTTTCAGGTTTGTTACTTTTGTTCCTGTTACCGCATAATAGCAGGGCAGAGCGTACGCGGTGTTCGGAAAGCTGATCGCTTTCTCTTCGCCGTGCTGCGCGATTGCAGCATCGATTGCTCCTTCCGTCAGACCATATACGGCGTCATTTCCGCCAAAAACTCTCTCGAATAATGTCATCCGTTTTTCCTCCTATCACATGTTTGACTCATCGATTTTTGCTTTTATATTTCGTATCTCTTCGGTCGCTGTGGCACTGTAATCATAAGGAGATGACCCTGCCCGGTCCGCCTCCATGACTTCAATGTTGTAATGCACCATGCCCAGCAGATCCTCCGCGGGAATACGCTCTCTGATAAACTTCTCATCAGCCTCATCCCTGACTTTGTTTGCCACAACATGAACCTGATGAACTCCCAGCTCTTCCGCCAGGCGCTTGACATTTTTGTAAGTCTGGACACTTCTCGCTCCCGGCTCGATCACCACGATGAACATGTCCACACCTTCCGTAGTTCCCCGTCCGAGATGTTCCAGTCCAGCCTCCATATCCAGGATCACCACATCCTCCCTGCGAAGGACCAGATTGTTGATGATCCGTTTCAGCATCACATGTTCCGGGCAGACACAGCCGCTGCCGGCCGTCTCCACCGTTCCAAGAACCAGAAGCTTGACTCCGTTGCATACCTTGCTGTAAGAGTCAGGGATATCATCGACTTTCGGGTTGATCTTGTAAAACTTGTTATCCGCGCTGGCGCCTGTACGCTCTTCCACCAGTTTTCTCATCTTGCTGATCGGAACGATGGAATCCAGAACCTCCTCCGGAAATCCAAGAGCCAACCCAAGATTGGCGTCCGGATCCACATCCGCCGCCAGTACAGGATGCCCTTCATCCGCGTACAATCTTGCCAGTGTGGCAGCAATCGTTGTCTTGCCTACACCGCCCTTGCCTGTCACTGCTATTTTCATTTTACTCAATCCCTCTATCTGTTTATTTCACGTCTCGGCCGATACAGGAGCTCCCAAGTACGGAAGCCCCCGCCGCAGCCGGGCTTTCCTTTTTTATTTTCCGGATCAAACACCCAGAGCAGCACGTTTTTCTTCAATCCGTGCAAGCATTGCATCGCCGAGTTTATCAATGTCTTTCTCTACGGTATAAGCCGCTTCCACCCAGTCACGAACGCCATTGGTCAGCAGTTCAGTCACTTCGCTGGAACCGGAAACGTACGGCTCCACGCCAAGGAAAGTATCGATACCTGTAGCCACTACATAATTTCCGATGGAAACCGCTTTTTCTGACATCCATTCCGGAGCACATCCTACAACCGGAAGCTGAGAAATATTTACATTTCCGATCTTCGCAAGCTCAGCCACAAGAACCATCATACGGGAGATATCCACACAGGATCCCATATGCAGAACCGGCGGAATATCAGCCAGTTCGCAGACACGTTTCAGACCTGCGCCGCAGAGATCCTTGGCACGTTTGTCCATCAGGCCTGCTCTTGCAGCTGCCTGTGCGGAACATCCGGAAGCTACGACGATAACATCATTTGCGATCAGTTTTTTCATCAGCTCGATATGAGCGGTGTCCGGACGTACTTTCGGGTTGTTGCATCCTACCATTGCAACAGCACCGCGGATAACGCCGGAAGCCACACACTGCCACAGCGGCATCAGAGTACCGGTCTCGTCTACCTGAGAGTTGGTAACACCGTCCAGAGTCTTAATAATCGCCTCAACAGAATATCCTACGGTAGCATTCTGTTTCATGTTCGGAATATGTACCAGCTCCGGTTTTCTGTTCTTGAAGTTTTCAACTGCCATCTTTACGATCGCTTTTGCGTTCTCGCCGGCTGTTTTCGCGTTAAAGCGGATGAATTCGGAATCCGGCATCTGAGCAATCGGAGATGTGGTGACAAATTTTGTATGGAAACATTTGCTCAGAGGTCCAAGCGCAGGGAAGATACACTGAACGTCTACAACGATTGCCTCACAGGCTCCTGTCAGAACCACGTTTTCCTGCTGCAGGAAGTTTCCTGCCATCGGAATGCCACGGCGCATAGCAACCTCGTTGGAAGTACAGCAGACACCGGCAACGTTGATGCCTTTTGCGCCCATTTCTTTTGCGTATGCGATCATTTCCGGATCATCTGCATACTCGCAGATCATCTCGGACAGTGACGGATCATGTCCGTGTACGATGATGTTTACTTCATCTTCCTTCATAACACCAAGGTTTGCCTCGGTGTCTACCGGCTTCGGAGTTCCAAACAGAATATCAGAAAATTCTGTTCCCATCATGGAACCACCCCATCCGTCGGACAGACCGGAACGGAGTGACTGGCGAATCAAAGCCTCCGGCTTGGAAGAACATCCCATATGAGTCATATGCATGGAACGAGAAACCTCGCGGTCAATGGCATGCGGTGCGATTTCTTCTCTCTCCCAGATTTCCTGTGTATGTTCCGGAGCACGTTTCAGGAAACGCTGAGTTCCAAACGGCTTACCGTACTCCATCAGACCTGTCACTGCTACTTCATGAGCCAGATCATAGAGATCTTTGCCCTCGGTTTCAATATCCCACTCTTTTGCGATGCGGAACAGCTTCTCCGGATCTTTTACCTTATAGTTTCCGTCTGCAGATGATTCATACAACGTATGGCAGATTTCTCTTCCGTGATCCGAATGTGTCGCGGAACCGCCAGCCGTAAAGCGAAGGAAGTTTCTTCCTACAATACCGTGAACATCACATCCACAGATACCTCTTGGCGCTTTCGGAGTAATTCGGCACGGACCCATCGTACAGATTCGGCAGCACACACCTTCCTCGCCGAATTTACAATGCGGAGTCTGGTTTTTCACACGAAACTGCCATGCGTCAGCGCCAACTTTTGCACCCGTCTCCAGCAAACGGTTGGTCGCCTGCTCAAATTCCTCTACGGTCGTCAATTTGAATTCACTCATTATGATCCTCCTTAAAATAATCTTTTTTGATTACTTCCTTTCTTCTAATGATGTAACTTCATATTATGAAAAACTTTATCGGACATCCCATCCTCCCCGATCGGATATCCGAGCGCTACGATATCCCTCCGATATCCGCATACCGGAGGGATACGCACTCCCGATCTTTACAGATCCAGATTCTTTACAATTTCCTTCAGCGCCGCGCGCACCGGTGAGTCTTCCGGCAGCGTCACGGTAGGTTTCCCGTCACAGTCATATTCGTAAACCATATCATCGTGAGGCACTACGCCGAGAAGATGAAGTCCCTGCTTCTCGATCTCTTCTCTTGTACCTTCGTTGAGCACTCCGCCGGGCGCACGGTTCACGATCAGTCCGATCGTCTTCGGCTTCATATCACATTCCCGGATCAGTTCTGCAATCCTTGCCGCAGCCTGCACCCCTCTTCGGGAACAGTCGCTGACCAGGATCGCGGTATCCATGCCCGGAAGGATTCCACGGCTGATATGCTCCATACCTGCCTCATTGTCCACAACCATATACGGGTAATGGGGATACAGTCTGGCAAGCTGTGTCTGAAGAAGTCCGTTTACGTAGCAGTAACATCCTTTTCCCTGGGTTCTTCCCATCACAAGCAGGTCGAAGTCATCATCTTCCACCAGTGCGCTGTTGAACTTGAACTCCGCGTAATCCGCTTTGCTCATTCCTGCCGGGATCGGGTTGTCCTTTGCCATTTCCGCGCGGGCGATCTCCTCGCGGATATCTCCGAGGGTTGCGTCCACTTCCACGCCGAGCACCTCGTTCAGATTGGAATTTGCATCTGCGTCTACTGCAAGAACCGGTCCTTTGCCCTGCTCGCACAGATACTGGATCAGCATACCGCAAAGGGTTGTCTTACCTACGCCGCCTTTTCCTGCAATCGCTATTACATGTGCCATAAATCAGATGCCTCCTGAATTTGAATTTTAAACAAGGGTACGAAGTCCTGATCTGTCAATGATCTCAGATACGTCTTTCCACTTGTTCAGTGCGTACAGATGGATACCGTTAACGCCAAGCGCGCGGTACTCATCAATCTGTTTGATCGTATATTCGATACCTTCTTCTTTGAACTCTTTTACTTTCTTGTCATAGAAGGTATCATATGGGTTGCCATCCGCATCCTTTGCGTTGAACGGATTCGGGAACAGCCAGTGTCTTGAAATCAGTCTGGACAGTTCACGGTCCATCACACAGCCATTGCGGGACAGCGCCATATTGATGGTAGCTGCCTGATCAAGGATCGGCATGATTCCTACATCTACCGGCATGGTTACACCAGCTTTGCGGATTCCGTCCAGCCAGCGTTTAAACTGCTCCATATCCCAGCACAGCTGAGTCATGATATAGTCAGCTCCGTTGTCCTGTTTCTGTTTCAGAACTGCAATATCAGCCTCCAGGCTGCGGCAGGCGATATGGCCTTCCGGAGAACCAGCTACTGCGATCTCGAATTTGTCACCGTACTGATCGCGGACAAACTTTACAAGATCTGTCGCATAATCAAAATCTCCGCAGGTGGTTGTCTCGCCAAGAGGAAAATCTCCTCTGAGTGCAAGCATATGATCTACACCATCTGCCAGATACTGATCCAGCTGTTCTTTAATTCCTTCCTTGGTGTTGCGAATAACTGTAAAATGAGTAACCGGAATCGTGCCTGCCTTCTGGATCATCTGGCATACTTCCCTGTTGGCTCCTACATTTCCGCCGCCTGCACCATATGTACATGAAATATATTCCGGTTTGTACTTGCATAAATGTTCAATGGTTCCCGGAAGATTTTCCATCCCCTTCTCTGTTTTCGGTGGGAAAAGCTCGAAGGAAAGAAGTTGTTTTTCCTTCATCATTTCTGATAATTTCATGACTGCATACCTCCGCATGTTAAAATTTATAAAAAGCTTTAAAAGCTAAGCTTTTCTTCCGCTTGTTCTGTACATATTATATTGCTTCAGTCACACTGAAGTTTGACAACGCTGTTCGCAAGATCCACCATCAGGATCCGCCCCTGTACTCTTGTCTCGTCTCCCATGATATCACGGATCGTCACATACTCCCCGTCTACATCAATACGGCTGACATTTTTACAGATCACTGTGTTGTCCGGTTCTTTATATACTGTTGCAAGACACATCTTCGGTCACGCCTCCTTCAACTGCTCTTTTACAAGTGTCAGAGCAAGACTTAAACGCATATTTCCTTTCTGGAAATCAGACACGCCCTCCCGGATCTGTTTCGCAGCATCCGCGAGTCCGGCCTTCTCCAGTTTATCCGCCATCTCATCCAGTTCCGCCGCATGATGCTCATTGTGCTGCAGCATATACGTGAGAAGCGCCACATTTTCATCTTTGCATTCGCCTTCGCAGTGCTCATGGCACCCGTTTCCACAATCATGGCTGTGAGAATGTTCGTGAGAATGTTCATGGTGACCGCCATGAGGAACGGGATTTCCATTCTCATCATGTAATAAATGCATAAAATCCTCCTTTTTTTATGCGTTCCATAGGCAGAATGCTTATGGAATGACAAATTTATATCAATTCGATTGTATTATACTCTATTTCTTTTTCAAAATCAATACAACACTTTGCAAAACAGCGTCAAAGTTTTTTAACATTCTTGCTGTAGTTTCTTTATATTTTTGTGGTAAAATAAGCTAAATCTTATATATGGAATTATATCTTTTGCCGAACAGGAAGTATCACCTTATTAATTCAAAAAGTATGGAGGTTGAACCGAAATGAATACAGAATTTTCTACCGTCACTTTAAATGACGGCTTCCGTATGCCGGTGCTTGGTCTCGGTGTTTACAAGGCACTGGGCGAAGGCGAGGTGGAACGGGCGATCGCCCATGCCGTCAACACCGGTTACCGGCTGATTGATACCGCATCTGTCTATAAAAATGAGGAAGGCGTCGGCCGTGGCATCAGCGCCTGTTCCGTCTCCCGGGAAGAACTTTTCGTCACCACAAAAATCTGGAACAACGCCCAGCGGATGAACGATGTGGAGGGAGCCTTTCACCGCAGCCTTGACCGGCTGAAACTGGATTATGTGGATCTGTACCTGATCCACTGGCCGGTTCCGGGATGTTACACACAGACCTGGAAGGCTCTGGAAAAAATCCAGGCTTCCGGCCGCTGCCGTTCCATCGGCGTCAGCAATTTTGAGGAACCGCATCTGCAGATGCTTTTTGAAATGTCCGGTGTGGTTCCGGCAGTGAATCAGATCGAATGCCACCCGCTCTGGAACAGAAAACCACTCGTCACCTACTGCCAGCAGCACAACATCGCCGTTCAGGCTTACGCACCGCTGGCGCGCGGCCTCTACCTGAACCGTGAAATCATCCTTCAGCTTTCGGAAAAATATGGAAAGACTCCCGCTCAGATCGGCCTGCGCTATCTGGTACAGCGGGGTATCTGTGTCATACCGAAATCCACAAATCCTGACCGTATCTCAGAAAACGCGGATATTTTCAATTTTACGCTTTCCGATTTGGATATGGATCTGATTGACTCAATGGACGAGCAGTTCCGAAGCGCTTCCATTCCGGAAGATATGATCGGACAGGGTGTACACTGACCATCAGCAAAATTTTTAATGTCGTTTCCATATGATGATCTATAAAAAAGAAAGGGGCGGTTCAAAAACTTATTGTTGTTTTCGAGCCGCTCCCTTTCTTTTTCCTGATCCTTCTTTTTTATGCTTCTTTATTTTTCCCTGTTTCCGGCAGTCTCCCACAATTCCGGAGCCAGTTCATCTTTCTTTACCCTCTGCATCAGTTCATCCACTGCCAGACGCGGGGATTTGTCATCGAACAGTACCTCGCCCACCGCCTGAATGATCGGCGTCTCAATCCCGTATTTTTCCGACAGTTCCAGACCTGCACGGGCGGAATGAACACCCTCAACGATCATTTTGACTTCATCCATCGCTTCCTGCATCGTATAACCTTTGCCGATCAGATAACCGGCTTTACGGTTGCGGCTGTGTACGGAAGCACAGGTAACAATCAGATCTCCGATTCCGGAAAGCCCGTAAAACGTTTCCGCCCGTGCGCCCATCGCAATGCCAAGACGGGTGATCTCTGCGATTCCCCGGGTGATCAGTGCTGCTTTCGTATTGTCTCCGTAACCGAGACCGTCTGCGATTCCCGCAGCCAGCGCGATGACATTCTTCAGAGAACCGCCCAGCTCGATGCCGAGGATATCCGGACTGGTATATACGCGAAAGACCGGATTCATGAAGATGTTCTGCACATAGAGTGCTGTGTCTCTGTCCCCGGCTCCCGTGACGATCGTCGTTGGAAGTCCTCTGCCCACCTCTTCCGCATGGCTTGGTCCGGACAGAACCGCCACATTTGCAAGCGGAATTTCCTCTGAGATAATATCGCTCATCGTCATCAAGGTATCTGCTTCAATGCCTTTCGCCACATTAACGATCAGCTGTCCTTTTCTGATCAGAGGGGCAATCCTACGGGAAGTGCTCCGCACATACGGCGAAGCCTTTGCCATAACCAGCAGATCCCGGTCCGACAGCGCCCGTTCCATGTCCGTTGTAAATTCCATTTTCTCCGGCAGCGGAACGCCCGGCAGTTTCGTCAGATGTTCCCGTTTTTCCTGGAGCATCCGGATCTCTTCTTCGTTCTCTGAACAGACGGTCACCTGATGTCCATTGTTATACAGCAGCAGTGCAAGCGCAGTTCCCCAGCTTCCTGCACTGATGATACTGATCTTCGCCATAGATTACTTCCTTCCTTTACTGCTTAAATAGGTTTTCCGCTCGGTTCCGCTGAGAAGACGCCGGATGTTTTCCCGGTGCTTCCACACTGCCAGTATGGTCAGAAGCACGACAATTATGTACATCTCATAGAGATACTCTGCCGGCATTGCGAACAATCCCATCTGTCCCAGAATCAGCGTTCCGATCAAAAACACCGCATAAACTACCAGCGACCCAAGCGAAACATAATGCGTCGTCAGAAAAACAACGATAAACAGCACCAGCGCAGCGATCGTAATCCTCCAGTCGAAGGAAAGGATCAGACCTGCGGTCGCGGCAATTCCCTTACCCCCGCGGAATTTCAGATAGAACGGAAAATTATGTCCAAGGATGGTTCCAGCCGCCGCATAGACCGCCAGCAGCCGGATCATATCCGGATATGTCTTCCCAAACAGCAGATGCACCAGAAGTACAGCGAACACACATTTGAAGCAGTCTCCGAAAAACGTGATCACTCCCGCCTTTGTTCCCAGCGTACGCAGGGCGTTGGTCGTCCCTGCGTTTCCGCTTCCATAATTTCTGATGTCAATTCCGTGAAGTCTTCCATAAATATAAGAGGTCTGAAACAGGCCGAAACAATATCCGATCAACAGACAAATTACCCTAACCATTGCATTACTGCTCCTTCTCTTTTCTTTCCCGGATGATAAACCGAAGGGATGTTCCCTTGAATCCGAATGCCTCCCTGATCTTATTCTCCAGATAACGGGTATAGGAGAAATGCATCAGTTCCTTATCGTTGACAAAGATCACAAAGGTCGGCGGCTTCACAGATACCTGTGTCATATAATAAATCTTCAGGCGCTTTCCACGGTCTGACGGCGGCTGCTGCATCGCCATCGCCTCTGTAAGGATCTCGTTGAGCACACCCGTCTGGATCCGCAGCGTCTGGTTTTCCAGCACCATATCGATCGTATCAAAAAGCTTCTGTGTTCTCTGTCCGGTTTTCGCAGAAATGAAAATAATCTCCGCATACGGCATATAAGAAAGCGTATTTCTCACTTTCTCCGTGAAACGGTAGATGGTCTTGTCGTCTTTTTCCAGCGCATCCCACTTATTTACCGCGATCACAATACCCTTTCCGCGGTCATGGGCAATACCGGCAATTTTGGCATCCTGCTCCGTCACGCCTTCCAGCGCGTCGATCATCATCACCACAACATCGGCACGCTCCACAGCGGCGACGGTGCGGATAATACTGTATCTTTCCAGTTCTTCTTTGATCTTGCTCTTTCTTCGGAGTCCTGCTGTATCAATGAAAACATATTCCCTGCCGTTGTGAACGATGGTGGTGTCTACCGCATCCCTCGTGGTTCCCGCAATATCTGATACGATCACGCGGTTTTCACCCAGCAGCTTATTGACAAGAGAAGACTTACCCACATTTGGCTTTCCAACGATCGCAACATGGGGAATTTCTTCTTCCTCCTCTTTTTCCCCGCTTTCCGGAAAATGCTTGACCACCTCATCCAGCATATCGCCGATCCCCAGTTTTCCGGATGCGGAGATCGGCATCGGTTCGCCGATTCCCAGATTATAAAATTCATAGACTTCCATCATCTGGCGTTCAAAGTTGTCCACTTTATTGACGGCCAGAACCACCGGCTTGCGGCTGCGCCGGAGCATATCCGCCACCTTTGCGTCCGCATCCACCAGACCCTGGCGCACGTCGGTGATAAAGATGATCACATCCGCAGTGTCGATGGCAATCTGTGCCTGTTCCCGCATCTGTGACAGGATGATATCCTTGCTTTCCGGTTCGATACCGCCGGTATCCACCAGTGTAAAGGTATGGTTCAGCCAGTTGACATCCGCGTAAATACGGTCCCTGGTCACACCCGGTGTATCTTTTACAATCGAAATATTTCCACCCGCCAGCGAATTAAACAGGGTCGATTTGCCCACATTCGGACGGCCCACAATTGCTACTATCGCTTTGTTCATACATTACTCTCCTTTTATGTGTCCATTCATTCTTCTCGTTCAATACTGCGCAGACCAGATCCTTTCCAGGTTCATCCACCACCTGGATCCGGATGCCAAGTTCGCGCTCCACGTCTTCCACGGTAACATCATCCAGAAAAACATTTTCCCCTTCCCGGAGCATATTGCAGGGAAGAAGAAGTGTTTCGCCCAGAGGCTGATCTTTCAGCTGAGCAATCAGATCCTGCCCTGTGATCAGTCCGGAAACGGTAATCATCTCTCCAAAGAAATCATTGCGGATCGGATAAATCTTTACCTGAACCTTTGGATATTTTCTTCGGATCCTCTGCATCAGCCGTTCCAATGTGGGGGCGGCAAGCTTTCCGGTTGCCAGAGAAATACGGATCTCTCTGTCATCTCCGGAACGTTCTTCCAGCTCCTGCTCCACCTCTTCCTCCAGAAGCCGGAGCATTCCCACGCCGTTTTCCAGCTGAAGATAACCGTCGTAGGATTCTTCTTCCGGAATCGGCTCCTCCGCCAGCAGATACCATTCGTCGCTGGCATGGATAAAGTGCAGCCCCCAGGTCTCATACAGTTTTTCCTGCCACCGCCGGATCACCCGGAGTACCTCCCGGGCATCTTCCTTCGCAAACGGCTCCAGCGGATATAAACCGTCCCGGTATTTGCTCAACCCCACCGGAACAACGGAGACACTCTTCAGATGAGGCAGATAAGCCGTCAGATCGGAAATACTCCGCTCCAGTTCCTTTCCGTCATTCAGCCCCTTGCAGAGAACGATCTGTCCATTCATTTCAATTCCAGCGTCGAACAATCTTTTTACCTTATTTAATGCGTCGCCGGCGAAACGGTTATGGAGCATTTTGCACCGAAGCTCCGGATTGGTGGTCTGAAAAGAAATGTTGATCGGTTCCAGACGGTAACGAATGATCCTTTCAATATCTCTATCGCTCATATTTGTCAGCGTCACATAATTTCCCTGAAGGAAAGACAGCCGTGAATCATCATCTTTAAAATAAAGCGTCGGCCGCATTCCGGGAGGCATCTGGTCGATGAAGCAGAACACACAGTTGTTCCGGCAGGAACGGTATTCGTCCATCAGACTGTTCTCAAAAACAATCCCGAGATCCTCGTCGTATTCCTTGTCAATTTCCAGAACCCATTCCTCGCCGTTGGTCCTTCGGATGCCCAGCTCGATATAGGTATCGTTGATCTGGTAATGGTAATCAAACACATCCTCAATCTTCTCGCCGTTCACCGTCAGCAGTTCATCTCCCGGAACCAACTCCATTTCCTCTGCAATACTTCCCGGTTCTATACTTTTTATGATATGCCGGTTCTGTGTCATTCCTCTCTCTTCCTCCGTCTGCCGCCGTGTGACCGTTCATTCAGCGGAACGGTTACGGCCTCTTTTTCCTCTGTCTTCTGGACAGCCTGCTATTTATAATAGCAACTTACTTCACAAAAAGCAAGGTTTCTTTCCATTTTCACTTGACGTGCCTTGTAAAAGAATGTTATAAATAAGTTGATAAATTGTAAAAAATAGTCACTTTTGGAGGTTTCTATGGCAAATTTAGACTTACTGGAAAATTCAATTCCGGTAGCACCATTAAAAATAGCGGCTCTCAAAGGCTGTACAGAAATGGCGAACACGGTTAACAACTATCTGGTGGAATTCCGTAAAGAGCTGGTCAAACGTCAGGCAAACGGCGTAAACTGGTCAGGCTACGCCGAGGATTCCTATCTGATCGACTGTGAGTGTCCGCGTTTCGGTTCCGGAGAGGCAAAGGGAAAGATCAACGAGTCCATCCGAGGCGTGGATCTTTTTATTCTTGTAGATGTATGCAACTACAGTATTACCTACAAAGTGTGCGGTTACGAAAATCATATGTCCCCGGACGATCATTATCAGGATCTGAAACGTATCATCGCCGCAGCTACAGGAAAGGCACATCGTATCAATGTCATCATGCCGTTCCTCTACGAAGGCCGTCAGCATAAACGTTCCAAACGCGAATCTCTGGACTGCGCTCTGGCGCTGGAAGAGCTGATGAATATGGGGGTTTCCAACATCATCACGTTCGATGCCCACGATCCGCGTGTCATGAACGCAATCCCTCTGGGCGGGTTTGATAATTTCATGCCTACCTATCAGTTCCTGAAAGCGCTGATCAGTTCCGTGCCGGATCTAAAGCTGGATAACGACCACCTGATGATCATCAGCCCGGATGAGGGAGCAATGTCCCGTGCGGTATACTTTTCCAATATCCTCGGCGTTGATATGGGTATGTTCTACAAACGCCGTGACTACTCTACCATCGTCAACGGTAAAAACCCGATTGTCGCTCACGAATTCCTGGGTGATTCCATTCACGGAAAAGACGCGATCATCATCGACGATATGATCTCTTCCGGAGAAAGTATGCTGGATGTGGCAAAACAGATGAAAGAACGCGGCGCAAATCGTGTCTTTGTCTGCACCACATTCGGACTGTTCACAGATGGACTGGAAAAATTCGATGAGTACTATCAGAAAGGATATATCAACAAGGTGATCACAACAGACCTGACCTATCGTACCCCGGAGTTGCTGTCCAAACCGTGGTATGAAGCGGCTGAAATGGGCAAGTATATGGCAAGCATCATTGATACTCTGAATCATGACGTTTCGGTAGAGAAGGTACGTTCCACTACCGAGAAGATCACCAAGCTGCTGGCAAAGCACAGATAAGCAGGCCGCAGCTAGCAAAATAAAACAGGGCAGGATGTCCGCTCCTTACCGGGGAACTGGATATCCTGCCCTTTCTTCTGCCTTATATTTGTCTTGCATTTATCTTAAATGTTCCTGCTTTCCCAGTCTTCAATCCCGAAAAACAGTCTGTGCATTTATTCTTCGATCCAGAGAAAGGCTGCAAGATTCCCCCGTTTTCCGCCTGTGGCTCTATGAGAAAACAGCGCATCCGGGTTGCAGCAGGTGCAGAGATTCGGCATCTGGATCTGAGATTCTGGAACGCCGGATTCCAGAAAAATCTGGTAATTGGCTTCCCAGAGATTCAGCTGGTATTTACCGTTTGGTTTCCGGTAAAACAGACGACTGTGGACCTCTTCGGGAAAAGTCTGTGCGAACTGCTCGGTCACATCTTCGCTGACTTCGTAGCAGTCCTGGCAGATAGAGGGTCCGATTGCCGCCAACAGCTCTGACGGATTCGTACCAAAGACTTTCTGCATTTCCCGGATCGTTGCCGCTGCCATTTTATGTACGGTGCCTCTCCATCCGGAGTGGGACAGGCCGATGGCACGGTGTACCGGATCCACAAAATACAGAGGAACACAATCCGCATAAAAAGTCGCCAGCACAACGCCCGGGGTGTCCGTGATCATGCCGTCGATCTCATGAAAGCTGCGCGGGCGGGTGATGCCGCTGCCACAGTCTTCTTTTCCCACACACCGGACATTGGTGGTGTGGGTCTGGTCGGAAGTTACGATAGTTTCAAAATCAAATCCCGCCGCTTCCGCAAAACGCCGGAAATTTTCGGTAACGTGTTCCGGATCGTCTCCTCTGGAGTAGCTTAAATTCATCGAACTCCAAATCCCTTCACTCACTCCGCCTTCCCGCGTGGAAAATGCGTTTCTGATGCCCGGGCATTGCTCCAGAAGCGGATAACTCAGCCAGGTAATTCCATTCTTCTGCCTGACCTGCGGCTTTGGGGCGTTCTCGTCTTTCCATCGTAGGTTCATTTGTCTTTTCCTCCTTGTTTACCATCCGCAGTAAGGAAACGCGTCACGATACAGGGTAATTTCATCGGGCGTCACTGCAATCACATCAAACCGGCAGGGAACATCTTCCAGAATCCTGTGCTTGACCCTGTAATAGTCTGCGGTTCTTGAAATCCGACGCTGCTTCTTCCAATCCACCGCTTCCTCCGGGCGCTGAACCGTTCTCTCCGCTCGGTACTTTACCTCTGCAAAAACCAACGTTTCCCCATCACGGGCAATCAGGTCAATTTCCCCGTATCTACTGTAAAAATTTCTTTCCAGGATCTGATACCCTTGCTGTTCCAGATATTCCGCCGCTGTCTGTTCCCAGGCGGCTCCAGTTTTTCTCCGATTCAAACAATCTTTCCTTTCCTGCTGTCAGAAGAAATGCGTCAGAAAGCTTCTTCTGTGGATCGGTGACGGCCCATATTTTTTCAGCGCCTCGATATGCTGTGCCGAACCATATCCCTTGTTTGACGCAAATCCGTATTCCGGAATGTGTGCGTCATACTCTTCCATCAGACGATCCCTCGTCACCTTGGCGACGATGCTTGCCGCGGCAATGGAAACGCTTTTCGCATCGCCTTTGATGATGGGAACCTGATAAATATTCACTCCCGGAATCTTCACCGCGTCGTTGAGCAGGACATCCGGCTGTATCGGCAGTTTGGAGATGGCTTCCCGCATCGCCTCATAAGTCGCCTGCAGGATGTTGATCTCATCGATCCTCGCCGGCGATGCATAACCGATGCCCACCGCCACCGCCTCTTTCATGATCACATCATACAGCTCTTCTCTCTTTTTCGCGGTCAACTTCTTGGAATCATTCAGGTAGAGGATCTGACAATCTTTCGGCAGGATCACCGCTCCTGCCACGACCGGTCCCGCCAGAGGCCCCCGTCCCACTTCATCGATCCCGCACACATATCCCCGGGATTCGTACTGCTTTTCGTATACCTTCATCTGCTCGGTGCGCTCTTTTTCCTTTTCCAGCGCTTCTTCCTTTTTCCGGTACTTCAGGATCAGATTCCGGACACCTGTTCTGGTATCCTCCTGATATTCCTGGTACAAAGAAGGCTGCTTCTCTGCCGACGCTGCCTCAAATTCTTCTCTGATCTGCGAAATGGATTTCTGCTTTTCTTTCATTCCTGCTGCTCCTTTGGATACTCCAGGGTGATCCTTCCCAGCTTTCCGTTGCGGAATTCCTCCATCAGGATGCCGGAAGCTTTTCCATAATCCAGGGTATTGCCCTTCTGAATACATTTCCGGTTTTCCGCAATCTGCTCCAGGATGCGAAGAGGTTCTTCCTCCTCCTGCACCTGATACCGCTCCTGAAGGATTCCCGGATATTCGCTGACCAGATGACGGATCACCTCCAATGCCAGTTCTTCAATGTTCAGGATCTCATCGTTGATGGAACCGATCATTGCCAGCCGAAGGCCTACGTTCTGGTCTTCAAATTTCGGCCACAGGATTCCCGGTGTATCCAGCAGCTCCAGGCTCTTGTTCAGCCGGATCCACTGTTTTCCCTTGGTGACACCCGGTTTGTTTCCGGTCTTGGTGCAGGCTTTTCCCGCGTAGGCATTGATAAACGTAGATTTTCCCACATTTGGGATCCCTACGACCATCGCCCGCACCGGACGGTTCAGGATTCCGCGCTTTCTGTCTCTTTCGATCTTTTCCCGGCAGGCTTCCTGTACCACCGCCTGAATACCCTTCAGGCCGGCGCCGGACCTGGAATTGATCTTCACCACATAATAACCCTGTTCCTTGAAATACTCCATCCATTTCTGATTATAACGTTCATCCGCCAGATCCGCTTTATTCAGCAGGATCAGACGTGCCTTGTTTTTTCCAAGTTCGTCGATGTCCGGATTCCGGCTGGAAACCGGCACCCTCGCATCTACCAGCTCGATGATCAGGTCGATCAGCTTCAGATCTTCCTGCATCTGCCGTTTGGCCTTCGTCATATGGCCGGGATACCATTGATAATTCATTCTTTCATTCCTTTCCTGTATCGGGCATTGCCGCTGCAGTCTTTCAAAGCGCCCGGTTCTTACCGCCGGATCAGTGCAAAATCACGGATCGGCTCTGTACGAAGCCAGATCTTTCCGACAATACATTTCTCATCTACCATACCGATGGTGGTATACCGGCTGTCCTCGCTGCTGTTTCGATTATCTCCAAGAACAAAATATTCATTCTTGCCCAGGGTGAGCGGTTTTTCCGCGACGCCGGGATTGTCGATCGCAGGCATATCTTCCTCCGGATACGCCTCTCCGTCGATCGTCACCTGTCCTTCATGGATCATGATCGTCTCTCCCGGCAGTCCGATGATCCGCTTGATATGAATGCTGGAATCGCTGTCCTCGTTCAGACGAAACGCTATGATATCTCCCCGCTGCGGCGAAGAAAAACGGTACGCTGCGGTGTTGATCATCACCTTGTCTCCCGCCTTCAGGGTCGGATCCATGGAACCTTCCTGCACCACCGCACTCTTACACATATAAATAGAAAATAATGCGGCGAGCAGAAGAACAACGATGATCTGTACCGCCCACACCAGTGCTGAACGGACTCTGCTCTTATATAAGTACTTTTTCACATATCGGGTTTTGATTCCCATTGGATAAATTCCTCTTACACTCTCAGAAAGTCACAAGACCGGAGAAACCCCAGCGGTCCCTCCGGCCTTCCGTCAACGTCATTATTTTACAAGCTCTTTTACCTTTGCAGCTTTTCCTACGCGCTGTCTCAGGTAGTTCAGTTTCGCACGTCTTACTTTACCGCGTCTGATCACTTCAACTTTTTCTACATTCGGGGAATGCAGCGGCCAGGTTTTCTCTACGCCTACTCCGTTGGAAGTTTTACGAACGGTGAAAGTCTCTCTGTTTCCGCCGCCCTGTTTTTTCAGAACTACGCCTTCGAATACCTGGATTCTTTCACGGTTTCCCTCTTTGATCTTTCCGTATACTTTTACGGTGTCACCTACACGGAACTCCGGTGCCTGTGCTTTTAACTGCTCGTCTTCGATTTTCTTGATAATGTCGTTCATTGTTTTCTCTCCTTTTACTTTGGATGTTCATAATGCCTTTTGCAACAGCGGACCATCTTCTTTTTCTCACAACATCAGATATTATACTATATACTTCCGTAAGAATCAAGGTTTTTTTACGAAAACCACACGACAAACGCATGAATGTGTTTCCCAACTAAACCTATCGATTTTCGTTTTTTTACAAATTCATAAGTTCATCCAGATATTTTTCCGGATTTGTTCCGATCGCATACCTTTTCTTTTTCATACT
>JACJJN010000033.1 GCA_016899975.1 Lacrimispora saccharolytica | reverse complement strand
TGAATTTAACTTTCAGAACTTTCGAGGATGTGTTTCACTGTTCAGTTATCAAGGTCCGTTCCGTTTCCGGAACTCTTTGTTCCTGCCTCAGCAGCAACTCGTTTATTCTATCATAACGTTTTGCGCTTGTCAAGAACTTTTTTCAAAAGTTTTTCAGATTTTCATATCAGCTTTTATGCTGTCACTCTCTGTCGAACTTTTATCTTTTCACTAAGGTTTTGTCCCCTCAGCGAACTTCTATATCCTACCACAGGCTCTTTCTTCTGTCAAGTCTCTATTTCCACTTTTTTCAATTTTTGTTTGCCGTTTTTATTTAGGTCTCATCAATGAGGACGGTTGCCGCCGCCTTTCCGTCAGACGGCCGCCTCCCGCTGCTACCAACGCTTCATGTTCTTTTCATGTTTTTCCAGATACACCTGTTCCAGCTCTTCCGGAGTTATCCCATAGCACAAAAGAATATCATTGAAATACATCAGCGTATCACACATCTCTTCTATGAAGTGTCTTCTCGTCTCCGGATGTTTCATAATTTCATCATCGCCCTGTTTTTTTATAATATCTGCAGCCTCACCTGCTTCTATAAACAAATAGAGCAATTTGCTTTTCGCCGTTTCCGGACAGATCGGCGACCATTTTCCTTTATACCGTTCCTGCAGTTCTCTTTGGAGCTCCAGCATCTTTTCAAAATTCAGTTCTGACATGTCCTTCTCCTTTCCACCGTCTCACTGTTCAGTTTGCCGTACGGATCTGCTGGATTGCTTCCAGGATATTGTCTACCGGAATCAGACGGATCCCTTTGATTTCCTCCACCGATTTCATACAGACTTTCGGCAGCATCACGGAAGTAAAGCCGAGCTTTCTCGCCTCCAGGACTCTCTGCTCCGCCATATTGACCGCACGCACTTCCCCGCTCAGACCCACTTCGCCAAACACGACCATTCCGTCATCAATGGCAAGATCCTTGTGGCTGGAAACCATCGCCAGCGCAATCGCCAGGTCAATGGCAGGCTCATTCATCTTGATTCCTCCCGCGATATTGACATAGGCATCGCTGGCGGACAGATTGATCCTCGCACGTTTTTCCAAAACAGCAATCAGCAGATTGACTCTGTTGAAATCTGTTCCCGCCGCTGTTCTCCTTGGAATTCCAAAATTGCTGTGGCAGACAAGAGCCTGCACCTCAACCAGGATCGGACGAGTTCCTTCCATCGAGCACGCGACCACGGACCCCGACGCTCCCTGCGGCTTTCCGTCGAGCATAAACTCCGATGGATTTTTCACCTCCGTCAATCCCTGTGCCTGCATCTCAAACACACCGATCTCATTGGTGGAACCGAAACGGTTTTTCACTCCCCGCAGGATCCGGTAGGATGCATGGCGGTCTCCCTCGAAATACAGAACCGTATCCACCATATGTTCCAGCACACGGGGACCGGCTACATTTCCATCTTTTGTCACATGGCCGACGATGAATACAGAAACTCCAAGACCTTTGGCAATCTGCATCAGCACATTGGTTGATTCCCTGACCTGTGAAACACTGCCCGGCGCAGAACCAACCTCCTCATTATACATGGTCTGAATAGAATCGATCACCACGATCTCCGGTTTTTCCCGTTCAATGACCGTACGGATCGTCTCCAGATTTGTCTCACACAGAAGGCGCATTTTCTCCGTAAAATCTCCGATCCGCACTGCGCGGAGCTTGATCTGGCGCAGAGATTCCTCTCCTGAAATATAAAGAACCGGAATTCCCTTGCCTGACATCTGGCGGCACACCTGGAGAAGAAGGGTGGATTTTCCGATTCCCGGGTCTCCTCCCACCAGGGTTAGTGATCCCGGAACAATCCCTCCTCCCAGGACTCTGTCCAGTTCCTCGATGTCCGTACTCATCCTGTCTTCTTTCTGTACCGCGATTTCCGAGAGCGGCACAGGCTTTGCCGTGCTGCCCCCTGCTCCTGCTGCTCTTCCTTTGCTTTCCGCCTTCGCCGGAACCGGTTCTTCCACGAAGGTATTCCATTCCCGGCATCCGGGGCACTGCCCCATCCACTTTGCGGACTCATAACCGCAGTTCTGACAGAAAAATACCATTTTTTTTGCTTTTGCCATATCTCTTCCTTTCCCCATGAAACAAAAAAGCTGCTGTTTTTACGACAGCAGCTTTTTTCCTCTGTTTCAGTTTCAGTCTACACGGACAATCTCAACTTTTATCTGTTCTGCCTTTTCAAGCTCCACACTGAAGGAAAGCTTTCCGCCCAGATTCGTCGTCATATGTCCCACATTTACTCCGTCCAGAATTACTTTATATTCTGTCTCCGCTTCCAGTTCAACCGTAATCTGCGCGTCTTCCGGTCCCTCTACCGCAAATGTCACGCCTCCGTCAAACAGCACCAGATCACTGACAGCGGTTCCAGGAACGGATTCATAAACGAAAGCTCCGTTTCTCTCCAGTCTGGTAATCTCCCGGAAAGTCTTTACCTTGTAAAGATCTCCCTTGTGCTCAAAATCAGACAGCTTGGATTTCTGATCCAGTTCATAGTTTCCAAAGCTGATTCCGCCATCTGCTTCTGTACGGATCAATTCTTTAATTACTGACATTTGAAATGCCCTCCCCGGTATTCTCTTTTGTTGTTCTGCCTGCCAGTACATCGACTGCTAATCAGGCTCGTTTTCCTGACTAGATAATATCATAATTTCTCTGATTTTTCTAGTTGCATACAGAAAATTTTATTTCTTTTTTACGAATTCCAACGGCAACTGTATCACCTTTTTTGATGGTTCCGGAGAGGATTGCTTCAGCCAGAGGATCCTCCAGCTGATTCTGAATTGCCCGTTTCAGCGGACGCGCTCCATATTTGCTGTCATAGCTTGTATCCACCAGATGATCTTTCACTGCATCACGGATCTTCAGTTCAATATCCATCTGTGTCTTACACCGTCCAATCAGGTCTTTTAGCAGGATACTGATAATCTTCTTCATATCCTGTTTCGTCAGCTGATGGAATACAATGGTCTCATCGATACGGTTCAGGAACTCCGGCTTGAACATCCGGCGGACTTCCTCCATAACCTGACCTTTCATATATTCGTAATCCTTTTTCGCGTCTTCCTCCGACAGAAATCCCAGCCGTTTCGGCTCTACAATAGACTGGGCGCCGGCATTGGAAGTCATAATGATGCACGTCTGCTTAAAATCAACTTTTCTGCCCTGGGCGTCGGTGATATGACCGTCATCCAGCACCTGAAGAAGAATATTGAAGACGTCCGGATGCGCTTTCTCGATTTCATCAAACAGGATCACACTGTACGGATTTCTGCGCACTTTTTCGGAAAGCTGTCCGCCTTCCTCGTATCCCACATAGCCTGGCGGCGATCCGATCATTTTGGAAACGCTGTGTTTCTCCATGTATTCAGACATATCGACGCGGATCATCGCCTGCTCCGTTCCGAAAACAGCCTCCGCAAGCGCCTTGGACAGCTCCGTTTTTCCCACACCGGTTGGACCAAGGAACAGGAAAGAACCGATCGGACGATTCGGATCTTTCAGTCCTACTCTGCCTCTGCGGATCGCGCGGGCTACCGCCTTGACTGCCTCGTCCTGTCCGATGACCCGTTTGTGAAGGATCTGCTCCAGCTTTGCCAGCCGTCTGGATTCCTCCTCCGCAAGCTTCTGCACCGGGATCTTCGTCCAGGAAGATACCGTAGCCGCAATGTCCTCCTCCGTCACCGTCAGTTTTCTGTCACGGCACCGTTTTTCAAAACGTGCCCGGGCTGCTTTCAGCTTCTTTTCCACCTCAGCCTGCTCTTCCTGAATAGCGCGTGCCTTCTCGAAATCTCCGTCTTTAATCGCCTGCTCTTTTTCTTCCAGAAGCCGTTTGTGTTTTTTCTCATTTTCCTCCAGCGCTTCCGGAACCTTGAAACCACCGAGCTGTACCCGCGATGCCGTTTCATCCATCAGGTCAATGGCTTTGTCCGGCAAAAAGCGGTCGTGGATATAGCGGGTGCTCATCTTCACCGCTGCATCCAGCGCAGCGTCACTGATCTCCACGCCATGGTGGCGCTCATAGTAAGGGCGCACTCCTTCGAGGATCTCCTTTGCCTGTTCCTCTGTCGGCTCTTCCACGGTCACCGGCTGGAAACGGCGTTCCAGCGCCGCATCTTTTTCAATATATTTCCTGTATTCTTCCAGGGTCGTCGCTCCGATCAGCTGGATCTCGCCTCTGGAGAGAGACGGTTTCAGAATATTCGACGCATCCAGAGCGCCCTCGGCGCCGCCCGCTCCAATGATCGTATGCAGCTCATCAATAAAGAGAAGTACATTTTTATTTTCCATGACTTCCCGCACAACGTTCTTGATCCGCTCCTCAAATTCACCGCGGTACTTGCTGCCCGCGACCATTCCTGACAGATCCAGGACGACCACACGCTTGTTTTTGATCGTGTCCGGCACAACACCCTGTACGATCCTCTGGGCAAGCCCTTCTACAATGGCAGTCTTTCCAACGCCAGGCTCTCCCACAAGGCACGGGTTGTTCTTGGTTCTTCGGCTGAGAATCTGGATCACCCGGTCAATCTCCGCCTGGCGGCCAATGACAGGATCCATTCTGCCTTGTTTTGCCATTTCGTTCAGATTCCGGCTGTACTGATCCAGGGTAGGCGTCGCGGAATTTTCTCCGCTTTTCGTCATGCCGAGTTTCGCCTGGATCTCCTCTTTCGTCATACTGCCCGCCTCTCCCATCGCATTGAGGAGAGAGGAATACAGTTTCTGGATATTGACTCCCATGGTGTACAGAAGTCTTGTTGCAACGCAGTCGCTCTCCCGCAGCATGGCGAGAAGGATATGTTCCGTTCCCACTTCATCACTTTTCAGGCGTGCCGCTTCCTCCTGGGCATTGTCCAGCAGACGGCGTGCTCTCGGGGTCAGTCCGGGGGCAGAAGCGACAGCGGTGTTGCCGCTCGGCGCGATCAAGCGGTCGATTAGACCCAGAAGCCGCTCCTGTTCCACTCCGAAATCAGCAAGAAGGATTCCCGCTGTCCCTTCCGGTTCCATCAGGAGTCCCAGAAGAAGATGTTCCGTTCCTATATAGCTGTGCTGACAGCGTTTTGCCGTCTTTTCAGCCATCGCCAGGGCGTTGCGCGCCTGGCTGGTGTAATTTTCCTGCATAGATGTTGTCTCCTTTATTCTTCGTATTCGCTGTAAATCCGGTCCACCATCTGGTGCACTTCTTCTTTGGTAATATTCTTACAGACTGCCTTGGCGAGAATGACTCTCAGCTCCATCTGCAGTTCTTCCATCGCATACAGCTTGTCGGCATTGATCCGGATCACGGCTCCCCGGCGGCGGTCGATACACAACAACCCTTCCTGGCGGAGAACACTGTACGCTTTATTTACCGTATGCATATTGATTCCGATTGTTTCCGCCATCTGCCGCACGGAGGGCAAAGTATCCCCTTCCTGCAGCCGGGAGGTCGCAATTCCCAGGATAATCTGGTTGCGAAGCTGGATGTAAAGCGCTTCATCGCTGTTAAAATCAATCTGAATCCTTTCACAATACATAGTGGTTGCCTTTCTTTTGTTTTTACATTTGTTATAGGCACAGTGTAACACCGATTCTTCTTTCTGTCAAATCATACGTCCAGTGTTGGAACCCGGCTGCAGAAAAAAACTTCCAGCACACTTCTTTCCTCTTTTTTCCGCGAAAAAAATCAGGCTTCCGGTCACCTCTCGGAAGCCTGGCTTTTTCTTTTAACGGATATCGTAGACGCTTCGGATCTTCAGTCCGGTAGGCGTGCCTTTCCGGATGCGGATCCTCCTTTCTCCGGCATTCATATCGAAGTAGTTGTCTTCCAGAAGCATGTCGTCGTTCTCATTGATGATTTCCACACTTCTGGCGTATGCCCCGGCAGTGATGACCAACTCGTCGCTTTCTGCACGTACCTCCAGTTCCGGATTCCGGAAACGGAAATGCTTGGGAGCGCAGAACAGGACACTGCCGCGGGAGACCACCTGACCGTCGGCCTCCATCTCATAACTAACGTAATTGGAATACAGATCTGCGTCCTCCATCTCCTCCTTCGGAAGCCACACCGAAGCCAGCGCCGGGACGGTAAGCTTTGCGCTTCCCTCTCTCAGAATTCTGGCATCCGCATCCCGCAGTGCATAACGCACGGTAACTTCCTGCTCCTGCATCGTTTCATTTGCCACATTCAGATGAATGGATTTGTTCACGTGGTATGGCTGAGCGTTTGGATTGGTATCCTGGGTCAGGATTCCCTCCTCCGCACAGGACACCATCAGCGGAGCAAAAAATCGTTTTGCATAGTAATGCAGGGCTTTCCAGCGGCCGCAGTAATCGATGGAGGACCAGCTCGCCACCGGCCAGCAGTCATTGAGCTGCCAGATCACTGTTCCCATACAGCGGCCACGGTTCCGCCGGAAATGTTCCACGCCATAGCGGATCGCCTCCGCCTGAAGAAGCTGGGAAGCGTAAAGCACGGTGTCAAAGCTGCCGGGATACAGGAACGTCTGCTCCATATAATTCATGATCTTTCCATTTGCCGTCTGGTTTCTCTGATGCTTCTCCATCACATAGGAGAAAATATTCCGGTCTTCCGGCTCCGTAAAAGTCTCGCAGGTCTTCAGCGATGGAAAAGACTGGAAGCCAAATTCGGAAAGATAACGGAAATGGAACTTCCTGTATTCCGTGATGGGTTTGTTCCCATGCCAGACATCCCAGTAATGAACATCTCCCCGGTCCTCTCCATTGGGATCATCAAAGGCTCCGCCGGAGGACGGGCTTGCCGGCCAGTAGAAGGTGTTCGGGTCGTAGATTTCCAATATCTTAGGGATGATATACTCATACATTTTCACATAGTCGCTCTTCTGTTTCGGATGAGTCACCCACTGTCCCTCGCTGACAAACTGCTCCATCTCGTTGTTTCCGCACCACAGCCCCAGGGAGGCATGGTGGCGGATCCGTTTGATATTGTCGATAAATTCCTGTGTGATATTCTCTTCAAATTCCGGAGTCAGATCATAGACTGCGCAGGCAAACATAAAATCTTCCCACACGATCAGTCCCAGTTCATCACAGGCATCCCAGAATCCATCGTAAGGATAATTTCCGCCGCCCCATACACGGATACAGTTGAAATGAGCATCCCTCGCCTGTTTCAGCAGCTCATAGGTACGTTCCTTTGTGACACGGCCAAGCAGGTTATCCTCCGGAATATAATCGCCGCCCATGGCGAAAATACGCACGCCATTGACTTCATGGGCAAACTGCTCGCCCCACGCATCTTTTTCCAGATGCATGGTCATCGTCCGCAGCCCGATACGTCTTTCCCAGGTATCCAGCAGCCGGACCTCTTCCCCTGCCGCTTCCCATAATTCTGCTTTGATCCCATAAAGGGGCTGATCCCCATAGCCATTTGGCCACCAGAGTTTTGGATCCTCTATGGTGATCACAGACGGACTTTCCCCATAGCTCCGGCTGCATCCATCCGGATCCGTTACCGTGATCTTATAGAAATATCCGGACGTGTGTTCCGGATCAGCCAGAAGTGTCTTTCCATCCGCTCCATAGAGCAGCTGTCCCCCTGCAGTCTGATAACAGCCCTGATCCGTCAGGCGCAGTGTTCTGCTGTCAAATGTCTCTTCCAGATCGATCTGGAAATTCAGGTCAACTATGCCGTCATGATGTTCCTGTGTTATGTACACACTGTCAAATCTGGCGCCGGAGAATGCCAGAAGGCTTACATCCCGCCAGATTCCCGCATCCGGAAGGCGCGGACCCCAGTCCCATCCGAACATGCAATGCGCCTTCCGCAGATACGGAAAGCCGCGCATGGCGTCGGAACTGCCTTCGATCGGCTGTTTCTCGTAGGCCTGCTCAAGGTACCTGGTGGGTGAAAAAAGCAGTACCCTTAGTTCATTATCCTCCGGTTTCAGCAATTCCCTGACAGAATATTCGAAAATCCGGTGCATGTTTTCCGTATGTCCGAGAATTGTTCCGTTGAGCATGATATCCGCAATGGTGTCGATTCCGTCAAAACGAAGGATCAGCTTTTCTTCTTTCAGAAAATCCTCCGGCACATCGAAATGTGTCACGTACTCAAAATCATCTCCGATGATCTCCAGTGCTTTCAGCTCATTGTCCCGGTAGTAGGGATCTTCCATCCGCCCGTTTGCAAGAAGGTCCCCGTACACACTTCCGGGAACCACTGCCGGAATCCAGTCGTTTGCACCGCAGCGGGTCATTTGCCAGTTTTCGTGCAGCAGCTTGTGTTTCATTGTTTCATACCCCTTTCTGCATCTGATATCGTTCTGCTTTTCAGAGAAGAATCCATCCGATTTCTCCATCTGACGTTAACATATCAAATCCAGTATGGAATGTCCAGAGTGTAATGAAAAAAATACAGCAAGCTGGAATTACTCCTCACTTGCTGTATCTTTCTGTATATGCTTTGATCGTCTCATTTCATTAGGATCATCAGATAATCCACTGCCGCCGCAGCCGCCAGGACTGCAACACAGATCATCCCAAACACGCTTTTATAGCCCATCACCCGAAACTGTTTTCGCCAGGAATCTTTCTCCTCAAACTTTTCTGGATTTTTCCCCTTCACCATGAGCATTCCGGCAATCATGAACATTCCCAGCGCCGCGACCAGAAGCAGCCCGTCCTTGGCAATTTCCAGTCCTTGGGAAACCTGAAATCCGCCGAACAGAAATCCACCCAGAAACAGCAAAATCCCAAGGACAGCCGCCGTCAGGATTCCAACTCCCAGCGCTTTGATCCCATCCAGAAGCAGGTCTTTTCCTTTCTTCATGTTCAGAACTCCTTGCTTTCACAAAAATGACACGCGACAAAGTGGCCGTTTCCGATATCTTTCAGTTCCGGCATCTTCTCTCCGCAGATATCCTTCGCATACTTACACCTTCCCCGGAATTTGCATCCCGGCTTTGTATTGATTGGACTTGGAACGTCACCCTCCAGACGGATTTTTTTCTTATCCCGTTCCGCTTCTACCTTTGGATCCGGAATCGGGATCGCGGACAGCAGTGCCTGCGTATACGGATGACGGGGATTTGCATACAGTTCCTCTGAAGTCGTCAGCTCTACCAGCGTTCCAAGGTACAGAACCGCCACACGGTCGGAAATATGTTTTACCATGGAAAGGTCATGTGCCACAAAGAGGTAGGTCAGCCCCATCTTCTTCTGCAGATCCACCAGCAGATTTACGATCTGCGCCTGAATCGAAACATCCAGCGCGGAAATCGGCTCGTCCAGAACCATGAATTCCGGCTGTACAGCCAGCGCACGGGCAATGCCGATCCTCTGACGCTGGCCGCCGGAAAATTCATGTACAAAACGGTTGGCATGCTCACGGTTCAGACCTACCAGTTCCAAATATTTGTAAATGATCTCCTGCCGCTCTTTTTTGCTTTTTGCAATCTTATGAATATCAATGCCCTCACCGATGATATCTGCAACGGTCATTCTCGGATCCAGCGAACCATACGGATCCTGGAAGACCATCTGCACATCTTTTTTAAAGGCAAATTTTTCTTTTCCGCTCAGCGCGTGGACATCTTTCCCTTTGTACAGCACCTTTCCGTCCGTCTTGTCATACAGACCGATACAGGTACGTCCGCAGGTGGTTTTTCCACAGCCGGACTCTCCAACCATTCCCAGGGTCTCGCCCTTGTAAATCTCGAAGGAAACATCATCCACCGCTTTCAGCGTGGCATTTTTCCCCACCTGAAAATACTTTTTCAGATGCTGTACGGAAAAAAGTACTTCTTTCTCTGTCATCTCACTGTCCTCCTTCCAGATTCGGCATCTCTACCTTTGGCGCCATTGGGTGATGCAGCCAGCAGGCTGCGGTATGTCCCTCGCCGAACTCCGTCTGCTCCGGCATCTGCTCCTTACAGATCGGCATGCAGTAGCTGCAGCGGGTGCAGAACGGACATCCGACCGGCGGATTCAGAAGATCCGGCGGTGCTCCGGGAATGGTCGCAAGTTCCTGTTTGTTTTCCAGATCCAGACGGGGCACGGACTGGATCAGCGCCCATGTGTACGGATGACGCGGGCGATAAAAAATATCTTCACAGCTCCCCCTCTCTACGATCATGCCGGAATACATAACCGCTATTTTCTGTGCAATGTTTGCCACAACACCAAGGTCATGGGTGATCATGATAACGGACGTATCATTCTTCTTCTGCAGTCCCTTGATAATATCCAGGATCTGTCCCTGTATGGTCACATCCAACGCTGTCGTCGGTTCATCACAGATCAGTATTTTCGGATCACAGGCGAAAGCGATCGCGATCATAACACGCTGACGCATACCGCCGGAAAACTCATGAGGATACTGTTTGACACGTTTTTCCGGCTCTGGGATTCCTACCATCCGAAGCATTTCCACGGCTTCTTTTGCCGCTTCCTTCTTCGTCATATTTTTATGCCCCATCAGATTTTCCATAATCTGCTTTCCGACTCTCATGGTCGGATTCAGGGACGCCAGGGCATCCTGGAAAATGATCGCGCACTCTCCGCCTTTATAATGCTGCCATTGTTTCTTATCGTATTTCAGAATGTTCTCACCATGATAGAGAATCTCGCTGCCTTCTTTGATCTCGCCCTGCGGAGCCTTGATCAATCCCATAATGGACTTCGCCGTTACAGATTTTCCACAGCCGGACTCCCCTACGATCGCCAGTGCCTCTCCTTTCTGCAGAGTAAGGTCAACCCCTCTTACAGACTTAACCTCACCGGCATATGTATGATAAGAAACTCTGAGGTTTTTCACTTCCAAAATAGGTTTCTGCTCGTTCATAGTACTTATCTCCTGCGCATTTTACATCTTTCTTTGTTTACTGGCGAAGTCTCGGGTCCAGTGCATCTCTCAGTCCATCACCGAGAAGGTTGAACGCCATAACGATCACACAAAGGATCAGACACGGGAAGAACAACTGAGAAGGATAGAAATCCATATTCTGCTGTCCCATGGAAATCAGTACGCCAAGGCTGATTTCCGGCGCCTGCAGACCAATTCCCAGAAAGCTGAGTCCCGCCTCGGTAAATATGAAGGACGGGATCGCAGTTGCCGTATCCAGGATTAAAATACCAAGCATATTCGGAATATAGTGTTTCACAATGATACGCACCGGTTTTGCTCCTAAAACCTCTGCCGCATATACATACTCCGATTCTCTGAGCTGTTTGATCATACCACGAACCTGCCGGGCGGTATTGCACCATGCAGTGATACTCAGCGCAACCAGAAGGGAAAAGAGGTTATTTCCCAAAACCAGCATGATCAGGATCGTCAGAAGCATCGACGGGATGGAATTGAGCACTTCAATGATACGCATCAGGATTTCATCGACCCATCCGCCAAAATGCGCCATCAAAGCTCCGTAAACCGTACCGAACACCAACTTCAGCGCAGTGGCTACCAGCGCAATGATCAGAGACGCCCTTGCCCCCACCCAGATACGTGAAAAAAGATCACGTCCCAGATTGTCGGTTCCAAACCAGTATTTGGAAGACGGTCCCAGATTCTTTTCCGCTACATTCATCGTCTCATAATCGTATCCGCGCATGATCGGTCCTACGATAACCATGATGACAAGAAGTCCCAATACGATCATGGATGCCATTGCCACTGGATTTTTTTTCAGTCTTCTCCAGGCATCCTGCCAGTAAGAAATGGTAGGACGGTCGATCCGATTGGCATCTTCCTGAGAAAATCCGATAATCTTAAATTTATCTGGTGTTAATTCTGCCATTTTGTTTCTCCTCCTACCTGTTCTTTCCTGTCAGACTGATCCGCGGATCTACTGCAACATACAAAAGATCTGTAATAAACAAAACAACAATATACATTGCAGCCAGTATTACGGTCTCACCCATAAGAATGGACAGGTCCTGATTGTTAACAGCCGTTACATAATACTGCCCGATCCCCGGAATGGAAAAAATACTTTCGATAAAGAAGGAACCCGTAATACACATCGCGATCGACATCGGAAGCTGTGTGACAACCGGGATAAATGAATTCCGGATGATGTGCTTCCGGATGATCCTCGCTTTGCTCAGTCCCTTGGATTCCGCAGTAAGGACGTAATCCTGATTGATGACATCCAGCATAGAAGTTTTCAGCAGACGCGCATACGTTGCAATATATGTAAAGCATCCCGTCAGCGTAGGCAGAACCGTATACTCCCAGCCTCCAAACCACAGATCTTTTCCTGCCGGCCATCCGATCGTCGGGAACCACTGAAGATTTCCGGCAAATACCTTCTGAAGCAAAAGCCCGAATACCAGATGTGGAATTGAGATCAGCAAGACCGACAAGGCGATCACCAGATAATCGGCAATCGTCCCCCGTTTCATCGCCGCCAGAATACCAAGCAGCAGACCGACCGTGACGCCCAGCACTACCTGCTGGATACCGAGCCTTGCAGACACCGGAAGCCGGTCATGGATCAGCCCCTGGACTGTCTGTCCCGCATACACAAAAGATTCTCCAAAATCTCCGACACAGATCCCTTTCATGGTGATCACATAGCGTTCCATCATCGGTTTGTCCAAACCATACTTTTTATACAGATTTTCTTTTACAGAAGGCGACAGTTTTTCTGCCCGCTCCGACAAAGGATCACCCGGAACTGCCTCCAGCAAAAAGAAAGTAGCCGTTGCTATCAGAAACAATGTAAGGATCATTTCCGCAAGACGGCGAATCAAATACTTACCCATAGAATTACTCCCTTACTGTTTGATAACAAAGAAGAGCTTACTGAAAATAAGCCCTTCTCTGCACTTCATTCGATATCATTCTTTCCAAAACCGCTTTCGGAATTCATTCATCCTTTGCCTTCTCTTATTTTCCTGAGATAGAAGCAATATAGAGTTCCTGGCTTGCTCCGAAAGAAGAACTTCTGAAATCTTTTACCCAATTCTGGTGATAGTAGTGTTTGTCCGAATAGTAAATCGGAGCACATGCACAATCGTCCAGAAGCAGCAGTTTTTCCATATTTTCATAGGTTGCCAGACGCTCTGCGGAATCCTGAACACCTGTCAGCGAATCGATCATCGCATCGTATTCCGGATTACTGTAAAGTCCATAGGATTTATAAACGCCTGTTTTCATGATATTCAGGAAATCCAGCGGATCGTTGTAATCACTGTACCATGCGCTTAAGAAGATATCATATTCCAGCGCATCACGTTTTGACATAAACAGCTCAGAATCGCCAACCGTATTCAACTCTACTGTGATACCCAGGTTCTGATTCAGTGACTGCTGGATGTATTCACGCTCCAGCTGGTTTTCTGTTGTTGAACCATAGGACAGAAGTGTCAGTTTAATGTCGCTGAGCGGAGTGGTAACTCCCAGTTCGTCCAGGCCTTTCTGGAACAGTTCCTGCAGAGCTTCTTTGTTTCCTGCGTACTGCTCGTACTCTTCTTTGATTGGTTCCTCCGTCTGAGAACGATAGGACTCGCCATCCAGAGTGATCGCCGGAGATACCAGGCCATAAGCAGCAGTATATCTTCCATATACGGCATCTACCATTTCTTCACGGTTGATCGAATAGGAAATTGCTTTACGGATATTTACATTTTGCATCAGTCCGGACAGACCGCCGTTCTGGTGTTCAAAGCAAAGCATTGCAGTTCCCGGATACTCAACGTCCAGAACCTGAAGATTTCCAGCTTCCACTTCCTGATCGTATTTCGCAATATAATCTCCGGATGCATCGAAAACGTCCAGCTGTCCGTTGTCAAACATGGTTGCTGCTGTTGCCTCCTCAGCCACACAGTACCAATTGACCTGATCCAGTTTTACATTGTCTGCATTCCAGTAATTCTCATTTTTGGTCCATGTCATGGAGTTGTCTTCCACCAAATCGGTCATGCAGAACGGTCCATTGTATACACAGAGTCTCCAGTCTTTTCCCCAGTTGTCACCAGCTGCCTCTGCAATGTCCTGACGTGTCGGATACAGCGGAGTTGCCACCAGTTTTGACTGGAAGGTCGGATCTGCCACTTTCAGGGTAACCTCAAAGGTGTAATCATCCACAGCCTTGATTCCGACATCGTCCACGGAACCTGTTCCATTATAATATTCTTCCGCGCCAACCACATTAAAGATAAAGGACGCGTAATCATAACCGTTTTCCGGATTCAGGAGGCGTTTCCATCCATACTCATAGTCATGTGCGGTAACCGGTTCTCCATCGGACCATTTGGCATTCTGTCTCAGATGGAACGTATACACCAGTCCATCCTCTGACACATCCATGGATTCTGCGCCGGCAAACTCAAAGGTATCTCCATTTTCATCCGCAACGTCACGCATCAGACCCTCGTAGCACTCCGCCATCATCCAGCGCCATCCCATATCCTGCACATCGTAGTTGTTTCCGAAAGAAACAGCGCGCAGATTGATCTGCTGCGAATCTCCGTCCACAGTAGCAGATGCAGAAGACGCATTGGATGCCGTCGTCGTTGTATTTTCAGCGGTGGCAACCTGTGTTTCTCCGTCCCCGCCTCCGCAGCCGGAAAGCATTCCAACTGCCATCGCTCCTGTCAGGAGCAGCGATAAAAACTTTTTCATGTTCTTCATCATGTTTCCTCCTTCGTCACTTTCTTTTTCTTTTCTCCTCGTCTGACACAACTCAGTCGCAGTGTGTCATAATGCGGATAATCTCCTCATCCGTCTCATTCATTGCCTTCGCTCCGAGACGGCAGACATTGCGGATCGTATTTTCCACACCCTTAGACACAATTCCATCTTCCGCATAAAACTGCTGACCATTCACATACATAAAGTACCCGAGAATCCCCGCCTCCACGGAAGCGGCAATTTTCGCTGCGCAGGATGCCTTGGCTCCGTCGCAGAAGATACCGGAAACGGTCGCAAGAGAATTCACTAACGTATGGGCAATCTCTTCTTCCCTGCCGCCGTACAGGTATGCGATTCCGCATCCTGCCGCACAGCCTGCGCTGACTGCCCCGCAAAATGCTGATAACGGTCCGATGCCATGCTTGATATGTACGGCAATCAGATTGGAAATTACCAGCGCCCGGTACAGTTCCTCCCTGGAACTTTTGAGATATTCGGAATAGACAATCACCGGCACGGAAACTGTGATGCCCTGATTTCCACTTCCAGAATTAATGACTACCGGCAGCTCGCAGCCGCTCATTCTCGCATCGGATCCGGCTGCAGCCATCGCCTTACTCATGATCTTTACGTCATCTCCGTAGGTTTTTACCAGGATGCTTCCAATATTGGCGCCCCAGTCATGTTCCATTCCCTCACGGGCAATTCTGTAATTATAGGAAATCTGCCGATCCAGTACTTCACGGACATCTTCCAGATTTACTTCCTGTGCAAACTGAATAATATTTTTCACACTGAGGAGAGATCTGTCAGCCTTCGGCATCTCTTCCTGACAGGCAGCCGCCTCTTCCCGGTAGATGATTTCCCCATCTTTGGAGATCATCGCTATATTGCAGTGTGTTCTGGAGATCCGCACTTTTGCCTGATGCTCTCCCGCGTAGACCGTAATCAAAATATCCAGCTTGTCACCGTCCGCCAGGGGCTTCACATCAAACGGCGTCTTTTCCAGATATTCCCGCATCCTGTGTTTCTGTTCGTCTGTCACCGCCGAGATCACTTCCAGCTTTTTCTCCGCACATCCGCCGACAATGCCGGCCGCCGCAGCCGCCGGAATACCTTTCAGCCCGTCTGTGTTCGGCACGATCACACTTTTTACATTTTTAATAATATTTCCACTGGCCTGAATTTCAACCCTCTCAGGAACAGCTCCCAGCACTTCTCTGGCTTTTGCCGCACAGTAGGCGATGGCAATGGGCTCTGTGCATCCGAACGCCGGAACAAGTTCTTCCTTCAGGATCTGCACAAAAGTATGATACACATTCTCCGCCAGCACCATTCTCTATCACTTCCTTTTCCTTTGTTTTTTCCAAGCGTGCAGTTTTCTGAAATAAATTTTCAGACACGCTCCCATATACAGTCCCGGAATTCTGCCTGCCCGCAAAAAAGCCCGGATATACAAAAAGCGTACCATGCTTTTCCAAGCAGAAGCCTTTCGCCGACCGTTGTCCGTATCCGGCGTATTGCCTGATGTCACTTCTTTGTGAAAAGTATGTACGTTTTTCCATAAATCACTGTCACCGGATCATACCCTTTTCCGGCGATGCAAACTGTATAAACTGTATATTTATTCTAAAAAGGATTATATCATAACACTTGCATTATGAAAAATGAAAATATATAATAAGTTAAATCAGTTTTCTTGATATAAACCACGCATCCTACCAAAAACATTTCGGTATTTACCTGTTTTCACAAAAGAAAGGAAGAAAAGAAAGCGAGATGGAACTAAAAAACATTCACACTTTTATCAAAGTAGCAGAATTTCAAAACTTTACCAAGGCATCTGCAGAACTTGGCTACGCGCAATCCACGGTTACCATGCAGATTCAGCAGCTGGAGAACGAACTTCACGCAAACCTGTTTGAACGCAATGGAAAACGGATCCGATTGTCGGCAGCCGGACAGGAGTTTTTAAAGTACGCTTATCAGATTTCCAAATACGAGACGATGGCGATCAACCATTTTCACCGAACCGAAGAACCGGAAGGCAACCTGAATATCGGCATCATGGAAACACTCTGTTCCTCAGAATACACCGATCTGTTTTATACGTTTCAGGAAAAATACCCGAAAATCTCCCTTCGTCTTGAAGTAGTTACAACTCTGAAGGCCATGGAAGATCTCGACAAAGGCATCTTCGACGTGATTTTCCTGCTGGACAAAACGATCATTCGTCCCAACTGGAAGACCGCACGTACCTTTCCTTCTGATATTTCCTTTTTCTGTGCCCGAAGCCATCCTCTGGCAGGCCAGAAGAACGTTTCCCTGGAACGTCTGCTGCAGGAGCGCTTTATTCTCACGGAAAAGGGCTGCAATTACCGCCAGGTATTCGAAAACGATCTTGCCACCGCCGGTCTTCACCTGGAATGCGCCATGGAGATCGGTCATACTTCCTATATCATCAACGCCGTTTCCCGTCTGCTCGGCATCGGCCTGCTGCCTGTGTTCACGCTGAAAGATGCGCTCTCCAGAGGAGAGATTTCCCTCATCGATGTGGACAGCTACCAGATCCAGCTTGCGATCCAGGTCATCTATAACACACAGCGAAGGATTTCTCTCCCGCTTCAGGTATTTCTCAGCGAACTTGGTCATTCTTGTTTTCCGGAATAAGGTGTTATCTGTTTTTTTCGTAAATGATCTGAAGCCCTTTCAACAGCAGATTATCATCCAGGATAATGTCTTTTTTGCAGTATGGAATGATCACCTTTGCCAGCCCTCCGGTAGCCACCGTGGTACATGGTTCGCCAAGTTCTTCCTCGATCCGGGTGATCAGACCGTCGATACAGGAGGCATTTCCATGGATGATGCCGCTCTTCATACAGTCCAGGGTATTCGTTCCGATGATCTTCTTCGGAGCTTCCAGGCTGATCTGGGAAAGCTGCGCCGCGTTTGCCACCAGAGCGTCGAGCGATGTACGGACGCCCGGCAGGATCATGCCGCCGATGTAATTGCCCTTGTTGTTCAGCACACACACCGTCGTTGCTGTTCCCATATCCACAATGATCAGCGGAAGCGGATACTCCGCCATCGCAGCCACCGAATCAACGACCAGATCACTGCCGAGACTTCCCGGATTATCCATGATAATATTGAGCCCGGTTTTCAGCCCCGGACCCACAACCTTAACCGTCGCTTTGATCACTTTCTCTGCCGCTTTCCGGAACATTTCGGTGATCTGCGGAACAACGGAGGACAGGATGCCGCCCTCCAGTTCCTCCGGATCCACGCCGTAGATTTCCAAAACGTTTTTCAAATGGATCGCGTATTCCAGCTCCGTCTTTCCCTTGTCTGTGGATAACCGTTCGATAAAACGCGTCCTTTTTCCCTCAATGCATCCAAGCACGATGTTTGTATTTCCGATATCAATCGCTAAGATCATGGTTACACTCCTATATTTGCACGAACTTTTTCATTCATCAGCACCCTGCCAAGCAGCGCCAGCAGGATTCCCGCCACAATCGCCTCCGGGACTCCGTTGATCCCGATGATGGACAGAATAAAAAGGTATGCGGCATTTGCCGCTTCTCCGCTTGCCGCCGCGTACTGGCTTCCGAAAAACCGATAGATCAGGCTCATGACCAGAAGCGTGTTGGTCAGCGCGCCGGATACGCCCGCCGCAGCCAGAGACACCATATCATTTGCCTTCGCCCGTTTTCTGATCTTCTGAAAGAAACGGTAAACATACCACGGAACCACGCCGGTCAGGATTCTCGGGCCGAAACAGATCAGCAGGCTGGCTGCCCCGCCTTCAAACTCTCCCAGAGAATAAAAAGGGGAAAATACAAAAGAAGTCGCCGTCGGATTCACCGTATTGTTGATCAGGCTGGTCAGCCCGAAAACAACTCCCAGAATGGCTCCTTTGGATGGTCCCAGCATCAGTGAGCCAAGGATCACAGGAATGTGGATAATGGTCGCCCGTGTGAATCCCAATGGAATATAACCCAGAAAGGGCGTGAATGCCATCAGAACGATGAGTGCGGAAAATAATGCCATCAGGGCAAGCTTTCTGGTAGAATTGCGTACTCCTGAGGCACGTTTTGCTGTGTTCGATTTTGTTGTCATAATGTCCTCCTTGTTACAGTTCCTCTGCCCGCAGGCACTGCGTATTCATACGTTCTGCGCAGTAAATGCGCAGACCTGGCTGAATGGCTATGGATACTGTACAATCTGATTGGTTTTCGGGTTTCCTCGGGAGAATACTATCCGGGCTGATCCGGTACAGTTTTCCCCGACGATAAAATGGATTTCCGCTTTTGCGCGGCTTTTATCCATTTTGCTGGATACGGCTCAAAATTTGATCCAGAATCTTCTGTGCCACTTCTTCCTTGCTCATCACCGGAAGTTCCTCTGTCTCATCCTCAGTCAGGATCGTCACCACATTGGTATCCGTTCCAAAGCCCGCGCCCGCGGTCTTCAGATTGTTGGCAACGATCATATCCAGGTTCTTCTTTTCCAGCTTTCTCCTGGAATTTTCCAGCATGTTCTCCGTTTCCATGGAAAAACCGCACAGGAACTGGCCTTCCCTTTTGTGTTCGCCCAGATATTTCAGGATATCGTCCGTGCGTTCCATCGGGATTTCCAGTTCGCCGTCCGATTTCTTGACTTTCTCACTGCTCACATGCACCGGACGGTAATCCGCAACAGCAGCCGCCTTGATGATAATGTCCTGCTCCGGAGCATATGCCCGGACAGTCTCAAACATCTCCCGCGCCGTCGTTACATCCAGCTTTCGCACAAACAGCGGTGCCTGAAGCTCCACAGGGCCGGATACCAGAGTCACCTCCGCCCCACGCATAGCTGCAATCTTCGCCAGTGCGTATCCCATCTTGCCGGTAGAATGATTGGTCAGGAAGCGTACCGGATCCAGAGGTTCCCGGGTCGGTCCTGCCGTGACCAGGATCTTTTTTCCGGACAGATCTTTTTCCAGGGCAATCTTCTGAAGCACATACTCAAAAAGCACCGAAGGCTCCGGCATCTTTCCCGAACCGGTATCGCCGCACGCCAGATAGCCCACCGCCGGCTGGATGATCTCAAACCCATGCGCCTCCAGCTTTTTCATGTTTTCCTGCACGATGGAATTTCCGAACATCCGGGTGTTCATCGCCGGAGCGATCAGCCTTGGACAGGTCGTACATGCCAGGACGGTGGTGGTCAGCATATCGTCCGCAATGCCGTTTGCCATCTTTCCGATGACATTGGCGCTTGCCGGTGCGATCAGCACCAGATCCGCTTTTTTGGCAAGGGAAACGTGTTCCACCTGGAACTCAAAATTCCGGTCAAAGGTATCCACCAGACATTTCCTTCCGGTAAGCGTCTCAAAAGTGATCGGATGGATAAAATTCGTCGCATTTTGGGTCATGATCACATGCACCTCGGCTCCCTGTTTCACCAGCATGCTCGCAAGGGATGCCGATTTGTACGCCGCTATACTTCCCGTCACTCCAAGAATCACTGTTTTTCCTTTTAACATGGCAGATACCTCACCTTTCTTCGCCGTATTCGCATTTATTATACACGTGGTTTGCCTTGAACACAAGGATGTACGCAAGAAAATACATATCAGAATCTGGAAAAGCAGACAAAAACACCCATACACAAATATTCGGCGGGTGAATAAAAATTATCCTTGACTTGGAGTGAACTTCAGGGTTTATAACCTTATTAAGGAGATTTTTCAGTAATAAGTTTTAGCAAGGAGGTTTTGAGATGAAGTCTAAAGTTTATTTTTCCAGGGAAATCACACCGGAAAAGGTGGTAGAACTTTATCGGGCTCTTGGTGTGAATTTGTCCGGCAAAGTAGCGGTGAAGGTTCATTCGGGCGAGAAGGGAAATCAGAATTTTCTGCGGCCGGAGTTCTGGAAACCGATGGTAGATGAAGTACACGGCACGATCGTAGAGTGCAACACCGCCTACGGAGATGCCACAACGGGTGTTCGTGATCATACCGAGTCTCATCTGAAACTGATTGAAGAGCATGGATGGAGCAAATATTTCGATGTGGATCTGATGGACGCGGAAGGTCCCGATGTTGTATGGCAGATTCCAAACGGAAAAGTTCTGAAAGAAAATCATGTAGGCAAGAATATCGTCAACTATGATTCCATGCTGGTACTGGCACATTTCAAGGGACATCCAATGGGAGGTTACGGCGGAGCGCTGAAGCAGCTTTCCATCGGCTGTGCTTCCAGCAAGGGAAAAGCCCTCATCCATTCCGCTGGAAAAACCGATGACCGTTTTGAAACCTGGCAGCAGCATGCAAGCAGCACCGAATTTCCGGAGGCGATGGCTGACTCGGCATTCAGCGTGGCAGAGCACTTTAAAGGAAATATTGCATATATTAACGTAATGAAAAACCTCTCCGTAGACTGTGACTGCTGCGCGGTGGCAGAGGATCCATGTATGAAAGACATCGGAATTCTGGCTTCTCTGGACCCTGTAGCGATCGATCAGGCATGTATCGACCTTGTCGTCAACTCTGACGATCCGGGCAAAGAGCATTTTATGGAGCGTGTAAACAGCCGCAACGGTATTCATACCATCGAGGCTGCCGCTGATCTTGGCTTTGGCTCCCGTGAGTATGAACTGATCGAGCTTTAATGCGTGACCGTCCAGCCGGCAAAGCTGCCGCGCGAAAGCAACCGTTCCGCAAGGATAAGATCCCAAATATGGTTTGAAAACAAAAGGATTCCGTGAAATCCCAGGTTCTTTGAACCCGATTTTCACGGAATCCTCTTATTTTGTGTCCCTATCTGATATGAAATTTCTCTTTAAGATGTCTCCGCCGGAACCGTCACAAATATGCCTTATCCCTTGTAATCCACCGGCAGGTTTTCCCATCTGTTTTTAAAATAATATGCCGCAGCCTTTGGCTGTCTCTGCCGGGTGAAAATTCCCTTTTTGTTTCCATTGACGCGCATAATTCCTTCCACAGTCTGGAAATCTGCGAAATTCCATACCTGCTCGCCCTTGATACAGTCGTAGGAATCGAATACCCGTTCATAAATTTTCAGGTATTCCAGCTCATACTCCGCACTCCACTGTACACTGGGCAGCTTGTATTCGCCCTGCAGATTGTCACAGCCATATTCAGTGAAAACAAATGGGCAGTTCACACCTTTGGCAAGCCACGCATCCAATTCCGCGCGGAATGCTTCCTCCGCATCCTGCATCTCATAACCGCCCAGCAAATACCAGCCATAATACCGGTTAAAGCACAGGAAATCACTGAACTGGTGGCAAGTACATTTTTCCGGAGACGAATTCAACTCCATTGCAAAAGTCCTCGGCCGTTTCTGTACATCCAGCTCTCTTGCCTTTGCGAAAATATCCGCAAAGTAAGGAACAGCGCTTTCGCTCATAGTATCCGGTTCATTGAACAAACTCCATGCAATGACACAGGCATGGTTTTTGTCTCTTCGGATCAGATCCTCCAGCATTGCCAGATGATTTTTCTTCAGTTCCGGCACGGACGGACGATCGAAAAAGTTGGTAGATTTACCGCTGACTGCGTCCACAAAATTGACAAGACTCTCGAAAAATCCCACCGCGGGAACTTCATCGATCACGAGAAAGCCCTCCCGGTCTGCCATCTGGTAAATTTCCTCACTGTACGGATAATGGGACGTCCGGAAAGAGTTGGCTCCGATCCATTTCATCAGTTCAAAATCACGTTTGATCACTCCCGGATTGTAGCCGCGTCCGACGATATCACTGTCCTCATGCTTTCCAAACCCTTTCAGGTATACCGGATGGCCATTGAGTATGAAACTGTTTCCCTGGATCTCAAAGGTACGGATTCCGATTTCTTCCTCATATTCGTCGATCACCGCATCGCCATCCATAATCTTCAGCACAAAACGGTACAGATAAGCGTCGCGAACCTCCCAGAGACGTGCCTCCGGAATCGTGATCGTTCCCGTCTTTCCTTCTGCTTTTGTCACAAAGCTGCCGTTCTCATCGAAAACTTCCACGGTAACCGGATGGTCCCCGGTTGTCTCCATCTGATAATCCACATAAGCAGTCGTACCGTCCAGACGGTGATTGACCGTAAAGTCCTCAATATATTCTTTCGGCAGAGCGACCAGTTTCACCGGCCGCTGAATTCCTGCATAATTGAAGAAATCAAAAAACGGACGGATCATCTTTTTTCCCGATTTCAGCGTCTGGGTAAAGCCTGCAGGCAGAGAGGTAAAGCTCAGTTCATTGTTTCCTTTCACCACCACCAGATTTTTTTCATTCCAGCGGACCACATCATCGATTCTCGCGGAAAACGGAAGAAATCCACCCTCATGGGAAATGACTTCCTGCCCATTTACATAAACCGTGCCTCTGTGCGTCAGCGCCGCAAACCGAAGATCCACATGCATTTCCCTCCACTCACCGGGCACAAACACTTCCGTCTCATACCAGAAATCTCCGGCAAACTCACGGATATCCTTATCCGTATAGAAGTCATTGAAGCTGGCAGGAACTGGAATTTTTTCCGTTCCGGGAATGCCGTCTTTCCATCCTTCTTGATCTCCTTTTCCGTCCCAGTCCAGACAAAATTTCCACATTCCGCCAAGATCTGTGACACGGCGCGCCGCAGAAGCGCGGGGATAAAGCATTGACTGTTTCATTTGTACCTTCCTCCTTTTTCATCTATAATATTTTTTATATTTACCAGCTGCATTTTCCACAATTGGTACAAGGGATGCAGCTTTTTTTCTCCAATTTCGCCCTCCAGTCCAGGATTTCCACCGAAGACGCATCTTTTTCAGAGATTATCCACTGCTGTCCTCTTACCTGGAACACAATTCCCCTGTCCGTGAACTCCAATTCCACGGGATAAATACGGATCTGCTCCGGATACATGCAGCTCTGATAAACAATTGGAGTGATTTCCTGAACAGAATCCACGGCAGTTTCCGGCACCTCGCTGGAAGCAATCGGCACATTGTGCAGCCGGAACCTGTGGGATGCTGTCACGATCCGGCGAATCTGACCGTTTTCTTCTGCAATTTCCGGTTCCGGATCGCAGGGATACGGGAGATATCTGCTGATTTTTACTGTTCCGATAACGGTTTTACATAATTCCGCGTTTTTTGTCACAACGCTCTGTTCACCCCCCTCGTCGTCCAACCGGCTGTCGGAAAGATAGGCAAGCAGCCGTTCTGTCGTCCATGACAACCGTTCAGGAATATCCTCCCGCTCTGTCAGAACCGCTAATACTTCCGGAGTATATTCCCTCTGAAATTCCGGCTGCTTCCATCCGGACCGTTCCACCATCTTCCGGATAAATTGCGGATAATCCATCAGTTCCGATGTTCCCACATGGAAAATCCCGCTTTTTTCTCTTTCTATGATCCATTCCACATATTCCGCTATCTGCATATCCGAGGCATGGTTACTTTTCAATCCTTCATATACTTCCAAACAGCCTTTCTGACATCCTTCCCGTACCTGAAGGACTCTTGGAGAATTTTTCCCCCACACAAAGGGAAGACGTAAAATTGCAAGGTTTTCACCCAGGATCTCTGACAGCATTTTTTCACAGGCAATTTTATATTTTCCATATTCGCTTCCGGAATCCGTAGGATCGCTCTCAACATGCGCCGTATCCGTGCTGTTGTCAAAAACATTGGCTGTCGAAAGAAAAATCATTCTTCCTCCGCTGCGCTCCAGATATTCCGCTGCAGCCCGATGTACCTCCAACTGCTTTCCAAAATCACCTCGCAGCGCCGACACAATGACATCCGGACAGATTGCCTCCAAAATTTCTTCCATCCTGCCCGGCTGTCCCAGTGTTAACGGTATAAAACACTGCTCCAGGTCAGGATGTGTATAAAAAGTTCCTGTAATTTTCCATCCTCTGTGTCTGTTCAATCTCTGGTAGAGCGCTCTTCCGATCATTCCGCTGGCACCTAAAATCAAAATTCTTTTTGCGTCATTCATGCTTTTTCCTTCTGTCGTTGTTCTGCTTTAGCTGTTCAGTCATATTTTCGTTGAAACGATGATACGTTATTCACTGTTATATCACCATTATAAGAATTTTCTTAATTTTTGTATACAGGAATATGGAATATAACATAAAAAAGTCACACCACTCATTCAGCTAGATACTATTCCGCCATCTGCATCTCCATCTCCTCATAGGTCCGATGGATGACTTCTCTTCTTTCCTCTGCACTGAGTGGAGGTGCACTGTCCTTATCCCGTGCCAGACATTTGTAAACCATCCAGTAAATCTCATTCTCCAGATTGGAATAATACCGTACTTCATTGATCCGACGATCCATCTGTTCCAACAGATCTTTCGTGACCTGATTTCTGCTCATCTTCTGTGCAGCCTTTAAATTTACCGAAATTCCTCCATTAAAATTGTCAGGAGGATTACACCCTTTTCCGATCCCGGTCAGGGGATCTTCCCCTGGAAAACCATCGCCTGTCATAATCTCATCGCTGAACAAAAAATCAAGCAGAGAAAACGCCTGATCCGGTTTCTCAGTATTCCTGTTTATCGCTGCATAAACTGTCACATAAGCGGTGATTCCTCCTTGATCATTGGGAAGGGCAATTGCTGTCTCTTCTTCTGTCGCAGCATAATCCACTGCCTCACAAAACGCTTTCTCGACTTTTCCTTGTGCAATGGGCTGTGTCTCCATCTGATACGTCGCCGTTTTATCCTTCCATGTAAATGCTTCATCCACACGTTCCTGTAATTCCTCCTCGGAGAACAGAAGCTTCTCTTCCTGATAATCTGCCAGTTTTCCAAAAGTATAAGGGAGTAATTCCCGAGCCTCATACGACATAAACTCCCCAAACATCGGATCCGGATCAGATATCAGTTCTTCCCAGGACTCAGGAAGGTTCTCAGGATTTTCAAGATCGGCAGTCCGGAATACATATGCATAATACCGATAGGTCAACGGAAGCAGAACCTGCCCTTCCTCTGTTTTTCCCGAATCCATAATCGTTTGATTCCAGCCGTCCGGATCCATGTACTGTGCATCTGAAATATAGTCGTCCAGCGGCAGAAACAGATCGGAATACATGGCTTTTTCCGGATTTGGAAACAATTCCGGGGCATCTTCTTTTTCCGTATTCTCATCACAAGGCATAATAAAGACATCCGGTCCGCCGCCCGACATGATCTCCGTACGAAGTTCTGTAATTTTGGTCTCCGCGAGCGTGTCGTCGCTCGGAACAACAATCACCTCAGTTTCTATGCCATCGTTCATCGTCTGCCATGCCTCAACCAGCTTACGCACCTCGTATTCCTGCATACTGCCTGTACACACGGTCAGTTTTTCCGTCTCTTCTGATTCCTGCCCTTTTCCGCAGCCGACCATAACTGCTGCTGAAACACAGATTGTCAGAAACACTCCGAGTTTCCTGATTTTTTCAGCATTCTTCTTCATCTGGTTCCCTCCTTCCATTATTGATACGTCCTTTACTTGTGTAAATTATATTGTACCAAGTCGCTGGCGCGACGGCTAGCCCCAGGTACATGTTTCCACCACTTTTTTTCAAAAAAAGTAGCAGTT
>JACJJN010000032.1 GCA_016899975.1 Lacrimispora saccharolytica | reverse complement strand
GGCTGGCTGAATCTGAATGGAACGTATTATTATCTGAATGCGGACGGATCCCGTGTGCAGGGTCAGTGGCTGAAAGATGGAAATGATTGGTACTACATGAATGAGGATGGTACCATGAAATCCGCGGAATGGTTTCAGGATGGTGTCGACTGGTACTATCTGAGAGACTGGGGCGGAATGCTGCATGACCAGTTTTACACGTATGAAGGAAACCGATATTATTTCCGCGGCTGGGGCGGCATGATGTATGATATGAAGTTCCAGGTTGGAAATAAGTGGTATAAGGCAAACAGTGACGGAACCCTTGTGAAAGGATGGACCCAGGAAGGCGACAAGTTTTATTACTATGATGATCAGTATACTCTTTATCGGCAGAAAGGCTGGCTGAAACTGGGAAATGTCTACTACTATATCAACGCGGATGGATCCCGTGTACAGGGTCAGTGGCTGAAAGATGGCATCGACTTGTATTACATGAATGCCGACGGAACCATGAAGTCCGCAGAATGGTATAAGGAAGGAAATGACTGGTATTATTTCCGTGACTGGGGCGCTGCGCTCTATGACACCCTGTTCTACGAAGGGGAAAATATTTATTACTTTGAGAGCGACTGCAAGATGGCAAGAGGCTGGTATGAGCTGGACGGCTATACCTACTATTTCCGTGACTGGGGCGGCGCCATGAATATTCCCTGTGTCATTGACGGAGTGAGATATGTGTTTGATTCCAATGGGCATCTGGTGGAAAAAGATCTGGATGCGGAAGTTGGAGTCAAAACCGTAAAGAATTTCCTGAAAAATGCGCTTCTTCCGGTAGGAAATACTCTGTATGTCTGGGCCGGAGGCCATGACGATGCCGATGCGACCCGTTATGGGGTCAATCCCCAGTGGGAAAAATTCTTTAATTCTCAGGATGAGAATTATAATTATACCCAGCACCGTTATGAGTACGGCAATGGACTTGACTGTTCCGGCTATGTAGGCTGGGCAGTGCATCAGGTCATGGAGGATTGGGCAACGACAACTTCCACGATCATGCCGAGATATTATTATCAGAAAGGCTGGGGCTCTTATCGGGAAAATGATACATCGATGAAGTTTCAGACGGGTGACGTGGTCAGCATGAGCGGTCATGTATGGATCGTGATCGGACAGTGCAGCGACGGAAGCGCAGTCATCATGCACGCGACTCCGCCGTATGTTCAGATCAGCGGTACCGTATCCTCCAGCGGAAGCACAAACAGCGAAGCGATCCAGCTGGCAAAACAGTATATGAGTAAATACTATCCCGTTGGATATGAGCGATATGGCAACAGAATCGCGAGCAAGAGTTATATGACAGGCGTCAATCACTTTACCTGGAGCAGTTCGGTACTTGCAGACCCGGACGGCTACCGGAATATGACATCGGCACAGATTCTTGCAGATCTGTTCGGAGAGTAAAAACAAAAAAAGAGGATTTCTGACATGGAAACGTGTTGGGGAGCCTCTTTTTTTTGTGTGTTGGGAAGAGAATGGCAACAGTCCAGTCAGCGGAACTGTTACAAGGAATATTTAAACATGCTCTGGCGGGATACCGCAGTCTTCTGGTACAATAAGAGCAGAAAGAAAAGGAGGAACAGGCTTATGGATTACGGATATCTGATGGAAGAGGCAATGAAGGCAAGAAAGATGGCATACGCTCCTTATTCGCAGTTTCAGGTAGGAGCGGCTTTGTTATGCACAGACGGAAGCGTTTATACCGGGTGCAATGTGGAAAACGCTTCTTACGGAGCGGCAAATTGTGCAGAACGCACCGCGTTTTTCAAGGCGGTATCGGAGGGAAAACGGTCTTTCCGGGCGATCGCAGTGGCAGGCGGCAAAAAGGATGCAGTCGATTTGGAACCGTGTCCGCCCTGCGGAATCTGCCGGCAGGTGATGGAGGAATTCTGTTCTCCGGATTTTGTGATCGTTCTTGGAAAAAATGAAGCAGATTATCAGCTGTATACGCTGCGGGAGATTTTTCCGCTGCCGTTTGGCGAATGAAATAAAATTGTAACAGGAAATGACTTTTTTTTCTTGGGGATTTCGATTATACTAGAGAATGTTTGAAAATTACCTTTTAGAAGGATGGAGATAGAAATGGATGCAATGGAAATATTGAAGCATGTGGATCATACGCAGCTGAAGGCGGTGGCTCCATGGGAAGAAATCGAAAAGTTATGTGATGAGGCGATCCGGTACGGCACGGCCTCCGTATGTATCCCGCCGTGTTATGTGAAACGTGTAAAGGAAGTTTACGGGGACAGGCTGACGGTTTGTACGGTGGTAGGATTTCCTCTTGGTTACAGTGTGACACAGGCGAAGCTGGCGGAAACGGAGCAGGCATTGCTGGACGGAGCAGAGGAGATTGACATGGTCATCAATCTCACCGACGTAAAAAACGGATTTTTTGACCGCGTGGAAGAGGAGATCCGTGTGCTGAAGCGTGCGGTGGGCGACCGGATTCTGAAAGTCATTGTTGAAACCTGCTATCTGACGGAAGAGGAAAAGATCCTCCTGTGCGGCTGTGTGACCAGGGCAGGAGCGGATTATATTAAAACATCCACCGGATTTGGAACGAAGGGAGCGCAGCTTGCAGATGTTCAGTTGTTCCGTGAGCATATCGGAGAAAATGTCCGGATCAAAGCTGCCGGAGGAATCCGGAGTGTGGAAGATATGGAGGCATTTCTGGAAGCAGGAGCGGACCGTTTGGGAACCAGCAGTGCAGTTTCCATTTTTCAGTCGGCGGGTCTGATTGAAGGGTAAGAAAGTCTGTGGACGGGATGAATACAGAAGAAAAGCGAAGGATCAATGAGAGGGATATATAATATGAAGAAAAAGGCGGTTTGCCTGTGTTTTGCAGCGGCTGTGCTTTTCGGACTTGGAGGCTGCGGAAAGGAAAAAGAGCCTCCGGTAACGATCGCAGTTGTCACCGACGGGGAAAGTGTCGACGACCTGGGAGTTAATCAGGCCATCTGGCAGGCAGTGCAGGCATATGGAGAAACATCCGGAGAACAGACCGGTTATTACATACCGGAGGATGAGAGCGGGGCAGCCGTGGAACAGGCGATGGATGAGGCTGTGGAAAAAGGCGCAGAAGTGATCATCTGCCATGGGGAAGCGGCTGGGGCAGCGGTATACGAGGCACAGAGAGAATACCGGGATGTCCGGTTCCTGATGTTTGACGGAGAACCTCATGCGGAGAAAAGCGAAAGAGCGAGACTGCGGGGAAATACCAGATGTATTCTTTTTGAGAATGAGGAAGCGGGATTCCTTGCAGGATATGCGGCGGTAAAGGAAGGATATACCAGCCTCGCCTATTATGGCGGCGCCGATGAGGAAAGAGCAAAAGAATACGGCGCCGGATTTTTACAGGGAGCACAGACGGCGGCTTCAGAAATGGAACTGGAAAAAGGAGCAGTCCGGATCCAATACGAAGAACGGGGAACCGACGCCATATCTCCGGAATTTCTGACAGAAGTTCAGCAGAAATACCAGAACGGATGTGAGGCAATCTTCACAGACGGAGGCAGTTTTGAGCCCATCGTAAGAAAAGCTGCGGAGACCACAGGCGGAAAAGTCATCGGCATCGTAACCGACGAAAGCCAGAAATCCACCGCAGCCGTGATCAGCGCAGAGAATAAATATGAAGAAATCCTGACAGAAGAACTGGAAAAAATAAAAAACGAAGAATTCAAAGGAGGAAAAACCACAGTCCTCGGAATCCAGGAAGACGCCGTCGGCCTGACCACCGACACCTCCCAGATGCAGAACTTCAACGAAGAACAAAATCAAAAAATAACCAAACAATTCAAAACCAATAAAATCACCCTCCAGGGAACCAAACTCCTCAAAGACACCGGAACTTTGAAACAGCTGGAAATAGAAGTCACAGAGAAAGAGGAGAAAACAAAATAACGCTCCAAACCACAACAAACACTATAAAAAATATATATAGATCAATATATTTATAGAAGAGACAGCGCCGAAGGCGCCTACCTCACGCCGCCAACACACAGAAAGCAGGCAGGGGCAGGTGGTATGGGTGTACGGCGGGCATCAGCGCAGCCGCCCGCCGTACACCCATACCACCTGCCCCTGCCTGCTTTCGTCTCCCCCTATTCACGAATTGTTCATAATAAAAACATAGATTGATGGTTGCAAGCTTTCCCAAATTGTGCTATTATGTAGTGGAATTGAAAAAAGTATTTCAGAAATGTTACAAAAAATATAACATTCATTAATAAGTAGTATAACGGGAGTGAATAACGATAATGAGAAAGAAAATCCTTGCTTTGATGCTGACAGTAATGATCGGCAGCGCTCAGGTAATGACCGTCAGTGCGGCAAAAACAACAGATGAACTGGAACAGCAGAAAGCACAGACGACCGCGCAGTTAAGCGAGACACAGGATGCCATCAACAATCTGGAAGAGCAGAAACAGGCGATCACAAGCCAGATTGGAGAACTGGATGCACAGCTGGTTGTGACGATGGCTGCCGTAGAGTCTCTGAAAACAGACATTGCGAACAAGCAGACAGAGATCGAGGAGACACAGAAGAAGCTGGCAGAGGCACAGCAGGATCAGGCAGAGCAGTATGAGGCTCTGAAAGACAGAATTCAGTATCTGTACGAGAATGGCGGAAACACCGCATGGGCGTCCCTGCTTCTTTCCGGCGAGGATCTGTCCGATATCCTGAATCAGGCGGAGTACACACAGAAGATGTATGATTACGATCGCGAGTGTCTGGAAAAATATATGGCTGTTACACAGCAGGTAAGCGATTACAGTGAGCAGCTGGAAACTGAGAAGGCAGAACTGGAGGCAAGCGAGGCCGAGCAGGAAGCTCAGCAGGCAGAACTGCAGACTATGCTCGCTGAAAAGAGAGCGACCTCCGCAGATTACGATGCACAGCTTGCGGACATGCAGGCAAAGGCAGCGGAATATGAAAACCTGATCGCAGAGCAGAACGCACAGATTCAGGCAATTCAGGAACAGCAGGCAGCAGAGGAAGCTGCAAGACAGGCAGAGGCAGAGAGACAGGCAGAGGCTGCAAGACAGGCGGAAGAAAGCAGAAGAGCAGAAGCTCAGCAGTCTTCCAACAGTTCGTCATCCAGCAGTTCATCTTCCAGCCGTCAGGAGTCCAGTTCCAGCAGCAACAGCGGTAGCAGTAGCAGTAGCAGCAGAGAGGAAGCAGAGGATACCTCTGAGGATCAGGGCTCTTCCAGCTCTTCCGGAAGCGCAACGGGACAGGCTGTTGTGGATTATGCAGTACAGTTTGTAGGTAATCCGTATGTATGGGGCGGTACAAGCCTTACAAACGGAGCGGATTGTTCCGGATTTATCATGAGTGTTTATGCACAGTTCGGATACAGCCTGCCGCATTCCTCCTCAGCGATGAGATCTGTCGGAAGAGGCGTATCTTATGCGGAAGCTCAGCCGGGTGATATCATTTGCTATGACGGACATGTTGCAATCTATATGGGCGGCGGTCAGATCGTACATGCAAGCAATGCCAAAGATGGCATCAAGATCAGCGGCAACGCAGCATACCGCACCATCCTTGCAGTACGTCGTCTTGTTTGATAAGAGAATATTGTAAGAAGTAAGGAATACATAATAAAAAAGAGTCGTGGGGCGAATTTACATTCGTACACGACTCTTTTTTTCGGAAAAATCTTGTTTTCACAGAATGAAAAAGAGATATTTATGCCCGGTCGGAAAGGGCGCCATAGATGAATGCTTTATAGGGAGTCAGTTTGTCCCAGATCCAGCGGTTGCTGTCAGCTTCAGCCTCTCCGAAGTCGATGATTTCGGTATGGCGAGAATTGTACCTGTGGGTGATGTAAGAAAATCTTAAGGAAACACCTGGATTTCTTTCGGGAAAATTTTGGAATCTTTCGGTATGATTTTAAGGAAATACAATTATGATAATAGTGTGAGATTTGATGTGACCGCCCAGAGATATGAACGGCTGTGTTTTGATTCTCTGTAAAAAGGATTTGAGGAGGAAAAGTTTGGAAGTAAACTTCCAAATCTACCTTGATGACGCAGCAAGTGCGTCAGGAAGGAGGAAAAAATGAAACTGGAACTGAAAAAACATAAGTATTATCTGCTTGTGCTGACAGCCATGTTTTTTGTTCTGATTTATTTATTTGTGCCGGAGGGATCGGTCTTCGGGTCCAATACGGACTGGATGAGCCAGCATGCGGAGTTGGCGGAGACGCTGAGAGATGCCTGTCTTTCCCAGGGAACGATCTTTCCGGATTTTCTGTGGCTTGGAGGGGGAAGCAACGCTTATGAATTCGCCTACTATGGGTATCTGCGCCCGGATATTGTGGTCGGATGTCTTCTGCCGCAGGTTCCGATGATCTATATTCTGATCTTTTCCATGTTGGTCTGTGTGCTGGCTTCCGGTCTGCTCTGCTACTGTTTTCTTATCCAGAACCGCATGGAGCCGTTTATGGCGTTTATCGGCAGTACCTTTCTGATGACGGCGGGGTGCTTTTTTCAGGCGCATCGGCAGGTCATGTTTGTCAATTATATGCCTTACGAACTGCTTGCGCTTCTCCTTCTGCCGAAGCTGGTGGAGAAAGGAAAGTATACACTGTTTACGGTCATGCTCACGTTGGTGATCTATAACAGCTTCTATTATTCCATTACGGTTCTCGTGCTTATGACGTGGAGAATGTACGAGTTGACCAGGGACAGGAAAAAATGGTTTGTATATCTGCGCTCCGCGGCGATCGCGGTCGGCATGGCGGGCGTACTGTTACTGCCTACCGCTCTTGTTCTGCTGGAGCACAGAAGACAGGGAGCGGGGACGGCGATTGCAGAGCTATTCCGCCCGGATTTTTCGCTGAAGGGACTTCTGTACGATCCATATGGAATCGGACTGACCTTGTTCGCTCTGTATGCATTGCTGGCGGGACTGGCGATCCGGCGGCTGAGAAAGAGGAGTATTGTATTGCTGGCGGCAGTACTGCTGCCCGTTGTTTCCTATTTTTTGAATGGAATGCTCTATGCGCGAGTCAAGATTCTGATGCCGCTGCTTCCTCTGGTGGTGCTGCAGGCAGCAGAAGTCCTGCAGATGATTCAGAGAAAGCAGTGGAAGATTCGTATCTGGCCGGAGCTTTTATTTGGAGGAATTGCGGTGGTATCGGCGAAACTGGCAGGTTCGGAATATTATTCCGGTGTGCTGCTGGATGCTGTGCTGCTGGTGATGGTGCTCTGTCTGATCCCTTTTTATAACCGGAGGCGTATCTATTCGTTGTTGTTGGTTGCGCCGTTTGTCTGTTCTGTTTACACGGCACGGCAGGATGACTTTGTGCCGGAAGGAAAGTGGGTCAGCCCTTTTACAGAGAAAGAGGCAGAGGCGGTTGCAAAAGATCCGTGGGCAAGAACGGACGGAATGGAGGAGCCGTTGATTTCCTCCAACCGCCTGCTGTATTCCGGTCAGAAATCTTCGACCATGTATTCCTCCATCAGCAATGAGGAATATTCCAACTGGTTTTTTGATATTATGCGTATGCCGGTGCGGATCAACAACCGAGTCGCGATGCTGTGTGAGGTCAATCCATTTCAGGAATATCTGATGGGTGTCAAATATCTCCAGACCACGGAAGATAAGGTTCCGGTGGGGTATGAGATCAGGGCGCGGAAAGGGAATTCCGTTCTTGCGGAAAATGAGAATGTTCTTCCGATCGCTTACCTCAGCACAAAAACCATGAGTGAAGAGCAATTTTCGGAACTGGAGTTTCCGGAGAATGTGGAAGCGCTGGTACATAATACGGTAGTAGGCGACGATGCCGGTAAAGAGACAGACGGCAGCATGGGTATTCCGGAAGGAGAAACCTGTGATTCCAGAAAAGGCGGTCTGGAAGATTCCAAAATGGAAGAAAAGACACCGCTGTTTTCCAAAATAGAAACCGCTCATGACATTGAAGTTCAAAACCAGGACGGCAGCGTGGCAGTGAATGCCGCGGAGTCCGGGAAAGTGACGCTGACGCTGGATGAGCCGGTGAGGAATCGTATTGTGATTCTGGAATTCTGTGTTGCCAGCGAAGATGGAAAAAGAGTGACTATCGATGTGAATGGCGTCAGAAACAGGCTTTCCTCCGATCATGCTTCCTATCCCAATCAGAATTCAAGATTTACTTATTACCTGACTGTGCCGGAGGGAGAAAGCCTGGAACAGTTGGAGATAGAGGTTTCAAAGGGCAAGTTTGAATTGTCTGATTTCAAGTGGTACGAATATCCGGTGGAGGCTCTGGTCAAAGAAGACGCAGTGCCGGTTGTCTTTGAGGAGACACAGGATGGAGCTCTTATGAACTGCAGCCTGGAAGCGGAGGAAGACTGCTATTTTGTGACTTCGATTCCTTATCAGAATGGGCTGGAGATTCTGGTGGACGGCAAGGAAGTTCCAGTGGAGAAGGTGAATACCGCGTTCGCAGGAGCAAAGATTTCCAGAGGAACACACCAGATTGAACTGAGGTTTTCTGCTCCCGGACAAAAGGCAGGGCAGGCAATGACGGCGGCAGGCCTCTGTCTTTTGATCTTATGCCCTTTATGGGATGGATGGAGAAGAAAGAAACGCGGCACGGAACTGTCATAGAAGCGCAACATTCGGTTTGCAAACCGCAAGATACAGGGGTATAATAAAAAGTAATGAAGAACGACAACGTCTGCGGTTTTCAAATATGTTCTTGAGCGGGAACTGCAGAACATAAAGGAGGAAAGGGAAATGGAAGATGTATTTGCGGGGTACAGGCGCAGACATGATTATCTGATCTGTATGGATTCCGACGGATGTGCGATGAACACCATGGAAATCAAGCACAGAAAGAGCCTTGCTCCCTGCATGGTATACGAATGGGATCTCGGGGAGTACCGGGATGCGATCATGCGCCGGTGGAGAGAGATCAGTCTGTATAGTATGGATCGTGGGATCAACCGTTTTGAGGCGTTGGCGAAGATCCTGGTAGACGTCAATGAGAATTATAAGCGTGTGGAAGATCTGGACAGTCTGCTCAACTGGGTGAAGACGTCAAAGGAACTTTCTACGGACAGCCTGCGCAGAGAAGTGGAGCGGACGGGCAGTCCGGCGCTGAAGAAAGCACTGGAATGGTCGGAACTGGTCAACGGTTCCCTGAAAATGATTTCAGAAAAGAATAAAAAGCCGTTTGAAGGTGTGAGAGAAGCGCTGGAGGCTGCAGAACAGTTTGCGGATATCGTGATCGTCACTGCCGCAAGCAGAACCGAGATCGTGGAAGAATGGGGATATTACGATCTGCTGAAACATGTCGGCCTGGTGCTGACCCAGGAGACCGGAAGCAAGGAGTACTGCATCGGAAAACTTCTGGAATATGGCTATCAGAAAGACCATGCGATGATGGTTGGAGATTCGCCCATTGACCAGAGAGCGGCAAAAGCAGAGGAAGTTTTCTTCTATCCGATCATGGTCTGGAAAGAAAAAGAATCCTGGGAAGAGTTCCGGAACCATGCGCTGGATAAATTCCGGGAGGGAACCTTTGCCGGGGAATACCAGGCAGAGGTGGAGAAAGAGTTTGTACAGAATCTGACGAGATAAGGAACAGTTCAGCTGGCTGAACTGTCACGGAATAAGAAAAAACAGTAAGAACCGGGGAACTCGGTGAACGGGCCTCCCCGGTTTTTTGTATCTGCAGCGTTCGTTGTTTTTTCTGATCACTGCAGAGCGTATTTGAAACAATATTCGGAGATACGGAGCGTGACGAAGATGAAAACACTTTATGATCATGGACAGGTTTATACAGGACAGCTTCCTCTGGCGTCTGCCTTTGTTGTGGAAGGGGACCGCTTTCTCGCTGTGGGAAATCGGGAGGATCTGGAGAAGTTTGTGGATAACGATACGAAAAAAGTGGACCTCGGTGGAAAGTTTGTCTGCGCGGGGTTCAACGATTCTCATATGCATCTGCTGAACTATGGCTATACGCTGAGTATGGCGGGGCTTGCGGAACATACGTCGTCCCTGGGGGAGATGCTGGAATATCTCCGTACTTTCGACAGAGAAGAAAGGACCGGCGAACCGGGCGCGGAGGAGTGTTGGCTGATGGGCCGCGGGTGGAATCAGGATTATTTTGCGGACGGACGCAGATTTCCGACCCGCTGGGATCTGGATGAGGTTTCCCGGGTGCGTCCAATCTGTATCATCCGTGCCTGCGGGCATTGCTGTGTGGTCAATTCCAGAGCGCTGGAACTGATGGGTATTACAAAGGAAACGCAGCAGCCGGAGGGCGGATTTTTTGAGAAGGATCCGGACGGAGAGTTCAACGGGATTTTCCGGGAGAATGCGGTGGAATATGTGTTCCGCCGGATTCCGGCGCCGTCTCAGGACCAGATCCGGGAGATGATGCGGCGCGCGGTAAAGAAGCTCAACGCATACGGCGTGACTTCCTGTCAGACCGATGATTTCATGACGCTGCCGGTTCCTTATGAACAGGTGATCCGGGCGTATCAGGAACTGGAGCAGGAAGGGGAACTGACGGTGCGGGTCAATGAGCAGGCGCAGTTTACAGATCCGAAGGAACTGCAGCGGTTTTTGAATGCCGGATGGAATACAGGAACCGGAAGCACTTTCTTCCGGATCGGGCCGCTGAAGATTGTGGGGGATGGTTCTCTGGGATCGCGCACTGCGTATCTGAGCCGTTCCTATGAGGATGAGACGTCTGTGCAGGGCCTTCCGCTGATGACGAGGAAACAATTGGAGGAACTGACGGCGCTGGCGAACCGGAATGGGATGCAGACCGCTATCCATGCGATTGGCGACGGGATCCTGGACTGGATTCTGGATGCGTATGAGCAAGCGTTGCAGGAAAAGCCCAGAGAGGATCATCGTCATGGGATCGTTCACTGCCAGATTACCCGGCAGGAACAGTTGGAACGGATCGAGAAGCTTGGGCTTCATGTTTATGCCCAGACGATTTTTCTGGATTATGATCTGCGGATCGTGGAGGCGCGTGTGGGCAGGGAGCTGGCGTCCTCCAGTTATGCGTTCCATACGCTGAAGGAAAAAGGGGTCCATGTTTCCAACGGCAGCGACTGTCCGGTGGAACTGCCGGATGTGATGGCAGGTATCCAGTGCGCCGTTACCCGCAGGACACTGGACGGAACCGCAGGCCCATATCTCGCCCGGGAAGCGATGGATGTGCAGGAAGCGCTGGATTCCTATACGTCAGAAGGAGCTTATGCGTCTTTTGAGGAAAAGCAGAAAGGCAGGATCCAGGTGGGAATGCTGGCGGATTTCGTTGTGCTGGGGGAGAACCCGTTTCAGGTTCCGGCGGCGGAACTGCGCAGGGTACCGGTGGAGGAAACCTATGTAGGAGGACAGTGCGTTTATCATAGGGAAAGATGAAAAAGCCTAAATTTTAGGTATTATTAGAAAGATAACACCTAAAATTTAGGTAAATAAGGTAAAAAATTATCCCGAAACACTTATAAGCGCATAGAATCTGTGGTATACTGAAAAAAGAGTTTGATTGAGAAATAAGAAAAGAGAAAATGTTGAAACGATAAAAAAGCGGAAGACAGGGAGGTAGAGGTATTGGAGTTCGCCCATCAAAAAACAGTATCTGGAGAAGAGATAAGGCAATTGAGGAAGAAATTGGATTTCACGCAGAAGAATTTTGCGGCTTTTGCAAATGTATCGGTGAAAACGGTTCAGCACTGGGAAAGTGGCAAGAAGGAAGTGTCTGGCCCGATCGTCGCCTTACTGAAGATCCTGAAAGAGCATCCGCAGCTGAAAGACGAACTTATGATTCCCGAAAAAAAATATCCCCTTCGCCTGAAATATTTCTGCGGCAATGATCTCTGTACGATCATAGATGTTGATGAACGAAATCAGAAAATTTTTGTAAAAAATTTTGTCAGCGATTATATGTATCGTGCATTTGGAAGAAATGAGAAACCGGATTACAGAGATTATGAGGAATTTCTTGAGTCCAGATGTTTCCCGCGGACACGGGATCAAATGAAGCTGATGCTTCGGGAACTGAATTTGCCGTTTTATGATCCGTTTCTGATCATACAGAAAACGCAGGGACGTATGGCTGAGGATAATTTCTGGATTCAGATTGAAATGTAGGTGTTTTTATGGTTGAATTATCGGAAAAAAATATCAGGGGGCAGGAAATACAATCGTCCAAGGGCAACCAGTTGAAATGGCAGAGGGATGGGATATGGTATAAAGCAGATTATACCGGGTACGAAGGACTCGCCGAATATATGGTATCGTCTCTGTTGAAAGCATCGAATCTGGAGTCCTCGGAGTATATCAGCTATCAGACGGAAGAAATCCTGTATAAAAAAAGAATACGCAGAGGGTGTAAGAGTAAAGATTTTCTTCCGGAGAAATGGCAGCTTATAACTTTAGAGCGGCTGTTTTCAAATTTTTTTGGAAAAAGCCTGTATCAGAGTATTTATCAAATAGAGGGAGCGGAGCAAAGGGCTGAATTTTTGGTGGAACAGGTAAAGCGTATGACTGGCTTGACAGAATTTGGTGTCTATCTTTGCAAACTTCTCACGATCGATGCGCTGTTTCTTAATGAAGACCGGCATACACATAATATTGCCGTTCTTCTGGATCCGGATGGGAAATATCATTACTGCCCGATTTTTGATAATGGTGCGGCGCTGCTTTCGGATATAGTTCAGGATTATGCGGAGGAGGAACCGGTTCTCGACTTGATTCCTCAGGTTCAGGCAAAAACACTGTCCCGGGATTTTGATGAACAGTTGGATGCTGTGGAACAACTATATGGTCAGCCGATGCATTTTTCTTTCGATGAGAAGGAAGTGGAAGAGCTCCTTGAACAGGAAGAATTTTATCCGGAAAAACAAAAAAGGCGTATTCAGGAAATTCTGCTTCATCAGAGAAGAAAATATGAGTATTTGTTTGACAAATGAATTTTTAAACAGGAAGATTGTGCACGGGCAGTGATTCTGCTATAATGGTCTGCGGTTAAAAAGAATCGGGGGGATACCAAGGATGAAGAAAACCAATGATTATGGACGGGACTCGATCCCGCTGCTCGTGCTGAAGACGTCGGTTCCGTTTATGCTGGCGCAGCTTGTCAACGTATTATACAGTATCGTAGACCGGATTTATGTGGGAAATATCCCGGTGATCGGAGCGGATTCTCTGGCGGGGGCGGGAGTGTGCGCACCGATCATCACGCTGCTTTCGTCTTTCGGAACGCTGGTGGGAATCGGCGGATCGGTGCTTTTTTCCGTGCGTCTGGGAGCAGGGGACGAAAAGAGCGCGCAGCGTATCCAGGCAAACAGTTTTTCTATGCTGCTGATCCTGTCGGCAGTGCTGACGGATGTGTTTCTGCTGACCAAGAATCAGCTGCTGAGCTGGTTTGGTGCCAGTGAGGTGACATTTCCTTATGCGAACACCTATCTGACCATCTATACGCTGGGAACTTTTTTTGCATTGCTGTCCATGGGAATGAATTACTTTATCACGGCGCAGGGATTTCCAGGGCTTGGAATGATGACGACGATGATCGGCGCGGTGGTCAACATTGTGCTGGATCCGGTGTTTATTTTTGGATTTCATATGAATATTGCTGGCGCAGCGGTGGCGACGGTGATTGCTCAGATGAGCTCCTGCATATTCGTGCTCTGCACACTGCGGAGAAAAAAAATGCGGATTCCGCTGACGATCGTGCGGCCGGAACCGGCAACTGCAAAACGGATCCTGACCATCGGTTTTTCTCCGTTTCTGATCCTCGCCACAGACAGTGTCATTATCATTGTGATGAATGCGGTTCTGCAGTACTATGGGGGAAGAGAGTACGGGGATACGCTGATCACCGCCGCAACCATTGTACAGAGTTATATGCTGCTGATCACTTCGCCGATGCTGGGGATCACCGGAGGCTCTCAGCCTCTGATCAGCTATAATTACGGGGCGAATCAGCCGGCAAGGATCCGTAAGACTGTGTTCTGGGTTCTTATGCTGTGTATCTGCTTTACCACGCTGATGTTCCTTCTGTCAAGGATCATGCCGGAGATCTTTGTCCGGATCTTTACCAGCGACGCGGAATACAGGGAACTGGCAGTATGGGGCATCCGGGTATTTACGATGATGATCATACCGCTGAGTTTTCAGTATGTCTTTGTGGACAGCCTGACTGCCCTTGGAATGACCGGAATTTCCCTGACCCTTTCTTTGTTCCGGAAAGGTTTGTATCTGGCTTCCACCTGTGCGCTTCCGGTCTTTTTTGCGGCAAGTTCTGCGTTCTATGCGGAGCCGATCGCGGACGGTACGGCGGCGGTGCTCTCCACCGTGGTATTTTTCGGTATCTACCGGAAATATCTGAGAGGGGACGGGCGGCTGATGGAGATCAAAGTGTGACGGAGAAAAGGTAGGGAAAGGAAAAGTGTAACAGCCGTAATAGTTCGAAACTCGTGCTGCACAGCCCGCGCGGGCATCCTCCGGACACGTTGAGATCTTCCGGGAGGACAAACTTGATGCATTTTACCAGAATGTCGCGGCATCCCGGACTGTGGTGAGCGGGGATGGTGAATGTTTTCATGCCGCGCTGGTATTCTTTTCCTTTGCAGTCCACTTCCGTCAGGATCACAGCCAGCGCCACACGTTTGTCCGGGCAGACGTTCTTTAAGGTAACATTGATCTGAACGATACGCCCCTGGGACTCCAGATACACATCGCCGAGATCCACAACAATGGAATCCTTACATTTGTCTATTTTCACCTCTTTTGCGCAGGGGCAGTTCTCCGGCTGGATGACGATACCGCAGTCTACGGTGACAGAAGGAGACGGGAAGGTGGCGGCGTTGTTTTCCGTATCTTTGTAGGAGATGGACTCATTGATCTCCTTGGCGCCGGAGGCTGTACCGATATGGCGGATATAAAATTCCAGAAGAGCGCCTTCATTGCCGGACACGCCAAGCTCCGGAATCTTCCACTGGAGCGTGTTGGCGTTCACCATCATTGCGGTTCCCTTGCTGGGAGGCACGAGATTGGTGATGGCAAAATCCGGATGGATGACCTCATCAATGACAATGTTTTTGGCTCCCGGTTTTGAAATGTTTTTCGCCAGGTCTGCAAACAACTGTTCCAGATCTGCGTCGTCGGGAGTGACAGCTACATGGGAAGTGTCCGGGTCGGTGGCCCAGTCGTTCAAAACAGAAATGTCGATGCCGTCGGCGCCGGTCAGCCTGATGCAGTAAATGACGATTCCCAAAGCTCTTGCTTCCGCGGCAACCGGTGAAGGCGGAGGTCCGGCGGTGGTTTTTCCGTCGGTGAACATGACGATCACCTTTCCGTTTGAGGAAGCAGGGTCAAAGACTTGAATGGCCTGGGTGAATGCGTCGGCATGATTGGTGGAACCTCCGGCAGTGAGCTGATCCACGGCAGATTTCAGCGTGTCCACGGAGGTGATCAGCTGTGCGTCTGTCGCGGCGGTGCCGGAGCGGCTGCAAGGGAAATGCTTAGAGCGTGTTTGAAAATGAAAAATTTTATCCCCCCATGGGGCTTGTTAAAGAATGAACAATCTGATATTTTTTATATAGTTCAAATATTTTGGGAGGAAGAGGAATGAAAAAGAAAATAATCGCGTTTCTCTGCGCGTTTTCCCTTGCTGCCGGCGTTTTTGCCGGATGCGGACAGAACCAGGAACAGACCGCACAGACGTCCGGTGTTTCTGATGAGAAGGTACAGGAAGGATTACAGGAAAGTACAAAAGATGAGGTGATCGTCACTATGCCGACGACCTCAGAGCCGGAATCCGGCTTTGACCCGGCGTATGGATGGGGAGCAGGCGAGCATGTGCATGAGCCGCTGATCCAGAGTACGCTGACGGTAACGAACCAAGATCTGGAGATCGGACTGGATCTGGCGACGGATTATCACGTGAGCGAAGATGGTTTGACATGGACCGTCACCATCAGGGATGATGTGAAATTTACGGATGGTGAGCCGCTCACTGCCGAAGATGTGGCTTTTACGTACAACAACTGCAAAGAGAAAAGTTCTGTCAATGACTTTACGATGCTGGAAGAGGCAGTGGCAACAGACAATACGACGGTAGAATTTCGAATGACAAGGCCGTATTCTATCTGGCCGTATACCATGGCGGTTGTGGGAATCGTTCCTGAGCATGCGTACGATGAGAATTATGGACAGAACCCCATCGGTTCGGGGCGTTATATCATGAAGCAGTGGGATCGCGGGCAGCAGGTGATTTTCGAGGCTAATCCGGAGTATTACGGGGAGGCGCCGAAGATGAAGAAAGTGACGGTTCTGTTTATGGAAGAGGATGCCGCCCTGGCTGCTGCAATGTCCGGACAGGTGGATGTGGCTCATACGGCTGCTTCCTACAGCGACCAGCAGATAGAAGGGTATGAACTGTTCCGGGTAGATACGGTGGACAACCGTGGATTTAACCTGCCGTGTGTTGAGCCGCAGGAAAAAGACGGCATTACCTACGGAAACGCATTCACTGCGGATGTCCGCGTGAGACGTGCGATCAACATCGGCATTGACCGTCAGGAAATGATCGACAATGTGCTGAACGGATACGGAACCGCCGCCTACAGTGTATGCGACAAGATGCCATGGTACAACGAGGACTGTGAAGTTGCTTACGATCCGGAAGAGGCGGTGCGAATCCTGGAAGAAGCCGGATGGAAGGAAGGCAGCGACGGAATCCGTGAAAAAGACGGGGTGAAAGCCGAGTTTACACTGATGTTCAGCACCGGTGATTCTGTCCGCCAGGCATTGGCGGAAGATACGGCGAACCAGCTGAGAGAGCTTGGAATATGCGTCACCACAGAGGGTGTCGGCTGGGATGTGGCGTACGACAGAGCGCAGTCAGACCCTCTGATGTGGGGATGGGGTGCGCACACGCCAATGGAGCTTTATAATATTTATCATACACTTTCGGACAGCGGAATTGGAATGGCAGGATATTCACCGTATGCCAACGAAGCGGTGGACCAGTATATGGATCAGGCACTGGCGGCCGGTTCTCTGGAAGAGTCTTATGAGTTATGGAAAAAGGCTCAGTGGGACGGTACGACGGGCATTACACAGGAAGGTGATATTCCGTGGATCTGGCTCTGCAATGTGGATCATCTGTACTTCGTGAGAGACGGACTGCAGATCGCGGATCAGAAGATCCATCCCCACGGACACGGGTGGTCGATCATTAACAACGTAGACCAGTGGAACTGGGAATAAAGAAGTCATAGAGACTGCAGCTCCGGGGAAGTTTTCCGACCTTCCCGGAACGGCAGTCTGCTTATGTGGGGAGGAAAAAATGAAGAGACGCTGGATCGTGTTTATCGGGAAAAACTTAATAAGGATCCTTCTTTTGACCATCTGCATCAGCATGGTCACTTTTGCGTTAATGAAGGCATCGCCCATTGATCCGCTGCAGGCAAACGTGGGTCAGGCGGCGCTGGGAACCATGAGTCAGGAACAGAGAGAGAAGCTGGAGGAGTACTGGGGCGTCAATACCCCTCCGATCCGGCAGTATCTGTCCTGGGCCGGCGACTTCGTTCGGGGAGACATGGGGATTTCCCTGCTGTACCGCCAGCCGGTCACAGAGGTGATTGCAGTGAAGCTTTCCAATTCGCTGTTTCTGATGATCACCGCATGGATCATTTCGGGAGTCCTCGGTTTCCTGTTGGGAGTAGTCTCCGGAATGAACCAGGGAAAATTTGTGGACAAGCTGATCCGGGGATACTGTCTTGTCGTCTCCAGCACTCCGGCCTTCTGGCTGGCGCTGCTGCTTCTGATGATCTTCAGTGTCTGGCTGCAGCTCTTTCCGATCGGGCTGAGTGTTCCGATCGGTGTGGAAGCCAGCGGAGTGACCTTTCTGGACAGAGTTTACCATGCGGTGCTTCCTGCGCTGACATTGAGCATAACAGGAGTTTCCAACATTGCGCTGCATACCCGGGAAAAAATGATCGATGTAATGCAGAGCGATTATGTGCTGTTTGCAAGGATGAGAGGAGAAAAAGGATGGCGGCTGTTCCGGTATTATGGTTTCCGGAATGTGCTGCTTCCAGCGGTGACGCTTCATTTCGCTTCCATCAGTGAAATCTTCGGTGGATCCGTCCTGGTGGAACAAGTGTTTTCCTATCCGGGCCTTGGTCAGGCGGCAGTGGCGGCGGGACTTGGCAGCGATCTTCCGCTGTTGATGGCGATCACCATTGTCAGTGCGCTGATCGTCTTCGGCGGAAATCTGGCGGCCAATCTTCTTTATGGAATGATTGACCCGCGGATCAGAAGAGGAGGAGCTGTAAAATGAAGTTTTTCAATCGAAGACAGCGGATGATGATCGGAATCTTTTTCTCGATTGCTTTTCTTGTAATTGTCTGCGTTTTGGGAAATTTGAACACGGAGGCGGCAAGAGTGACGGATTTTTCCAGAAAAAACCTTGCCCCGTGTTCGAGTTATATCTTTGGTACGGACTGGCTGGGAAGAGATATGCTGGCGCGCACGTTAAAAGGCCTTTCGATGAGTATTCTGATCGGTGTTGTGTCGGCGGCGGTCAGCGCCGTGGTGGCGCTGGTTCTTGGGATCGCGGCAGCGACCCTGGGAAAAACCGCGGACAGCATCATTTCTTTTGTCATTGATCTGATCATGGGAGTGCCCCATATTCTGCTTCTGATCCTGATTTCAGTAGCTCTGGGAAAGGGACTGAAAGGCGTCGTTATCGGCGTGGCGCTGACCCACTGGCCTTCTCTTGCCCGGCTGATCCGGGCGGAAGTCATACAGCTGAAGGAAAGTCCGTATATTCAGATTTCTGCGAAACTTGGAAAAAGCAGGTGGTACATTGCCAGGAAGCATATGCTGCCGCATCTTCTGCCGCAGTTTCTCGTAGGTCTGGTGCTGCTGTTTCCCCATGCGATCCTCCATGAATCCAGTGTCACGTTTCTGGGATTCGGTCTCTCCACGGAGCAGCCTGCCATCGGCATTATCCTGTCCGAGGCGATGAAATATCTGGTGACCGGAAAATGGTGGCTGGCGCTGTTTCCGGGCATTCTTCTGGTTGTAACCGTTATCATGTTTTATGTACTGGGGGAAAGTCTGAGGAAGCTGCTGGATCCGAACAGCGTACATCAGTAAAGTTCCGGAAGAGAAAGGGAAAGCGGATAATGATGGAAGAGACAAAAAAGACATGGAATGAAAAAGAGCCGATATTGAAAATAGAAAATATGAGCATTCGTTTTACCCAGTATGACCGCGGAATGCATCAGACGGAACTTCCTGTCATACGAAATCTTGATGTGGAAGTCCGTCAGGGAGAGATGGTGGCGGTCGTGGGCTCCAGCGGTTCCGGAAAAAGCCTTCTGGCGCATGGGGTTATGGGCGTGCTGCCTTACAATGCGGTCATGGGCGGAACCATCACCTATTGCGGGGAGGAACTGACGCAGAAAAGGATCGAAAAAATCAGGGGAAAAGAGATTGTTCTTGTACCCCAGAGTACGGTATATCTGAATCCGCTGATGAAAATCGGACCGCAGATCCGGAAGGGCGACAAGGGGATTCAGGCCAGAAACAGACTGCGGGAAATCTTTCGACGGTATGAACTGAAAGAAGAGGTAGAAGATTTGTATCCTTTCGAACTTTCCGGAGGAATGAACCGGAGAGTCCTGATTTCCACCGCGATGATCGAATCCCCGAAGCTGGTGATCGCGGATGAGCCGACGCCCGGACTGGATCTGAAAGTAGCAAAACGTGCGATGGCACATTTTCGGGAACTTGCGGACATGGGCGCGGGTGTGCTGGTGATCACCCACGACCTGGAACTTGCCCTGGAGGTGGCGGACAGGATTGTGGTTTTCTATGCGGGAACGACCGTGGAGGAAGCTGCCGTGGAAGATTTTGAACGGGAAGAAACGCTGCGCCATCCGTATACCAAGGCTTTGTGGAGAGCCATGCCAAAGCATGGATTTCAGTTTATCAAAGGAACACAGCCCTATGTAAAGGATCTCCCCGCCGGGTGCCCGTTTGCCCCAAGGTGCAGCCAGCGGACGGGAGCGTGCAGCCAGGAAATTCCCTGGAGAGAGCTTCGCGGCGGCAGTGTCAGATGTATCCATGCGGAATAAGGGTACAATGTTTTGTGAGGATTTTTGCCGCTGGAAGAAGGCGGCGGAATGGAGAATAAGATGAATCTGGAAATAAAAAATGTATCTTACCGTTACCGGGAAGATGGAAGACAGATTTTGGAGAATTTCAGTCTTACCGTAAGCCAGAAGGAGAGAGTCGGTCTGGCGGCTCCCAGCGGTTATGGAAAAACGACTCTGTGTAAACTGCTCTCCGGATATTTGAAGCCGGATCAGGGGGAAATCCTTCTGGATGGAAAGCCGCTGGCTTCTTACCGCGGATACTGTCCGGTACAGATGATCTGGCAGCAGCCGGAATTTGCGGTGAATCCAAGACTGCGCATGAGAGAAGTGCTGCTGGAAGGTGACGCGGTGGAAGAGCGCGTGATCCATGAACTGGGAATTGAACCAGACTGGCTGAATCGTTTTCCGGGCGAGCTGTCCGGAGGCGAACTGCAAAGATTCAGTATTGCCAGAGCACTGGGAAAGAGGACAAAGTTTCTGATCGCAGATGAGATCAGTACGATGTTGGATCTGATCACGCAGAGCCAGATCTGGAATTTTCTGCTGAAGGAAGTGGAAAGGAGAGGAATCGGCCTGATTGCCGTCAGCCATAACCAGGAACTGATGGACTGGGTCTGTACCAGGCAGATTTCACTGGAAAAACAGGGACCGTGAGAAATGCAGAAATTGACTGCATTTCTCACGGTCCGTTGCGCCTCTTTCGTATACTTTTTCCAGGTCAATCCCAGCCATTCTTTGTGCAGCATTACGATACGTCCCGCTTCCTCACGCAGATAAGATTTGCAGACAAGGGGGAGGAGAGATATAATAAGGTTACCGGAAACCGTTCAGCCAGCTGAAAGGCTATGGTTCCGGTACATTCATTTGAAATGATTTGCTGGTTTGGTGAGAGTGCTGCCAGTATGGAACAGAAACGGGAGGAGAAGAAAAAGATGGCTACGGATATGACAAAGGGATCAATAATTCCGCAGATTACAAGGTTTACGATCCCGCTGGTGCTTGGAAATCTGTTTCAGCTCACCTATAATGCGGCGGACTCTGTAATTGTAGGAAAATTTGTCGGGGACGACGCCCTTGCGGCGGTTGGGACCGCAGGTCCGATCATGAATATGGTGATCCTGTTTATCACAGGAATGTGTATGGGCGCGGGAATCCTGATGAGCACGCATTACGGGGCGAAGGATTACGGCCTTCTGGAACGGCAGATCAGTACGTCGATGCTGGGAGGCCTGGGATTTTCGGCGGTGATTTCTGTTCTTCTGATCGTGTTTGCCCATCCGCTGCTGGAACTGCTTCAGGTTCCGGAGAATATTATCGGCGATGCAAAGGGATATCTGAGAATTATCTTTCTGGGATTGATCTTTACCTTTATCTACAATTTCTTTTCCAATACGCTGCGGGCGCTGGGAGACAGTAAGGTGCCCCTTTATTTTCTGATGATCAGCGCGCTGCTGAATGTGATCGGCGATCTGTTTTTCGTGGTGGTTCTTGGATGGGGTGTTTTGGGAAGCGCGGCTGCGACCGTGCTCAGCGAGATGCTGTGCTGCCTTTTCTGTCTGATCTATATCAGGAAAAAGGTTCCGTTGCTCTGCCTGGGTAAGAAGTGGAAGGTATTTGACGGTTCCATTCTCTGGAAGACATTCAATTATGGAATTACAAGCGCTCTGCAGCAGATGTGCGTTCAGCTTGGCAAAATCTGTGTGCAGACGGTGGTGAATGTGCAGGGTGTCGCGTTTATCGCTGCGTTCACCGCGATCAACCGGGTCGATGATTTTGCCATGACTCCCCAGCAGAATATCGCCCATGCGACGACGACTTTTATGGCGCAGAACAGAGGGGCGGGAAATATCCGGAGGATGAAGCAGGGATTTCTCTCATCGGTTCTTATTCAGCTGGTCTATACGTCCGTGGTGGCGGTGCTGGTGTTTTTCGGGGCGCGCCCGATCATGCAGCTGTTTGTCGGCGATGGGTCGGAGCAGGTGATCCAGCTAGGTGTTTCTTATCTTCGGCTGATCGCGCTGATGTATCTCATGCCGGCGGCGACCAATACGATCCAGGGGTTTTTCCGCGGGCTTGGAGATCTGAAAGTTACGCTGATCAGCACCATTTTGAATATGTCGGCACGCTTCTTTTCGGCATGGCTGATGATCCATATCCTGCACGGCGGGTTCGACCGGCTGGCGTGGGCGAATTTCTTCGGATGGGTGGCGATGCTGGCGCTTCAGATTCCGTTGATCATTATGCGATGGAGGAAAGAGCAGCAGACAAGCTGAGAAAGGGAGTTTCGAATACGCTCCAGAAAGCAAAAAAATAAGTTTTTCAGAAAGGGAAAATTCATGGATACATTATGGTATAAGGCGCCTGCTGACAATTGGAATAAAGCCCTCCCTGTAGGCAATGGCGTTATGGGAGCAATGTGTTTTGGCGGTACTGTGATAGACCGTTTTCAGCTTAACAACGACAGCATATGGTGGGGCGGTTTTCGTGACAGGATAAATCCTGATGCAAAAGAAAATATTCCTGTGATACAACGGCTGATCCGTGAGGGGAAAATACGTGCGGCGGAAGAGCTTGCCAACGAAACGGTTGCCGCGGTTCCCGATTATCAGAGCCATTACGAGCCTCTTGCGGATGTGTTTTTTATTCCCGAAAGCGACGAACGGATATATTTTCTCGGGCTCCGCGATTACTGGAGCGAACAGCTTAACCGGGTTGAGACACTTCCGGATTACAAGCGTGAACTGGATATAGAAAAGGGCATACATACTGTAAGTTATACAAAGAACAGCATGCATTTTTGCCGCGAAAGTTTTCTTTCCTGCCCGGACAAGGTCATGGCGGTAAAATGTGAGGGCACACCTCTGCGTATTATCATGGAACGCGCCGTTTATTGTGAAAAAATATATAAGCTGTCAGAAAATACTCTGTGCATGGAGGGGCAGGCGGGAGCAGACGGCGTGAAATACTGCCTTGTAATCCGCGCTGTAAGCGGAAATCCTTATATAAAGGGAAGAACGCTTCACTGCGACGGAAACGCAGAAATACTTATGACCTCGCAGACGAGTTTTTATTGTGACAACTATCTGGAAGAAGCTGTAAAAGCGCTTGATCAGGCAGAAAAGCTGGGCTATGAAGAACTGAAAAAGCGGCATGTCGCGGATGTTTCGGAGCTTATGAACCGCTGTATCTTATCAATCGAATGTGAGGATAAAAGCGATCTTCCGACGGATGAAAGGCTTGAAAGAATAAAAAGCGGCGGCGAGGATAATGGCCTTATCAATCTTGCCTTTGCTTACGGCAGATATTTGCTGATTGCTTCCAGTCGTGAGGGCAGTCTGCCCGCAAATTTACAGGGAATATGGAACGACAGTTTTACTCCCGTATGGGACAGCAAATATACCATAAACATTAACACTCAGATGAACTATTGGTGTGCGGAAAATACAGGTCTTTCCGAACTTCACAAACCATTGTTCGATCACATAAAGCGAATGGTTGACAACGGAAAACATGTCGCGGAAAAAATGTACGGTGCAAGAGGCTGGATGGCTTACCACAACACCGATCTGTGGGGAGACTGTGCGCCGCAGGATACCTGGCCGTCTTCGACTTACTGGCAAATGGGTGCTGCATGGCTTTGTCTCCATATTTTTGAACATTACCGTTATACGGGCGATAAAAACTTCCTTTCAGAGTATCTGCCCATCATTAAGGAAGCCGCACTTTTCTTTGAAGATACGTTGATTGAAAATGATAAAGGCCAGCTTGTGGTATCGCCCACAACCTCTCCTGAAAATTCCTATCTTCTTTCAAATGGTGAACATGGAAATCTGTGTGAGGGTGCGTCTATGGATGCGCAGATTTTGTACGAACTGTTCCGCGGACTTATTGAAACGGGAATGCTTGAGGATGACGAAATCAAGCGTTACACGGCTATACTTGAAAAACTCCCCAAGCCTCAGATTGAAACGAACGGTACCATTCAGGAGTGGGCGGAGCCTTATGAAGAAATCGAAATTGGCCACCGCCACATTTCGCACCTGTTTGCGCTCTACCCGGGAAAACAGTTTTTTGATTGTGAAAACAGCGAAGAGCTGCTTGCGGCCGCAAGAAAAACGCTGGAACGCAGGCTGTCAAACGGCGGCGGTCACACAGGATGGTCAAGAGCCTGGATTATCAATATGTGGGCAAGGCTTGGTGATGGTGACAAATGCTATGAAAATATTGCTGCCCTGCTGAAAAGCTCAATGCTTCCCAATCTGTTCGATAATCATCCGCCGTTCCAGATCGATGGCAATTTCGGGCTTGTTTCCGGAATTGCAGAAATGCTTTTGCAGAGTCATAACGGTAAGGCAAAGCTTCTCCCTGCCCTGCCGAAAACGTGGAAGAACGGCAGGATTACGGGGCTTCGTGCAAGGGGCGGAGAGATTTATGATATTGAGTGGCGTGATGGGGAATTATATCGCTGCACGAACAGATAAAAAAGATTTCTTTTGCAATTCCAGCCCGCCTCCGGCGGCACAACGGAGCAGAAAATCGTAAATGATTTTCTGTCCGATTGTGCAGACGCTGTGAGGCGGATACATTTTTTTAGAAAATTAGCACTCACCTCTTGGCTCGTTCGGGGTGGTTTTGTCCTGTGGTGTCAGAACCCGTAAAGCCTTATTTTACAAGGTTTTTGCGGGTTCTTACTTTTTGTCTGGGAGCGTCAAAAATCGTCATTTTTTACGAAAATGGTGTAGTAAATGGTGTAGTAAAATTAACGACGATTATAAAGCGTTAATATAGTGTAAGAAAAATAGGGATTGACAAAAAGAAAAATAAAGTTAAGAAGAAAGAAAAGCTGAATTGACTGTCCAGAGAGATCAGCTTGGAAAAATGATAGAAGCAAAAAATAGCACTCTGAAAGAACTGGAACTGCAGGAAAATGAAGAAACAAAAGAAACGATAGGAATTTTGGATCAGGCGGTCAGAGAAAATAAATTGACGGATGGATTGGCAAAAGCACTGGTCAAAGAGATTAGAGTGTATGATGAATATCATGTTGAGATCAAATGGGAGTTTTCAGAGGATGTTGTGAAGCTTATATTGGGTGCATGAGAGAGGGCTGTCTGCTGATGCGAGAGGCTCTTTTATGATTCAATTTATAATAATAAGGTTAGTTTTTAAAGTAACTTCTAGTTTCTCAAAGTAACTTCCATATGGAGCCATCATATTTTTCTTTTTGCAAAAAATTGATGGCTCTTTTTCTGGTTTTGGGGTAAAATAGTATGCGAATCCGAGAGAATAGGGCTATAAATGGGCGCAGTTGACCGGAAGTGAAATTTCATTGTTTTTTCTCAGAGTAAATTCCACCCCTGTTCTTGTGCCTATGAAGTCTCATCCCGGGTTGTGGTTTTGGTACAGGCATGATCAGCCTGTCTTTTGTATTATCGCTCCTGGGTTCCTGTCAGGAGCGATAACTTTTCCTTTAATTCGAAAACTTCCAGTTCCAGATCAGAAATCTGATCCAATGCGTCAAAATATTGGAAGATCATCTCTTCGTATTCTTCAATCCGTATAGTAATGCATTCTCTGTCATTCATCTTTGTCATCTCCTTTCGCAAGAAGAGACGGCCGCAGTGTGACATCATCCGGCGCAATCTTATGAATCCCAAACCGTTCAGGAATTCCTTTCCCATATAAAAAGCACATCATATCATAAGGAGTCTTATTGCCAAGGCTTGGACGGCAGTAAGAATTGATGTGGCTCATCATCAGGCTGATGTCATCCTGAGTATAGGAATCCAGCGGTTTCCCTTTGGGAATTACAAGGCGGATCAGTTCATGATTCCGTTCTGCAGATCCTTTCTGACCAGGCGAAGCAGGATCACAGTAAAACAGATGTGTCCGCTGATTCCCCTGTGTATCGAATTCAATCCGGGATGGATTTGAAAATTCGGAACCGTTGTCTGCAAGAAGGACTGGCATGAGAGAGATAAAAATATCACTGCGCAGTTCAAGGTAAAGCCTGTTAAAGATATCGATAACAGACTGGGAATCATTGGTATCCCTGAGGAATGCGGCCATGAATTCTGCCTGCACGAAATGGATGGTGAGAAGGACTTTCCCGCCTTTGACGCCCTCTACCGAATCAATCTGCGTAACAGGGAGATCAGGATGCTCCTGTATATAAACCTGATAATCCAGATAGGTTCTGCCAGTCCGACACTGCTTGTCGATCTTCCTGTTTTTTCTGCACTTGCGTTTGGAAAAACGAACCCTGCGTGGCAGGTCAAGATTTCTTGCGGTAAAAAGATTGTCATTGATCAGCCGGTAGAGAGTGCTTTCACTGACCATAATGGAATCCCCGTGGTTCTGGAAGATATGGTTGAGGGACTGCCCTTTCAGGATCAGAGGGGAGATGATAGAATCCAGATGCCGGATTTCATCTTCGGAAAGAGAGATCCCTTCCCTTGCCTCTGAAAGGAGGCTCTTGTATTCTTCCTGTGCAGACTGAGCCCTGTAAAACCATTTTTCCAGCGTGCAGGAATTCAGGTTCTGGCAGCCGTTGCAGACGTAGGGAGGAGAGGAAAGGCGGGAGCATTTTTGCTCCTTGTAGTCAGGGCAGATAGAAATACATTTACCGCAGGTCCAGCAATAGCGGTTATTTTTGCATCCGGTACAGAGACGTCTGCAGTCGCAGCCGAACCGATGGGCGCAATTGTTGAAGGCTTTCCCAAGGGCACCGGATTTTTTAGGAACCCGATGTCCCCGGACTTCTTTTGAAATAGTAGATGGATCACGTCCAAGTTCGCGGGCGATTGCTTTAAAAGGGGAACAGTCTTTTAAAAGCTGTGCAATTGTAATCCGTTCATCTAAAGATAAATGCGTATGTTTTTTCATCTTCTAAAACCTCCTGCAAAACAACCTGGGGTGAGGAGATAAAATCATACAGGAGTGAAAGCGAGAGGTAAAGAATTTTTTTAAGTAACTTCTATCTGTAACTTTGTCAAAGTAATTTCTATGGTTAAAATAAAATGGGTGGAACTTAGTTTGGAAAATAAATTTTATAATAATAAACAAAGAAAATGCTCTTTCCTGTTGTTCAAACTGTGGCATGTATGATATGATAGCAGAAAAGAATTGACAGATGCAGAATGTCGTGGTATTTTATAATATTCCAGTGAAAACTGGAACGAGGACGAGGGCAACATAGACTACCATATATTTTCAGGGCTTGGCTCAGGAAGGAGGTAGTGCTATGAACTGTACGGTCACCATTGACTGGAAGTTTGTCGTTGCCCTAGGTGCGGCAGCAGTTGGAACCATTTTCGCTGTGAAGATGGATGCCTCTGCAGTTGAGCGGGTGTCAATCCATGCGATTGATGCTTGCAAGGAGCAGGCGCTTGCTGTGAACAGCGAGCGCTAGCTCCGACATATGGCTATAGGAGGCATGTAATCTTAGAATTGCGTGCCTTTTGTTATAAGGAGGTATTGGAATGGTAGTTCCTAAAATTGCAATTTGTCCGATTTGCGGGAAAAAAACTTATATGAGAATAGAAGATGGCGGATATCTGAAAGAGTATCCTATCCGTTTTAATTGCATGAATTGTAGAGCCTTGATTAAGGGAACCTATAATATTTCCATGCCAGGACAAAAAGGTCTTCAACTTTTTAATGCTAAAGTCGAGAACTGTGATGCTGATAGTACAACACATATCATGTGTAATGCAGATTATGTAGTGGAAATCTCGGGAGAACTACCTTGTGCAAAGGTAAAAGAGTTTGATGGCAAACTACCCAAAGGGACTCCGTTTATCAATGCAACGGATCAGGTTGATATGATCGACAGAATAGATAGGCTTTCTTATTTTGCAAAGAATATGGAAGAATGGAAAGCTTGGCGCAGTATTGCATTCCAACTTTTGGATGAGGGCAGCACAGATTATATATCTGAGGCCTTAAAGAATAAGATGGGCGATTACTCTTATAAATGTGACAATTATCTTAAAGCGCTTCATTGTTTGCAGGAAGTTGTGCAGGAAGAGACGAAATATATATTCTATCCAGATGAGCAGGATGAAAGCATTGCTAACCTGATTGCTAATCTTGCAAGAATAGATAGAGAAGAATTACACAGATTTGTTGAAAAGAAAGGCGGTGTGGATACACTGATTTCTGACTACAGGAAGATCATTGATGTATTTTCATCATTTATGGAAATATATCCCAACATACTTCCTGCAGAAACGTATCTTAGGTATACTAAGAAATCGCCGAATCTTGGAATTGCCACATGCTCTTTTGAAGATATTAAGTCGTATTATCAGGATGCATACGAGGCGTTGTTGGCTTTGCTTTATATACCGGTATGCTTAGACAATATACTTCAGCGTGGAAAGTATGATTCTTTCGATGCAAATATTACTGAATTCGTAAATAGCAATGAATATAGGGGCGTTAAAGGGCCTGATTATGTTCGGTTTATAAGGTTGGATAATGGTAAGAAACTGGAATTTGTCAATTATGCAGAGGATATCCAGAAGGCTCTAAATGTACCTGCTGACAAAGATTTAAGAAATGGTATAGGGCACAATAATTATAAGTATAATAGCCTTACTCAGACGATAATAACTTATGATCTTAAAAAACGAAATAAGGTTAGATTTCAGGGTAGCCTGATTGAAACGGCAGAGGATTGTATAGGTTTGGCAAGAGCCTCAGTGGTTATGGCGGAAATATTGTTGTTTATATTGCGTCAAGAGGTTCGTAGCGATGGTCTGCATAGTGCAATACATCCGAGATTCTACAAGAAAGTTGAGCAGAATGATAAGTGTCCATGTGGAAGCGGCATGAAATATAAGCGGTGCTGCAAGCGCGATATTGAGGAGATGAAGAGGTAGAGAAAACTTGAAAAAAGTGTTAGTTTTATCTTGACATACTCTGATGAAGCATATCGTCTGAATGAGAATTCTGGAATGTTCCATAACATGGGAGAAAACCAGATTAAAGAAATTATTCATGCAGCAAAATGCAGCGTGTTCTTTATTGATGAAAGCCAAAGAGTTACACTTCAGGATATAGGACGGGTAGATGCAATCAGAAAATGGGCGGAGGAGGAAAAAGCTCAGGTTACAGAGATGGAACTGGTGTCTCAGTTCAGATGCAATGGTTCCGATGGATACCTCGCCTGGCTGGATCATACGCTGGAAATTCGGGATACGGCAAATTATAACATGGAGGATATCGATTATGATATCCGAATTCTTGATTCGCCGGAGAAAATGCAGGAGTTGATTATCGAAAGAAATTGTACATCACATAACAGAGCGAGAATTCTGGCTGGTTACTGTTGGAACTGGAAAAAAGAAGGAGTCAATGATTCATCCGTTCATGATATAAAAATCGGAGATTTTGAAATCAGCTGGAATCTGAAAAATATGACTACGTTTGCTATTGACGAAGATTCCATTCATGAAGCGGGATGTATCCATACTTCTCAGGGATTGGAATTCGATTATATGGGAGTCATCATGGGGGATGATATGCGGTATGAAAGGCTGCTATGTATATTGTACAAATCAAAGGTTGGCAGCTTATCTGAAGAAATGTCTGGAGACACGGAAGAGTGAGGATAAAAAATGACAAAGGAAACGATAGAACAGGTATTAAAATTCAGAGATAATCGAAACTGGAAACAGTTCCATAACCCCAAAGATCTGGCTATTTCGATTAGCCTGGAGGCGGCAGAACTGCTGGAGGTCTTTCAGTGGAGTGCAGATGATGTTTGGTGTGAGGAGAAAAAAGACAAGGTCAGGGAAGAACTGGCGGACGTACTGAATTACTGTATTTTAATGGCAGATACCTGCGGATTGGATCTGGACGAGATCATCCAGGAAAAGGTAAAGCGGAATGCAGAAAAATATCCAGTAGAAAAGGCGTATGGGCATAAAGAAAAATATACTGTGCTGGGAGAATGACATGCAGTTACCACATTCTGATATATTGGATATTGCCCATTTTTCCAGATTATTTGATCATAAAAGCGAATGTTACAAATTATTCTGGTTTCAGGCAATTGCAAGAAAAATAAAAGAAGGGCATAAAACAATTACATTTGAGACATTGATCGATGAAATGATTGCAGATGCCTGGTATATGGTTTTGGAATATCGGCTGAATCTTGGACCTAATGATGCACTGGAACAGGTAGTTCACCGAATAGACGAAATAAGTAATATGAAATCATGCGAGAAGCAAGATGTTATCTTGGAATATCTGGAATCTTGTAAGGATAAGAAAGTTATAGCCTTGAAAAGGAGATTGTCCCAAAAAGTTCCTTACCATTTACAGGCGCCTTTTATGGAATCCATGAAAGGAATGGAATGGAGAAGGTCCGGGAAAAATCTCGCGGAAAGAATTAATCAGGAACAAAGGCTGATGTATTACTTCCTGCAATTTAGCGGCCTGAACACCCAAATTCAGATACAGGAAGAATGGCAGATTATATTGAACGGAATTACGAAATCATAGAGGGATGGGTGGAACTGAATCTAATCCAGTATCTTCAGAGAAGGAATCCCAGTGTCCCGGGAATCGTGGACAAGCTTTATCCGCCGAAAGAGCGGAACCTGGAAAAGGTGAAAAAGTATTGGAAAATGCTTGTTTCCATAAAACCTATCTGCGAAATCTATGGGGAAAATTCACTCAATGAAAAGAATATTTCCATTGATCATTTTGTACCATGGTCTTTTGTGGCACATGATGAATTGTGGAATCTGACGCCCACAACCCGTAGTATCAACAGCAGTAAAAGCAACAGCCTTCCAGACTGGAACAGGTATTTTCCATTATTATGTAAAATGGAATATTTGTCCTATGAATTGATGTGGGAATATCCGGAAGTACATAAAGCTTTTGACAAATGTGCGAAGGAGCATCTGAACAATCCGGGGATCAGGCATAAACTTTATCAGAGAGGTCTGTCGGAAACGGAGTTTTCTGGGCGTCTGGAAGAAGTGATGCTTCCGGTCTATCAGTCGGCAAAAAGTATGGGATTTTCCAGTTGGAGCTTGAGGACATAAGATGATGTGTAACTACTACGAAAGCAATGCAGAACGCTATGCGGCAGAAACATTTTCAGCCGATATGTCGGAACAGTATCAAAGATTCCTGCCTTTGCTAAAAGATAGAGCAAAGATTCTGGATGTGGGAAGTGGCAGCGGTCGGGATGCATGTTACTTCCAGAAGCACGGATATCAGGTGACTGCATTAGAGCCGTCAAAGAATCTCTGCAGAGAAATCCGAAAAGTTTTTTCCGGAGAGATTGTGTGTTCCGATATCCAGAATTATCAGTCGGTGGAACGGTACGACGGGATCTGGGCGTGTGCGTCATTGATTCATCTGCAGGAAGAAGAAGTACTTTGCTTTTTTAAGAAAATCGACATGTATCTGAATAACAATGGAATTGTATATGCTTCCGGGAAAAGTGGAATTTTCACAGGAGAAGTGGAGGACGGACGTTTTTTTCTTGAGTTTACTGAACAGCTGGTAGAGAAAATCCTGACGGTAAATAAACAATTGAAGCTGGAGCAGCTGTGGTATACCGAAGATGTAAGCGGGAGACGAGGATTTCGGTGGATGAATGTGGTTTATAGAATAATTTATAATTAGCAGTTATATTTAAAGAGTCTAAGGAGCGTTTGCCTTCTGTCGGAAACGCCATAAAGCATTGTGAATATACGAACTATCTTTTCCGGAGGTGACAATCTTCTCTTTGTATAAGTATAGTAAAGCTTAGGACATACGTTATAAAGTGTGTCTATAATTAAGGAATAACAGTAAAATAGGAAATATTTTTGTGAAATTATAATGAGATATATTTATAGAATCATATAGTAAACTTATTATATCTTTTTTGCAAGAGAAAACTAAATGTGGGTGTGAGTTATTTTCCTACTAGTGGTGCATCCTTTTAGAATCAGTACTTTAACAATGTAGACTATTCTGTTATACTCTTTTAAAAAACGGTATAG
>JACJJN010000031.1 GCA_016899975.1 Lacrimispora saccharolytica | reverse complement strand
AGGTAGATAGGGCAGGGGTGGAAGCACAGCAATGTGTGGAGCTGACTGTTACTAATCGGTCGAGGGCTTGACCAAGAGGGCAGGAAAAAAAGTACTGCCAGGTCTTGTGTTCCGAAAGAAAGTATGGTATGATAGCAGATGTACGAAATGTGTATGCGGTTTTGAAGGTATATCCAATACCTTTCTGAGTAATCCAGCAAAATGTTATTTATAACAGAGTGTTGGGTTATTTGTAAATAATTGCATAATATTCCTCCTTAGCTCAGTCGGTAGAGCATGCGGCTGTTAACCGCAGTGTCGTTGGTTCGAGTCCAACAGGGGGAGCTCAAAAGCCTGTAAATTTGATATTTGCAGGCTTTTTTTTGCAAAAATGCATAAAATTTTGGGAGGATTTAAAAAAATGATATGCAGAAATTACGTTGACAATCCCTTCTGTTTTTATATATAATAAAGTCAACTTAATCGGACAGACATATGATAGTGTGAAACAAAGGCGTTCATTTCTAATGAAATGGGCGCTTTTTCTGTTATATCCGCTGTTCTTCTGCCGGACTGCAGACGCGCAGAAGACTGTATTCGATTAAGTTTTATAATAAAATCATGTTTTTGAACATGTAGGAACAAAGGCGTTCATTCCTCAGATGGGATGAACGCCTTTGTTGTCGCCAGAAGGAGGAGTGTATTATGAAAAATAGCTACAGAAGGGTGGCTGCGGTATGTATGACAGCCTTAATGACAATGGTGTTGGCAGCGGGGTGCGGGTCCAACCGTGCGGATACGGATTCGGAAGATGATAATGTGCTTCGCGTAGGAATGGAATGCAACTATGTTCCGTTCAACTGGACACAGGAGACGGAAGAGTTGTCGGATGGCTCGAAAGCAGTTCCGATCTACGGATCAGATTTTTATGCATATGGCTACGACGTTGCGGTAGCACAAATGCTTGCTGATGAGATGGGAATGAAACTTGAAATTCATAAAGTAGACTGGAGTTCTATCGGGACATCTCTGGATGCGGGCGATTACGATGCGATCATTGCCGGTATGGGAAGAACAGCTGAGCGTGAGATTTCTTATTCTTTTACAGAACCATATTATTACAGGGACAACTGTATTGTCGTAAAGAAAGGCGGAGCATATGAGAATGTGACAAAGCTTTCTGATCTTGCCGGAACAGGATGTAAACTTACGACACAGCTCGGAACGGGATGGGTTCCTCTTCTGGAGCAGATAGAGGGCGGAGTACAGGCAGGAAATTATGAGACAACGTCCGAATGCTTTATGGCTATCTCTAACGGGGTTGCTGATGTATGTGTGGTCGATCTGCCGACAGCCGAGTCTGCAGCACTGACGAACGACGATCTGAAAGTGATCACACTGGATTCTTCCGATACCTTTACGGGAGATGAGGAAATGGTAAATGTATGTATCGCGACAAGAAAAGATGACACAGCCTTCAGAGACAAGATCCAGGACGCTATGGACGCCATCGGCTGGAACGATAAAGCCGCTATGGATGAACTGATGGATCAGGTGATCAAACTGCAGCCGGCGTCAGAGTGACATGGAAAAATGACAGAATAAAAAGGGAGGTATTCTGCATGATGTTTAATATTACTGAGCCGGCAAATTCCTTCGAATGGGTGGTTTTTTTGGCCGACAAATATTCGAATATGTTCATCCAGGGAACAATCCTGACACTGTACATAGCGGTCATCGGGACCATTCTCGGATTTATCTTTGGATATGTGGTCGGGCTGATTCAGGATATCAAAATTACAAAGGAAGACAATATCGTAAAGATTATGGGTCTGAAATTGATCAAGGGCATATTCCGGATCTATGTGGAGATTTTTCGAGGAACCCCCATGATCGTACAGGCGATGATCGTATATTACGGGCTTCGTCAATCGGGCGTGGAGCTTTCCTCTGCTGCCGCCGGAATCCTGGTAACGGTTCTTAATACGGGCGCTTACATGGCTGAAACGGTTCGTGCAGGGATCAATTCCGTCGATACAGGTCAGAGAGAAGGTGCTCTTGCAATGGGAATGTCTCCATTGAAAACAATGTTTTTTATCGTACTACCGCAGGCGTTTCGCAACATACTCCCAGAAATGGCAAACACGTTTCTCACGAATCTGAAGATGACCTCTGTGTTAAATGTCATCGCAGTACAGGAACTTTTCATGGCAGCCAAGACAGCGGGAGCCAATTACTACAAATATTATGAGGCCTATCTCGTTATCGCAGTGATCTACTTTGTCCTTTGTTTTGTATTTGGAAGACTTTTCCTCCTGATTGAAAAGAAGATGGAAGGAAAGAAGGATTATGTTCTTGCGGTAGAGTATATGGAGGCGCAGTAAGGGGAGGATGCAATATGGCAGAGAATATTATCAGGATTGAAAATCTGAGCAAATCATTCGGAGAGCATGAAGTGCTCAGGAAAATCGACATATCCGTGAATAAAGGAGAAGTGATCTGCATCGTCGGTTCATCCGGTTCAGGAAAATCCACCCTGCTTCGATGCATCAACCGTCTGGAGCATCAGACCAGCGGACGGATTCTCTATCACGGAAAGGAGCTCAAAGATATCCAGAGAGAGATCAACAGATACCGGGCAAAAGTTGGTATGGTCTTTCAGTCCTTCAATCTGTTCAACAATATGACCGTACTGGAAAATTGCATGTGCTGCACGCGGAAAGTGCTCCATATCTCAAAGAAAGAGGCTTTTGACCGAGCCATCACACACCTGAAAAAGGTAGGGATGGCGCCCTATATCAATGCCAGACCGGAACAACTTTCAGGCGGTCAAAAGCAGAGGGTTGCTATCGCGCGGGCGCTCTGCATGAACCCCGAAGTCCTTCTCTTTGACGAGCCTACCAGCGCCCTGGATCCGGAAATGGTAGGGGAAGTTCTGGAGGTTATGAAAGAGCTGGCTGAGACCGGACTTACCATGATCATTGTGACCCATGAGATGGCATTCGCCAGAGACGTATCGACGAGAACGATTTTTATGGACAAAGGCTATGTGGCGGAGGATGCGTCTCCGGAAATCCTGTTTACCGCACCGAAAAATCCGAGAACAAGAGAATTTTTAAGCAGATATCTGGCAGGCTGACCATTGTCTGCGTGTGAGGAGGATGACAGATGAAGAATTATGTCGTGACATTTGCAAGAGGGTTCGGCACCGGAGGGAAAGAGATCGCGTCAAAACTGGCAAAGGAACTGGGGATCCACTGTTATGAAAACCGGATCCTCACACTTGCCAGCCAGATGAGCGGACTGGACGAGCAATTATTCGAGGAAGTGAACGAGAAAGTGCGTGCCCACGGAGGGTTTTCCAGTTTTCTGAAAGGGCTTCCCCGGGCGAGGCATTACATTGCCCGAAATGAAAAGTTCGTCTCGGACGACACACTATTTCAGTATCAGAAGCAGATCATTGAAAATCTGGCTGATACAGAATCCTGTGTGATCGTTGGGAAATGCGCCGACTGGATCTTAAGAGGAAGGCCGAACGTAGTCAGCATCTACGTGGAAGCGCCCCGGGCATTCTGCGTGGAACGCACCATCGCAAACATGGGTGTCACCGAGGAAGTCGCCAACGCAACGATCGCCCACACGGACAAATACCGGGCGGACTATTATGCTTACTATACAAATGGAAATTACTGGACGAACCCGGTAAATTATGACATGACGCTTAACAGCGAACGGGTCGGAATCGACAACTGCGTAAAAGTAGTAAAAGATTATCTGCAGATCAAAGGACTGCGGTAGGAAGAGCGGAGGAGAAGAATATGAAACTGGCTGAGACAGGATATACAAAAGAAGACATCAAGGGACTTGTTGAAAAATATATGATCGATACCTATGAGCGGTTCCCTATGATCGCAGAACGGGCGGAAGATATGTACATTTACGATGAAAACGGGGAAGCCTATCTGGACTTCTATGCCGGTATCGCGGTAAACAGCGCCGGAAACTGCAACAAAAAGGTCGTAGCCGCGGTGAAGGAACAGGTGGACGACATTATGCATACCTTTAATTATCCTTATACGATCCCACAGGCGCTGCTGGCGGAAAAAATATGTAAAGTCACCGGAATGGACAAGATCTTTTTCCAGAATTCCGGAACTGAGGCCAACGAGGCGATGATCAAAATGGCCCGGAAATACGGCGTGGAAAAATACGGACCGACGCGCTACAATATTGTGACCGCAAAAGAGTCCTTCCACGGCCGCTCCTATGGTTCTATGAGCGCTACAGGCCAGCCGGACAATGGCTGCCAGATCGGATTCAAACCCATGGTCCCAGGATTTACCTATGCGGAGTTCAATGACCTGGAAGCATTTAAAAATGCCGTGACAGAAGATACGATAGCGATCATGGTGGAGCCGGTACAGGGAGAAGGAGGCGTTCATCCGGCAACGCAGGAATTCATGTCCGGACTGCGCAGGCTGTGCGATGAAAAAGGAATGCTGCTCCTTCTCGATGAGGTTCAGACCGGATGGTGCAGGACCGGAGCGGTTATGTCCTACATGAATTACGGGATCAAGCCGGATATTGTATCCATGGCGAAGGCCATGGGAGGCGGAATGCCCATCGGTGCGATCTGCGCTTCCGCGGAAGTGGCAAAAGCCTTTACGCCGGGTTCTCACGGAACCACATTCGGAGGCAGCCCGGTATCCTGTGCCGCGTCTCTTGCGGAGATCGGGGAGCTGCTGGATCGGGATCTTGCCGGAAATGCGAAAAAGATGGGCGCTTATTTTATGGAAAAGCTGAAGATGCTTCCCCATATCAAAGAGGTCAGAGGACAGGGGCTTCTGGTCGGCGTAGAATTTGACGAAACGGTCAATGCCATCGATGTCAAACACAAATGTTTTGACAAAAAGCTGTTGATCACGGCAATCGGAAGCAGTGTGATCCGCATGGTGCCGCCGCTGATCCTGACAAAAGAGCATTGCGACAAAGCAGCAGAGATCATCCGGGAAGCCGTGGAAGAACTTACTGCATAAATCCGGAAGCAGAATGGAGGAAAGAGGATGCAGATAAATTCATTTCAATATTATCTTCCGGTAAACCTGATCTTCGGCCCCGGGAAAACAGAAGTTCTCGGAGAGGAGGCTGCCCGGTACGGAAAGAAGGTCATGATTGTCACAGGAAGGCGCAGTACAAAACGATCCGGTCTCCTGGATCGTGCAAAGTCCCTGCTTGAAAAGGCAGGGACAGAGGTGATCGTATTCGACGAAGCCGAACCCAATCCTTCTGCTTCCACGGTCATGCGAGGCGCAGGGATCGCAAAGGAAGCCGGCATCCAGGTCATCGTCGGACTGGGCGGTGGCAGCATCATGGACTGCAGCAAAGCCATCGCTTTTGCTGCCTGCAATGAGGGTCCGGTCTTTGATTATATATACGGGAAGAGAACCGGAAAAAAAGCTCTTCCGTTGATCCTTGTTCCAACTACATGCGGAACCGGAAGTGAAGGGAACTGTTTTGCCGTTCTGACAGACGATGGGACGAAAGATAAGAAATCGCTGCGGGATAATTCTGTGATCGCCAGAGCCTCTATCATCGATCCCGACCTGATGAAGACCATGCCGAAAAAAGTGCTGGCCTCCGTAGGCTTCGATGCTCTCTGTCACTGTATGGAGGCATACCTGAGCGGGACCTGTTCACAAATCACAGAACTTTTCGCATTGGAAGGGATCCGTCTGATCGGCGAAAATCTTATTCCGGTATATAATGGCCTTGAAGATATAGAAGCATGGTGCCGGATTACATTCGCCAGTACACTGGGAGGCATGTCCATCAATCAGGCCGGTGTGACTGCCCCTCATGGGCTGGAGCATCCGGCAAGTGGTCTGCGAAACATCACACACGGAAGGGGTCTTGCCGCGCTCGCACCGGTTATCTACCGCCGTTCGATTTCCTCCGCTCCGGAAAAATTTGCCTGGATCTCAAGGCTTCTCGGCGGGACTAATGAAACCGATTTTGTGAGTACGCTGACGAGCTTCCTTGAAAAACTCGATTTAAGAACAAATCTTGCGACGGAAGGCGTCAAGGCAGCGGACATAGACTGGATGACCGAAAATGCCTTTAAGGTATCCCTTGTGAGTATACAGAATCATCCGAAAGTATTTACCGAGGAGGAGGTCCGTGAAATCTACCGGGAAGCGCTGGGTGATTGATACGCCGGGATATCCAAAGGAATGAGTTCTGTTGACGTTCGGAGAGCTGTCGTGGATGGTGAAAGCGGAAAGGTCTTTTTAAGCGGTTGACATGAAAGAAAATACATAGTAAGATGTGTGCCAGAGCTGCTGCTCATTCTGTGAGCGGCAGCTCGTTTTGTGAAAGTTCGGAGGCGGGCAGAGGCACGCCAGAACAGGTTGAAAACAAGGAGGAAGGTAAGAAATGGACATTTTACTGGTGATGTGTGTCGGCGTATTGATCGGCAACCGCTTTTTTCCGGAGAAGTATAAAAGATTCAACGCAAAACTTCAGGTAGTATGTACCGTATTGCTGATTTTCTGTATGGGAGTGACTTTGGGGAGCAGGGAGAATTTTCTGGAGGAGCTGGGATCGCTTGGTTTGACAAGCTTTCTGTTTTATCTGATCCCCGCAGGATTTTCACTGATCCTGGTCTACGGGCTGACCAGAAAATTTATGACGTCCAGATCGGAGAAGCAGAAGGATTCTTCGAAGGCGGACCGCTGAATGTCAGCAAGAGGTTTTGAAAAAGGACGATTCACAGATAGAGAAGAGAAAGGACAGAGAAGGAAAATGGTTATTTTGGCAGTGGCTGCGCTGGTTGGAGGAATCCTGTGCGGTCTGACGGATTTTGGAAGTTCGGTGACAGGATTTCTGGTTGGACACCGGGATATGATCCTGTATTTGCTGATGTTTCTGGTAGGAATCAGTATCGGAATGCATCATGGATTGATAAAGAAAATCCGGGAATATCATGTGAGGATCCTGATCATCCCGGCGGGAATTGTTGTGGGTTCCATTGCAGGCGGAATGGTCTGCGCAGTGCTGACCGGAATTCCGATGAATGTGAGTACGGCGATTGCCAGCGGGCTTGGATGGTACAGTCTCGCAGGGGTTACTATTGAAAACCTGGCGGGGGCGCAGATGGGAAGTATTGCGTTCCTCAGCAATCTGATGCGGGAGATTTTTTCTTTCTTTATGATCCCGTGGATCGCGAAACATCTGAATTATTACAGCTGTATTGCGCCGGCGGGGGCGACCAGCGAGGATACGACGCTGCCGATGATGTTCAAGTACACCAATGAAGAAACGGTGGTACTGTCGGTGATCAACGGTGTGATCTGTTCCGCGTTGGTGCCGGTTTTGATTTCGCTTTGTTTTAATTTTTGAACTTATTTATCCCAATGGCTCGGAAAATCCGGGTCTTTTTTTGTACCCGTTTTCAGGAATCCAAAGATTTCCCGGCAATCATATTGACATCTGATAAAATTGCTTCTACAATAATTGCATAAACAACTATTGTATCGACAAGAATGTGATACAGGAGGAGAAAAAGGAGGAAAGTCATGAAGCAATTTCTTGCCTGTCTGAAGCCTTACCGGAAGGAAGCCCTGCTGGCGATCTTCTGTATTGAGGCGGAGACGGTTTTTGAGCTGTTGATTCCCATGGTCATGGCGGATATTATCGATGTGGGCGTGGCGAACGGCGACAGAAATTATATTTTAATGAAGGGGCTGCAGATGGTGATCTACGCGCTGATCAGTCTGATCCTCGGTCACGGATGCGCCCGCTACGCGGCGGCATGCGGCCAGGGGCTCGGCGCGGAACTTCGAAAAGCCGAGTTTAAAAAGCTACAGGAATTTTCTTTTGCCAACACGGACCATTTCAGCAGCGCTTCCCTTGTGACACGGCTCACCGGTGATGTGAACACCATCCAGAATTCCGTGTCCACAGGTATGCGTCCGGGATTCCGCGCGCCGGTTATGATGCTGACGTCACTGGCGGTCTCTTTTTATCTGAACCCAAAACTGGCGCTGGTCTTTTTCGTTGCCGCGCCGCTTCTGGGGATTCTGCTGTTCCTGATCATTTCCCGAGTACGTCCCATGTACGCGGTGATGCAGGGAGCGGTGGATAAAGTCAACCGGATCATTCAGGAAAATCTGACGGCGATCCGCGTGGTAAAGGCTTACGTGCGGGGAGACCATGAGATTGAAAAATTTGAGAGCGTGAACCAGAACCTGAAAAACAATTCGGAACGTGCCTTCCGCACAGCCGTCCTGAATATGCCTGCCATGCAGTTTGTCATGTACGGAACGATTCTCGCGATCCTCTGGTTCGGAGGAAATATGGCGATGGCGGGGGAGATGGAGATCGGAGAACTGACCGGATTCCTCAGCTACGTGCTGCAGGTGCTGAACTCCCTGATGATGCTGTCCAACGTTTTCCTGATGCTGACGAGGGCGCTGGCTTCCTGGCGAAGGATCCGGGAAGTGTTGGATGAGGAGATCGATATCACGGAGAAGCAGGCGAAAGAAATCGAAGTGCAGCGCGGAGAGATCGAGTTCCGGAACGTGTCCTTCAAATATCATAAGGATGCCGCGGAGAATGTGCTGGAGCATATCAGTTTTCACATCCTTCCGGGACAGACCTTTGGAATCATCGGGCAGACCGGTTCGGCGAAGAGTACGCTGGTACAGCTGATCCCCCGGCTTTATGATGTGACGGAGGGTGAAGTGCTGGTGGACGGCCATCCGGTGCAGGAATATCCTTTGAAAGGACTGCGGGATTCCATCGCGATGGTACTTCAGAAGAATACTCTGTTTTCCGGTACCGTGGAGGAAAATCTCCGGTGGGGCAAGGAGGACGCGACCCGGGAGGAGATCGATACCGCCTGCCGGATTGCCTGCGTGGATGAATTTATCGACCGGCTGGAAAACGGTTATCAGACGGAGATGGGACAGGGAGGCGTCAACGTCTCGGGCGGGCAGAAGCAGCGGCTCTGCATCGCCCGGGCAATCCTCAAAAGGCCCAAGGTACTGATTCTGGACGATTCCACCAGTGCGGTGGACACGGCGACGGAGGCAAAAATCCGTGAGGGGCTGGAAAAGGAACTGCCGGGCATGACGAAGATCATCATTGCCCAGAGGGTTTCGTCGGTGGCACATGCGGATCAGATCCTGATCCTGGATGACGGAAAGCTGAACGATATCGGAACTCATCAGGAGCTTCTGGAGAGAAACCAGATTTATCAGGATATCTACTATTCTCAGCAGGAAGGAGCGAATCTGTAATGGCAAGGACAACCAGTTATAAACGGCCGAAAAATACAAAAAAGACCCTGCTTCAGATGTTCAGTTACCTGGGCAGGCACAAGAAGATCATGGCTGCGATCGCCGTTCTTGTGGCAGTGAGCGCTCTCGCCAATATTTATGGAACCTATCTGCTGAAACCGGTGATCAACACCTATGTACTGCAGAAGGATGTGCCGGGACTGATCCGGATGATCCTTTTTATGGGAGTGATGTATGCCGTCGGAGCGCTGGCATGTTTCGGCTACAATCAGCTGATGGTCCGCACTTCCCAGACGGTCGTGAAGGAAATCCGGGCGGATCTGTTTTCCCATGTGCAGAAACTTCCGCTGAAATACTTTGATGCTCACACCCACGGGGAACTGATGAGCCGCTTTACCAACGATGTGGACACGATCTCGGAAGCGCTGAACAACAGCTTTGCGATGCTGATCCAGAGCTTTATCACCGTGTCCGGAACCATCATCATGCTGCTGGTACTGGATGCCAGGCTGTCGCTGATCGTCTTTTTCTTTCTGTTTCTGATGGTGTTGTATATCCGCCACAACGGGAAACTGAGCAAAAAGTACTTTTCCGAACAGCAGGCGCACCTGGGAAGCATCAATGGCTTTGTGGAGGAGATGGTGGCAGGCCAGAAGGTGGAGAAGGTGTTCAACCATGAACCGCAGGATTTTGAAGAGTTCTGCAGGAGAAACGAGGCGCTCCGGGAGGCGTCTACGAAGGCACTGACCTACTCGGGAATGACGGTGCCGACGGTTGTGGCTCTGTCTTATGTCAATTATGCGGTTTCCGCCTGCGTCGGCGGCCTGTTTGCCCTGTCCGGGCTGACGGATCTTGGAACCCTGGCTTCCTACCTGGTTTATGTAAGACAGAGTGCGATGCCGATGAATCAGTTCACTCAGCAGATCAATTTCCTTCTGGTGGCTCTTGCCAGCGCGGAGCGAATCTTTGAAATGATGAATGAGGAGCCGGAGGAAGACGAAGGCACTGTGACCTTGTGTAATGCCCGGAAGAAAGAAGACGGAACGCTGGAAGAGTGTGAGGAATACTGCGGACTCTTCGCATGGAAGGTACCGTATCTGTCCGAGACTCCGGGGCACATCCCTGCAAAACAGGAGCTGAGAGACGCACAGGGAGTGACGTATTCCCTGGTGCCGCTGAAGGGCGACGTCCGTTTCCATGATGTGGTCTTTGGATATGTGCCGGAAAAGACGATCCTGAACGGGATCAGTCTTTACGCAAAGCCGGGACAGAAGATTGCTTTCGTAGGTTCTACGGGAGCGGGAAAAACGACGATCATCAACCTGATCAACCGCTTTTATGAGATCAGCGGAGGCACGATCCTCTACGACGGTATCAATATCCGGGATATGAAAAAGGACGATCTGAGACGTTCACTTTCCATGGTAATTCAGGATACCCACTTGTTTACCGGCACGATTTCTGATAATATTCGCTATGGAAGGCTCTATGCCTCTGAGGAGGATGTGCGTGAGGCGGCGAAGATCGCCAATGCGGATTCCTTTATCCGGAGGCTTCCCAAGGGTTATGACACCATGCTGGAAGGAGACGGAGCAAATCTGTCCCAGGGTCAGAGACAGCTTCTCGCAATCGCGCGCGCGGCGATTTCACGGCCGCCGGTGCTGATCCTGGACGAGGCGACCAGTTCCATCGATACAAGAACCGAGAAACTGATCGAGCAGGGAATGGATGCGCTGATGGACGGGCGGACAGTATTTGTCATCGCACACCGGCTGTCTACGGTACGAAATTCGAAAGCCATCATGGTACTGGAAAAGGGAACTATCATTGAGCGCGGAAGCCATGAGGAACTGCTTGAGCAGAAAGGACGGTATTACCAGCTGTATACCGGGCAGTTTGAACTGGAATAAGGGAACCGCTCAGCCAGCGGGAGGATGAATTTCTGCCGGCATAAAAAATGTCAGAATCCGGAAGGAGGGATACAGGTGGAAAAAAGAGAAATCAGAGAAGGATTGCTTCATGCGGAGAGAGCGCGTAAACAGCTGATCCGACCGAAACTTCAGGAACTGGGGCTTACACCGGGCCAGGGACAGGTGGGAATTCTGAACCGCCTTCTTCAGAGACCGAATCTCTCCCAGAGAGAGCTGGCGGATCTGTGTCATCTGGATGTGACGACCATGTCACGGTCACTGGATCGTCTGGAGGAGGAAGGGCTTCTGCGGAGGGAGAAAAATCCTGACTGCCGCCGATCCTATCAGGTCTGCCTTACTCCGGCCGGGGAGAAGAAAGCGAGAGAGGTACAGGCAGTGCTCCGGCAGATGGACGAGATTATATGCGAAGGAATCTCCGAACAGGAGCATGAGGAATTTCTGCGGATCCTCCGGAAAATCTGCGGGAATATGGAGCGGTCGATAGAGTGATAAAATAGGATAGAATAGCGGCAGAAAAACAGATATGGGAGAAAAAATCATGCAGTATGAAATTCTGGTTCTTGACTTGGATGGAACCCTGACCAACAATAAAAAAGAAATTACGCCTCATACGAAAGAGGTGCTGAAAGCGTATCAGGAGGCCGGAGGAAGGATCGTGCTGGCTTCCGGCCGCCCGACTTACGGCGTTGCGCCGCTGGCGGAGGAACTGGAAATGCAGAAGTATCACGGCTATATGCTTTCCTTCAATGGCGCGGTGATCATCGACTGCAGGACCGGGGAGCCGATCTACGAGAACTGGCTTCCGGCGGGCGTACCGCAGCAGCTGGCGGATCTGGCGGAGAAGTATCACACGTCACTTCTGACCTACCAGGGAGACGATATTCTCACCGAGACACCGGATGATACGTATGTGCTGAAAGAAGTTATCTGCACAAAGATGAACGTCCGCAAGATCGAAAATTTCCGGGAGGAGATTACCTTTCCGGTGGTGAAGTGCATGCTGATGGAAAATGGTGTTTACCTGGCGGATGTGGAGAAGAAGGTGGACGGCTATTTCCAGGGAGAACTGAGCGTACTGCGCTCAGAGCCATATTTCCTTGAGGTCATGCCGAAAGGAATCGATAAGGCAGCATCGCTGAAACGATTGCTGGAATATCTGGGAAAGGACAGAAGTCAGATGATGGCGTTCGGCGACGGATTTAACGATCGTTCGATGCTGGAATATGCAGGTCTGGGCGTGGCGATGCAGAACGGTCAGCCGGCGATCAAGGCGGTAGCGGACCTGATCGCGCCGTCCAATGAGGACGACGGTGTCGCCTATGTGGTGGAAAGCCTGATGCTTGGCAAACGACCGGAAGAGCTGCGGGGATTTTATTAAATAAAGAAATGCAGCGGAACTGTTACAAATAAAAATCTGTATTTTATAAGAAATGCTTGCATTGCCCATGAGAGTATGATAGAATGAATCTCGTGTTAAAGATTTGCCCAGATAGCTCAGTTGGTAGAGCAGAGGACTGAAAATCCTCGTGTCGCTGGTTCGATTCCGGCTCTGGGCATTTTCTTTATATCTGGAGATATTTCTTTGCGCGGAGGGATGATCTGGGCAGAGAGGGATAAAAAAGGATTTTACAGTTTCGTTTTGCTGCAGACTGAACGGCAGGAAGTGAAACGGAAAATGTCAGACCGCCTGCAAGGCGGTTTTTTTCATAGGAAATTGCTTTCCTATGAAATAAAAACGCTCCGCGAGGATCGCACTTCGGCGGAGTGGAAGATGTCGCTTGTGCGACCCGCCGCAGGCGGAGAATCCTGCAAAGCAGGATTCTTTTTCATTTTGAGTACATAGGAAAGCAGAGAGAAAAAATGAAGAAAGAACATGAGAATCCGAAATACGGATATAAAACCAAATATGGATATCTGCCTGCAACGTTTTGCCTGCTTTTTCTTAGTTTTTTGTTTTGTATCGTTATGGTCTTCTATTATAGAGGAATCGGAACTACGATACGGGAGCAGGCACAGGAAGTCCTGCAAAGCTCTTCTCAGCGGAACAGCAGGATCCTGGTGTATGAGATCAATAACAAGATGACTCTTTTTCAAAGGATTGCGGGTCAATACCGGGCGGAGATCGATGCTGACAAAGAAGAGACGCTTCAAAAACTGGAGCCGCTGCTGGAACTGTATGATTTTAAGGATGTCGGTTTTATCCTGGAGGACGGAAAGGCGTACAGTGTAAAGGGAGATACCTATGATTTCTCGGAAACAGAATTTTTTCAGCGCGCGATGGAAGGACAGGTGGAGATTACACCGACGATGACGGATCAGAAGGACGGGAAAAAGATCAATCTGTACAGTGCCCCGATAGCAATCCAGGGAAAAATCTCTGGAGCAATCTACGCAGTATATGAGACGGATCATCTGATCAGTCTTCTTTCCTCTTCATTTCAGGGCGGAAGCTATTCTTACGTGGTGGATTCCGGCGGGGAAGTTATGATGGCAGAAAACGGAAACTACCAAAATATTATGGAAGGTTTGGAACAGGACAACAAAGAGAATCTGGGGGAAGCAGAAAAAATGGCTGGGGATCTGCTGCAGGGCAGAGAAGGAACGATCACCTGTGATTCCGATGGAAAGAAATATGCATATTATTGTCCGCTGGGGATCAATGACTGGTTTCTTGTAACCGTTGTGCCGGTGGAAGCGGCGAACCAGCATTATGCTCCGATCATGGACAGTACCAGATGGATGTATGTTCTGATAGGTGTGATTTTCTTTCTGGCGGCAGCGCTGATCGTCAGACAGCAGAAGAAGCAGAATAAACGGCTGGAATATTATGCCTATGTGGATCCGATGACCGGAGGAATGAACAATACCAGTTTTATGCTGGCGGCGGTCGAAACTCTGAGAAAACAGAAAGAAAGCAAGGCGGCAGTGCTGGCGGTGGATATCAACCATTTTAAGCTGATCAACGAACTGCTCGGCGTGAAGGCGGGGAATGAGACGATCTGCCGGCTGGAGCAGGCGCTGCGGGAAAACTGCCGGGAAGACGAGTTGGTGGGACATCGCATTGCGGACCGGTTTACCGTGCTGTGGCTGTACCGGGAGTATGAGGAACTGCTGGAGCGCCTGGAGCAGATGCAGCAGTGTCTGAAAAAACTCTCGGAGAATATGGGAAATATCCATTTCAAGGCAGCGATCGGTGTATATGAGATCACTGAGAAAGAGAGGGAAGAGATCGACAGTGTCCAAATGGAACGAATCTGCGGCAGTGCGATGCAGGCGAACCAGACACTGAAAGACGGACATGAGACGGCGTTCTGCTTCAGCGATGAGACCCTCAGAAACCGGCAGCTGATGGAAAAAATATATGAGGATCAGATGTATCCGGCGCTGGAGCGAAAAGAATTTGTCCCGTGGTTCCAGCCGAAGGTAAGGATCGAAGATGGAAGTATCTGTGGAGCAGAGGCGCTGGTACGATGGAAAAAGCAGGATGGAAGCCTGATTCCGCCAGGGGAATTTATTCCGTTTTTTGAGACGAATGGTTTTATCGAAAAGGTAGACCGGGCGATGATGGAAGCGGTCTGTCAATTTCAGAGTCAATGGAAGGAGAGGGGACTGCGGACGGTTCCGGTCTCGGTAAACCTTTCGCGTACTTATTTATATTCGGAAAATTTTGCCAGGGAGTGGAGAGCATATCTGGAGAAACATCAGTTGAGCACGAAAGATATACAGTTTGAGGTGACGGAAACTTTTGCCGAAAGAGACAGGGAACAGTTGAGAAAGGTGATCCGGGCGCTTCATGAAGAAGGATTCACTGTGCTGCTGGACGATTTCGGAACCGGATATTCCTCGATGCAGTCTCTTCAGGAACTGGAATTTGATGTCCTGAAGCTGGATTGTGAGTTTACCTGGGGAATCGGCAGGGAGAGAACCGAAAAAATCCTCGATGCGACCATAGCGCTCGCAAAAGCGCTGGACATGGCGACCATCGCTGAGGGAGTGGAAACAGAGACGCAGTACCGGTATCTGAAAGAACATGGTGTCACAGAGGCACAGGGATATTTTTATTACAAGCCTATGCCGGCGGAGGAATTTGAAAAGCTGCTGGCGTATGTTTGAAAGGAAGAACAGGGAAAAGAAAATATCCAAGATGATTGGGAAAAAGAAATAAGAAAAGTGGATACATATAAGCGAGGTTAGAAATGAAAAAACATTATGGAGCGATTGATGGACTTCGGACAATTGCTTGCATTGGCATTGTAATGATGCATATGGCTGCAAATAACGATTATAGGATAAGCGGGGTAATTTATGAGACAGTAATTCCTTCATTTACGGATTTTGTTTTTCTGTTTATGATGATTTCAGCGTTTGGTATGTGCCATGGATATTATCAGCAGGTTCTGAATGGTACGCTTTGTATTTCTGGTTTTTATGCAAAACGATTTAAAAAGATCTTGCCATTTTTCAGTCTTTTGGTATTTTGCGATGTGCTTATGTCTCCATCCCTGGAGGCTCTTTATGAAGCGTTTGCAGATATAACATTGTTGTTTGGATTTCTTCCAAATGCAGGAAATATTACTGTAATTGGTGTTGGATGGTTTTTGGGCTTGATTTTTGTGTTTTATCTTTGTTTTCCGTTTTTTTGTGTTCTCATTGAAAATAGGAGAAGAGCGTGGATAGCATTTGGAATTAGCATCATCTACAGTTTCATCTGTTCGAATTATTTTGAAGTAAGACGGACGAATATTTTATATTGTGGCTGTTTTTTTCTGGCGGGTGGGCTGATTTACCTTTATCGAGAGAAAATTGAAACGTTTAATCAATGGTTTGGAGTAGGCGTCATAGTAGTTTCTGCAGCAGCATATTACGGTTTGGGAGCAAATGTTGTCACACGTTTGATGGTAGCGATAGCTTTGCTTTTATATGCCATTGCAAATAGCGGGAAAATTCTGGACAACCGTGTTACAAAGTTCTTTAGTGGTATAAGCATGGAAGTTTATTTATCGCATATGATGCTGTTTCGTATTGCCGAGAAGCTGGGCTTAACGACATTGGTTGGAGAAGGATGGGTGCAGTATATTGTTACCGTTATTCTTGTGATCAGCGGAACTGTTGTGTTTGCAATTGTAGTGAAAAAGGGCTTGAAGTTTGTTGAAGGACTGGTGAGTAGATCTGCAGACAGGGAATACAATAAAGCGAAATAGAGATAGACAATTCATAAACACCAAATTATAAACAATAGAAAGAAATTGTACTGTAAAGGGTCATCTGTGATGAAAGTATACATCGCAGATGGCCCTATTTGTGTGGCGGGAAAAATAACATCGTGTTTTGCAGGGAAAGGTAAATCTTAGGATAAAAGATAGAGGGAGGTAGCAATATTTTTACAGTAAAAAAGTAAAATTTGCGGAAGGAAAAAGTAAAGAGCCTGGAAAAGACCGAATGATCGTGTTTGCAGAAATGTGGGCAAGAATTTGGACAGGAAAAATATTAAATAAATTTGTAAGAAAAAAATTGTTGGATTTTGTTTTTTTGAATAAAAAGTGAACAGAATATGAAATATCGGTTGCTTTTTGCAGGTAAAAAGTATAAGATAAGCTATATTAGCGTTACATAAAAGTTTCATTTATTTACCGAACAGCATGGTTGTAACTTGTATCGAAAAATAGGATAAAAGTGAGGGTAACTATTCAATGTATCGGAAGTTCAGTCAGGGTTGGTTTAAACATTTTGATTTCATAGTGATTGATCTGCTCTGTGTGCAATTTTCTTTTTTTGCGGCGGCATTCTGGCGGCACGGAGGATTCCCATACTACGATAAGATTTATGTGAATACGGCGATTTTGCTTTTTTTTATTGATGTGCTTACGTGCATCTTTTTTTCCACGTATGCAAATGTACTGCGTCGTGGGTATCTGAAAGAATTCAGGTCGACGTTCCTACATACCTGTGAAGTCTCGGTGGGTGTATTGGTTGTCTTATATCTGATGAAAGATGCCTATAATCTTTCGCGTCTGGTCTATGTAGTTTTTACGATTTTCTATTTCATACTGGGATATCTGTGCAGGCTGGGATGGAAGAGGTATGTGCAGCGATATCTCAGCGAGAACGGCACCCGCTCCTTCGTTATTGTTACCTCTTCCCATATGGCTGAGAAGGTGGTGCGGACCATCAAGGAGAACAACCATTACGGACTCCGGCTGACAGGAATTATCCTGATGGATGAAAATGTAAAAGGCTGGTCCTATGAAGGCGTGCCGGTGGTTGCGGATGCGTCCACGGCAGAAGAGTATCTGTGCAGGGAATGGGTGGACGAGGTATTCTTTACGCTTCCTTCGGAAATCGAGCTGCCGGCAGAACTGGTCAACCTGTGTGAAGAGATGGGAATTACGGTACATATTCGGATGGCGAAGATGGAGGACTTTGAAAATACGAACCGCTTCGTGCAGAATATCGCGGGATATGTGGTCGTCACCAGTTCTGTCAATGTGATGACCAACGGGCAGGCAATCCTGAAGCGTGCGATGGATCTTGCCGGAGGACTGGCGGGATGTCTAATCACAGGTGTTCTTTTTATGTTCGTGGCGCCGTTGATTTACTTCAAGTCTCCGGGTCCGATTTTCTTTTCTCAATGGCGAATCGGAAAGAACGGAAGGAAGTTTAGGATTTACAAATTCCGGAGCATGTATATGGATGCGGAGGAACGGAAGAAAGAACTGATGGAACAGAACAAAGTCAAAGACGGAATGATGTTCAAGATGGACGACGATCCGCGAATCATTAAGGGAATCGGGCATTTTATCCGGAAGACCTCCATCGATGAGTTCCCGCAGTTCTGGAATGTGCTGAAAGGGGATATGAGCATGGTCGGCACAAGACCGCCGACTTTGGATGAATGGGAGAAGTATTCTCCGAGACATCGAATCCGTATGGCGACGAAGCCGGGTCTGACTGGAATGTGGCAGGTAAGCGGACGGAGCAATATTACGGATTTTGAGGAAGTCGTGAAGCTGGATGAGAGGTATATCCGGGAATGGTGCTTCGCTTTGGATATTAAGATTATTTTGAAGACCGTTGGGAATATGGTTTCGGGGGATGGAGCGGAGTGATGAGATGTTGTGGTCGATGACATGGATCTAAGATGGAAAGGTAAGAGTTTGGATAAGTAAAACTGAAAAAGAAGTTGTTATGTAAACCTTAAGGTGATATAATGCTAGCGTAAAAGTGGATAGATAAACATATCGTTTTTTGGATGGCATTTCAATAGACGGAATATTGTTGTGTATATGATTGCTTGTAAAAGGTATTGGACAGAAAATTCATGAAAATGAGATGGAAGGGGAGAACGTCGGTTGTATAGTGATTTCTTTACTGTAGAGCGAAACTTGGATGGACAGGCGATAGGGTTGCTTATTATAAAGCGAAAAGATGCCAGGGTTTTGATTCGTTCTCAATGCTAAAATCACGATTATATCAGAGAGTTTAAGGAATACTTGTTACATAATAGCAAGTCTTTAAAAATGAGATTAGTTGCATGTTAAATATCATTTATGTACAAAGACTGTCTATTCGAATGGATTTACTGAAGTCAATAAAGTATTGATTTAAGTGGAATTATATATTACGTTGATGGACAGACATGTTTTGAAAATGACTACTTGGAAGATGAGCACTGTGAAAAACATGAAAAAATGATTACCACAGTGATTTCAATCATAGAAAATATTCCGGTTCATCCGGATGGAAAGAGGAAATACGTTATGGATAAGAAGTATACGATTGCTGTAGCTGGAACTGGATATGTGGGATTATCTATTGCTATCCTGTTGTCTCAGCATCATATGAATGCGGCATAATAGGAACAAGTCAGGGAGAGCCGAGAGGTTCGCTGATACTGTTCATATTTTCTTACCCGGGAAAGTGAGCAAAAAGCCCGTAGATAAGGCGCTTTTGGCCGACTTAAGGAGGGTAGTAATGCCGCAGCGGATGGACGCAAGTCTACCCGCTGTTCGTCGTGTTTGAGACGAAAAAATTTGAAAATCGGGATTGCAGGCGTTTTCTTGCCTAATAAAAGGCGGTTGGAGCCTGGAAAGTAACCGCAAGGAATGTGAGGAGTGGACAAGAGATGGGAGAACAAAAAAAGTTGAACATAGCAATGCTCGGTGATGGAGATATAATAGGGACAACCAAGAAAAACCACGCAAAATCAAGGCTTTTGGCGGCTTGACCAAAATCTCAAATTCGATTTTTCATGCCAAACGGGTAAGACGTCAAAAGGCTAAGATAGTGGATGGTTTCTTGATGGCTCTATTTGACCCAATCTTAGAGAGCATGAAAATCTGAACAGGAGGTTTGAGGCAAGCCTATGCCAGGCACGAAAGTGTCAGGTATGGGCTTGTTGTCGTGCTTGTCTTTGGTGCTGATGAAATCAAAATTGGTTTCATGAGCAGTGGAGATAAAACTAATTTGGAAATGAAATTGCGGAAGAGAAAACCTGGTAGGGAGTGGGTCAAGGATGGGAAATATTACGAAAAAATTGAAAATATGTATGCTCGGACACAAAAGAATCCCATCTAGAGAAGGTGGCATAGAGATCGTTGTGGAGGAATTAAGTACCCGGATGGTAAAAAGGGGCCACCAGGTTACTTGCTTTAATCGTCGGGGCCATCATATAAGCGGTAAGAAATTTGATAGTGAGAATCTAAAGGAATACAAGGGAATAAGAATTAGAAGTGTATTCACAATAAATGCCAAAGGATTGGCCGCAATGAGTTCTTCTTTTTTCGCAGCACTCGAAGCGGCACTTGGAAAATATGATGTTGTTCATTTTCACGCCGAAGGCCCATGTGCCATGATTTGGTTACCAAAACTTTTTGGGAAGCGTTGTGTTGCTACGATTCATGGGGAGTGTGAAATAATATGGACAACCAGGAAAAAGCCTGAATTCATGCGGGTTTGCGCGGCTTGACCTTTTCACCTCAACTTGTTTCTGCTTGTCATGGTGCGCTAGGACTAGCGTGTTTTCAGAGGTTAATGGCTTCTGGTTGCGCTCTATACTTAACCCACCACAGCGAAAGCTGATAGAGCAGAAAACAAAATTAGGAGGTACGAGGACAAGCCTGCGTATAGATTGTTACTGCAATCTGTATACAGGCTTGTTGTTGTGCTATGAAGTAGGAAAGGTGAATAGTGAAAGACGAGCATGACAATTTAAGGATAAGAACTGCTGGGATTGTGTATAGGCCTAGGGCAAGAATAGAAACTATGGAATGACGGTTGGAGAGAAGTAATGGAAGAAAAAATCAGACTTGCGGTTTTCGGACAGAAACGTCTTTCTCGTGAAGGCGGGATAGAGATTGTCGTAAAAGAATTATGTACCCGAATGGCACAGAATGGCTGTGACGTGACTTGCTACAACAGAGCAGGTCATCATGTGAGCGGTGCAGAGTATGACAAGACAATTGAATATGATGGTATCCGTCAAAAGGTTGTTCCGACCATTGAGAAGAAGGGACTTGCAGCGGTAAGCTCTTCCTTTTTCGCAGCACTTTGTAGTGCATTTGGAAGATACGATGTGGTGCATATCCATGCAGAAGGCCCTGCCTTTTTCTGTTGGATACCAAAACTTTTTGGCAAGCGTGTAATCAGCACTATTCACGGTTTGGACTGGGCCCGCGAAAAATGGAAATTTGGAGTTGGATCCAAATTTATCCGACAGGGTGAAAAAAATGCCGTGAAATATGCAGATGAAATCATTGTTCTAAGCAAAGGCGTTCAGAAATATTTCATGGATACGTACGGAAGGGAGACGCATTTTATCCCTAATGGTGTCAATAGGCCAGAGAATCGGAAGGCAAAGCTGATCACGGACAATTTTGGACTGGAAAAAGATTCCTACATATTGTTCCTCGGTCGTCTGGTGCCAGAAAAAGGTATTCGATATCTGGTTGAGGCGTTCAAGAATGTCAAGACAGATAAAAAGCTGGTCATCGCAGGCGGCTCTAGCGATACGGATTCCTTTATGGAGGAATTGAAAGACCTGGCGAAGGGCGACGATCGGATTCTCTTTACCGGGTTTGTACAGGGAGCGATGTTGGATGAACTGTACAGCAATGCTTATATTTACACGCTGCCGTCTGATCTGGAGGGAATGCCCTTAAGTCTACTGGAAGCAATGAGCTATGGTAATTGCTGTCTGGTATCTGACATTCCAGAGTGCGCAGAGGTTGTGGAAGATAAGGCATTGATTTTCCAAAAGTCGAATATAGAGGACTTGCAAGAAAAACTGCAAGATGCTTGTGACCATCCAGAAATGGTTATGAAAATGAAGAATCAGGCAGCTGACTTTATCTTCGAGAAATATAACTGGGATGATGTCGTAAAGGAAACGATGAAGTTATATAGGAAATGATGAAGAATAATTTTATTGATAAACATCTCTGCTATTGTTTTATCTGGACAGGAAATACGAAATAAAGCAAACTCACAGAAAAGGAAGTTAAAATATGCGGATTTTACTTGTAAATAAATTTATATTTCCCAAGGGTGGAGCGGAAACGTATACATTCGATGTGGGAAAAATGTTAGAAGAACATGGGCACGAAGTCCAGTACTTTGGTCTTGAAAATGAAAAAAATATAGTAGGAAATCGAGTAGGATCATATGTGACGAATATGGATTTCTCTCAAGGAATAAAGGCAAATTTAAATGCACCTTTTCGTATTATCTACTCAAGAGAAGCGCGTAAAAAAATTCGTGCAGTTTTAGATGATTTTCAGCCAGATGTAGTACATCTCAATAATATACAGTATCATCTGACCCCTTCTATTATTTTGGAAATTAACAAATGGCGTAAAGAAACAAAAAAAGAATGTAAGATTGTTTACACGACACATGACTATCAGCTTGTTTGTCCCAGCCATGGAATGTTCGATGTGAACATGAAGCCGTGTGAACGATGCTTGGATGGTCATTATATTCATTGCCTTCAAACTAAATGCTTGAAAAATTCCAGAGCAAAAAGTCTTCTTGGAACACTGGATGGATATATGTGGAAATATAGTAAAGCATACTCATATGTGGATGCCTATATTTGCTGTAGTTATTTTCTTAAATCAAAGTTGGACACGCAGAAAAGATTCCGTGATAAAACCATCGGGCTGCATAATTTCAAAAAAGAGATGCCGCACTTGGATAACATTCAAAAAAAGGGTTATGTATTAGAGTTTGGACATCTGTCGCGAGATAAAGGAACAGATACTTTGCTTGAAGTAGCCAAGAAGATGCCAAATACAGAATTTGTGTTTATTGGCTATGGCCCGTCGGTTGATAAAATGAATGATATCCCCAATGTGAAGTATCTGGGATTTAAGACTGGAGAAGAACTCTATCGCATTATTGCTGAGGCAGCAATCAGTGTTTGCCCGTCTGAATGGTATGAAAACTGCCCGTACTCTGTTATGGAGTCGGTACTTTTGGGTACGCCTGTTGTTGGATCTAAAATGGGAGGTATCCCCGAATTAATTGAGCCTGGTGAAACCGGAGAATTGTTTGAAGCAGGTAATGTGGAAGAACTGATGAAGGCGATAAAGAAAGTTCTTCAAACACAAGATGTATTGGAAAGATATACAAAGAATTGTAGTCAGGTGAATTATGAAACGACAGAGAGCTACTATATAAAACTGATGAAAATTTATCGAGGAGAAAAGAATGCGGAACAAGTTTCTTCGTAACCGGCTTCATATTGTCAAAGATTATGAGCTGAGAAAACTGCTTTGGCAATCGGGGGGTGGCACAGCGGTTTGTAAAAAATATCTGAAGTTCAGAGATATTGCTCCTGAAAAGCTGACGTTCCCAGAAACCCAAGTAGATGAACCTATTTGGTTATTCTGGAATACAGGGTTGGAGCAGGCAACTGAGATAGTAAGGACGTGCTATCAATCTGTAAAAAAATATGCCGGCAGACAAGTTGTTTTGCTTACAGAAAACAATGTGCAGAACTATATAAATATGCCGGATTATCTGAATGAGAAATTAAAAAGCGGAGTCCTTCCATTAGCGATTTATACAGATTTGATGCGTGTAGCATTATTGGAGCATTATGGTGGGACATGGATGGATGCAACAATACTGCTAACAGATGAAATCCCACAGGAAATATTAAATAGTGATTTTTTTGTGTTTCACAATTCACTCGGCGAAATTGATAATCCCGTATTGTATCCGGTCTGGTTCATCCACGCCAAGCAACATAATAGAACGATTTGTGAGATTCGTAATGTTCTATTTGCCTACTGGAAACGAAATAATCATGTACCAGAATATCTGTTTTCAAATATTGTAATTACACAAATAATGAGGTCATCACCAGAGGTTGAGAAAATGATGCCTTATTTGAATAGTGACTACAGCGAATATCTGGTTAGAGTATTAGGAGATAAATTTACAGAGGAAAAATTTAATTGGATTAAGCGGCTTACCGGGATACATAAACTAACCTATAAATTAGAACCATCAATTGATAAGGAGGAAACAGTTTACCATTATCTGGTGCGGAATCTATGAGCCTTTTGAATAGTAGTTTCTGCAAGATAAAGGGAGACAATTAAATTATTATGCTGAATGACTACTATCAAAATATTGGCATGAAAGGATTTATTCAAAGATATGGAATTGTGAATGCCGTCAAACGAGGGGTATTTATGTTTATCAAATTGCATCTTGTCAAGGATTATGAGGTGCGGAAGGTATTGTGGCAGGAACGAGCTTCTACCAAGATAAAACCATATTTAAAGTATAAAGACACAGATGTTGAGGGGCTTAGCTTTCCCCAAAATGATGTAGAGAATCCGATCTGGATTTATTGGAACAAAGGTATTGAACAGGCACCGATCATTGTTCAGAAGTGCTATGAATCTGTATGTAAACATTCCAATCAAAAAATCATTTTGCTGAATGATCAAAATCTTGCAAATTACATTCGATTGCCAGATTACATTGAAAAGAAAAAGGATGCTGGACAGATTCCGATGGCGGGGTATGCGGATCTGATGAGATTTGCATTACTGGAACATTATGGTGGAACATGGATTGATTCAACGGTATATCTTACAGATCCTATTCCAGATATGATTTTAAATAGCGATTTTTTTGCAGTACGAAATTCACTGCTGCTGATAGATAACCCTGTGCTATATCCTGCATGGTTTCTTCATGCAAAAAAAGGAAACAAAACAATTCGAGAAATAAGAAATGTTGCTTTCGCATATTGGCTCAAAAACGAACATGTAATTGAGTATCTGCCGCCAAATTTGATTATCACTTTGGTGGTAAAAAGCAATCCGGAAGTTGAGAAAGCAATTCCATATATGAACAGTGATTATAGCGAGTATCTTGTTAAGGTTTTAGCTGATGATTATTCAGAAGAGAAATGGAATTGGATCAAAAAACTTACAGGTATTCATAAGTTGACATATAAATTAGATGCTGATATTAAACACGGACATAACTTTTATGATTATTTAATTACATCAAGTGACGAGAAGAATACAAAATAATTATTTGATACCAGAATCAAATTAAAAAGAAGAATATGATGACATTAAAAGAAACTAGAATTTGTGATAGTGTATGGGGAATGATGAATGAGACCAAAAATTAGTGTAATTGTACCAATATATAATGCGGAACTTTATCTGGAGCAATGTATTGAATCCGTATTGAATCAAACGTTGCGAGATATTGAACTATTATTAATCGATGATGGTTCAACAGATAATTCTTTTCTGATATGTGAAAAATATAAAAAAAGAGATAATAGGATTCAATTATATACTAATAAAAATGTGGGGCAAGGTTTAGAAAGAAATTTTGGTATAAAAAAATCTACAGGTGAATATATTGCATTCTTAGATTCGGATGATCAGTATAAGGAGAATATGCTTGAAAAACTGTATCAAAGAGCGATTGAAACAAATGCAGATATGGTTTCTTGTAGAATAGTTGATATGCATGATGGAAAGATTATAAAGGAACATCCACTAAATGATAGAGTTTTAATTGGCTGCAAAGAAATTAAGGCTGCAATGGCTGATATGATTTCTTACGAAGAGAAAGATGGATACTCTGGATGTATTGCGGTATGGGATAGCATTTTCAAAAGAGATATAATTGAAAATGAGGGTATACAATTTTTTTCCGAACGAGATGTTTATTCTGAAGATTTGTTATTTAAGCTGATGTTTATGACACATGCTAAAAAAATAGCCTTTTGCACTGAAGCTGTATATTTATACCGTGTTAATGACACTTCGTTTACGCATCGAATTGATGTATCCGTCTTAAAAAGAATTGTAAATTTATATAATGAAGTTTGCATACTGTTTGGAGATGTTTTGAAAGACTATAATTTGAAACGAAGAATAATTAATCGGACTTTTTTTACCTTGAGATTCAATATAAATAAGATTTCTAAAACGAGAGATGCTAAAGACTTTTATAGAATACTTTTGAATGATCAGGAGATAATGCGTGTTATTGACTTATATCAGCCGACAAATTTGAAAAATATTGTTGTATATTATTCGCTTAAATGGAAATTGATACGAGTTTTTGAGATACTATCTAAAATAAATTGATTTATAGAGGGATATTTATGAGAATAGGAATTATTACGTTTCACAGAGCAATTAATTATGGGGCAGTTTTGCAAACATATGCATTACAGAAATTTTTAAATGTTTCTAACTATGATGCAGAGGTTATAGATTATCGATGTGAACATATGGAAAATTTTTATAAAACATTCACAATAAAGGACAAGTCTGTAAAACAGATTATTAGAGGAATGTTGAATTTTAAAAACACATATAAGAAAAAAAGAGAATTTTACAGATTTTTGGATCAAAATGTCCGAATAAGTACAGAAGTTTATGATAAGTTTAATATAGATAAGGCGAATCTTCGCTACGATAAGTTTATAACAGGAAGCGATCAGGTTTTCAATTTTGCATGTACAGATTTCGATAAAACATATTTTTTACAATTTGTAAAAAATTGTGATAACAAACTTTCCTATGCTGCTTCGTTTGGTATGAAGGAGATTCCAGACAGCTATGTAAATGATTATAAAAGTTTGCTATCAACTTTTTCTGAATTATCTATCCGTGAAAATGCAGGACAACAGATTGTAAAAAAACTAACCGGAAAAGATTCGGAATTATCTGTGGATCCAGTCTTTTTATTGACCGCAGAAGAATGGGAAAAACTTGCAAAGAAACCTAAACTTAAGAATTATATATTAATTTACAAATTGAATACATCGAATTTGATTTTTGACTTTGCAAGAAAATTATCTAAATTAACGGGCAGAAAAATTGTGGCGTTGAATTTTGATGTAGTAGATCAAATGAAAACTCCGGATATAAAAGGAGTGTATTCGGCATCAGTAGAAGAGTTTTTGGGATATATAAAATATGCTGACTATGTTGTGACTAATTCATTCCATGGAACAGCCTTCTCTGTTATTTTTCATAAAGATTTTTATGTGGAAGCATTACAAAAAGATTTTAAGCCTAATGATAGAGTCGACTCTTTGTTATGTTTAACAGGGTTAGATGGATGTAAGGTGAAAACATTAGAGGATTGTAGATTAAATGTTAGTAGAGATTTTAATTTTGCCGATGATCAGATCAGAAAACAATATATAAAAACAAATCAGTATTTTGAGAGGGTTTTGAATGAAGATGGAAGGTCATTCTAATTTAACTGGTACTAAAACATTAGAAATAATAATTGCTTTACTTATTAATCTGGTTATTTTTTCTACCAATAACAAGTTGATGATGTACACAAAACACCTATCGCTCTTCATAATCGTTTTGTGTTTTGTGTTGTTCGTTTCAAAAAAAGATTATACAGTAAAAATGAATAAGTTTATAGGTCTATATGTTGCATTTGTTTCAATTCTACTTGTCGGTTGCATTTGGTTTTCTAGCTCTGATGGATCTATAGATTATAGTATATACTTTATTTCGGGCATAAGTATTGTCCTTTTTAGGTTTTCAGAAATATTTTATCGCTATTTATTGAAAATCTTCAGGGCTTTATTTTGGATATTTATTTTTTCTATGTTTTTAGAAGCGGCATCGCCGGATATTTTTCATAGATTGTTTAGATTTGTGTCATTCGGAGATGAAACTATGCGTGCGCTTACATCAGGCGGAGCAATCGCAGGTCTCGCTTTTGAAAAGGCATATGCGGCATTTATCTGTAATTTAGGACTAGGGATGATTTTTGCAGAATATATCTGTCATAAATCACATAAATATATTATTCAGAGTCTTATTGTAATGGTAGCGCTAATGATGACGGGAAAAAGGACGCTTTTTATTATCCCAATAGCAGTTTTGCTAATTTATGTTATACTTTTTTCCAAAAACAATAAATTTATAAAATTGGCAGGTGTTGGTTTAGGAATTACTATATTTATTATAGGTGCATATGTACTGGTTCCTGGTGCGTCTTTAATCATCAATCGCATTGTGAATAGTGAAGGAGACGTACTTTCGGGTAGAGAAGTGTTTTGGAATTATGCAATGGAAATGTTTCGGCAAAACCCATTGTTTGGAAAAGGATTTTTATCGTTTAATGATTATGCCTTTTATCGAGGATTTCGATATTATGGAGAACGTTGGAATTATCAGGCACACAATGTATACATTCAGCTTTTGGCAGAAACTGGAATCGTTGGTTTTCTATTAATGACATTACTTATTATCTTGATGCTGTTTAAGACAATATCTGCAGTTAAAGAAAATCCTGTTTTTTGGAATATACTTTTGATTTATTGGATTATTTTGTTTGGAGTTTATAGTTTTACTGGAAATACATTATATTATCCATGCCAGCTAATTGTTTTGATTATTATTATCCTGTTGGTTTCAAATATAAAAGTAGCGGATTCTTCTTATATGGTCAGTAAAAGAACTATTAAATGGAAGTTTTAGATTTGAGTGGAGGTGTTAAAGTGGAACCGTTAGTGAGTATTATTACTCCGTCATATAATTCTGAAAAATATTTAGATGCATTTTTTGTCTCAATTTTGGAACAGGATTATGAAAATTATGAAGTGATTTTTATTAATGATGGCTCAACTGATAGAACTGAAAATATTGTCTATAAGTATAAGGAGAAATTTGAAGAAAGAAACATTCGTTTTGTGTATTTAAAGCAGGAGAATGGTGGACAAGCAAAGGCTATGAATTTGGGCTTTCCATATATTCAAGGAAAATACTTTATTTGGCCAGATTCAGATGACGAATTGTATCGAAACAATATTAGCGAAAAGGTGAAATACATGGAACAACATCCAGATATTCCATTGGCAATGTCTTGGGCTGATTATGTAGATGAGAGTGGAAATGTTATAAAGCGTTTACAAAGAATTAAACCTGAAAAAGATAATTTTTTTGAAGATTTATTATTCAGTAAAAATGTTGTATTTTGTCCGGGTATCTATATTATGAGAACAGATATATTTTTTAAGTATGTGCCAAGTAGACATATAAATGAGAGCCGAATTGGGCAGAATTATCAGATTTTATTGCCAGTAGCATATCACGAAAAAAAAATTGGATACATTGATAAAACGTTATATAAGTATATTCTACATAAAAACAGTCATTCTAATAAAGATAATAATAATTATGAAAAAACAATCCGAAGATTTCAAGAACATGAAAATACATTATATGATCTTGTAAAGAATATATGTGATGTCAATGATCAGAATATATACACTCGAAAAGTATTTGTACACTTTAATCGTTTTTATCTCCGATTGGCAAATGAATACGGAATGAAAAGTGAAGTAAAGGTTTATTATAACAAATTAAAAGCAGTTGGGGAAAACGGAATTAAACAAAAAATATACTATATTATGGGAATGTTAGGAATAAAGGCAAGGTAAAATATGGGACGCTCAAAAAAATTTATGTTGAATTCGGTTACGACAGCATTATTACAGGTCGTAACAATGATTGCAGGGTTTATAACGCCTAGATTTATGTTGACAGCATATGGATCTGAAATTAATGGCTTGATATCATCTATTCTACAGTTTATTAGTTACTTCAATCTAGTAGAGGCTGGTTTGTCAAGTGCAGCGGTTTATTCTTTGTACAAACCTATCGCAGAGAAAGACTACAATAGGATCAACCGGATAGTAGTTGCTGCGAAGCACTTTTATGTGAAATCAGGATTCATTTTTGTAGGTTTGGTTGTAATCTTGGCTATATGTTATCCTTTTATTACAGATTCAACTGTTTTAGATCAAACGAGTATTTTCGTTTTAGTTCTTGTGTTGGGAGTTAATGGCTCGTTAGAATTTTTTACTTTGGCAAAATACAGAGCATTGCTTACTGCTGATCAAAGGACATATGTAATTTCATTGGCTTCGATTGTGTATACAGTTTTAAATACTATCATTGTCGTGGCCTTATCAATAATGCATATTAATATTGTCTTGTTGAGAATTATTGCATTGTTATCAATATTTGTGAGAACATTAATATTGTATGTGTATGTTAAAACTAATTACCACTTTATATGTTATGACGTGGAACCTGATTATGGTGCGATGGATAAGAGATGGAGTGCATTATATTTACAGATAGTTCAAACTGTACAAAATGCATCTCCAGCAGTTATGACAACCATTTTTTCATCTCTTAAAATGGTAAGTGTTTATTCAGTTTATAATATGGTGATGGCTGGGATTAATGGAGTAATGTCTGTATTTTCTACGGGCGTCTCAGCAGGTTTTGGGGAATTAATTGTTAAGAAAGATAAGACAGCATTTCAAAAGGCATATAGTGATTTCGAATATCTTTATTATTTTATGGTTAGCGTTATATATTCTATTACATTAGTTACAATCCTACCGTTTGTAGGGGTCTATACAAGTGGAGTTGATGATATTCAATATACAAATCTTACACTTGCTATTTTATTTGTAGCTAATGGAATCTTATACAATCTAAAAACACCTCAAGGAATGTTGGTGATAGCGGCGGGGTTATATAAGGAAACAAGAGTTCAAAGTACGGTTCAAGCAGCTATTTTATTGATAGGAGGTATTTGCTTTGGAATAAAATGGGGATTAGCTGGAATCATGTTAGCTTCCTGCTTATCTAATTTATATCGTTGTATTGATTTGTACTTTTTTATACCCAAAATGGTAACACATATGACTAGAAAAAGTACTTTGTTAAATATTTGTACTGCAATTTTAATGATTATAGTAATATATGTTACGGCACCAATGCTAATAAAGTTTACGCCAACAAGTCTTATTACATGGCTTTTTTACGCAATCTGTGTTGGAGCTTATAGTTTAGTTTTTATTTGTATTTTTCATATTATATTTGCAAGAGACAATTTTAGAACGATACTTATAAGATTGAGAAATATGAAAGGAAAATAAGATGGAAAAGTTATATATAAATAAAGAGGACTGTTGTGGATGTTCAGCATGTTTGAATATTTGTCCTAAACATGCAATTTATATGAAACATGATGAAAAGGGATATTTGTATCCTGAAATTAGAAAAGATTCATGCGTTAATTGCGGATTATGCGAAAAGGTTTGTCCATTAAAAGATAAAGAAAAGAATAAGAAGTTTAAAAAAATAGCTTATGGAGTAAAAAATAAAGATGAGCATGAACGAGCAAAAAGTAGTTCAGGTGGAGTATTTGTAGAAGTTGCAAAATATATTTTGAACAATGATGGCGTTGTGTATGGCGTGGAGATGAACGATGATTTTCAAGTAAAACATGGAAGAGCGACAACGATTGAAGATGCTCGGAAATTTCAAGGCTCTAAATATGTACAAAGTGATAAACATTCGATTTTTTGTATGGTACAGAAAGATCTGAAGGAAGGAAAAGAGGTGTTGTTTACAGGTACGCCATGTGAGGTAGCTGGTTTGAAGAAATATTTGAGAAAAGAATATGATAATTTATATACGTTGGATTTAATTTGTCATGGTGTACCAAGTAGTGAATTATTAAACGCATTTTTAAAGGGAAAAGAAAAGCTGTATTCCTCTCAAATAATAGAACTTAAATTTCGAGAGAAAGTGTATGGGTGGAGAAATCAAGAAATATATATTAAATTTAAAAATGGACGAATATACCATGCTCCTATATGGGTGGATAATTTTTATCGTTTATTTACCAATAATTATATATTAAGAGATTCTTGTTATGCATGTAGATTCTCAAGTATGGAACGACAAGGAGACATAACAATTGGAGATTTTTGGAATCTGAAAAATGTAAATGAGGCATTTGAGGATAAATTGGGCGTATCATCTGTTATTATAAATTCCGAAAAGGGGGAAAAAGTATTTGAAACACTAAAAAACAAATTTGATATAATAGAGTGTTCGTTAAATGAAATTAATCAGAAGAATTTGAATAGTCCTTCACCTAAACCATATCACTACGAAGAATTCCAAAGGATGATTGAAAAAAAAGGATTCGAGTACTGTTTAAAAAAATACGGATCAATGAAGATGCTTGAAAAAATAAGAAGAGTTTTGTCACCTGTGAAACAAAGATTAAAAGCAATGTTAAGGCATTAAAAGTGGCTGGGAGAAAAAGAAAGTCTATAGTTTAGATAATAAAGGAGGAAAAGTGATGAACACAACATTACTTATTATGGCTGCCGGTATCGGCAGCCGCTTCGGAACAGGAATCAAGCAATTGGAGCCGGTCGATGCTTCTAATCACATCATCATGGACTACTCAATCCATGATGCCATTGAAGCAGGCTTTAACCACATGGTATTTATTATCCGCAAGGATATCGAGAAGGAGTTCAAAGAGGTCATCGGTGATCGCATTGCCTCCATTTGCTCTTCTCATAATGTAACTGTGGATTACGCTTTTCAGGACATTGACGATATTCCGGGAAAACTTCCAGCAGGTCGCACAAAGCCGTGGGGAACCGGTCAGGCTGTGCTTGCAGCGAAGAAGATCATCAAGACTCCGTTTATCGTCATCAATGCGGACGATTACTACGGCAAGGAAGGTTTCAAAGCCGTACATGAGTATCTGGTGAATGGTGGAAAGTCTTGCATGGCTGGCTTTGTGCTGAAGAACACGCTGTCTGATAACGGTGGCGTGACCCGTGGCATCTGCAAGATGGATGACCAGAACAATCTGACTGAAGTTGTAGAGACAAAGAGTATTGTAAAGACTGCAATAGGAGCAGAAGCAGACGGTGTGGCTGTGGATGTGAATTCTTTGGTTTCCATGAATATGTGGGGACTGACACCTGATTTTCTGGATGTACTGGAAGAAGGCTTCAAAGAGTTCTTTGAGAAAGAAGTCCCAGGGAATCCTCTGAAAGCAGAGTATCTGATCCCTATCTTTATCGGTGAACTGCTGGAGCAGGGCAAGATGTCTGTGAAGGTTCTGAAAACGAACGATACCTGGTACGGCATGACCTATCACGAAGATGTTGCAGCCGTAAAGGACAGCTTTAAGAAGATGTTGGAGAACGGCGTGTATAAGGCTGACCTGTTCAGTGATCTGTAAACGGCGATGAAAGAAACGATTGATTTACTCGGGAAGATTCTCACAAACATTCTGACGACTCTCTACGAGCCGTTTGGATTCTCGCTCCTGATTTCCTTCCTGGCCTTGTTTTTCTACCTATATGCATATGAGCCTACACATGCTGGCAAGGGCTGGAAGAGCGCCATAGTGACTTGGTATCAGAAATTTAAAGAGAGTGCGTTTTTCCGGAAGTTGTTCCTATTGGTTTTCGTGACTTCGATGATCCTGTTTAGAACTCTGTTAAACCGTAATCTGTGGATGAACCCGTTGTCAAATGTTATGGGCGGATGGGGTATTTGGGAGACCGTGAACGGCGAGCAGAAACTTACAACAGAGTGCATTGAGAACGTGATCATGATGGTGCCGTTCACCAGCATGGTTATATGGACATTTCAAGAGAAAGTGGGCAGTAGCTGGAAGAAGATACTGTGGTATAGCGGAAATATTGCGTTCATTTTTTCGATGAGCATTGAGATGCTACAGCTGTTTTTAAGGCTCGGTACATTCCAACTGTCTGATTTGTTCTATAACACAGTCGGTGGAATGATTGGCGGTTTAATGTACTACGGAATTACGAAGGCAAAAAAGCATCTGTAAAAGAATAGAATTATGTGGAATATTGGGAGCGGTGGCTCCCGATGCTGCTCGGATAATCACACACCTCTTCGTGGTGAGCAGCAGGCAACGATCTGTGATCGGCAGAGATGTGATGAACTATAATAAGATGATGAAGGAGCAAGAGCCATGGATGCTAAAGAGTATAATAAGATTATGGAACGTCTGGACTTTATTGAGTTTCGTCAGCAATTGCTTTTTGATAACGATGACGTGAGCCGTAGTATTTTTGAGTATGGTTTAACCAGAGAACAGTACAAAAGAATCATGGCTCTTATGCAAGATTATAGAGAACGCATTGAGCGAGGAGAAAAGTGTGGTCATGGTGGGTTTGAACAGGCAATGTATGAAATTGTTCCAGACCATAGAGGCGATTATCACATGTGTGAGGAACTTGCAAAAGGATTCAGAGACGAGAATAGATGGGAAGAGGTTTTTGATAATTTATATGGAGAAATGCCCAAGTATTCTTATTTAAAGTCAAAAGAAGAGTAAAATTATGTGGAGTGCTGTTGGAAATTTAGCAAGTATTGTCACGATTTTTGGATTTGTAATTACGATTTGGCAATTATTTGCTGTGAACTTCCATGATAATTAACTCTCGTCTTCATAAGCAGACGTATGGGAGATGCAAGAAAATCCCATGATTTCAGCGAAAAAAAGAGATTGTTCTTGAAAAATCGAGTAAATATGATAGAATGCTAACTTTGCATGCGAGTTACACTAAAGTTCTGTTTTGAACGTAAAAAGTCGCTTAAAGCCTTATTTTACGCGAT
>JACJJN010000030.1 GCA_016899975.1 Lacrimispora saccharolytica | reverse complement strand
TTTTTTTCCTGTCTGCAGTCTGTTACTGTGCTTACATAATCTAAAAGTGCTTTCATAGAAGAACCCCATCCTTTTTTCTTTGAGTATACCAGAAAATCAGGATGGGTGTTCACAATTTATTCATTCATGCGTTTGTCGTGACGAAAACCACCGAAGCGGAACCGGCGCAGCGCAGCGTCGGGACACGGGCGGACAATGGGCGGGGTTTATGGAATGCGTGCTCACTCCGACATCCGGACAGAACCGGGCAGTGTGTTCGTCAGGGTCAGAACACGGTCCTGGTTGTGGCGGCGGTAGGGTGAAGGACGGTTGGTTGTGGCAAAACACGCTCTAGGAACGGATGCCCTGATAGATTTTCTCGCGGAGACGCAGCAGAAACTGCAGCCGTTCCCTTGGGGATTCGGGAGTCAGGCAGGTGTCGAGGATTCGGAATCCTTTGTCCTGCAGCGCTGTGGTCAGGCGTTCTGTCAGTAGCTTCTGCTGGCTGGCTGATTGGTCCTTATTCTCCGAATCTCCGTAGACGATCAGTGCAGCAGGGGTATTTTTTCCGTGAAAACTTTGGAAAAATTCCTCATGTGCAGCAAGAGGACTGTCATCCGGCAGATCTGCGGGAACAGCAAACAGAAGGAAATCCCTGGATCCAAAGTTGTTGTATTGTTTCCGGATTTTTTTTCTTCCTACATCCAGAAAAGTTCCGTAGCGGGTCATTTCTTCCATCGTCTGCAGGAGGATCTCTTTCCAGGATGTTTCGGGAGCGTAGAATGCGCAGGTGACGAATACGGCGTTTTTCAGCAGGTCCGGGCGGCGCTCTTTTGTCCGTTCCACGGATTTTTCGTACCGCCATGCTTCGATTTTCTTGTGATCGCCGGATAGCAGAACCGGCGGTACTTTTTTTCCGTGCCATTCTTCCGGGCGGGTGTAATGTGGGTACTCCAGCAGATTGTCCTGCAGGGATTCAAATTGGGAGGATTCTTCGTTGCTCAGTACGCCTGGGACAAAGCGGGAAACCGCGTCGATCAGTACCATGGCACCCAGTTCTCCGCCGGTGAGCACGTAATCTCCGATGGAAATGTAGTCTGTGACCACTTCCTCCAGCACTCGTTCGTCAATTCCCTCGTAGTGGCCGCACAGCAGGATCAGATCTTCTTCCATGGCAAGTTCTTCCACCATCGTCTGATTCAACACCCTGCCCTGGGGCGTAAGATAGACCGTTCTTGCGGATTTTCCAATCTTTTCTTCCACAGACTTGCAGGCACGGTATACCGGCTCCGCCTCCATAACCATTCCGGCGCCGCCGCCGTAGGGATAATCGTCCACCCGATTGTATTTGTTGGCGGAAAAATCCCGGATATTCGTGGTCTCCAGAGTGATGCAGCCTTTTTCCATCGCTTTGCCCAGGATGCTGGTGTGCAGTCCCTGCTCGATCATCTCCGGAAACAGTGTCAATACATGAAAATTCATAGTCACCTCCGCCTGCTCAGATCAATCCGGGCAGTAAATGGATCTTCATCGTCTTCTGTTCAACATCCACGTCCAGGATACAGTCGTGAATAGCAGGCACAAGCACCTCTCCGTGTGCCTCCGTCTCTATGATATAGACATCGTTGGCTCCCGTTTCCATGACATCCTTCAAGGTGCCGAACGCATTTCCATCCTCTGTGAAAACCTGCATGCCGATCAGATCACCGATGTAATATTCGTCTTCTTCCAGCGGAACCGCGTCCTCCCTGGCTACCCAAAGGCTGCACCCGCGGTATTTTTCAATGTCGTTGATATTGTCGATCCCACGGAATTTCAGGATCGCAAACTGCTTAAAAAATTTCACGCCTGCAATCTCCAGCTCCATCCGCTCTCTTCCGGTATCCAAATATACTTTCTTCAGATACTTAAACCGTTCCGGTTCACTGGTGGTCGGAAATACCTTCACCTCCCCCCGCACACCGTGGGTGGAGGAAATGACGCCTGCTTTCAAAAATTCTTCCATTTCTTTTTCCTTTCTAAAAAAATCCTGCATTTTGCCATCCCTTCGACTGATTCAAGAGGACGCCAAAACGCAGGAATCTTTCCTTTTTTCTGCTTGAAAATACAGGAGGCCGCCGCGGTATCCGCAAAACACGGCCTCTCCGCAACAGTCTCCTGTGGTTTTACTTTGAAATTTCGTAACGATTCAGTCGCTGAACTGTTACAAAATTTCAACGACTACTTTCCTGTCGCTTTTCGAGGAAGCCGCCTTGACAACGGTACGGATCGCTTTCGCGATACGCCCCTGTCTTCCGATTACCTTTCCCATATCGGAAGGAGCAACCTTTAACTCAATCAGCAGATCATTTCCGCTTTCTGTCTGAGTAACAACGACTTCATCTGGATTGTCAACGAGAGATTTTGCAATTACTTCAACTAATTCTTTCATTACAACCTACCTCCGCAATGACTTATTTCTCGATACCAGCCTGTTTCAACAGTTTAGCAACGATCTCTGTCGGCTGTGCGCCGTTGTTCAGCCATTTTTTAGCTGCTTCTTCGTTGAAGCTTACTGTGTGCGGCTCACGGTTCGGATCATAGTATCCGATTTCCTCGATGAATCTACCATCTCTCGGGGAACGGGAATCCGCAACAACGATTCTATAGAAAGGAGCTTTTTTCTGTCCCATTCTTCTTAATCTCATTTTAACTGCCATTTCACTTTCACCTCCTGTAATTTTTATGTGTATTTAAAAGGGAAGTTTGAAACCTCCTCTTTTACCACCTCTGCCTTTGCCGGCCATCCCGGCAACCTGTTTCATCATTTTTCTGGACTGTTCAAACTGTTTGATAAAACGGTTTACTTCTGCAATATCCACGCCTGCGCCTTTGGCAATCCTCTGTTTTCTCGACGGATTCAGCAGGTCCGGATTGCTGCGTTCCTTCGGTGTCATGGAAAGTACGATTGCCTCTTTGCGGGCGATGTCTTTCTCATCCACCATGCTCTCGATGTCTTTCATTTTACTGCCGACACCGGGAAGCATATTCAGCACACTGGAAAATCCTCCCATGTTGCGCATCTGTTCCATGGAATCCAGATAATCGTTGAAGTCGAACTGTGCCTTCTTCATCTTCTGTTCCATGGCTTTCGCCTTCTCTTCGTCGATGTTCGCCTGCGCCTTTTCAATCAGGCTCATGACATCTCCCATTCCAAGAATCCGGGATGCCATTCGATCCGGATAGAACTGTTCCAGATCCGAGAGTTTCTCTCCCATACCGACGTAAAGAATCGGCTTTCCTGAGACTGCCCGGATAGAAAGCGCCGCACCGCCTCGTGTGTCACCGTCCAGCTTGGTCAGTATCACACCGTCAATGCCGACTTTTTCATTGAACATCTCAGAAACATTCACCGCATCCTGTCCGGTCATCGCGTCCACAACCAGAAGCGTCTGATCGACCGGAACTGCCGCTTTGATATCCTGAAGCTCCTGCATCATCTCTTCATCGATGTGCAGACGTCCCGCCGTATCAAGGATCAGCACATTGTAGCCGTTGCTTTTCGCGTGAACCAGCGCTGCCTTGGCAATGTCCACCGGGCGGTTCTTGTCTCCCATTGTGAAGACATCCACGCCCTGCTTCTCACCGTTCATCTGCAGCTGTTTGATCGCAGCCGGACGATATACGTCGCACGCCGCCAGAAGAGGTTTTCTTCCTTTGGCTTTCAGCTTACCGGCAATTTTTGCGGTCGTTGTTGTTTTACCGGCGCCCTGAAGACCTGCCATCATAAGGATGGTCACTTCATTGCCGGGACGGAGCGCAATCTCCGTTGTCTCAGAGCCCATCAGACGGACAAGCTCATCGTTTACGATTTTGATCACCATCTGACCCGGATTCAGTCCGTTCATCACATCCTGTCCGATCGCCTGATCCTGAACCGATTTGATAAACTGCTTCACCACCTTGAAGCTCACGTCCGCTTCCAGCAGCGCCATCTTGACTTCCTTTAAGGCTGTCTTGACGTCCGCCTCAGTCAGCTTTCCCTTGCTTCTCAGGTTTTTGAATACGTTCTGGAGTTTTTCGGTTAAACTTTCAAATGCCATAAATCAAAGCTCCTCTAAAATATCCATGGAAATCCTTTCAATCTGCTCCATCAGCTCGGAGACTGGCTGGTCTTCGGGATTTCCGGTCAGCTGGCGAATCCTGTTGACATTCTCTTTGATCGTCAGAAACTTTTCCACCAGATGCAGTTTGTTTTCATACTCTTCCAGACTCTTGTTGCAGCGGCGGATCATATCGTGGACACCCTGTCGGGAAATCCCCCGGTTCTCCGCTACTTCACTCAGGGAAAAGTCATTCAGCACCACGTCTTCGTATACCTGACGCTGATGTTCTGTCAAAAGCTCACCGTAAAAATCATACAGTAATGTCTGTTCTAATATCTTTTCCATGCGCTCACCTTGGCTATCATAGCACAGGAGATTCACAGTGTCAAGTATTTTTTCTTGACATTTTTACAAATTCGGGCGCACCAGCTTCGGCGCATAGCCTGCCTGCTCCAGTGCACGGATAATCTGGTTCTTGTGATCTGTGCCGAATGCTTCCATGGTAATCCTCAGTTCCACGGCCGCATTGCGGTTGATGGAAAAGAACTGGTTGTGATCCAGCTTGATGACATTTCCTTTTTCCTCCGCGATCACCTGGGAAACGCGCACCAGCTCGCCCGGCTTATCCGGCAGCAGAACAGAAACCGTAAAGATCCTGTCTCTCTGGATCAGACCGTTCTGTACCACAGACGCCATTGTGATCACATCCATGTTTCCGCCGCTGAGAATGGAAACCACTTTCTTTCCCTTCACATTCAGATGTTTCAGCGCCGCCACGGTCAGAAGGCCGGAATTTTCAACCACCATCTTGTGGTTTTCCACCATATCCAGGAAGCTGACGATCAGTTCGTCATCCTCCACGGTGATGATCTCGTCAATGTTCTTGCATATGTATGGGAAAATCTTGCTTCCCGGAGTCTGCACCGCGGTACCGTCAGCGATGGTGCTGACCGGGCTGACTGTTGTGACCTCTCCTTTTTCGATGGACGCCTTCATGCAGGCCGCTCCTGCCGGCTCCACACCGATCACTTTCACATTCGGCTTCAGAAGCTTCGCCAAAGTGGAGACACCTGTGGCAAGTCCGCCTCCCCCGATGGGAACCAGAATGTAATCCACAAGCGGAAGTTCCTTTACGATCTCCATTGCGATCGTTCCCTGTCCGGTGGCAACCGTCAGGTCGTCAAACGGATGGATAAAGGTATAACCGTACTCATCCGCCAGCTCGTAAGCTTTCGCGCAGGCTTCATCATACACATTTCCATACAGCACAACTTCGGCGCCGTAGCTCTTTGTCCGCTCCACTTTGATCAGCGGTGTCGTGGTCGGCATAACGATCACGGCTTTTGCTCCGTAGCACTGTGCCGCATAGGCAACGCCCTGGGCATGGTTGCCTGCCGAAGCGGTGATCAGTCCCCGGGAACGTTCTTCCTCGGTCAGCGTACTGATCTTATAGTAGGCGCCGCGCAGTTTGTAGGCGCCGGTAAACTGCATATTTTCCGGCTTCAGGTATACTTTGTTGCCGGTAGCCGCGCTGAAATAGTCGCTGTATACAAGTTTTGTCTCCTGTGTCACTTTTTTTACTGTCTCGGAAGCTTCCTCAAACTTCTCAAGCGTAAGCATTTCTTCTGCCATATGTCATTCCTCTTCTTCTCTGCTGGTTTTCACATCAAACAATGCGTTGACAAACTGTTCCGAATTAAATTTCTGAAGATCATCGATCTTCTCGCCGATTCCGATGTATTTCACCGGGATATCAAGCTCTGACTGGATCGCCACCGCGATACCGCCTTTTGCCGTTCCATCCAGCTTGGTCAGGATGATTCCGGTCACATCGGCAACCTCGGCAAACTGTCTCGCCTGTACCAGTGCGTTCTGGCCTGTGGTTCCATCCAGCACCACCAATGTCTCCAGGTGTGCTTCCGGATACTCTTTGGACAAGATCCGGTAAATCTTATGAAGCTCTTCCATCAGATTCTTTTTATTGTGCAGACGTCCTGCGGTATCGCAGATCAGTACATCCGCATTTCTCGCTTTCGCCGCCGCAACTGCGTCATAGACCACCGACGCCGGATCCGCTCCATTCTGTCCTCCGATAATGTCCACCCCGGCGCGGTGTGCCCATTCCGTCAGCTGCTCTCCGGCAGCCGCCCGGAATGTGTCCGCCGCGGCAAGCACAACTTTTTTCCCCTGGTCCTTCAGAAGACCTGCCAGCTTTCCGACAGAAGTGGTTTTTCCCACACCGTTGACGCCGATAACCAGGACTACGGATTTTCTGTGTTCAAACTCGTAAGCAGTATCTCCCACATCCATCTGCTCCTTGATGCTGTCGATCAGAAGCTGCTTGCACTCTGCCGGATCTTTGATCTTTTCACGGGCAACACGTTCTTTCAGATCCTCGATGATCTTTGTGGTAGTACTGATCCCGATATCTCCCATCACCAGAATTTCTTCTATCTCATCATAAAAATCATCGTCGATGCTGGAATATCCGCTGAAAATCGAATCGATTCCCGCCACGATGCTGTCACGGGTCTTGGAAAGACCGCTGACAAGACGTTTGAAAAACCCTACTTTTTCCTCCGCCATTTCACTTCCTCCTGATATTTTTTATTTTTATACAAAATATTCCTTAATATTTTATCTTATTTTCCTCTATTTGTCCAGTTCTCCTTCAATCAGGCTCACGGACACCAACGTAGAGACACCTTTTTCCTGCATGGTAATACCGTACAGACGGTCCGCAGCGTTCATTGTTCCCCTCCGGTGTGTGATCACAATAAACTGGGTATTCCGGGTCAGCTTATGCAGATAGGTCGCAAACCGGGTAACGTTGGAATCATCCAGCGCCGCCTCAATCTCGTCCAGAAGACAGAACGGAGAAGGTTTCAGGTTCTGGATCGCAAACAGCAAAGCGATGGCTGTCAGCGCCTTCTCTCCTCCGGAAAGCTGCATCATATTCTGAAGCTTCTTGCCCGGCGGCTGGGAAATGATCCGGATGCCTGCCTCCAGCACATCCTCATCCTCCATCAGTTCCAGGGTTCCCCTTCCGCCTCCGAACAGCTGCTTGAATGCCTTGTCGAACTCCTGACGGATTTCGGCGAATTTTTCCGTAAACTTCCGCCGCATTCCCTGGTCCAGCTCATCAATGATTCCCTGGAGCGTCTTTGCCGCCTGCACCAGATCCTCGTGCTGGCTGCTCAGGAATTCATGGCGCTCCCGGAGCTCCTTGTATTCCTCAATGGCATTGACATTGACCGGTCCAAGCTTCCGGATCGCTTCCTTTGCCTCAGCGATCTGCCGCTTCATCTCACCGCGTTCCGGAAGTTCCTCCATCCGGTACTCCAGCGCCCGGACAGGGGTGATCTCGTACTCCTGCCACATGTAGGCATTCTGGCTTTCCCGCGCTTCCTCCAGCTTCTCTTTCTGGCTGTTCAGCCGGTAACATTCCTTGTCCATCCTCGCAATATGCTCGGAAAGCTCATCTCTTTTCCGGAAGAATTCTTTATGTTCGCCATTGAGGGTCTCTTTCTTTTTCAGATACTCCTCCATCTGAGTTTTTTCCTGTTCCGCATGCTCACCGGCTTTTACAATTTCCTGTTCCAGGGCTGCAATTTCTTTTTCCTTCTGTACCGACTGTTCTTTTTCCTGTCCCGCCTGTTCTTTCAGATGCTCTTCTTCCTGTTCCAGCCGTTCCAGATCCCGGGAAATACGAAGAATGTTTTCTTCCAGGAATTCAAATTTCTGGGATACATTGGCGTGGGAGAGCCGGATATCCTCCAACTCCTTCTGCATCTGCTCGTCCTGAAGATGCAGTTGTTCCAATTCCGCCTGCGCGCGTCCTGCCGCTTCCTCCTGCTCGCCTTCCTGTCTCCTGGAAAGTTCCATCTCTCCTTCGATGGTCTTCCGGCTTTCGGTGATCTCCGCAATCTGGCTTTCAATCTCCGCGCCCTCTCTTTGCAGAGAAGCATAACCGCTCTGGATTTCCTCCGTCTTTTCCACTGCGCTCTGCATATTCATCCGGGCCGTATTCTGCTCCAGATATAATTTCTGCATCTGTTCGGTGAGCTCCGTCTTTTTCCGGCGAAGCTCATTTCTCTCGTCGCGCTTCCTGGTGATCTGCTGCTGCATGTCATCCAGCTCTTTTTTCAGCTGGCGGATATGTCCTTCCAGCTCCTCGATCTCCCTGCGGCGCCCCAGCAGATTGCTGTTGTTCCGGAAAGAACCTCCGGTCATGGAACCGCCGGGACTGAGAAGTTCTCCTTCCAGCGTGACCATCCTGAGGCTCTGACGGTATTTCCGCCCCAGAGCGATGGCATGATCAATATGATCCACCACCAGGGTACGGCCGAGAAGCTGCACCGCCATCCCCCGGTATTCTTCCTCAAAACTTACAAGATCACTGGCAACGCCCAGGACGCCCGGTTCCTGAAGCACACCATCCTGTACCGATGCCTGTCTCTTCTGCATACTGGTCAGCGGAAGGAAGGTAGCGCGGCCGAATTTTCCTTTTTTCAGATATTCGATCAGATGCTTGGCGGTCGTCTCGTTGTCTGTGACAATATTCTGAATACTGCCTCCCAGAGCGGTCTCGATCGCCGTCTCATATTGCTTTTCTGCCTGGATCAGATCCGCCACAACACCCCGGATGCCCGGATAATTTCTCTTCTGCTCCATGACTTTACGGATACTGTTGCCGTAACCGTCATAACGCTCGGTCAGATTCTTCAGAGATTCCAGTCGGGATTCCTCCCTGTGGTAAGTTGCCTGACCGATTTCCATCTGACGGCTCGCCTCCGCCAATTCCTTCGTCAGGCTTTCGATCAGCCCGTCGTTGCTACGGGACGTTTCCTGCAAAGCGGCAAGCTTTTCTTTCACTTCCTGCCAGGTCTGCTGGAGCTTCTGAAGTGTGGATTCCTGTCCGGCCTCCTCTGTTTTCAGCTGAAGGATCTTCTGGCTCAGTGCAGACTTCCGGATTCCAATCTGTTCCAGCATGGCGTCGTATCGCTGCAGTTTTCCTTTGGTGGAAGCTCTCTGATTCAGAAGGGTGATGATCTCGCCCTTGCTCTTCTCCACGATCGCTTCCTTTTCCTGGATATTCCGCTGCAGCTGTGCGCGCTGCTGTTCTTTCTCCTCCCGGTCTTTGGACACAGTCTCCAGCTGTTCTCTCAGTTCCTCCTGCTGCTCACGGTAAGAAGCCTGTTCTTTCCGGTATGTTTCTCTGTCCCTGCGGATCGCCTCCGCTCTCTGTCCGAACTGCTCCTGATTTCTTTCCAGAGCCAGGATCTGTTCTTTCAGAAGTTCCAGCTGGCCTTCCATCTGCTGCTTCTGCACCGCATTCCGACCCGCCTGTTCCTGTGCCTCATGGATCGTCGCATCCAGCGTTTCCAGTTCTTTTTCCAGACGGTCGTATTCCTGCTTTGTCTGTTCAAAAGCCTCCTTGGTCTCCTGCAGCTCCCCGCTGGCAATCTCATACCTCTGATCGATCTTCCCCAGGTCTTCCCGGATCCGCTCCAGTTCCATCAGGAACATGTTCACGTCCAGAAGTTTCAGCTCTTCTTTTTTCTTCAGATAGACTCTTGCCGTCTCGGACTGACGCTCCAGAGGTCCCAGCTGTCTGGTCAGCTCACTGAGGATATCCGTCACACGCACCAGGTTCTGCTGTTCATCCGCCAGTTTTTTCTGGGTCGCAGCCTTTCTTCTCTTAAATTTCACGATTCCCGCCGCTTCATCGAACAGTTCTCTTCGTTCCTCCGGCTTTCCGCTGAGGATCCGGTCGATCTGTCCCTGTCCGATGATGGAATAGCCCTCTTTTCCGATACCGGTATCATAAAAAAGTTCATTGATATCTTTCAGACGGCAGGCGGCGCCGTTCAGAAGGTATTCACTCTCTCCGGAACGGTACAGCCGCCTTGTCACCGTGACTTCATTAAAATCTATGTTCAGCTTGTGGTCGGTATTATCAAAAGTGATCGCCACCGATGCGTAGCCCAGCGGCTTTCTCGTCTCTGTTCCGGAGAAAATAACATCCTGCATATTGCCGCCGCGCAGAGATTTCGCGCTCTGTTCACCGAGCACCCAGCGCACAGCGTCCGCAACGTTGCTCTTGCCGCTGCCGTTTGGACCTACGATCCCCGTGATTCCTTCATGGAACTGCAGGTTCATCTTGTTGGCAAATGACTTGAATCCCTGCATTTCTATGGATTTTAAATACATAGTTACCTCCAGGCTTTCTGTGCTTTGACAGCACTTCTCATCCCTTTTCTCCCTTTTCCTGCTTCCGGCAGCTGAGGATCGCATAGTATGCCGCTTCCTGCTCCGCTGCCTTCTTTGTTCTTCCGCTTCCCGTTCCGAGAATCTTATTGCCTACCTTTACGGCAACCCGGAAATTCTTGTCATGGTCCGGTCCCTCCTCTTTCAGGACCTCATAGGCCATAGGCTCTTCGGTTCTCGCCTGTATGATCTCCTGAAGGATAGTCTTGCTATCGTAAAAGAGCTGCTTATGTTCTATATCATTCAGGATATAGTTCAGGATAAACTCTTTCGCATTAGTAAAACCACCATCCAGAAAAATCGCTCCGATGGTCGCTTCCATCGCATCGGAGACGATGGAATCCCGGTTTCTTCCCCCGGTTCCTTCCTCACCCTTGCCCAGCAGCAGATAACTGCCAAGATCAATCTGCCGCGCGCAGAATGCAAGAGACGGTTCGCAGACCATGCTGGCACGTTTTTTTGTCAGTTCCCCTTCCGGAAGCTCCGGAAAATTCTTGTACAGAAATTCACTGCTGACAACCTCCAGCACAGCATCTCCCAGGAACTCCAGACGCTCATTGCAGTCCAGCCGCTCCATATGGTGTTCATTGACATAAGAAGAATGGCGCATTGCCATGACCAGGAGATTGAAATCCTGAAAATGATAGCCAATTCTGTGTTCCAGTTCCTTAATCTTTTTTAAACGATTCATCTTCTTTTCCTTCCGGATCCTGCGATCCTTCTTTCTGATTACTCCCGCCTGCCCGATTTTCGGTTTCAGGCTATAGGAAAAAGCCGTAACGGCTCCGCCAGCGGAACCGTTACAAAAAGGCTGCTTTCCGGCACAGTCTTTGCTGACCGGATAACAGCCTTTTTCCATTTTTTATCCGATTGCTCTTTTGATTTCTTCCACTGCATCTGCCACGGATACGATCTTTTCCGCATTCTCTGATGCGATATCAATATCAAATTCTTCCTCGATACCCATGATGATCTGGAATACATCCAGAGAATCTGCTCCAAGGTCATCCACAAACGTAGTCTCCATAGTAATCTCGTCCGGGTCCACATTCAGTATTTCAGCGATGATCTCTTTCAGCTTCTCATACTCCATGTTCTTTCCCCTCCTTTTCTTTCTCTTTTGCCAGATATTCCTGAATCTTCTGACTGATTTCCTGCTCGGTAAAGGTAATACACTGGAGAATAGAATTCTTAAACTCCACCTCTTTGGAACTTCCGTGGGTCTTTACCACCAGTCCCTTCAGTCCAAGCAGCGGTGCGCCGCCATACTGGCTGGCATCGAAACTTTTCAGCGTTGTTTTCAGCGCAGGCTTCACCAGCAACGCGCCGATCTTGCTCCGCAGAGAAGTCATCATGCCTGCTTTTACTTTTGAAATCAGTGTCGCTCCAACTCCCTCATACAGTTTCAGGATTACATTTCCCACAAAGGCTTCGCAAACGATCACATCCGCCATCCCTTTGGGAATGTCCCGCGCTTCGATGCTGCCGATGAAGTTGATCTGGCTGTTTTCTTTCAGCAAAGGAAATGTTTCCTTTACCAGCGCATTTCCCTTCTCTTCTTCCACGCCAATGTTGACGATTGCCACCCTGGGCCGTTTCACTCCCATGACACGTTCCATATAGACGGAACCCATCACCGCAAACTGCACCAGATGAGAAGGGCGTGCATCAACATTCGCGCCGCAGTCGATCAGCAGAGAAACACCTTTTTCCGTCGGAATCAGCGGAGCAAGCGGCGGGCGCTCCACGCCTTTGATCCTTCCTACGATCGTCTGTCCTCCCACAAGGACAGCTCCTGTGCTTCCGGCGGAAACAAAGGCATCCGCTTCCTGATGCCGCACCATGTTCATTCCCACTACAATCGAAGAATCTTTTTTGGTGCGGATCGCGTGAACCGGCGGCTCACCTGTTTCAATAATTTCCGAAGCCGGGACAACGGAAATCTGCTCTTTGGGATATTCGTATTTGGCAAGTTCTGCCTCTACTTTTTCCGGCTGACCTACCAGCGCGATCTGTACCCGCGAATCGGCTTTGGCTGCTTCCACAGCGCCTTTGACCGGCTCCGCCGGAGCGTAGTCGCCTCCCATCGCATCCACAGCTACTTTTATCTGGTTGCTCATTTTTGGTCCTCTTTTCTGTTTCCCTTATTTTACGCCGTTTTGGGCGTACACGCGTCTGCTATAACTATACTAGACAATTTCTCAAAAATCAAGTAAAAATAAGGCGGACGGCGAAGGGACGGGGACGCGGCGGTTCTGGCTTGTGCCGTATGGGCGGCGGTCCGGGCGCGGCGGGCGGGCGGTATGGAATACGTGCTCACTCCGACATTCGGACAGTGCGGGGTATTGTGTTCGTCGGTTTTGCAGAGCGGGATTTTTGTTTTGCAAACGTAAATGCGTTTGTTCGCTCTGCAGCCGGCGGACACAATACCCCGCGCTGTCCGCCTGTAGTCGCAAGCACTGTATTTCCATACCGCCCGTCCGCCGCACCCGGACCGCTGCCCATACGGCACAAGCGGAACCGCCGCGTCCCCGTCCATTCGCCTGGTTGGTGGTAAGCGTGTGAACATGAAAAGAGGATGTTTCGACTGCAAATGTATATGATTCACAGTACGGAACATCCTCTTTTCTCTTTTTTTAGGATTTTTAATTTTTTACCGGGAAGGTCACTGACGCTACGAATAGATCGGCTTCTGCTTTCACCTGGAGTTCTCCGCCGCAGGCCTCTGTAAAGCTTTTGGCGATGGAGAGTCCGAGGCCGTTTCCGCCGTCGCTGCGGCTTGTATCTCCGCGTACGAAGCGTTCGGTAAAGTCTGTGTTTGTGTCCAGTTCCGCTGCTGAGATGTTTTTTACGGATGCACAGGCTTTTCCGTCCTGGGTCGTAAGTGTCAGATATACCCTTGATCCTTTCAGGGAATACTGGAGTGCGTTCTGAATTAGATTTTGAAATACCCGGTACAGGCGCTGGCCGTCTGCCTGGATTAGAACAGGTTCCTCTGGAATCGTTGTGCGCAGAGTCAGTTCGCTTTTTTCAATCTGAATGTTCATATCTGCCAGTGTTTGACGCAGGAGTTTTCCGAAATCCAGTTCTTCCAGATGGACCGGCAGCTGTCCGGATGCGGCTTTGCTTACCTCAAACACATCCTGTACCATATTTTTCAGGCGTTCGGATTTTTCGCCCAGGATCCGGATATAGTCCTTTACATGCTCCGGCAGGTTTTTCTCCTGTTCCAGCAGATCAATATAGCTCACGATGGAAGTCAGCGGCGTTTTCAGGTCATGAGAGACATTTGCCACCAGTTCTACTTTCATGCGTTCACTTTTTGTGCGTTCTTCCAGAGCCTTTTCCATTCCCTGGGAAATTTCATTCAGATTCTCTGCCGCCTCTCTCAGGTCTGTGTCCTCCGGAAGTTCCAGATAATCCGACAATTCTCCTGCACGCACTTCCGCAATCCGGTCGGTCAGCAAACCGATATCCTCCGCCATCCTTCTGTTTCTCTTCAGATATTCCAGACTGAATCCCAGAGCCAAAACTGCACAAACCAAAAGAAGGAGCAGCAGCAGAACCACTGCGTCCCAGTACATTGCATCCCATAAAAGCAGGAAAAACCATACCAGAACAGCCAACAGCAGCAGACACGGTGCAAACGCCAGCCACTGTCTTCTTACCAGCCTTTTCTGCAGCGGGAGTTCCAAATCTCTGGTCTGCAGGCTTTCCCGAAACGGACGCAAAAGGCTTCGCTGTCTGCCCTTATTATATGTTCTGTCAAGAAAGCCAAAGTAAAACAGCCAGAAACAAAGTGTCAGCCCTGTTCCCTGTGAAAACAAAGACCAGAAGCTTCCGGTCAGAAAACCTACAAACATAAGAAGGACGGGCAGCCCCCAGAATATCAGCGCCTTCACCTCGATCCAGAGTTCTCCAAGCTGACAGCCAATCCATTTCTTTGCTTCCCCAAGAGAATCACGCAGATGAAGAATCGGAAGCAGCAGAAGAAGCAGCACTCCCACACAGGCCGCGTATATTCTGAGCTGGAACATCCCGCTCTGCTCCACCTGATCCTCATACATATTGTACAGTGTCCCGCCTCTCTGTATCGTTCCCTGTCCATAAGATTCTATATAAAGCTTGGGCTCCGCCGCCGCTGCCAGAAAGACTACCGCCTCTCTCGCATCTCCTTCCGCTTCAAAATTTTCATACCCGGGCACCTGCCAGTGGCTGTTCCGCCCGTAAATTCCATTTCCATAGACATCCAGGGGTGTTCCGTCTTTGATGATTTCGACTTTACCGTCTCCTTTTGCATTATAGCAGAGGGTAAAATTGTAGGATACCTCTTCCGGAAGATACGAGGCAAAATCCGGCATATTTCCTTTTTCTGCCTTCTGTGCAGTCAGTCCTTCCAGATTCGTACTGAGGAGTTTTCCCTGATACATAACCGCAAATAAAACATTGCTGTCCCCTTCCAGGTCTTTCAGGTAAGAATCCCGGTACGATTCCGTGCCGTTCGAGCTGTCTGATGCTTCTTCCTCCGAGGACGTGACCTCCGATAAATCCACCGTATTTTCTTCTGCTCCGCCAAAGCTGCTCCGAATTCCATCTGAGAAATCGAAACTGCCGGCTTCTGAACTCACATCTCCTTCATAACTGTAAGTATCTGTGTCGGAAAAACCATAACTGCTGCCGTCCCAGTTTTCTCCTCCCACCGCCGCACCGATCAAAGTCCCCAGACGTTCCGACATATAATCAGCAAACACTTCTGTTTTCTGATAATCCCCTGCCTGAAAATCCATCTCCGCCGTCAGGCAAAGAATCGGAATAACATTCATGAGAAGCAGTGTTATTCCCAGAAAAAAAGCGGTAAAACTAACGATAATCCTAAACTTTTTCCATCTTGTACCCAATTCCCCACACCACCTTCAAATATTCTGGTTTCTTCGGATTGAGCTCGATCTTTTCCCGAATGCGCCGGATATGAACCATGACCGTATTTTCTGCGGAAAAGGCTTCTTCTCCCCAGACACGGCTGTAGATCTCCTCTGCCGGAAATATCCTGCCTGGATTTCTTATCAAAAGTTCCACGATCTTTGTCTCCGTGGCTGTCAGCTTCACCGGCTCCCCGTCTGCATAAAGCGTCCGTTCGGAAATCCGGTAGCAAAGGCGCCCGTTTTGAATCCCGTCGTCCATAGATTCCGCATGAATATCTCCAAGTATCGTATAACGCCGCAGATGACTCTTTACCCTTGCCACCAGTTCCTGGGGCGAAAAAGGTTTTGCCACATAGTCGTCCGCTCCCATGGACAGCCCAAGGATCTTATCTGTCTCCTCACTTTTGGCGCTCAGAACAATAATCGGGAGATTCTTCCGTTCCCTGATTTTCATGACCGCCGAGAGGCCGTCATAGGCCTTCAGCACCTGATAGCCTTCCTTTTCCAGCAGCAGCGCTATCGCCTTTACGATTTCACGGTCATCGTCCACCACCAGCACACATTCGTTCATCTCGTTCTCGTCTCCTTTTTCTGTCTTCATACCTGTTTCTCAGACCGGAACACGGTCCGGTTCAAGAGTATATTTCGCGCGCTCTTCAGGTACGGTCTAAGAGTAAATCATATTTCTTACAAATGCTTCGTTGGATTTCTTACAAAAATCTTACGGTTTCAAAGTCTCATTTTCACACAGCCAAAAATCCCGCAGGAACAAACATGCCGCAAAATACATTTTGACATGCATTTGCGGCATTTTATTTTCTGCACAATATTGATTTTTTGTTTTATGGATTACTGTACCCAGCGTCCATTGGAATCTACGGTATAGCCGTCCACTACAGTATCGTGAGCCATGGAACCGTCGGAATTCAGATAGTACCATGCATCGCCTTCCTGGTACCAGCCATCGTCACGCATATATCCGTTTGCGTCGAAGGAGTACCATTCGCCGTTAATTTTTTTCCAGCAGGAAGTTGGATAGCTGCCGTCATCGTAGCGGTACCACCATCCGGTTTCATTCTGGATCCACTCGCCTGCGGGAAGAACCTGTACCTCAATCGTGCTGCTGGTGGCCTTGGACATGGACTTGTCCAGAGTGTTGGTCGCCACAACATAATAGTACGTAATTCCTTCTTCCGTCAGTTCCGGTACGCAGGTTGCCTCTGTCGCTCCCTCGATCGGGGTGCCGCCGCCGTTGGAGTTTACTGTGTTTCTGTACCACTGGTAGGTCACAGTTCCGCCGTTGGTAACCGTCGCTTCCACGGTCAGCGGGGAAGCTTCCTCATTCATACGGGCGGAAACACTTCCGGACAGATCCACGGTGAAGCTTGGTTTTTCCAGTGACGCGTCCGCTTTTACCGCATCCGGATCATCCATCTGCGCCACTTCGGACGCTGTGGTAACCGTTGCTCCCTGACCGTCTGCCTCTTCAGTTGTGTTGCAGCCGGTCAGCGTCGTGATTCCAAGTACACATACTGCTGCAAATACAACGATTTTTTTCTTCATATTTATAACCCCTTTTCATTCTGTGTGTCATTTCTTTGCAATTCGGCTTCATTATAGCATAGGGCTTTTGCACCCGTCAATTCTTTCACCTAATTTTCACATCTTGCCGGCAGCCGTCCAGCCATTGAACGGTTACATCTTGTCCTGCTTTTTTCGCTTCGCCTGGTTCAAGCCTTTCGACATATGGGAATACTGGCTGTTGAGAAAACTGGTCCGTTTGATCGCATCCTCTCCGTATTTCCCCCTGATCGCGTCGATGGCTGCGTCCAGCTTTCTCTGTTTCTCCGTTTCCGCTTCGCCAAAAAGAGTCATCTGATGGTATTCTTCCTTTGCCGCTTTGGATACCTGGACACCGATCAACCGGACCGGCCGGTTTTTCCACATCTCTTTCAGCAGACGGCAGGCGGAGGCATAGATTTCATTGGTACTGTCCGTCAGATGTCCAAGATTTTCCTGGTGGGACCACCGCCGGAAACTGCTGTCCACCAACTGTACCGTCACAACGGAACCCTTCATCTGATCCATCCGGAGGCGCGCTGCCACCGTCTCGCAAAGAGAGAGCAGAACAAGACGCACATCTTCCATTTCCGTCAGATCACTCGGCAGCGTCACGCTGTTTCCATATCCTTTATTTTCCACGCCCTTGCTGACCATCGGAACAGATTCGATGCCGTTGGCATAATCCCGGATCATTGCCCCCTGGGATTTCATGTTCCTGATCAACGCTTCCCTGTCGCTCTGTGCCAGTTCTCCGATGGTATGGATGCCAAGTTCTTCCAGCTTCTTCTCCGTCGAACGGCCGATTCCAAACAGTTCTCTCACCGGAAGCGGCCACATCTTCTCCGGCACTTCCTCCGGAAACAGCGTATGTACTTTGTCCGGTTTCTCAAAATCCGACGCCATTTTCGCCAGCAGACGATTGGTGGAAATGCCGATATTTACCGTAAAGCCAAGCTCCTCCCGGATGCGCATGCGGATCTTTTCCGCGCATTCCAAAGGTTCCCCGAACAGTTTTTCCGTTCCCGTCATATCCACAAACGCTTCATCGATACTGTACTGCTCCACACAGGGAGAATACTCCGCAAGGAGCTGCATCATCTTTCGGCTGCACCGGACGTACTGATCGTAATCCGGCGGAAATACCAGAAGTCCCGGACACTTTTCCCTCGCTCTTGCCAGAGGCTCCCCGGTACATACACCGTATCGCTTCGCCTCCACACTCTTCGCCAGAACGATTCCATGCCGGTTCTGTTCATTGCCTCCAATCGCCGCAGGAATTTTTTGAATGTCCTCCGGATATCCCTCCTCGCCACTGTGCAGAAGACTGGACCAGCTGAGAAATGCGCTGTTGACATCAATATGAAAATAAATATGCGGTCTCTTCATCCTTACCACTCCGTTACTGTTCCTATCTTATCCTGCGAAATGCCGGGTATATACAAAACAGGGCTCTGAGATTTCTCTCAAAGCCCCGTTTGATTTCTAAGAATTAGTCCACAGCAATGACTTCTTTTTTGTTGTAAGAACCACAAGCCTTGCATACTCTGTGCGGCATCATCAGAGCACCACACTTGCTGCATTTTACCAGGTTCGGAGCAGACATTTTCCAGTTTGCTCTTCTCTTGTCGCGTCTTGCTTTGGAAGATTTATTCTTTGGACAGATGGACATATTTACACCTCCTTAAACTTGCTGAATATATCACGGATAGCAGCCATTCGCGGGTCAGGAACTGTGGTATCACAGTCACAGGTCTGAAAATTCAGATTTGCACCACATCGGCTGCAGATTCCTTTACAGTCATCTTTACACAGCACTCGAATCGGCCATTGGACTAAAAGCTCGTTGCGAACCAGCGCATCCACATTCAGAGAATCCTTGTCCACAAAACTGGAATCTTCTTCCAGATCCTCTCTCTCTTCTTCACTCAGATTGAAATCAATCTTCCGGTCAAAAGACAGAAGAAACTCTTTTTCCACCGGACAAAGACATCTGGCACAGGCAAGCTCCGCCTTCAGCTTCGTACCGCCGGTGATATGCAGGACATAGTTCCCTTCATGTGTCAAAGTAAGATCCACAGGCAGGCTTTCAAGGATCGGATATGTTTCGCCTCCAATTTCCACTTCAGAAATTTCCAGCGGAACATGATGAGATTCTGTTTTTCCCTCCTGGGATAATAACTTTACAAGGCTGATTTCCATAACAATCTCCTAATCACACATTAATAGATTATAACTTTGAAGGTTTCATTTGTCAACTGTTTTTTATTACTACTTTTTCACACGGTCTGCGCAGTAAATGCGCAGACCTGGTTGACATATTATTTAACCAATTCGACAGTCTCCTCGCAGATCGCGATCTCTTCGTTGGTAGGGATCACGCATGCCATGATCTTGGATTCCGGTTTTGTGATGATCACTTCTTTGCCGCGGCAGTTGTTTGCCTCTTCGTCAAACTCCAGACCCATAAACTGGAACGCCTCACAGATCTCCTTACGAAGCGGGATCGCATTCTCTCCAAGACCTGCGGTGAAGGTGATCACATCCACGCCGCCCATTGCAGCGATATAGGAACCGATGTATTTGATAATGCGGTAAGCATATGCTTCCAGGCAGTTGATAGCGTCCTGATTTCCTGCCTCCGCTGCTGCGGATACGTCACGGTAATCGCTGGAGATACCTGTCATTCCCAGCATACCGGACTTCTTGTTCAGGATATTCAGTACTTCGGAAACATCCAGATTCTCTTTATGGCACAGATACTCAACAACAGCCGGATCCACATCTCCGGAACGGGTTCCCATGATCACACCTTCCAGCGGAGTAAGACCCATGGAAGTATCCACACATTTTCCATTCTTTACTGCGGACAGGGAAGCTCCGTTGCCCATGTGGCATACGATGATCTTCAGGTCTTTGATATCTTTGCCCAGGAACTCTGCGGTTCTCTTGGATACATATTTGTGAGAAGTTCCGTGGAAACCGTATTTACGGATCGCGTATTTCTCATAGTATTCCTTCGGCAGGCCGTACATATACGCCTTCGGCGGCATGGTCTGATGGAATGCAGTATCGAAAACAGCTACGTTCGGTACGCCAGGCATCAGCTTCATGCAGGCATTGATTCCCATCAGGTTTGCCGGATTATGCAGCGGGCCAAGATCTGCACACTCTTCGATTACTTTGATAACTTCCTCATCAATGATAACCGGCTGTGTGATCTTCATTCCGCCGTGCAGAACACGGTGTCCGATCGCGTCAATCTCTTCCAGAGATTTGATCACGCCTGATTTTTCGTTTACCAGAGCATCCAGAACCATCTGGATCGCCTCGGTGTGGCTCGGCATCGCTGCCTCTGTCACTTCTTTTTCCCCGTTCTTCGGTTCGTAAACCAGACGTCCGTCGATGCCGATACGCTCGCAAAGGCCTTTTGCCATCACGTCACGGTTATCATAATTGATCAACTGGAATTTCAGGGAAGAGCTTCCGCAGTTTACTACTAATACGTTCATTCTATCTTTCCTCCGACTTATTTACATTTCCTTTTACTGATTCTGGCACTGTACCGCTGTGATCGCAACAACGCCTACGATATCCTCTGCGGAGCATCCGCGGGACAGATCGTTGACCGGAGCAGCGATTCCCTGAGTCATCGGGCCGTATGCTTCTGCTTTAGCCAGACGCTGAACCAGCTTGTATCCGATATTTCCTGCATCCAGATCCGGAAAGATCAGTACGTTGGCATGTCCTGCCACTTTGCTGTTCGGAGCTTTGGAAGCGCCTACGCTTGGAACGATCGCTGCATCCAGCTGCAGTTCTCCGTCCAGAGCCAGATCCGGGTTTGCTTCTTTTGCGATTCTGGTAGCTTCCACTACTTTGTCAACATCTGCATGTTTTGCGCTTCCCATGGAAGAATGGGACAGCATTGCCACGCGCGGCTCGTTGCCGGTCAGCAGTTTGTAGGACTCTGCGGAAGACTCTGCGATCGCAGCCAGCTCTTCCGGATTCGGATTCTGGTTCAGTCCGCAGTCGCCGAATACGAAGACACCGTCATCTCCATACTCGCAGTCCGGAACTACCATCAGGAAGAATGCGGATACCAGTTTTGTACCCGGTTTTGTCTTCAGTACCTGCAGACACGGACGCAGGGTATTTGCGGTAGAATGGCATGCACCGGATACCAGACCGTCTGCATCGCCCATCTTTACCATCATAACGCCATAGTAGGTGTAATCGTTCATCAGAGTCTCTTTCGCTTTTTCCGGGGTCATTCCCTTCTTCTCACGAAGCTCTACCAGCTTGTCGATATATGCCTGAGTTTTTTCGTAAGTTGCAGGATCGATGATGGTTGCTTTGGATACATCCAGACCCTCGCTGCCTTTCTTTACGGCTTCCTCAGAACCGATAATAATCAGATTTGCAAGATCCTCTGCAAGGATCTGTGCTGCTGCCTCATATGTTCTTCTGTCTTCTGATTCCGGCAGAACGATTGTTTTTTTGTCTGCTCTTGCTCTTTCTTTGATTGTGTCAATAAATCCCATGATTCTTTGACTCCTTTCGCTAAATTTGCTCATTAATTTCATTATAGTACGTTCTCCCTCTACCGGCAAGTTTAGTTATAATTTTAACAATGTGTTTTGTGCCCGAAAACCCTTGTATTTACTGGGTTTTTATTGTATCATTTCCCTGACACAGATGTATTTTTTTCGATACAAGACAAATGGATTCACTATTTCCGTACAGTCCATTGGTTTTCGTTTGTGCGAAATTCCTTCGGACCTATATCGTTGACCAGGAATAATGAAAGGAAAGCCCCTATGAACATCACAGGAATCATCGCAGAATACAATCCCTTCCACAACGGCCATGCCTATCAGCTTGCCAGAGCCCGTGCACTTACCGGTGCAGATTATATAATTGTCGTCATGAGCGGCGATTACGTCCAGAGAGGTACGCCGGCGATTCTGGAAAAGCACCTTCGCGCCCGTCTCGCCCTGGAAAACGGCGCGGACCTGGTCCTGGAACTTCCGGTCCGTTATTCCACAGCCAGCGCGATGGATTTTTCCTCAGGAGCCGTGTATATTCTGGACGCACTGAACGCTGTCACCCACCTTTGCTTCGGCAGCGAATCCGGTGATCTGGATCTTCTGGCCACCGCCGCAGAGATTCTGGAACAGGAACCGGAAGAGTACCGTACAACGCTTCAGACATTCCTGAAACAAGGCGCCTCCTACCCTGCCGCGCGCCAGAAAGCCTTTGAGAGCTGCCTGACTTCCCGGCGTTCCGATCTTCCGGACGGCCTTCTGAAGTCCCCGAACAACATCCTTGCCATCGAATACCTGCGGGCTTTGCTCCGGCTGAAAAGTCCGATCCAACCGGTCACCGTCACCCGGACCAGCGACAATTACCATTCCGGCATTCTGGAACACACCTATGCTTCCGCCACCGCCGTCCGCAGGGCAATGATGGAAAACAGCCTGCAAACTGCTGCCGGTTATGTCCCGGAAAATGTCTTTGCCGCCCTGGACGAAGCGGTGCGCAGCAACTCTTTGTTGACGGAAGACGACTTCTCCCTGCCTTTGAAATATCAGCTCCTCCAGAGCACTCCCGAAACTCTGACCGGCTGGCTGGACGTTCCGGAATCTCTCGCCAACCGCATCCACCGGCGCCTGAACGAATACACCGGCTTCAGCCAGTTCGCTGAACTCCTGAAAACCCGCGAGACCACCAGAACCAGGATCAACCGTTCTCTGCTCCACATCCTCCTGCAGCTGGACAGGACACCGCCCTCCATAGAATACCTTCGGATTCTCGGTTTTCGAAAAAGTTCCGCGCCGCTGCTCACCCACCTGAAACAGCATACCTCCCTTCCGCTGGTCACCAGTCTCAAAAAAATGCCTTCATCAGCAGCCCGCGAGGATCTGTTCGCATCCAACCTCTACCACTCCGCCCTCGCCTGCAGGACACAGGTCCCGCAGCCGGAGGAACGGAGTGTCCCGGTGGAAATTATTTAGCACATATCCCAAAACAAGATCTGAAAACAGGGTGTCCGCCCGTGAAGCGCCGCATCCATATGCGAATTCTTCGGGCAGACACCCTGTTCTATTTTGTTCTGCTTTGTTCTGTTTAATTCTTAAAACTGTGGATCGGTGCCGGAATTCTTCCTTTCCGGTTCACAAACGCCTCGCAGGAGAACTGGTTCACCGGCATCACCGGGGCATATCCAAGCAGACCGCCGAACTCCACGGTATCACCGACGCCCTTGCCGATCACCGGAATCAGACGTACCGCCGTCGTCTTCTGGTTTACCATACCGATCGCCATCTCGTCAGCGATAATTCCTGAGATCGTAGAAGGCTTTGTATCTCCCGGAATCGCGATCATATCCAGTCCCACCGAGCAGACACAGGTCATGGCTTCCAGCTTTTCCAAGGTCAATGCGCCCTCATTCACCGCATCGATCATTCCCTGATCTTCCGAAACAGGGATAAACGCACCGCTCAGGCCTCCCACATAAGAAGAAGCCATCACACCGCCTTTTTTCACCTGATCGTTGAGCATCGCAAGCGCGGCTGTTGTTCCCGGCGCTCCCGCAGATTCCAGACCGATTTCTTCCAGGATCTCCGCCACAGAATCTCCGATTGCCGGCGTCGGAGCAAGCGACAGGTCAATGATTCCAAACGGGACACCCAGCCTTCTGGATGCTTCCTGGGCAACCAGCTGGCCGACACGGGTGATCTTAAACGCTGTCTTCTTGATCGTCTCACAAAGCACTTCGAAATCAGCGCCGCGTACTTTCTCCAGCGCACTTTTTACAACACCTGGTCCGGAAACGCCCACATTGATGATCGCGTCTGCCTCAGTGACGCCATGGAACGCCCCTGCCATAAACGGATTGTCATCCGGCGCGTTGCAGAACACTACCAGCTTCGCACAGCCCATACAACTGTCTTCTTTTGTCGCCTCTGCCGTTGCCTTGATGATCTCTCCCATCAGCTTGACCGCGTCCATATTGATGCCGGTCTTTGTGGAGCCAAGATTGACAGAACTGCACACCCGTTCCGTTTTTGCCATTGCCATCGGGATCGAACGGATCAGCAGCTCATCCGCAGGCGTCATTCCTTTACTCACCAGTGCGGAATAACCGCCAAGGAAATTGACGCCTACATCCTTTGCCGCCCGGTCCAGCGTCTCCGCGATCGTCACAAAATCTTCCGGCTTTTTGCAGGCAGCGCCGCCCACAAGGGCGATCGGGGTCACCGAGATCCTCTTATTGACGATAGGAACTCCATACTCCGCCTCAATCTCTTCTCCCACAGCCACCAGATTTCGCGCCATGGTTGTGATCTTATCGTAAATCCTGCGGTTCACTTTGTCCAGGTTGGAGTCAATGCAGTCCATCAGGCTGATGCCCAGGGTAATCGTCCGTACATCCAGGTTTTCCTTGGTGATCATCTCATTGGTTTCTTTTGCTTCATACAGGTTAATCATCTATTCTTTCTCCTTTGCCTCAGATACGGTGCATCATATTGAAGATATCTTCATGCTGACAGTGGATGACAACACCAATCTCTTCTCCAACCTTCTCCAGCTCCTTTGCCATCTCCGCATTGGATTTGGAACTGCTGGAAATATCTGCAACGATGATCATATTGAAATATCCCTGCACGATCGTCTGGGAAATGTCCTCGATATTTACCTGGTTATCCGCCAGATAGTTACAAATTCTTGCAATGATTCCTACGGTGTCTTTTCCTACGACAGTGATAATGGTTTTCTTCATTTTTTTCTCCTTTTCTCTCTTCATACCTCAATCAGCGGTGACACTTCGCTTCGCTTCGCCACGGAAAGATGAAAATCGGAAGAATGGAAAGGATTATCCCCTGCCGTCACTTCCGCAGCTACCGTCTCATAAGCCAGCGCCTCGTAATTGTTTTCTTTGCTCAAATGCCCAAGAAGCACTTCTTTCAGATTGCTGTGCAGGATTTCACATAACAGCTGCCCTGCCATGGTATTGGAAAGGTGTCCTTTCGCACCGGCAATCCTCCGTTTCAGAGGATACGGGTAGGAGCCAACCTCCAGCATCTTTTCATCGTGGTTCGCTTCCAGAAGCACTGCGTCCAGTCCTTTCAGATGGTCCACAATGTAGGAATCATAAATTCCCAGATCCGTAGCCACCGCCACGGCGCGCCCGCCGTGCTCCATCCGGTAGCCTACCGGCTGCGCAGCATCATGAGAGATCGCAAACGGATGGATATCCATATCTCCCAGCGTAAAAGGCTCGTCTTCCCGGATTTCATGGAAAATGCCCTCCGGAAATTTTCCCAGATTCCGGCATTCCAGAATCGCGTGAATGGTTCCCTCTGTGGCGTAGATCGGTATCTGGTACCTTCTGGCAAGAACGCCCAGTCCCTGTACGTGATCAATGTGTTCATGGGTGATCAGTATCCCATCCAGTTCCTTCGCCGTCCGGTCCAGGCTGTTCAGTCCCATTTCCACACGCTTCCCGCTGATCCCGGCGTCGATCAGAAGGCTGGTTCTCTCACTTCCCGCAAAAATACAGTTTCCGCTGGAACCACTGGCAATACTACAAAGTTTCATATTTACTCATCCTCTGGTCAATCTGTTTTTTCGTATCTTCGAATTCCCCGCTGTTGTCAACCTCAAAATCGCAGTGTTCGGAAAACTCTTCCTCGGAAAGCTGATTTTCCATAATTCCGTCAATCTTCTCATCCGAATAGTTTCTGTCCCTGCGAAGACGGTCTCTACGCACCCGCTCATCCGCGTAGATATACCACAGCTCGTCACAGATCTCGTCGTAATGATCTTCGATCAGCAGAGCAGCCTCAATGAACACATAGGAGGTCCCCTGTTTCTTTTCGTTTTCGATCGCACGGCGGATGTAATCTTTCACCGCCGGGTGGACGATCCGGTTCATCTGTTCCAGTTTTTCTTCATCCCGGAAGATCAGCTCCGCGATCCTCTTTCTGTTCAGATTTCCCGCCTCGTCTGTGATCTGCTGGCCAAACAGGCGGACGATCGGCGCATAGCATTCTTTTCCGGGCTGCATCAGCACATATCCCACTTCATCCGCTTTGATCACCACAGCGTCATAGTTCTGGCCGATATAGGTCATTACCTCCGTTTTCCCGGCGCCGACACCGCCGGTAATTCCGATAATTCTCATTTGTACCATCCCCTCTTATTTTGCTTCATACCAGCTGTTTCCGGTATGCATGTCAATTTCCAGTTTTACCTTCAGATCTGCCGCATGCGTCATCTCTTCTTCCAGAATCCTCTGTACCTGGTCCACTTCCTCCAGCGGCGCTTCGATCAGCAGCTCATCATGCACCTGAAGCAGGAGACGGGCTCTCAACTGTTCCCGTTTCAGCCGTTCATTGACACGGATCATCGCGATCTTGATGATATCCGCTGCCGTTCCCTGGATCGGTGCATTCATCGCCACCCGTTCGCCAAAAGAACGCTGCATGAAATTGCTGGATTTCAGTTCCGGCACCGGTCTTCGGCGCCCGAACATAGTCACAGAATATCCCTGCTCCTTCGCCTGCTCGACACAGCCGTCGAGAAATCCTTTGATTCCCGGGTAGGTCTCAAAGTACTTTTCGATATACTGCTGCGCCTCTTTTCTGGAAATGCTCAGATCCTGGCTCAGCCCAAAGGAACTGATACCATATACAATCCCGAAGTTCACCGCCTTCGCATTTCTTCTCTGCAGCGGCGTGACCTCATCGAAAGGTACATGGAATACCTCGGAAGCAGTGATCCTGTGGATATCCTCCGCCTGCCGGTAAGCCGCGATCAGTTTCTCGTCTCCGGACATATGCGCCAGCACGCGAAGCTCGATCTGGGAATAATCCGCGTCGATAAACACACATCCATCCGCCGGAAGGAAAACTTTCCGAATCAGACGCCCCAGTTCCATACGGACCGGAATGTTCTGAAGGTTGGGTTCCGTACTGCTGATACGTCCCGTCGCGGTGATCGTCTGATTGAAGGTGGAATGAATTCTTCCATCAGGACCAATGAACGCAGACAGTCCGTCCGCATACGTGGATTTCAGTTTTGCCAGCTGCCGGTATTCCAGGATATCCGAAACGATCGGATGATCCGGCGCCAGTTTTTCCAGCACATCCGCCGCCGTGGAATATCCGCTCTTGGTCTTGCGCCCTCCGGGCAGCTGAAGTTTCTCAAACAGGATTACCCCAAGCTGCTTCGGGGAATTGATATTAAACGTCTCCCCGGCTTCCTGATAAATCTTCTCTTCCAGTTCACCAATTCTCACCTGCAGGCGTTCCCCGTACGCTTTCAGCTCTTCCGCCTCCACACGGATCCCTGCTTCTTCCATATCCGCAAGGGTAAACGCCAGCGGGATCTCGATTTCCTGATACAGGCGGCTCATGCCTTCTGCCTCCAGACGCTGTTCCATGATTTCACGCACCCGGTACACCGCATAGGCCATATTTCCCGCGTAACAGCCGGCAAGCTCGTCAGAAACCGCGGCCAGATCCGGAAGTTTTGCGGTATCAAAGATTTCTTCGGTGGACGGCAGGTAAACCTGAAGATATTCCTTTGCCAGATCATCATAGGTATAGGTATTTTTCAGAGGATTCAGCAGATACGCCGCGATTCCTGCGTCGAATACCTGTTCCGGACGGATATTTTTTACGTTCTTCAGAAGTTTTTTGATGTCCATCACACAGACTTTTTTTACTGCGGCAAACAATTCTTCCGTCTTCTCTTTCAGAAAGCCGACAGTCACCGTTTCTGAAGCAGGGATATAACAAACTTCCGGCTCTCCGTCTTTTTCCCATGCCACTGCAAGTCCCAGAATTTCATGAGCGGTACTTTCCAGAAGTTCCAGCCCCACAGCCGGCTGCACCGTCGCCTGTTTCAACAGTGCTTCCGCTTCCTCCAGATCCGTCTCCACCCGGATGAACAGACTGTCCTGTTCTTTCACCGCCGCGGAGTCAAATCTTCCAAGCAGGTTTTTAAAATCCAGCCTTCGAAACATCTCGTATGCTTCTTCCGTGTACAGATTCCGGATCTTTGCATGTTCCAGGTCACATTCCACCGGGGCATTCGTATCGATCGTCGCCAGCTTCTTGCTCATCACAGCCAGATCGTAATTGTTTTTCAGAGATTCTTTCGCCTTGTTGGGCCGGATCTCCTCCACATGGACATAGGCATTTTCAATACTGCCGTATTCCACGATCAGTTTTGTCGCCGTCTTCTCCCCGACCCCCGGAATCCCCGGGATATTGTCGGAAGTATCTCCCATCAGCGCTTTCAGCTCGATGATCTGTTTCGGTTCCACCTGGTATCGTTCCAGAACTTCTTTTGCATGGTAATTTTCAATGGTCGTTTTTCCCCGAACCGTTTTCGGCATCCGGATCATGATCCGGTCTGAGGCAAGCTGCAGGATATCCCGGTCTCCGGAAACGACCGTCACTTCCATTCCTTTTTTCTCGCAGCGCTCGGCAAGCGTTCCAAGAATATCGTCCGCCTCGTATCCTGCTTTCTCCACCAGTTCGATGTCCATCGCCCTCAGGACTTCCTTCAGCATCGGCACCTGCTCCCGCAGTTCGGATGGCATCGGTTTTCTGGTTCCCTTGTAGTCCGCATACATCTGATGCCGGAACGTCGGCGCATGGACATCGAAGGCTACCGCCAGATACTGCGGCTGTTCTTCCTCCAGCGTGCGGAACAGAATATTCAAAAAACCATAGACCGCATTGGTGTGCAGCCCCTCGGAATTCGTCAGGTCCGGAAGACCGTAGAAAGCACGGTTCAGAATACTGTGCCCATCGATCAAAACAATTTTTTCACTCATACTAAAATAATCCTTTCAGCCAGGGTAACTCAATAAAATTCAGATAATGCATGGTAAACAGGATCAGCATAACCGTCAGCAAAAAAATCAGTACGGAAAAAAACACGTTCCTATGTCTTTTTCTGCGTACCGAACGCTCTTTCTCTTTCAGGTCTTCCTCCAGAAGTCCTTTCAGGTTGTAGGACGCCGTTTCATCATTATCCAGATAACGGGCGGCGTGATTGATGATAAAATAAGTTTCCAGCTCGTCATAGCAGGCCGGACAGCTGCGGACATGGGCGATGAACTCTTCCATCTCTTTTTCCGGCATTCTGTCCCGTACATAGGCCTGTATCAGCTTTTCTGCCCTTTCACACTCCATCGCCGGCAGCACCCCTTTCTGTCTGTTCCCTCTGCCATCCGGGTGAAGATACGGCAAAGGATTGTGGTTTCTTTTTATTTCTGTTACTTACTATACACTATTTTCCTGTATTTTGAAAGCATTTTCTTTTTTACCGCCGCGCAAGGATCCTTTCTGTAAACGAAATGCCCCGCAGCAGGCTGCGGGACATCCGATTTTACCGTACGTCAGGTTATGCTTTTACAATATTTCCGGTCTCCAGACCTGCTTCGAAATCCAGAGCATTCTGAAGGGTCGTCTGCGCAATCGCGGTCAGCGCTTCCTGGGTGAAGAATCCCTGATGGGAGGTAATCATCACATTCGGGAAGGACAGAAGCCGCGCCGTTGTGGAGTGTTCCAGAATCTCGTCGGAACGATCCTCGAAAACATTCGGGGTTTCTTCCTCATATACATCCAGGCCTACGCCGAAAAATTTGCGTGCCCGGATTCCCTCGATCAGATCCTCTGTCTTTACCAGGCCACCGCGGGAAGTATTGACAAGGATCACTCCGTCTTTCATCTTGGCGATGGTCTCGCGGTTGATGATATGATAAGTGCTGTCCATCAGCGGGCAGTGAAGAGAAATCAGATCGCTCTGCGCCAGAAGTTCATCCAGTGTCACATAGGTCACGAAATCTTTCAGTGATTCGTTCTCATAAACATCGTATGCGATCACTTTCATTCCGAATCCACGGCAGATTCTTGCCATCGCCGCTCCGATTTTTCCGGTTCCGATGATTCCGGCGGTCTTCTCATAAAAGTTGAAACCCATCAGTCCGCCAAGGCTGAAATCATTTTCACGCACCTTGGTGTAAGCCTTGTGCATTCTGCGGTTTACAGTCAGAGCCAGCGCCATCGCGTGTTCTGCCACGGCTTCCGGTGAATATCCCGGTACGCGGCGTACTTCCATTCCGTATTTTCCAGCCAGTTCCAGATCCACGTTATTGAAACCTGCACAGCGCATCAGGATCAGGCGCACGCCCGCCTTGTGAAGCGCTTCCACCGTTCCCGTTCCCACATCAGAGTTTACAAAGGCACATACTGCGTCATAGCCCTGCGCCAGCGGTGCCGTCTGTGGCGCCAGCGTACTTTTCAGGAAATCCATCTCCACGCCCGGATAATTTCCTGCCTCTTTACTGAAAGATTCCTTATCGTATGTCTGTGTATCGTAAAATAAAATTTTCATATGCCGTTCCTCCTTGGATCAAAAACCTCTCTGCTTTCCGGCTGCCATGTTTTAAACATTTTTCCGGAAGCAGTATTTCCCTGTTTCGCCCTTACTATACATCTTTGTTAATTATTTGTCAATATATTTTTTATCATTTTACAATATCTTACAGCAGTTCCTCCAGAAACCGGGACGGCTCCATCTTTTTGTCAAACCGCTCTTTCACAGTACAAAGCGTCAGCTGTTTTCTCGCCCTTGTCATACCCACATAAAACATCCGCCGCTCCTCCTCGATATTTTCCGTCAGCACTGCTTTCTGATACGGCATAACCCCTTCGTTCACGTCGAGAATGTAAACACAGTCGTATTCCAGGCCCTTTACGCTGTGCAGCGTGGAAATGGTAACGCCGGATTTTTCCTGCTGCGCTCTCCGTGCCTCTTCCGCCAGCGTCTCCTTGTACTCCTCAATATGCCGGAACCATTCTTCTGCCGTACGATGCCCGCGGGAAAGTTCCTGCAGTTCATCCAGACGTTCCAGAAATTCCTCCGGCTTCATTCTCCGGTATGCCGCATATTCTTTCAGATATTCCTCATACCCCATGGCAAACCGGATGTAATTCACCGCGCCGAAGGGCGTCATCCTGCCAAGAAGCTGAAGATCCTGTTCCAGTTTTTCAATCCGACGGCACATCCAGTCCTTGCCTTCATAATAATCGTACAGCGCCTCAAAACTGACCTGGGCGCTCTCGAAAGCGTCCCTTGCCAGATAGCGGTTGGGGCGGTTGCAGATCTGAAGGAAATCACTTCTCCTGCGGCTTCCCATTCCAAGCTTCAGATACGTCAGAATGTCCCTGGAAATCCAGTGTTCATACAGATTCGGAAGACGGTCCCGCATCTGAAAGGGTATATTGTCTGCCATCAGCTGTTCCACTGCCATCCGGCTTCCCGCGTTGGTGCGGAACAGAAGAGCAATCTCCTCATACGGCGTTCCCTCCGCTGCGCAGGCACGGATTCCGTCTGTCACATCCTGAAGCTCCTCTTTTACCGTGTCATATTCCCGCAGAGCAACCGCCGCACCCTGTCCATGGCTCGCGGTGATATTCTTCGGAAACCTTTTTTCGTTATGGGCGATCAGCTTTCCTGCCCGGCGGACGATGGCGCCGCTGCTCCGGTAATTGATATCCAGCGTAACAGTTTTTGCGTTTGGGTAATCATTTGGAAAATGGAGCATGATCTCCGGACGTGCTCCTCGAAAACGGTAGATGGACTGGTCGTCATCTCCTACTATGAACAGATTGTCCTGCGGCTTTGCCAGCATCCGGACAATGTCGTACTGAATCGGATTGATATCCTGAAATTCATCAATCAGAATGTATTGAAATTTTTTCTGCCACAGGGAAAGAATCTCCGGATGTTTCTGAAACAATTCATAACACCAGACCATGATATCATCAAAATCCAGTTTTCTGTTCTTCTGTTTCCATTCCTCATAGGTACGGTATATGGTACGGAAAATCTCTTCCGGGCATGCCGTTGAATAAAAATGTTCCAGCTGGATCCGGTTGTTTTTCACAGTGCCGATCTCCCGGTTCAGATTCGCGATCAGCTCTTCCTCATCCTCGGTATCCCTGCAGTAGGTATGCACCAGCTCTTTCAAAAGCCGCTGCTTCTGTTCCTCGCTTAAAATATTTTCGCCCGACAGACGATAGGCGTTTCTCAGGATCCCATAAAACACCCCATGGAACGTTCCGAAAGTCACCTGAGTGGACGGTCGGTTCATCCGTTTCAGGTATCGCTCCTTCATCTCTCTGGCGGCAGCCTTCGTAAAAGTCACTACCAGGATCGCGCCGGCGGGAACCCCCTGCTCCACCAGACGGCAGGTCCGTCCGGTGATCACGGCTGTCTTGCCGGATCCCGGACCTGCCAGAACCATCATCGGTCCTTCCATATGCTCTACCGCCTGCCTTTGTGCCTCGTTATACTCCATAGGCAGTCAGGCAAGGGCAGCCTGCAGCTTTTCCACCGCAGCGTTCAGACGTTTCAGGGACTCTTCCTTTCCAAGGATCTCCAGGATCTCTGTCGCCCCTGCCGGCGTCATCTGTTTTCCGGACAGCGCGGTACGGATCGGCCACATAATATATCCGGTCTTATATCCCTTCTCTTTTCCGAAGGCGGACAGCATCTCAAACAGCGCGTCGTTGCTGTAGTCCTCCTGTGCCTCCAGAAGCGGACGAACTTCCTGAAGAAGTGTCAGAGAAGTCTCTTCGTTGGTTTTCATCTTTTTGTGTACATACATGGAGGTCTCATACTCCGGAACCTCCTGGAAAAAGTCCACCAGATCATAAATATCCGGGAACACTTCGATCCTGGTCTTCACCATTCCGGCAATTTTACGGAGATCCAGATCTCTGGAAATGGCTTTTTTCAGATATGGAAGCGCCATCTCATAGAATTTTTCGTCATCCATCGCCTTCATATATTCTCCGTTCATCCAGCGCAGCTTTGTCATATCGAAGACTGCCGGAGATTTGCTGATATGGTGGTAATCAAAAGCCTCCACCAGCTCTTCCAGGGAAAAGATCTCACGGTTGTCCTGTGGACACCAGCCGAGCAGCGCCACAAAGTTGACTACCGCCTCCGTCAGGAATCCCTGCTCGATCAGATCTTCGTAGGAAGAATGGCCGCTTCTCTTGGACAGTTTCTGATGTTCCTCGTTGGTGATCAGCGGACAGTGGACATAAACCGGCACCTCCCAGCCAAACGCCTCATAGATCCGATTGTATTTCGGCGAAGAGGAAAGGTACTCGTTGCCGCGCACCACATGGGTGATCCCCATCAGATGATCGTCCACCACGTTGGCGAAATTATACGTCGGGTATCCGTCGGATTTGATCAGGATCAGATCCTCCAGCTCCTCATTGTTGACGGTGATATTTCCGTAAATCTCATCATGGAACGTTGTGGTTCCCTCTGTCGGCATATTGAAGCGGATGACGTAGGGCTTGCCTGCCGCCAGATTTGCTTCCACTTCTTCTTTGGACAGATGCAGACAGTGTTTGTCATAAATGGAAATTTCCTTTCCATTGACGTTTCTCTTGCACTGGCTCAGACGCTTCTGGTCACAGAAACAATAGTAGGCGTCTCCCTGCTCTACCAGCTGTTTCGCGTATTTCAGATAAAGTCCGGAAGCATTTCTCTCACTCTGCACATATGGGCCGCAGCCGCCGTCCTTGTCCGGACCCTCATCATGGTGCAGTCCTGTCTCGGACAGCGTATGATAAATGATATCCAGCGCACCTTCCATAAAACGCTCCTGGTCTGTATCTTCAATGCGGAGCATGAAATCTCCGCCTTCATGTTTCGCGATCAGATATGCGTACAGCGCAGTACGCAGATTTCCCACATGCATACGTCCTGTAGGACTCGGTGCAAACCTTGTTTTTACTTTGCTCATTTGTTTTCACTCCTGTTTTTCTTTCTATCTGTCTTTCGAAAAAATACCGTTTTGTTCCATTCTGCCCTGACAGCAAGGTGGTTCCGGAACGTACGCCTGTATATCAGACATACGTTCCGGAACCACCTTATTATAAACCACGCACTCGCCGGTTGGCAACTGTTTCTACGGATATATCTTTGGGAGAATTTCCGGAAGATTTCCAATGCACACTCCATCCGCCTTGACGTCCGAATAATGCTCCGCCCAGTTGACGAGCAGTACCTTGGATCCGTTAAAATATTTGATAAAACTCTTGGTCAGATAAGACTGCATGGTAGAACCAAGGATCAGCAGAACATCCGCTCTGGATACCAGTTCTGTCGCGCGGGTAACCTTGTCATTGCTGACCATCTCGCCGGTCAGCACGATCTGAGGCCGCACCACCGCCCTGCAGTTTTCACAGTAAGGAATCGGCTTATGATCCAGAATATAATGGTAATCATATTTTCTGCCGCATCGCGGACAGCTGTTTTCAAAAATGGTTCCGTGGATATCCACAACGTTTTTACATCCGGCACGCCCACACAGTCCGAAAATACTCCGGGAAATAATACCGATCAGTTTGCCGTCCTGTTCCATCCTCGCCAGCGTCTGATAAACCGCATTGGGCTCTCCGCAATGTTTCAGAACCTCTTCTCTGTAGAATTCGAAAAACTCTCTTGTCCGGTTGTTATAATAGGACTCTGAAAAAATCTCTTCCACCGAGAGGCCATAACGGGATTCGATCTCGTACTCAAAATCCCCGTCATACAGCTGACATCCTGTTTGGAAGGTCGTTCCTCGTCCTACCAGACATACCACACGTTCCGCATCTGCCAGTACCTTCTTTACATACTCCAAACTACTCATCTGTATTCGGCCCCCTTTTCTGTTTTTTATCCCACGAAAGTCAGGAAACTCTTAGATTTCAATCCCGCTTTCTTTCAGGTAATTCATCACATCACCTACGGTATTGAGGTCGGAGAGATCCTCCGTGTTCATCTCGATTCCGTATTCATCCTCCAGTGCCATGATCACTTCCAGCAGATCCAGGGAATCTGCACCCAGGTCATCCTTAAAAGAAGTCTCCTCTGTAATCATGTCGGCATCGCAGCCCAACTGCTCTGCAAGAATCTCTTTCATCTTTTCTAACATCGTACTCTAACTCCTTTCCGTCCAGAAGACAGCTGTTTTTTTCATGAATGAGTGTATCTGTTCTTTATACATTTGTCAATACATTTTTCTCATGTTCCTGCACAACAACTGTTTCCTTAAAACGTATGGAATTTGCCACCGAAAGAGCAATCCCAAGTTCTGTCATCAGGAACATCATGGACGTTCCTCCATAACTGATAAACGGCAGGGTAATGCCGGTTGCCGGCATCATATTCAGAACAACCAGAAGGTTCAGGATCACCTGGATCGCAATATGGGCAAAAACGCCTGTGACCACCAGTGTACCATAAAGGTCCGGCGCATTCTGGGCGATCATGAAAAGCCGGTACAGAAGGTATCCGAACATCAGAAGCAGAAGAATCGCTCCAAATACCCCAAGTTCCTCACATACAATGGAAAAGATCATATCATTCTGCGCCTCGGGAATCGTTCCCAGCTTCTGGGTGCTGTTGCCCAAACCCTTGCCGAAAAATCCTCCGGAACCGATCGCATAGAGCCCCTGATGGATCTGATAGCTTCCGCCGGAAAGCCACTCGTAGATACGCTGGATCCGGAAACCTCCGTCCTCCGATTCCAACAGATTCAGATGATCCTTCAGGTACAGAAGGATTCCCACCCCGGCAACGGCAATGCCTCCCCCAAAAATCAGATATTTTTTGATATCCGGGTAAGAGACCAGCCAGATCACCACTGTGATCAGGAAAATAATAATGCCTGTACTCAGATTTTCCGTCAGTTTCCAGGCGCCCACTGCCTGCAGCGCTCCCATAGAAAGAATCAGCAGCTGCCCCTTCCAGGACTTATACTTCTTCCCCATCTTGAGAAGAACCATTGGCAGGAATACGATCACTCCGATCTTTGCAACCTCCGACGGCTGGAACTGGATCGGACCAATTCTCAGCCACCTCCTGGCGCCAAGCTCCTCCACACCCAGCGGAGACTGTACCAAAGCCATCAGCACAAACCCCGCCGCATACAGAGCCCCGGCAAAACGCGCCATGAAATGATAGGAAATCTTGGACAAAAGAACCGCCCAGATCAACGCAATCGCAGAGTTTCTCAGCTGATGCCGGAAGAAATACATATTATCTGAAATATTGGCACTGGCATAAGCTTCATACGCACTGGCGCTGTACAGTACGATCAGTCCGAAAGACAAAAGCAAGATCAGACATGCCAGCAAATTGTAATCATAATACCCTATGATCCTTTTTCTTGTTCTTACCCCCGTATTATTACTTCTACTCATATAACTATAACCCTTCTTCACCTGCCGCTGCCCAGCCTCCCGTTCCGAAAACAGATCTGCTCTTCGGCAGTCCGCTGAACCGCTGTTTTTTCTGCACTCGTCCCTTTCGGGAGCTTCTCCCCTGGAGTGTGTTTGCAACTGGCAGGAAGCAATCTCAAACACACCTTTAATAACTACAGTATAGCATAGTTGCAGACCTATTTCAAAGCATATTTCAGCAGTTCTGCAAAGCCCGGAGACTGGCTGGTCTCACCGAGGATTACCTGGCGGACCAACTCAGGTTCATCCGTGATGATGTTGTCCACCTCGCAATTGACCATCCGCTGGATATCGCCCTGATAATTCAGTGTCCACGCATAGACTTCCTTTCCAAGATTGTGGACCTTTTCCACAAACTGTTCGGTGATATAGGTGTGCTTCACCGAAAAGAAATCTGCACCGTCCATATCTTCCAGATCCCCGTAAGTCATATTCATCGTATAGCCCGTACGGATGTCCGGGTTCAGCTCTTTTGCCTGCTGCAGAAATTTATAATTCATGGAAGTCAGCACACAGTTGTCCACAAAGTCCTGTTCCTCTATGATCCGGACGACTTTGCGGACAATATTTTGATTATGCCCGTTATACTTCACCTCGATGTTCAGCTGGATCTTTCCCCGCGCCGTCTCCATTGCCTCCTCCAGGGTCGGTATTTTTTCTCCGCGGAAACTTTTATTAAAACGCACCCCGGCATCCAGCTGCTGAAGTTCCTCATAAGTTATTGTCCAGATGTTCGCATTCAGACCGGTGGTCCTCTTCAGGTTGGAATCGTGCATCAGCACTACTTCCCCATCTTTTGTTTCCTGCACATCGATCTCGGCAAAATCCGACATACTCTCAATGGCATACTCCAGTGCGCTTATGGTATTTTCCGGCGCTTTTCCTGCCCCTCCCCGATGGGCGGAAACAGAAATATATTCGGCGGAAGCCGTCGCCCTCGGATGCTCCCGTTGGACCATATAAATCAGATAGACACTTTCCGCCCCAAGAAGCAGGACGGTCAGCAAAACCGCCGTCACCCTGCCCGCCAGGATCCTGCGCAGCCGGGAAGGCGTTTTTTTCGTTTTACGTTCGATTTGATAATCTTCTCTGTCTGCCCTCACAAAGAACAGATAGAGATACAACAATGTTCCTGTGATCCCCAATGACGCAGCGATCCCGCTCAGCACATATTTTGCACCGTCCGCATAGACCAGTACGGAACTGACCAGCGCCTGAGGCTGACCCGCCGCCATGACATACAGTACGATCAGCACATGGGAGGCCAGGTACAGAACAAACAGCACAGCCAACAGCAAAACCTGCAAAAGAAAATACTTTTTCAGTTCCTTTCCAAGCGCCCTGCCGACCTGTTTCCAGCTGCCGCCCAGCGCATTCCACACCCTCTGCAAGGTCTTCCGTTCCGGTTCTTCCATCAGTATGCGGAACGGAAGCGAATACGTATACAGGATCGACAAAACCAGAAGCACTCCCGCCAGAATACCCGGGAGCACAAAATTCGGAAATGCCTCAAAAATCCTGACCACGGTATTCTGCAGAAGTTTCATGTGCACGATCATCCCATAGACTGCCTGAAGAAGCAGACAGGGCACGGAACAGGCAATGTACAGCGCCCATCCCGCCGGCCTTCTCCGCAGAAAGCGGACGCACCCGACAGCACCCATGCAAAGCATTTCCGGCACATGGACCCTCTGCTTTTTCCAGGAGGCTTCCATACATCCGAACAGCGCACAGACTTCAAACAGGATCAGCAGCATCACCAGCAAAAGCCCCAGCAGGATGAAAAGAATCGTCAGCGGGTAACGGATGAATTCCATGAAATTTTCCGCAGTCATATAGCTGTAGCCCTGACATTTCAAAGAAAATTCAACGGCTGCATCCGCTGTCCGCGTGACAAGCTCATTAAAAAAGATCCGGTAAAAAATTTCAAAAATAAGCAGGCTGATCCAGTTTTTCTGTAATAACTGCCAGACATCGCTCAGAAGTCGTTTCATGGTATCATCCTTTTCCTGTTTCTGTTGCAATCTCCCGATCCTCAAAATACCGGAAGATTGCAGAAATGGTTGCTGCACACACAGTGAACAGCAACCACAGATCATCTGTATAGAATACTATTATATCACAGAACAGGATTTCTCAAAACTGTTTTCCGGCTTTCCGTCACGACAAACGCATGAATGTGTTTCCCAACTAAACCTATCGATTTTCGTTTTTTTTACAAATTCATAAGTTCATCCAGATATTTTTCCGGATTTGTTCCGATCGCATACCTTTTCTTTTTCATACT
>JACJJN010000002.1 GCA_016899975.1 Lacrimispora saccharolytica | reverse complement strand
ACAACGCAGGATGCAAGGATAAAGTTATCCAGGTTATATCCGACAATACTTTAAAAACTAGGTGGATGCACCACTAGTATAATAAAACATAAGATGGAGCGGCAAATTTCTAAGTTGCGGAGCCGAGTGGTATGGAGGAAAAATCTTTAATTATTTGTTAACCTGAAAATCTCTGCAAATAATTTCTCATTTGCAGAGCAGTGATAAATCCAGGAGGTAATGTGAATATGAGAAAGTGCGTGCGTTGTGAATCTGATATGGCTGAAAATTATGATGTGAAAGTTGAAAGAGGGGCATACGGACTAAGAATAACTAAGCCGGGATTGTTTAAGAATAGTCTTGGTAAGATTCGAGTTGCTGTATGTCCGAAATGTGGATACCTTGAATTTTATCTTGAAGACACCTCAAAAATAGGAGGATAATATACATGAAAAAAAGTTGAATACCAGCCGCACACTGGCGGTCAGTGAAAGCAGTAAGTCCGAAAAAGACTTGTTGCTTTTTTTCTGTTACAAAAAAGGAAAAGGATAAAGTCAAGGCTCCTTTTTTTTGAATATCACCAATTCCAAAGAGGGATTTCTGTCCGCCGTTCCGACAACAAACTGATCGGTATGCTGGATATCCGCAAAGAGTTGAACGAAGATTTACTGAATTTCTACGGCAATATCGGCTACAGCATTCGGCACTCCGAACGCCGCAAAGGCTACGCAGCCATGCAGCTGAAGCTTGCAAAGGAAATCTGCCGGAATATGGGGATGAAGAAGATTTTGATTTCCTGCTACAAGGAAAATCCTGCTTCCGCAAAGATCATTCTGCGCAGCGGCGGCGTTCTGGAAAACGAAGTCGTGGACCAGAGAAACGGAAAGATTCTGCAGCGTTATTGGATCACCCTTTAATCCGTGTTGGAAAATTGTTTTCGATGAAAGCAATTTCAGCCACGTTCCAGCACTTCCACCAGCAGATGTTCACTGTTCTTGCGGATAAAGTTCACCTGCCATCTCGTTTCCGCCTGTCTTTCGAAAGTCAGAGCCGAACTGGAATAGGAGTTTTCTTTGTTATCGGTTCCCGTATAGAATGTGTAAACTGCACTGGACCCGATGACTTCCGATGTCTGGCTGCCTGTTTCCTGACCCTCTCCTTCTTTTGACTTTCTTCCTGGATGGCCGTCGGAGGAATTGCAGTCAACGATCGTACAGGCAGAACGCAGCCATTCCGGCTCCACGTTCCAGGATATCACGTTCTGGTACAGCGGGTATTCCACATCCGGATCCTCCACAATGCGTGTACCCTGTGCTCCCCGTCCCGGCGCCGGCATATTGCGAAAAACTTCATCCTCAAGTTTTCTGGAAAAACATTCCCGGATATTCAGCACGCCTTCCTTTCCGTCCAGCGGACAGCGAAACGGGAGGCTTTTGGGCGCTTCCCCTTCCCTGGTGACAAAGCAGAATCCGGGCATTTCCATCGGTTCCATCGCAAATTCTGCTGTTATTGCGTGCAGCGTATCCGCTGTTTCCGGTTTTTCTCCGTCTGCCCATCGAAAACAGCAGCGGCTGAAATACCAGGCATGTTCCCGATCGCACAGATAATCATCCAGGATTTTCCGGAGCTGCGGATCCTGATGCACAGTGGCGTTGTTCCCGTCACTGCCACTGCAGCTTTCCGGCATCCATCCTCCTCCCGAGGAACCTTCCTGCAGCAGATTTTTTCCGTTGATGTTCAGCCGTATGCAAGTGCTGTGCGGCCAGGGATTCTTTGCTTCCAAAAACGCAAAGATCTCCGAATCCGTCCATCCCCGTCCGGAAAACTGTTCCCGTTCCCTGTAATATCTTCGCAGGCTGTCCGGATCGATCCGGCAGCAGAGATCCATCACGACACCCTCTTCAAACAGATAGACTGCCGGAATCTTCCAGAGTTTTCCTTCCCAGGAAAATTCTTTTCCAACTTTCACTTCCACGCCAGGTTTTCTTTGTTCTTCCGGATGGTTTCTTTCGTGAAACCCTCTCTGAAAATATACCTTCTGCATACTTTTCATCCCCCTTCTCTATTGGTCCGGTTTCTGAAACTGACCGATCAGTTCCTTTGCACCTGCGCTTTCTCCAAGTACTCCGTACACGCTGGAAAATACAATCGCCTCTGTCCGGAGCTGTCCCTGAACATGATGCTGCATATAAGAGACGATCCGTTCCATCACTTCCTCCATCGTTTCCTTCAGCATTCCCGCTTCCTTCAGGATCCTTACTGCCTCCTCCGTGGTATCCGTATTCAGGATCTGCTGTGCGGTTTCGATATCTGCTCCCCGGCGCAGCGCCTGTGCCGCCAGCAGCTCCGCCCGGCAGTCCGCCTGGTGGGAATGTGTGTTCATGATGCCGCCGGAAACTTTGATAAATTTTCCAATGTGGGCAACAAACAGGATTCCCTCAAACCCCATCTCCACTGCCATTTCCAGCACAGCGCCCACATAGTTGCTGCACTTCACCGCCAGCGAGGTGTCCACCTGCGGATACCTGGAAAGAAAATCCTCCCCGTAATTTCCGGGCACCATCAGCAGAAATTTTTTCCCTGCAGCCTTCTGCATTTCCATCTCCACACGGATCGTCGCGATCAGCGCTTCCTCACTCATAGGCATGACAATGCCGCTGGTGCCAAGGATGGAAATACCTCCGACAATCCCAAGTCTCGGATTAAAGGTACGCTTCGCCGTCTCCTCCCCTTCCGGAACGGAAATGACCACTTTCATTCCCTGGGAATATCCGGCTTTTTCCATCACCGCGAGGACCTGTTCCCGGATCATTCTCCGCGGAACACGGTTGATCGCCGCGGAGCCCACCGGCTGGTCCAGTCCCGGCCGGGTCACTCTGCCGACGCCCTCTCCGCCATCGATGATCAATTCTTCTCCGGACACGCGGCTTACCGTTGCCAGGATCCAAAGCCCGTGGGTCGCGTCGGGATCGTCACCCCCATCCTTTTTCACCCCATAGGTTACAGCACCCTCCGTTTCATGAAAAAAACGGACCGGAAGCCGAAGCAGGATCCCCTTCGGTGTCAGCAATTCTGCTGTTTCCGGTCGTTTTCCAGTCAGAAGATGCACAGCGGCAGCCTGCGCCGCCGCAGCAGCGCAGGAACCTGTCGTATACCCGAGCCGGAGTTTTTTCCCGCCCCTTACAAGATAGGCTTCTTCCAGACCTGTTTTCATTTTTTTCTCTGCTCCTTCAGATAATCCTCCACCGCAGTCAGTGTGTCATCGATCATCGCATCGGTATGCGCCTCAGACAGGAACATCGCCTCAAACTGAGAGGATGCCAGATGGAATCCGTGGTTCAGCATCCAGGCAAAATATTCCGCAAACGCCTTTGTGTCAGAAGTCTTCGCCAGCGCGTAATTGGTAACCGCCTCCGGTGTACAGAACATACATCCGAGAGAATCTACGTAATTGACGGTGTACGGCATCTGATATCTGTGTACCAGTTCTTTCATGCCGCCGTACAGCCGATGGCCTTTCGCCGTCAGATCCTCATAAAGTTTCGGATTTTCATAGAGATATTTCAGCTGTGTCAGTCCGGCTGCCATCGCCACCGGATTGCCGCTGAGGGTGCCCGCCTGGTAGACAGGACCGCAGGGAGAAACCATCTGCATGATTTCTTTTCTTCCTCCGTAAGCACCCACCGGCATTCCTGCGCCGATGATCTTTCCGTATGTGATCAGATCCGGCGTCACCTGATATTTTCCCGAAGCGCCGGTAAAGCCAAGACGGAAACCGGTGATCACCTCGTCAAAAATCAGCAGCGCCTTGTGCTTGTCACACAGACGGCGCAGTCCCTGAAGAAAGCCCTCCTTCGGAGGCACGACACCCATATTTGCAGCCACCGGTTCCACGATCACTGCCGCTACTTCGTCTTTGTTCTTGTCCAGCAGTTCCTCCACACTGTCCAGATCGTTGTAGACCGCCGACAGAGTATCCTCCGTACAGCCTTTGGGAACTCCGGCGCTGTCTGGGATTCCCGCTGTCATAACACCGGAACCTGCCTTTACCAGCAGGCAGTCGCTGTGTCCGTGGTAGCAGCCCATAAATTTGATGATCTTATTTCTTCCGGTAAAACCTCTTGCCGCACGGACAGCGCTCATGACTGCCTCTGTTCCGGAGTTTACCATACGGATCATCTCGATTGCCGGCACTCTCTCACAGATGAATTTCGCCATCTCCACTTCGATCTCGGTCGCCGCTCCGAAACTCAGCCCGCTGTCACAGGCGCGCACTACCGCTTTCAGGATCTCCTGGTTGTTATGTCCCAGGATCATCGGACCCCAGGAACAGATATAATCCACATACCGGTTGCCGTCCGCATCAAACACATACGCTCCCGTCGCTCCCTGGATAAACCGTGGGCTCATATTTACATTTCCATAAGCGCGGACCGGAGAATTGACTCCGCCCGGGATGTATTTGACTGCTTCTTCGTATAATTTTTCTGATCTTTCCGTTTTCATACTTGCTTTCTCTCCTGTTTTTATGTTCTTCCCCGCTGCCGGGAATCCATGTCCCGCTCCACAGTGTGTCTGAACCTCTAATTTCCTGCATTGTCCTGTACCTGCGCCAGATACACCTGTTCCACGCAGGCAGCAAGACATTCCATCGTTGCTTTCGGCGCAGTCACCGTCTGCATTCCTGCCGCCTCAGCTTCAGCCGCCGTCTGCGGTCCGATGCATACGGCCGTCACCCGGCGCACATCCATCTGCGGCACTGCCGCCAGAAAACCTCTGACCGTGGAGGCGCTGGTAAATACGGCAAGCGTTACCGCGCCGTCCTCAAATAATTTTTCTTCCTCCAGGACCTTTGGCATAAGGTAGTTCGTCTCATAAATCGGCACATCCTCAATCTGAAGATCCTCCCGGACAGACAGCTCCCGGATAAGTTCTTCAGAACCAATCGCTGCCCGCGGAATCAAAATCCTTTCGTTCGGACCGCAGGTTTTTGCCAGCGCCTCTCCCAGATGCGCCCCGTCATAGACCTCCGGAAGCAGATCCGCCAGAATCCCATGTTCCGCCAGCGCCTTCTTCGTTCCCTCTCCGATCGCCGCAAATTTCAGATGAGCCAGAGCCCGCGTGTCCCGTCTGCTTTTCAGAAGTTCATCAAAAAACACCTTCACGCCGTACGGACTTGTAAACGCAGCCCAGTGATACCTGGAAATCTGCTCCAGCGCACCCTGCAGTGCGGAGCAATCTTGTGCCGGAACGGTCTCGATGGACGGCAGTTCCAGCACCTCCGCCCCTTTCTCCCGGAGCAGACGGCTCATCCGGCCGGAACGTCCCTTTGGCCGTGTCACCACCACCCGGCAGCCTGCCAACGGAAGCTTTTCGTACCACGCAAATTCCTGATGCAGTCCACAGACTTTTCCCACCACGATGATCGCCGGTGTCACAACGCCATGTGCTTTCACCGTCTGCTCCATGGTTCCCACCGCGCCGGTCAGACATTTCTGAAACGCTGTCGTTCCCCGGGAAAGTACCGCGCAGGGCATTTCCGGATCCATACCCGCCGCGAGCAGTCCCTCCATGATCGCCGGAAGCGCCGAAATCCCCATCAGGAACACCAGCGTTCCCCTGGTTCTGACCAGCGCTTCAAAATCAATCTTCAGCGGCTCCCCTTTCTTCTGATGCCCTGTGATCACATGGACAGAAGAACAAAAATCCCTGTGGGTCACCGGGATTCCATTATAAGCCGGAACCGCGATTGCCGATGTGATCCCGGGAACGATCTCGTAAGGAATGTCATGAGCGGCAAGAAGCTCCAGTTCCTCGCCGCCTCTGCCAAACAGAAACGGGTCTCCGCCTTTCAGCCGCACGACGCGGCGCCCTCTCTGCGCCTGTTCAAGCAGCACCTGATTGATCTGCTCCTGAGGCATTGTGTGGTTTCCCGCACGTTTTCCCACGTTGATCGTCTCTGCACCGGACGGGATCATCGCCAGCACGCCGTCGCCCACCAGACTGTCATAGACCACCACCTGTGCCTGTTCCAGCACCTGCGCTCCTTTCAGAGTCAGCAGCCCTGCGTCCCCGGGACCGGCTCCCACCAGCCAGACTTTTCCCGTCTGTTCTGTTTTCTCCTGTTTTTCCTGTCTCGTCATTCTACCCGTATATCCTTTCTGAACTGTCCTGCCAGCTTCTTTCCGATCTGTTCCGCTTCCGAAACCTTTCCCCGGAGCACAGCTGTCTCATAATGATCCCCGTCTCCGCCGTAATAAAGCCCTGTCAGAGTCAGCTGTTCCCCATCGATCACTGCATGCGCAGCCACAGGAGACGAACATCCTCCATCCAGCGCCCGCACAAAAGCCCGTTCCGCCAGAGCTGCAAAGCGGCTGTTCCTGTCGTCGTACGCCTCCAGATAACGATAATCCTGCCCGCGTTTTCCCTGTACCGCAAGGATTCCCTGGCCTGCCGCCGGGATCACCTCGTCCACAGAGAAATACCGGCTGATCCGGTGTTCCAGCCCCATCCGTTTCACCCCGGCGCTTGCAAGGATCAGAGCAGAATAATTTCCCTCCTCCAGCTTGCGAAGACGGGTAACCAGATTTCCCCGCACACTCTCAAAGGAAGCCTCCGGATACAGCCTTTTCAGCTGCAGGATTCTCCGAAGGCTGGAAGTCCCTATGGGGTTCGAAAAATCAATCTCCGTTGCCCCTTCCGGAAGGATCAGGACATCTCTTTCATCCTCCCTTGCGGAATACGCCACGACAGGCAGTTCTTCCGGAACTTCCATCGGCAGATCTTTCAGGCTGTGAACGGAAAGGTCCGTCCTTCCATCCATCAACGCCCGGTCCAGCTCCTTGACAAACAATCCTTTTCCCCCCACCTGCGCCAGCGGGCGGTCCAGAATGATATCGCCGGTGGTTTTCATCGTTACGATCGAGACCTCCGCCTCGGGCATACGGCTTTTCAGCCAGTTCTGAACCATCTCACTCTGGATCACTGCCAGGCGGCTTTCTCTGCTGCCAATCCGAATTTCCATATGTTTCTCCTCCTGAAGTGATATTATGCAACCGTTCAGCCGGCTGAATGGCTGCAATATGTAATTATTCAGCCAGGTCTGCGCATTTGCTGCGCAGACCGTATGAAAACGTAGTGTTTATGGGCATCCACCCCATCGCGAAGCGATTTTTCATGGGTGGATGCCGTAACAGTTCATCTGGCTGAACTGTTACGGCGATATTATTCGTCCTTCTGATAAAGCTTTTCCAGACTTACCAGACAGGCGATAAAGTTTTCCCTTTCCATGGAATTTTTCATTCCGAACATCATCTTGTTGACGACCTTCTCAACTGCCGTATCAATCTGCTGTTTCAGCATCGTCTGTTCCTGTTCCTCCATGGGAAGTTTCCGCAGGATCTTCTGGATCCGGAGGTTCAGATCCTCCACAGCCTCCGTCTCCACATGTTTGATCCGCGGTACCAGGTCCCGCCCTTCATACCAGAGATAGAAATCCCCCATTTCTTCGTCCAGGATCCTGTGCGCCTGCTGCAGCGCAGCCTCATTGCCCTCGTCCCCCCGCAGACGGAAGGCATCAATATCGTACAGAGAAATCTGTTCCATCTCACTGAGTGACGGCTCGATATCCCTAGGCACCGCAAGATCGATCAGGATCATCGGGTGCTCCAGGACGATTCCGTCCAGCAGCTCTCTCCGTATCGTATAATTGGGACTGGAAGTAGCGCTCACCACCAGATCACAGAACGGAAACAATTCCATCCGATCCCCGTAATTGATCCTTCTGCACCCTTCCGGAATGTTGACGACACCGCTTCTGTACTGGCGCACCGTAACCGTCACATCGGCTCCGGCACGTTTCAGCGTCAGCGCCGCCAGCCGTCCCATCTCTCCGTTTCCAATCACCATACAGGTTTTCCCTTTCAGGCTGTATCCTGTATCCGCAAGCATGGCAATGGCCCGGTCCATGGCGGTATTGTTTGCGTGGGTAAAAACCACCTCGGTCTTCACCCGCTTCGCCGCCGTCACTGCGCTTCGGAACAATACCTCCAGCACATTGTCCGCGCAGTAATTTTCTCTGGAAAGAGAAAGCGCCTCCCGCACCTGCGTCAGAATCTGATCCTCCGCCAGGATCATGGATTTCAGTCCGCAGGCAAGTGAAAACAAATGCTCCACCGCTTCCTTTCCTTCTCTTTTTACAAAATACCGGTCGTATTCAAACGGCGCCAGTCCTTTGTAATGGCACAGCCATACGAGAAGATCCTGCTCGCATTCTTTTGTGGTGCTCGCCCACAGTTCCATGCGGTTACAGGTGGAAAGCAGGACACAGCCCTTCACTCCCTCCAGTTCTTTGAATTGCTCCATCGCCTCCGCAGCGCTCTTCTTTGTGAACGAAAACTTCGCCCTGACGTCCAGTCCTGCAAGGCTGTGGTCAATTCCGATCATCCGGATACTCATTTGTATTTCATGCTCCTTTTTCCATATTCCATCCTATCATACCACAAAACATATGGATGCTGAATACTTTTTTTCATTTCTTTCCACCAGGTCTACGCCTTTTACGAAAGCTTGTGCCCTCCTGAGCGTGTGTGTTATAATTTGAAAAAAGTTATAAAATTCAGCCAGGAGGAACTAATATGTCCGATTATATTATGGATTTGAGAAAAATCGTTGGTCACAGACCGCTGCTGCAGGTCGGTGCCAGTGTAATTGTGGAAGATGAAAAAGGACGGATTCTTCTGCAGAAAAGAAGTGACAACCACTATTGGGGATATGCGGGCGGTTCTATAGAACTGGATGAAAATGTGGAAGACGCTGCAAAAAGAGAGCTTTTTGAAGAAACAGGTCTGACGGCAGAGCGTCTGGAACTGTTCGGTATATTTTCCGGAAAAGATATGCATTATATTTATCCCAATGGAGACGAGGTTTCCAATATCGATATCGTTTACATCTGCCGGGACTACACCGGAACACTGCGAAGACAGGAAAACGAAGTGGAAGAACTGAAATTTTTTGCACTCAACGAAATCCCCCAAAAAATCTCGCCGCCCGTTCAAAAACCTTTGAATCAATGGATCGAACTCCAAAAAAAGAAGTTTTAATAAAATAATTTCAAATGATCTTACGGGAGGTAGCAAATGGGAGTAAAATTACTGGAAAGCTACGTGCTTGGGGACATGAAAGCGCTGTATTTCTTGGATGATGAAAAACGTCTGGCAGAACTGATGCTTTTACCGGCGGAGATGGAACCGCTGACATGGACGGAGAAACATCAGGAAATCGACGCGCTGATTCAGCTGAAGCTGGAGGGAGATGTATACACGGGAGCGTATGCCGGCGGAAAGACCATGCGTCAGAGCGGCAGTGTACAGAAAATGAAATTTGAACGGCAGGAAGTAACGGAAGATCCGTCTCATACGGAAATTATTACTTGCTGCCGGGATGACAGAGGCTATGAGGCAGACCATCATCTGATCTGGAAAAACGGGGCGGAAACTCTGGAATCCTTCGTTGTATTCCGAAATCAAAGCGCGTCCATCTGTGGTCTGGAACTTCTCGAGAGTTTTTCCATCGGAGGAATTACTCCTTTTGCGCCTGGGGACGCGCCGGAACATCTGGTGCTGCACCGGCTGCGCTCAGACTGGAGCATGGAAGGAAGACTGGAAAGTGATCCGCTGGAAAAGCTGAACCTGGAACCATCCTGGTCGGGACACGGAATCCGATGCGAACGATTCGGACAGGTCGGTTCCATGGCGGTGAACCATTTTTTTCCATGGCTGATGATGGAGGACAGAAAAAACGGTGTATTGTGGGGTGCAATGCTCGCGCACAACGCGTCCTGGCAGATGGAGGTCTTCCGGAAAGATGACAGTGTGTCGCTGTCCGGAGGCCTGGCAGATTATGACTTCGGACATTGGAAAAAGGAACTTCTGCCTGAAGAAAGTTTTCAGACGCCGACAGCGATCCTGACCGTTGCCTGCGGAGATGTGGACAGTGTTTCTCAAAGAATGACCAGATCGATGGACAGCGCCTGCGAACAGGGACCGGAGTGCGAACAGGAACTTCCCGTGATGTTCAACGAATACTGCACGACCTGGGGCTGTCCGTCCCATGAAAATATTGTTCGGATCCTGGAAAAGATACAGGGCAAAGATCTGAAATATTTTGTCATCGACTGCGGATGGTATAAACGGGAGGGAATCCCCTGGTATTCTTCCATGGGTGATTATGCCGTTTCCCCGGAGCTGTTTCCGGAGGGACTGGGAAAAACCGTTGAAGCAATCCGTGAAGCGGGGATGATCCCCGGAATCTGGTTTGAGATTGACAATGTGGGGTGTGCAGCCGACGCATGGAACCAAACGGACCATCTGCTTTACAGAAACGGCAGTGTGCTGGAAACTGACTCACGGAGGTTCTGGAAGATGACAGATCCCTGGGTACAAAAGTATTTATCAGCGGTTGTCATCGGAACTCTGAAAAAGTATGGCTTCGGTTATATGAAGATGGACTACAACGATACAATCGGCGTCGGATGCGATGGAGCGGAATCCCTGGGCGAGGGTCTGCGCCGGAATATGGAAGCATCCAGGAAATTCATTGAAAAAGTGAAAGAAGAAATTCCCGGGATCGTTCTGGAAAACTGTGCATCCGGAGGCAGTAAGATGGAACCGCTGATGATGGAGCTTTGCAGTATGGCATCTTTTTCCGATGCCCATGAATGTCTCGAGATACCGGTGATCGCGGCAAATCTTCACCGGGCGATCCTTCCCCGTCAAAGCCAGATTTGGGCGGTGATCCGTGAGTGCGATTCCCGTCAGAGGATCGTCTATTCCATGGCGGCAACCTTCCTGGGACGTATGTGTCTGTCCGGAGATGTCCTGAATCTGACGTCAGAACAGTGGACGGCGATCGAAGACGGAATTGCGTTCTATCACGAAATCGCTCCGGTGATCAGACACGGCGTCACCAGATTTTTCGGAACAGAACAGACCAGCTGGCGGCATCTGAAAGGATGGCAGGGAATTCTTCGAATGGATGGAACGGAGGGATTCGCGGTATTTCATACCTTTGGCGGGGAACTGACCGAAGATCCTTATGTGAAACTGCCGGAAGGATGTGAATTTGCCATAGCGGGAAGTTATTCTGATAATCTGCCGGAGCTTGAACTCCGAAATGAGACACTTTGCTGGCATACAAAAGAAAACTGGAAAGCTGCGGCTGTAAGAGTCCGCAAAGCCTTGTAGAGAATCACAGCCTCCCTTTGTAACTGAGTGCAGCGGAGAGCCGCCGGATCCTCTCTGTGACCCGGCGGCTCTCCCTCGTTCTGACTGATCTATTAATTTTTCAATACATTTCTGAACTCACTACTCCCGGTAATCTACATCAAACTCCCGGTCTTTGTAGTAATACTTTTTATCCTCTTCCGTCAGATAGCGAAGTACTCTGCATGGATTCCCAACTGCAATCGCATTGTCGGGAATGTCCTTCGTCACCACGCTTCCGGAGCCAATCACCACATTGCTGCCGATATGGACACCCGGATTAATGACCGTATTGCCGCCGATCCACACATTATCCCCGATGGTGATCCCGATTCCGTACTCATAACCGGAATTTCTCGCCTCCGGATCCAACGGATGTCCCGCTGTATAGATGGACACATTCGGCGCGATCTGCACATTGCTTCCGATCACAACCTTCGCCACATCCAGGATCGTCAGATTATAGTTGGCAAAGAAGTTTTCCCCAACCTCAATATTGCTGCCGTAGTCACAGTGAAACGGCTGCTCCACTGTCAGCTGTTTCCCGTGCACGCCGATGATCTCACGGATCAGCCGGTCCAGCGTCTCCTGCTTTTCTGGACTGGTATGATTAAACTGAAACACTTTCTTTTTGGTCTCCTGACGCTCCTCTGCCAGGCCATCCAGCCATGCACGGTATGGCAGTTCCGCCAGCATTCTCTCTTTCTGATTCATTTGTTTCCCCCTTTCCCTTCATTCACGTTCTAAAAGTATACCTTAACCGACGGCTTTTTTCTTTTCTTTTTCTGCGCAATTTTTCCATTTTACTGCTTTTTTCTTGCTGCTCTGATTTCCGGAACCAGCAATTTCTGAAACAATTCTTCCTGCCGGTCGGTGTCCTCTTTTTCCGGCAGGTGAGAAACCCAGCTCACGACCGTCTGTTCCTCCGGGAATATATAGCATCGCTGACCCCATTTTCCCCGGATCGTATAACCTCCGTCCGGGCGCACCCAGAAGAAATATCCGTATCCGCCTTCCCGGTTATCTGCCTGGCAACTGACCGCTTCCTGACACCAGGCTTCCGAAAGAATCCTCTGTCCTTTCCAGACCCCTCGATTCAAATACAACTGTCCCAATTTTCCAAGTTCATGGGCTGTCAGCTCCATTCCGGTGGCACCGTAGAAATGTCCTTTAGGGCAAAACTGCACCGTAGGATGATCGATCCCCAGAGGACGAAACAGCTTTCGTTCCAGATAATCCACTGTATTTTCACCAACCGCCCGTTCCACCGCTACGCCCGCCAGGTACGCGGGAAGATTGGAGTAAGAAAAACACACGCCGCCCTCCAGGTCCGGCATTTTTGAGAAACAGTCCGCCAGCCAGTCGTCTCCGGACGGCCGGAACGGCAGCCCCGGAATCGTCATGGTCAGCAGTCTTCGAATGGTCACCTGCCTCCAGAATTTTCCGGTATCCCCGCCGGCCTGATTCAGTTCCGGTTCAAAATACCGCTCCAGAGGATCCTCCAGACTCAGTTTGCCCTCATCTACAGCCATTCCCACTGCTGAGGCGGTAAAACTCTTGGCTGCGGAATAAACCGGATACCGCCTGCCCGGCGTCTGTTCCCAGCTTTCAGCAACAATGTCATCCATTCGCAGCTCCATACCGTATGGAAGCAGTCCCTCCTCTCTGGCAGCGCTCAGAAATTTCTCCAGCATTCTCTCTTCCTCCTTTGCAGAAATCTTATCTTCCAGTTTACTATAGACGCGGCGCGGTTTCAAATGAATTCAAAAAAACATCCAAAAAACCATTTGCAAAAACATCGGTTTGTCCATTGACCATACTGCCAATTTATACTAAACTGGAAACAGATGCAAAATCATTTTCGAGAAAGGACAGACTTATGGAGCAGAAAGACAGAAGATTTGCCGTGCTGATCGATGCCGACAACGTATCTCCGAAATACATCAAATACATTCTCGATGAGGTCTCCGACCAGGGTGTTGCCACCTACAAACGGATCTACGGAGACTGGACAGACATTTCAAAGCGCAGCTGGAAAGAACAGCTCCTTCAGTATTCGATCAATCCCATTCAGCAGTACAGCAATACAAACGGAAAAAACTCCACCGATTCCGCGATGATCATTGACGCGATGGATATCCTGTACTCCAACCATGTGGAAGGATTCTGTCTGGTTTCCTCGGATTCTGACTTTACAAAACTGGCACAGCGCCTCAGAGAATCCGGAATGTATGTTCTTGGCATGGGAGAACAGAAAACTCCCTCCTCGTTCCGTGTTGCCTGTGACGCCTTCAAGATTCTGGAAGTCATTTCCCAGAACGAGGACGATGTTTCACCGTCCAGCAACGTGATCTCCGATTCCTCCGTCCGCTACGGCAGTTCGCTGGAGGAAACTCCTGCAATCACCAGCAAGGCGGAAATCGAACGCACAGTTTCAAGAATCCTGACGGAAAACAACGATCACGGAAAAAATACCACACTGAGCGAAGTTGGAAACGTTCTTCAGAAGAAATTTTCCGAGTTTGACGTCCGCAACTACGGATATTCCAAGCTTTCCACCTTTCTGGAAAGCATGGATGATATTGAACTTCTGAAAGCCGGACACAACTATCTGGTCAGGGAAAAGCACAGCACTGTCTCCCGGCCGGAAATTGAGAAATTCCTGACGGAGTTTATTCAGAACAACAACGGGCGGGTCGACAATCTGAGCATCGTCCACGAAGCCCTTCGCAGCCATTTCAGCGGCTTTGATGTCAAGCAGTATGGCTACAGCAGGATTTCCAGTTTCATCAACAGCTTTAAGAAATTCCGGATTTCCAACAATACCGTACAGCTGAAAGAGCCAAACAGATGAAAGAAGATAACCAAAAATATAAAAGGGGAAAGAAACAATGAGTGATGATTACAGAAAAATGGAAGAAAGAAAAGCCCGCGGATATCTCTGGACAGATACCCAGGAATATTTTCAGCTCCAGTCAAAAGCCAAAGGGCTGTGCTACGACTTTAACCATCTCCGCCTGTAAGAGCGGGAAAAGCGTGCGGCAATGCTGCCGGAAATCTTCGGTTCCGTCGGCAAAGACGCCTGGGTGGAGCCTCCTTTGATGGTTGCTGTCGGCAAAACCGTCACCCTGGGCGACAATGTTTATATCAATTCCAACCTGACCCTGGTGGATGATTATAAGATTACCATCGGAAACGGCGTACTGATCGCTCCAAATGTTGTGATCACCACCACCGGCCATCCGGTGCATCACAGCCTGCGCACCCACGGAGAAATGTATTCGTTTGAAGTAACCATCAAAGACAATGTCTGGATTGGAAGCAATGTTGTCATCTGTCCGGGTGTTACCATCGGGGAAAATTCTGTGATCGGAGCCGGAAGCATTGTCCTTCGCGATGTTCCGGCAAACTACGTTGCCGCAGGAAATCCCTGCCGGGTACTGCGGGAAATCACCGACCGTGACCTGGAATACTACTACAAAGATCTGCGCGTAGCAGACCAGCTGGATCTGTAAAAGCAGAAAACGGATCTTGCCGGATTCTTCTGAAGACCACAGATAAGTGATGAAACGGATCTCAGGATCACCGTAAAGTGATTCTGGAATCCGTCTCATCTTATTTACTGATGATAATAGGACAGAAAATCTGCAATCTTTTCCACCGATTCTTTCAGCACTTCCAGACGGGGCAGATATACCACGCGGAAGTGATCCGGCTGGTTCCAGTTGAATCCACCTCCATGGATCAGCAGGATTTTCTTATCTTTCAGCAGATCCAGCACAAATTTCTCATCGTCTGTGATACGGAACTTCCTGACGTCCAGCTTCGGGAAGATATAAAAGGCCGCTTTCGGTTTCACCGCAGTGATTCCCGGAATATCCGTCAATGCCTGATAAATATACTCCCTCTGTTCATAGATCCTTCCGCCGGGAGCAATGTAATCCCTGACGCTCTGATGCCCTCCCAGTGCCGTCTGTACGATCGACTGCGCCGGTACATTGGAGCAGAGTCTCATATTGGAAAGCATCTTGATTCCCTCGATATAATCGGCAGCGATCCGTTTGTTTCCGCTGAGAATCATCCATCCGATCCGGAATCCCGCGACCATATGCGATTTGGACAGTCCGCTGTAGGTCACGCAGAACAGATCCGGCGCAAGCGACGCGATGGATACATGTTCTTCCCCATCCATGACCAGGCGGTCATAAATCTCATCGGAAAAAATCATCAGCTGATGTTCTCTTGCAATGTCAACGATCTGCTGAAGCACTTCCCTTGGATACAGCGCTCCCGTAGGATTGTTCGGGTTGATGATAACGATCGCTTTCGTCCTGGAAGTGATCTTCTTTCGGATATCCGCCATATCCGGATACCAGTCGGACTGTTCATCACAGATATAATGAACGGCTTTGCCTCCTGCAAGGGTCGCACATGCCGTCCAGAGCGGATAATCCGGGGAAGGGATCAGGATCTCATCGCCGTCGTTCAGAAGCGCCGACATGCAGAGATTGATCAGTTCGCTGACACCATTTCCTGTATAGATATCATCCACAGATACATTCGGGATGTTTTTCAGCTGCGCATACTGCATGATCGCCTTTCTCGCCGCAAAAAGCCCATTCGCCGGAGAATAGCCCTCGCATCGGGTCAGCTGCTGCTGCATATCATGAATTACCTCATCCGGCGTATGAAAATCGAAAGGCGCCGGATTTCCGATGTTCAGCTTCAGAATGCGGACACCTGCCTGTTCCATACGTTCCGCTTCCTCAACCACCGGTCCCCGGACATCGTACAGCACATGATCCAGCTTCGTGGATTTTCGGAAGATACGAATATTGTCCTCTCCCTCCGGACTTCCACTTTCCGGATCCGCGCTCTCGGAAGCCGCCTCTTTCAGGCCGCCGTTTTCTGTCTCCATCTCTTTTCCCATCAGCCAATCCGGTTCCACCTGAAGCGTTGCCGCCAGAAAGTTCAGAATCTCTGTCCGCGGCACCGTTTTTCCGCTTACATACTGGCTGACATGGCTTTTGCCAAGCTTCATTCCCTGTTCCTGCGCTGCCCGGACCAGATCCACCTGCTTCATTTGATGCTCTTCCATTGCAGTTCTCAGTCTCTGCGCGAATCTTTCATTTGACATATGTGATCCTCCCTGTCTGTCATAATAGAAATCCGGAAGTTCAATAATATTCCTTATCAATCCTGCGGATTACGTCAGAATTTCGAAAAGTTCAATTTTATTCAGGTTATTTCATTTATTTTGAATTTTCTTTCAAAATCCACGAACTCATAATAACACGTACAGAAAGATTTATCAACCAAAAAGTTTCTTTTTGTTTCTTTTTTTATAAAAAGTTCAATTAGTTCAATTTTGTTTCGCGGAGCAGAAAAAATCCCCAACCAAACTGCCGTTTTCTGTGTCCTGGCAGTCTGATCAGGGAATCCCTTTTCTATTTAAATTTTTTTATTTCACACCGGTACTTCCGATTCCGCCGCGGTCTTCTCCTTCCAGGCGCTCCACTTCCTCGAAGACGATCTCCGGCTGATGTTTCTGGATCCGGAACTGACAGATTCTGTCATTCTTATGGATCACGGTATCGCGAAGCGCGTAGGCGGGCATGTAAAACCAGTCATTGGGTCCGCAGTAGCTCTCATCGATCACACCCATGTGGTTGGTCTGGATAATTCCGAAATTTTTAAAAGTACTGCTCCGCGGAACAATGTGTGCCTCATAGCCTTTCGGAAGTTTCATGCCCACACCCAGCGGGATCAGCCGGAATTCTCCTGCCTTCATCTCCACATCCTCCGCCGCGCGCAGGTCGATCCAGTCGGATTTTCCGTCGATATAGCGCAGTCTCTCAATTTCATCGTTCAGATACTGTATCTTAATTTTTTCCATCTTTTTCGTCCTCTCCAAACAGTATGATCTTTCCCTTCTCCAAAGTCTGTCTGACATCGATCACTCTCTGATTCGGACTTCCTTTCCACGGCAGTGTCACATCCAGCTGCTCGAGAATAAAACGTCCGTCCACCAGCACATCGGTGTACTGAATGATCTCATGATCGCAGATCTCTTCCCACCGGTATCCGGTGTAAAGCCAGATATCTTTGGAAGGATATTTTTCCCTGATTTCTTTTGCGAGAGCCGTCAAACCCGCCTCGTTGGCAGCATGGAGCGGGTCCCCTCCGGAAAAAGTAATTCCGGAAATATAATCCTTGTCCAGCTGTTCAAAGATCTCCTGTTTCGCCGCTTCGTCGAACGGAATTCCTCCATTGGGATCCCAGGTGATCGGGTTCTGACATCCCTTGCAGTGATGGCTGCAGCCCGCCACCCACAATACCACTCTCAGTCCATCTCCGTTCAACATGTCATCCTTTGTAATATTGTGATATCTCATACTTCCTTCTCCCTTTCTTCCGCAAACCTTACCTCATCCTGATATGGATGATACCGGACGCCATCCGCTTTTGGCTTCTCTGTTTTCCGGCTTATCTTTTGCGCTGTTACTTTTTGCGGAGAAGTCCGCAAGACTCTCCTGTGAAAGAAAAAGGCTTCGGAACAAGGCTTCACGCCCCATCCCAAAGCCTTTGTTTTCATTTGATCGGCAGATTATGCCTCTGCCGGAACATCCTTCATGCTGAAGCTGATTCTTCCCATTTTGTCCTTGCCCATGCAGACAACTTTCACAACATCACCAAGGGTCAGAACATCTTCCACACGGTTAATGCGCTCTTTGGAGATCTTGGAAATGTGAACCAGTCCTTCTTTTCCAGGTGCAAATTCAAGGAAAGCACCGAACTCTTTGATGCTTACTACCTTTCCGGTAAAGATCTGTCCGGCTTCAAACTCAGTTGTGATAATGCGGATGTAATCCACCGCTTTATCCATCATCGCCTGATCTGTGCCGCAGATAGAAACCGCTCCGTCGTCTGAGATATCAATCTTAACGCCTGTCTCTTCGATGATAGCGTTGATCGTCTTTCCTCTCTGACCAACAACATCGCCGATCTTCTGCGGATCGATCTGGATCTGAATGATCTTCGGAGCCAGCGGTCCTACGGTCGGGCGCGGAGCCGCAATGGTTTTTTCCATTACTTCGGTCAGGATATATTCTCTCGCTTCCTTGGTTCTCGCAATCGCCTCTTCCACAATCTGACGGGTCAAACCATGAATCTTGATATCCATCTGGATCGCTGTGATACCCTCATGAGTACCGGCTACCTTGAAGTCCATATCGCCGAAGAAATCTTCCAGACCCTGGATATCGGTCAGAACCAGATAATCGTCGTCGGTATCTCCGGTCACCAGACCGCAGGAAATACCTGCAACCGGCTTCTTGATCGGTACGCCGGCAGCCATCAGAGACATTGTGGACGCACAGATACTTGCCTGAGAAGTAGAACCATTGGATTCAAAAGTCTCAGATACAGTACGGATCGCATACGGGAACTCTTCCTCTGTAGGAAGTACCGGGATCAGCGCACGCTCTGCCAGCGCTCCATGTCCGATTTCACGGCGTCCTGGTCCGCGGGACGGCTTTGTCTCTCCTACGGAATAAGACGGAAAATTGTACTGGTGCATATATCTCTTAGAAATCTCAAACTCATCCAGTCCATCCAGCTTCTGCGCTTCGGAAAGCGGAGCCAGTGTAGTAACGTTGCAGATCTGGGTCTGTCCGCGGGTAAACATTGCAGAACCGTGAACTCTCGGAATAATATCGATCTCTGCCGCCAGAGGACGGATCTGGTTGATCGCACGTCCATCCGGACGTTTGTGGTCTTTCAGGATCATCTTGCGGACAGTCTTCTTCTGGTACTGGTAAACCGCCTCTCCAAGCACTGCCAGCCACTCTTCGTTGTCTGCGAATGCTTCCTCCAGTTTTTCTGTGATCACGCGGATATTTTCCTCACGTGTCTGTTTGTCATCGGTAAATACCGCCTCTTCCATCTCTTCCTGCGGAACGATCTCACGGATTGCGGCAAACAGTTCTTCCGGCACCGCGCAGCTTTCATAGGCATGTTTCGGCTTTCCGCATGCTGCAACGATCTCATCGATGAATTTAATGATCTCCTGGTTTACATCATGTGCCTTGTAGATTGCCTCGATCATCTTTGCTTCCGGAACCTCATTGGCGCCCGCTTCGATCATGATTACTTTCTCACGGGTGGATGCAACGGTCAGGTTTATATCGGAAACTGCTTTCTGTGCCAGTGTCGGGTTGACGATCAGCTCACCGTCGATCATACCGATCTGGGTCATTGCACACGGACCGTCAAACGGAATATCGGAAATACAGGTTGCGATCGCGGAACCCAGCATCGCAACAACCTCCGGGTTGCAGTCCGGATCTACGGACATTACCATATTGTTCAGGGTAACGTCGTTGCGGTAATCCTTCGGGAACAGCGGACGCATCGGGCGGTCGATGACACGGCTGGTCAGGATCGCATGCTCACTTGCCTTTCCTTCTCTTTTATTGAATCCGCCCGGGATCTTTCCTACGGCATACATTTTCTCTTCGTATTCTACACTCAGCGGGAAGAAATCAATCCCGTCTCTCGGTTTGTCGGACGCTGTAGCGGTAGACAGGACTACCGTGTCGCCATAATGCATAAAAGCCGCGCCGTTGGCCTGTTTTGCCACACGGTCTACATCAACTGTCAGGGTTCTTCCTGCCAGTTCCATGGAAAAACTCTTGTACATAAAACTGCTCTCCTTTTTTATTTTTCTCTCCGGCGTATAAAGTTCTTCCGAAACTACTGAAAAACACACCCGCTGTCCTGGCATTCCTGGTTTCATCCACCCGCCGCCGATATCCTTTTCAGTGGTCCCGGACACTTTCGCCGAAGGTCTTGCAATTTCTCTTAAAAGAAACGGGCGGAAATGTTTCCCGCCCGCTGACAAGCTGATTATTTTCTGATTCCCAGTTTTTCGATTAATGCACGGTATCTTTCAATATCAGTTTTCTTCAGGTAATCAAGTAAGCCACGTCTCTGACCTACCATTTTCAGCAGACCTCTTCTGCTGTGGTGATCTTTGTGGTGTACCTTCAGATGCTCGGTAAGCTCATTGATTCTGGCTGTCAGGATAGCAACCTGTACCTCCGGTGATCCTGTGTCGCCTTCTGTTCTCGCATACTCTGCCATAATAGCCTGTTTCTTTTCTTTAGAAATCATTTTCTTTTCCTCCTGTTATTTTGATTACGCCGCAGATTAAGAAGCGGTCGGAGTCGTCCGTCTTCTGAATCAGGGCAGGGATATCTCATCCCAAACACTTTGTAAGTATAGCATATCCGATTTTAAATGTAAATATCATATTTTACTTTTTTCGAATTACAAAAGACTTACCGCGCAGGATGCTTTGTCATACTGTACGTCTGAAATCTTGATTCCTGTCTTTGCGCTGCTGGCGTGTACTGCCTGACCGTTTCCGATGTAGATTACTACGTGGTAAATGCTTCCGTTATCTGCGTAGAAGATCAGGTCTCCCGGCTGGGCTTCCTGAACACCCACTGCGGTTCCATAGCCTGCCTGGGCCTTGGATGAATGGGGAAGACTGATTCCGTAGTTGGCAAATACCTGCTGGGTAAATCCGGAGCAGTCCACGCCGTTGGTCAGGCTGGTGCCGCCCCATACATAGGGATTTCCCACAAACTGACAGGCGTATGCCACCAGTTCCTCTCTTGTATTCAAAACCGAAGCTACCGGCATATTTTCCTCGCCGCTGGCATGTACCTCCATCCAGGCTTCCTCGCCGGTCTTTAACAGGTCGCCGCAGATATAGCCTTCCACTTCTCCGGAAACGACGCGGTACCATTCACCGCTCTGTTCCTGGATATAGCACAGTCCGTGATTTTCCAGTTTTCCTACAACCGGATATTCTGTTCCGGCATTCTCCCGGACGTTGACATAGGAGCCTTCGCTGACGGATGCAACGGCGTAATTTTTCATACTGCTTTCCGTGAGATCCCCGGCATTGGCTGCCTGTGCGCTTTCCTGAGTTTCCTGCATTGCTTTCGTTCCTGTTTCCAGCGGATCTGCCTGTACTTCCAGTGCAGAAACCGACAGCAGGATTCCTGCAGCCATAAACGCCGAAAACAATGACTTTTTCAGTAACATAGATACCTCCATGACATTTTTTGACTTTTTTATTACATATATTACGTTTTTGTTACGAAGTTATTATAGCAAAAACTTTTTTCTTGTCAAGGGGTAGGATGTAATCTAAGTAACTTCTTGTAACAGTTCAGCCCAGGTCTGCGCACATGCTGCGCAGACCGTAAGAACGTGATTCAGGAGTGCAAAATCCCATCGCCGAAGGCGATTTTAAATGGATTTTGCATGTAACGGTTCAGCAAGGCTGAACTGTTACGACTTCTTAAGAAGACGTTGTTTCCCACTAGTTGACTTTTTTAATCAAAATCAAATTCTACTCCATTGTTTTTCTCTCTTTGGTCTTTTATACTGTTATCAGGATATGACAGGAGGAAAATCTAATAAAGGAAATCAATCTCGGTCGAATTCTGATTGAAAACCGTCATAAGCGGGGAATAACGCAGGAAGAACTGGCAGCATATTTAGGGGTTTCAAAAGCGGCCGTTTCAAAATGGGAAACAGAAACGACATACCCCGATATTACCCTGCTGCCTCAGCTTGCAGCTTACTTTTTGTTCCATATCGGTTCCTTGCTGGTTAACCATTCCATGCTGGCTGAAACTCAGGAAAAATCAGAACAGATTTTGGAAGAGGCAAGGGAGCTTTTTCTGCGTGTAAAATATGGAACCGATAATCCAACCCTTAGTAAGGAAGCTCTCCAAATGGAAGCTTACTGCTTGCTGGCTCTCAGACAGCCGGCAGAGGTGTTGAATCTTTTGGATACTAATGAACTGGAAGTCGGCTCTACCGAGCCATTGCTGGCATCTGCTTATCAAATGACAGGTAATACCACACAAGCTAAGCGGATTTTGCAGGTCGGAATTTACAAAGAGATGCTTTCTCTTTATGACCTTCTTGTTTCCTATATGACTTTGTCTCTGGATGAACCAACAAAATTCGAACAGATCTGCGCACGTTTCCAGACGATTGCAGACGCTTTCCATTTAGACTCTCTGCATCCCGGTATTTTACTTTCCTGCTATCTCGCGGCAGCACAGGGATGGTCTTTCAAAAGTTATCGCATCCTTTCTGTTGAGCATGATGGTATCCCTGATTTCTTTCTGCGTCATGCTCCTGGTGCTTGAACTTGAGTCCTGTTTTCTGCTTGGAAGTTTTCTGCTGCCCAGCATAAGTTGGCTGATCATTCTCCTGATCGTTTCACCGGCAATTTCTTTGATTGCAGTGACGCTGATCGTACGCGGCTCAGCGAAAGCGCAAAGTGTGGAGGAATCCCAGCAAAGCGCTGTGTTTTTGGTTATTCCTGTTATTTTATTAGTAGTCGGACAGTTCACAGGGGTCTTACTGTTAAATGTGTGGATTTTGCTGGGGCTTGGTGCAGTATGTGTGCTGCTTGCCTGGTTACTCCTCAAAAGGTGTATGGGACGGTTCACTTACGAAATACTGATGAAGTAGGCATAGAGAATCCCGTACTTTTGCGTTCAAATCATTCTCTATACGATTCGGATATTTTTTCATAAAATAAAACCGGCAACAATGAGTCTACTCACTGTTGCCGGTTTTATTTTAACTTTGTTCATTGATAATCACATTCCGCCTGATTATTCTTTCAGCGATTCTTCTCCAGAAACGCTCTCGCTTCCGCCTCATCCAGTTTCAGATGTTCCTGAAGTGCTTCCACCGATGGAAACTTCTTCTCCCTGCGCTGGAAATGCAGCAGAGACACTTCTGCGATCTCTCCGTAAAGGTTCATCCCACAATCAAACAGATACGTCTCCACGCCGGTGAAGTTCTCGCGCACCGTAGGTTTTACGCCAATATTTGTCATGCCGTAAAACTCCTGTCCGCGCACCCGGACTTTTGACACGTAGACCCCGTAAGGCGGAAGGAGCTTTTCTTTTACCGGAACCTGATTGATGGTAGGGATCCCGATGGTTCTGCCAAGCGCCCGTCCATGTACGATTTCTTCCCTCACCGTATACGGATAACCCAACAGGTGTTCCACCGTCTCCATCCTGCCTTTTCTCAGTTCCTCTTTGATCCATGTACTGCTGATTTCCCGTCCGTTTTCCTGGGCTTTCTGTATGACCTCTGTCCGAAAACCATAGGAAGCGCCCAGAGTCTTCAGCATTTCCGCATCACCTCTCCGCTGGTATCCGAAACGGAAATCTGTTCCGACTACGACGCAGCTGGCATGCAGCTTTTCCACCAGGATCTCCCGGATAAACGCTTCCGGCTCCATATGCATCACTGCCTCATCAAACGGGCACTCCACCAGCATATCCATTCCCTGGTTTTCCAGGCGGAGCCGCCGCTCCTCATTGGTCAGCAGCTGATGTGCCGGCTCATGAGCCACCTGGCTGGACGGAGGAACGGCGAAGGTAAAAACCACCGTCTCCAGTCCTTCCTGCTTCCCAAGTTCCAAAACCCGGTCCACAAGCAGCATATGACCGCGGTGAAGCCCGTCAAACTTTCCCAGCGTAACGGCGCTTCTCCGCTCTGTTTCAAATGATAATGTATTTTTTATATATCTCATGGCCGCTCCAGAAACATTTTTTCAGGTTTCCAAATTTTTCTTTCCTCGTCATACTGATAAGTTCCCACAAAGATTCCGGCGCTGCTGTACAGACGGATCCTCTGCGTACGATCCGGACGCACCTCAAAAGAAAGGGATGTCTCTTTCAGCGGATTTCCGTTAAAGGCAAGGGCATCCGCCTCCGGCCGTACCGCTATGTAAGGAGAATCAGAAAACATTTCATCGATCGGTGTCAGAACCTCATCCAATCCACCGTTCCGGACGATTTCCTCAATCTCAGACAGGGTTTTGCTGTCAGAGATCTCAAAACGTCCCACCCGTGTTCTGGTCAGATGCTCCATACAGCCATGGCATCCCAAAACTTCACCGATGTCATGACACAGCGTCCGGATATAGGTGCCTTTGGAACAGGTGACCGCCATCCGAACCCGCGGCGGTGCAATCTCCAGAATTTCTATCTTATGAAACTGTACTTTACGGGGTTTGCGCTCGATCTCAATCCCTTCCCGCGCCATTTCATACAGCTTTTTACCGTTGACCTTCAGCGCGGAGTACATGGGAGGGATCTGCATATATTCCCCTTCAAAACCGGCGATGCAGGACCGGATCTTTTCCGGATCCGTCTCCGGCTCTGCCGTTTCCAGAACTTTTCCACTGGTATCCTGGGTATCGGTACTCTGCCCAAGCAGCAGCACCGCCTCGTAAGTTTTCGACTCATCCGTCAGCATATCACACACCCGGGTTCCTTTTCCCAGGCAGACCGGAAGAACACCCACCGCATCCGGGTCAAGGGTTCCCGTATGGCCGATCTTTTTCTGCTTCAGAATGCCGCGCAGCTTCGCCACCACATCGTGGGAAGTAAAACCGGCCTCCTTATAAACATTCAGTACGCCATGTATCATGTTACTCTCCGTCACTTTCCAAAAGCTGTCGTTCAATATAAAGCGTCAGGTTATTGACCACATCAAAAGGATTTCCGTTCATGGTACAGCCTGCCGCGCGGATATGTCCGCCGCCGCCGAACAGACGGGCAATGCTGCTGACATCCACTTTCTTATCGGAACGCATGCTGACTTTGAACGTCTGCGGTTCCAGCTCATAGAGGAAGATCGCGACCTCAACCCCCGCCGTATTGCGGAGCTGGTTGACGATCCCATCCATATCCGCCGGAGTCAGACCGTAGAATTTCATCTCTTTCTGACGCACGATTCCGACGATACATTTTCCCTCCATCAACATAATGCTTTCCATCAGCGTTCTTCCCATCAGCTGATTCTGAGCATACGTCTTCCGGTAAAACGCCTGCTCCACGATATCTGAAAACGGAATCTCTTTTTCCAGCAGAGACGCCGCAATCCTCATCGTATGAGGCGTGGTATTGCTGTACTGGAACACTCCGGTATCTGTGACCATTCCCGTATACAGTGCAATGGCACAGTCCTGAGAGATTTTTTCCTTCTCCATCAGATCATAAAGCACTTCACAGGTGGAACTTGCGTCCGGAACCACATGATTTTCCTCGCAGAATCCATCATTGGTCACATGATGATCGATGCAGACCGTTTTTTTCGCCGTCGTGATATATTCTCCCGCCACGCCGACCCGATCCAGACTGGAAACATCCACAAGGATCAGCAAATCGTAAATTTTTCCGTTTTCAATCTCCGTTTTGACACCGGAACTCTCCGGAATAAAATCAAAATCCGCTTTCTTCCGCTCCAGGTAAACATCTGCCTGTATCTGCGGGAAATTGTCCCTCAGATACAGATAGACGCCCATAGCAGACCCGACGCAGTCGCCATCCGGATTCACATGGCCGGCGATCGCTGCAGTCTGAACACCCTCCAGGATCTCATCAAGCTTCTTCATCATCCTCTTCCTCCTTGTGCGTATGGGTCACCTCGTCGATCAGTTTTGACATGGCAACGCCATAGGCGATGGATTCATCCAATACAAAGGTAAGTTCCGGCGTGTTTCGCAGATTCAGATTCTTCGCCAGCATTCTGCGGATAAATCCTTCCGCACTGCGAAGTCCCTGGATGGTTGCTTTCGACTCTTCCTGATTTCCCAGCACGCTGATATAGACCTTACAGGTTTTGAGATCAGGAGCAGCCTCCACGTCAGTCACAGAGGTCATCATCCCGATCCGCGGATCTTTCAGCTCTGTACGGATGATATTACTCAGCTCTCTTTGAATCTCCCCGTTGATACGGGTATTTTTAATGCTGTTTTTTCTCATTTTTCTATCACACCTTATTCTTTATCTCGGCACCTCTACCATGATATACGCTTCTACCTGGTCGAGCTCCTGCAGATCATTGAAGCCTTCGAAGACAAGTCCGCATTCATATCCGGATCTCACTTCCTTCACATCGTCTTTGAAACGTTTCAGGGATGCAAGGGCGCCCTCGAAGATTTGTGTACCCTCACGGGTGATACGTACTTTGCAGCCTCTCTGGAAGACACCATCCAGAACGTAACTTCCCGCGATCGTACCTACGCCGGACGCCTTGAACAGCTGACGCACTTCTGCGTGGCCGATGACTTTCTCCTCGTAAATCGGCTCCAGCATACCCTTCATTGCCGCTTCGACATCCTCGATCGCCTGGTAGATGACACGATACAGACGGATATCCACGCCTTCCTGTTCTGCGGTGGATTTTGCCGTTGCATCCGGACGCACGTTAAATCCGATGATGATCGCGTTGGACGCGGATGCCAGCGTAACGTCGGACTCATTGATCGCTCCTACGCCGCCGTGGATCACACGGACAACCACTTCATCGTTGGACAGTTTTACAAGACTCTGTTTTACTGCCTCCACAGAACCCTGTACATCGGCTTTTACGATAATGCCCAGTTCTTTCAGATTACCTTCCTGAATCTGGCTGAACAGATCATCCAGAGACATTTTGGTCTTGGTCTCTTCCAGCAGACTCTTCTTATTCTCAGAAATAAAGGTTGCCGCAAAGTTCTTTGCTTCCTTATCCGTCTCGGTAGCCACCAGGATCTCTCCCGCATTCGGAACATCAGAAAGTCCCAGGATCTCTACCGGAGTAGACGGGCCTGCCTCTTTCACACGGCGTCCCTTGTCGTCCATCATGGCACGGACTTTTCCGGAACATGCGCCCGCCGCGATGGAATCTCCGACACGCAGCGTACCTTTCTGTACCAGGATCGTCGCAACCGGACCTTTTCCTTTGTCCAGCTGTGCCTCGATCACAAGACCTCTCGCGCGGCGTTTCGGATTTGCCTTCAGTTCCAGCACCTCGGATGTCAGCAGGATCATTTCCAGCAGATCGCTGATACCTTCATGAGTTTTAGCGGAAACCGGCACAAACACTGTGCTTCCGCCCCAGTCTTCCGGAATCAGTTCGTACTCGGAAAGTTCCTGTTTTACACGTTCCACGTTCGCGCCCGGCTTGTCGATCTTGTTGATCGCAACGATGATCTCAACACCGGCTGCCTTTGCGTGGTTGATCGCTTCGATCGTCTGCGGCATCACACCGTCGTCCGCTGCGACTACCAGGATCGCGATATCCGTCGCGTTTGCACCGCGCATACGCATTGCGGTAAATGCCTCATGGCCCGGAGTATCCAGGAATGTGATCTTCTGTCCGTTGACGGAAACGGTATAAGCACCGATATGCTGGGTAATTCCGCCCGCCTCACGGTCTGTCACATTGGTATGACGGATGCAGTCCAGAAGGGACGTTTTACCGTGATCGACATGACCCATAACGCAGACTACCGGCGGACGTGGAACCAGACTGCTTTCATCCTCTTCCTCTTCGCGAAGCAGCTCTTCGATCACATCTACTTTTTCTTCCGGTTCCGCAATAATATCATAATCCAGCGCGATCTCCTGCGCCTTCTCAAAATCAATCTCATGGTTCACCGTAACCATGATGCCTTCCATAAACAGCTTCTTAACGATCACGGACGGCTGCATCTTCATCTTTTCCGCCAGCTCACGAACCGTCATCTTCTCCGGAAGGGTGATCTCCTTGACTACTTCCTTCGGATCCTCCTGTTTCGGCTTATTGACCGGCTTCTGCAGTGCCTTCGGGATTCTGGACTGCTGACGGTGTCCCTGGTTCGGACGGTTGCCGGAACGGCGGTCATCGCTGAACTTATTGTCTCTGCGGTCGTCCTTGGTCTTATCTTTTTCTTTTCTGCTGGTGTCACGTCCCGGCTTCTTGATGCCAAGATCGATGGTATCAGCACCTGCGGATTTCCGTCCATCCGCCCCTCTCTGGCCCCTTCTTCCATCAGAAGACGGGCGGCGGGTGCTGTTGTCCTCATCCTTGTTGAACGGTCTCGGTCCACGGTCCGGACGTGCCGGTCTTCCGTTTCCATTGCCGTTTCCGCGGCTGAAAGATCCTCTCTCCCCGTTTCTCTCTCCGGACGGACGCGCCGGACGGTCTCCCTGCGGACGGCCGGTATTGTTTCCAGCCGGACGTCCGTCTCTGTTCTGCGGACGTGCCGGGCGGTCTCCCTGCGGACGGCCTTCCTTATTCTGAGTACGTCCTGCATTGCTGCCTGCCGGACGGCTCTGGGCGGACTGAGCGCTCACTGCCGGACGGTCTCCCTGCGCGCGCGCCGGGCGGTCTCCCTGGGGACGGTCACTCTTCGGGCGTGCCGGACGGCTGCCTCTTGCCGGTTTCTGTCCCTGATTTTTGGCAAAATCTCTTGCCTCTTTGCTTGTGGCATTCTGCGGACGTACAACGGAAATAATGTTTTTCTTTTTCGGGCGTTCCGCTTTCGTCTCTTCTCCTGCCCTCTTCTGTACTTCTCTGTTTTCTGTCTCTTTCTTCTCCACTGGCTTTCTCTCCTCTTTTGAACCAAGTGCTTTTCGCACCATAACTTCCTCGTTTTCTTTCAGACTGCTCATATGACTTTTTACATCGATCTTTTTCGACCTTAAAAAGTCCAGGACCTCTTTGTTGCTAAGGTTCAGTTCGCCTGCAAGTTCGTAAACTCTCTTTCCTGGCATTGATACACCGACCTTTCCATTTCACTGTCACAGCGTATCTGAAACTTCAGCTACGCTTACGCAAGATGCTCTCGAATCACTTTCGCAAAATTTTCATCACACACCGCAAGGCTGGCCCGGTATTCCTTTCCGATGATACTGCCCAGTTCTTCCTTCGTTCCAAAAACAAGATATGGGACTTTATAAAACTGACACATATTACGGAATTTCTTCTGCGTATTCTCTGAAGCCTCCGCGGCAACGATCACAAGATACGCTTTGTATTCCTTCACTGCTTTTTCTGTCGCAAATTCACCGCTTGCCACTTTTCCTGCCCGCATCGCAAGCCCAAGCATGCCGCAGGCCTTCTTAATGTTCAAGTTCCGCAAACGCCTCCTTCAGTTTCGCATATACCTCTTCCGGGATCTCCGCGCTCAGAGAACGGGAAAGTCCCCGGTTTTTTATCGCTTTCGCCAGACATTCGGAACAGCACACATATGCGCCGCGGCCGTTCTTTCTGCCGGTCGTATCAAGGATGATCTCGTTGTCCGAGGTTTTCACCACGCGGATCATTTCCTTTTTGTTCTTCATTTCATTGCAGCCAATGCATTTACGCAGTGGCACCTTACGAACGGTACTCAAATGCTCTCTCCTTCTTCCTCTGCCGGCTGATCTTCGTAGGCAAAGCTTTCTTCGTCTTCCGCGTCCTCGCTGTACTCAAAAGCTTCTTCCTCCGGCAGTTCTTCATACTCCTCGTCGGAATAATCCTCTTCCTCCTCAAAGTAATCGAAGTCGCCTTCTTCTCTTGCCTGGGTCTCGCTCTTGATATCGATCTTGAATCCTGTCAGACGCGCCGCAAGTCTTGCGTTCTGTCCTTCTTTTCCGATGGCGAGAGAGAGCTGGTAATCCGGGACGATGACTTTCGCGGTCTTCTCATCCGGATCTGCCATAACGGAGATTACCTTCGCAGGGCTCAGCGCATTCTCGATCAGCAGCGCCGGGTTTTCATCCCAGGTGATAATATCGATCTTTTCTCCTCTCAGTTCATCCACCACCGCATTGACACGGCTTCCATTCATTCCGACACATGCGCCGACCGCATCTACATCCGGGTCATTGGACCAAACAGCCATCTTGGTTCTGGAGCCTGCCTCACGGGCAATGCTCTTGATCTCCACGATACCGTCGCGGACTTCGGTCACCTCTGCCTCAAACAGGCGCTTTACCAGTTCCGGATGGGTACGGGAAACCAGCACCTTCGGTCCCTTCGGAGTATTCTTGACTTCCAGCACATACAGTTTAATACGTTCGGTTGGCTTGAACACTTCGCCTTTCACCTGTTCATTTTCTGTCAGGGTGGCATCTACCTTGCCAAGATTGATGCTGACGTTTTTGCCTGAATATCTCTGCACAATACCGGTCACCACATCGTGTTCCTTCTCAAAATACTGATCATAGAGAACTTTTCTCTCTTCTTCACGGATTTTCTGAAGGATCACGTTTTTCGCGTTCTGTGTGGCGATACGGCCAAATTCTTTGGACTTGATCTCCACCGGCACGATATCGCCAAGTTCATAGCGGGAATCGTATGCCTGTGCATCAGCAAGACTGATCTGCATCACCGGATCTTCCACTTCTTCCACAACCTCTTTGTCTGCTGTCACATGAAAATCACCGGTTTCCGAGTTGATGACTACTTTTACATTATCGGCTTTTCCGAAATGATTTTTACATGCCTGAAGCAGGGATTGTTCAATTGCCTCCAAAAGTGACTCTTTGCTGATATTTTTTTCTTTTTCCAGAACTTCCAGAGCCTCCATTAATTCTGTGTTCATTTTTTTCTCTTCCTCCTGTACTAAAAATCGAATGCTAACCGTATCAAAGAAATGTCTGTCTTTGCAAAAGTCCGCGGCGTGCCGTCTTCTTCCTCGATGGTCACGCTGTCTTCATCATATGCGGTGAGAACCCCGTAAAATTCCTTACGTCTGTCCACAGCACGATACGTTCTGATTTCCAGTTCTTTTCCCATACTGCGCTGATAATCCTTCTCTTTTTTGAGCGGGCGTCCAAGTCCCGGGGAGCTTACCTCCAGGATGTAGGCGTCTTCAATAAAATCATTCTCATCCAGCTTATCAGAAAATGCCCGGCTGACGATCTCGCAGTCATCCACGGTAATACCGCCTTCTTTGTCGATATATGCCCGCAGATACCAGTTCTGTCCTTCTTTCACATACTCCACGTCTACCAGCTCAAAGCCGTTCGCCTCCACGATCGGAAGAATCATTTCCTCTGCTTTCTGTTCATAGGTTTCTTTTTTGCTCAAATCCTCACCACCTTTTTTTCTCCGGCGAAGATCCGTTCCTGCCATCAATCCTTTTTGCTGACAGGCCGGATTCTCTTCTTATTTACAAAAGAAAGAGTGGACGTTTTCGTCCACTCCTTAGCCAGTTACTTTATTTAACATCCTTAGTATAGCACTACTTTTCCCGAAATGCAAGGCTTTTATCAAAGAAATAAGCTCTTCTCACTGCCGTTCAGCCAGCCGGAGTGTTACGCTCTTTTCGCTGCCGTTCAGCCTTTTGTTGCTTCCCGACGAAAAACATCTTCTATTTTTCCCTGCAGGATGCTATGATATTTTCTATAAGAGTCATATTCGTATGGACAGTTCATGTTCAGGAAAGGGGCGGTCTGTGGAAGAAGTCAACCAGGTGATCGGCTGGCTCACCGGCTACCGGACGGAAGAGATCGAGGCGGCAGCGGAAAGTTCGATCAGTTACGGAGACTTTTTTCGTCACGCCCCGGAGTTGAATCCCAACAGAACATTGATCAAAGGTGTCGTCTGCGGCGTGCGGGTGGAAAACATCCAGGAACCTCTGATGCGGGAGATCCGTTATCTTGACAAGCTGATCGATGAGCTGGCAAAGGGAAAATCCATGGATAAAATCCTCCGCTGATGCAAAAAATGCTGCGTGCGTCCGTTTATCCGTCTGCCTTCTGGCAGGGGACAAAACAGATGCACGCAGCATTTTATGATTCCTCTGCGGATTTCACATGTACATCCAGCTGAGGAAATGGAATCTCTATCCCGGCATTGTCAAACTCTGCTTTGATCTTTTCATTCATTTCCCATTTCACCGGCCAGTAATTTTCCGTCAGCACCCAGGCTCTCAGGCCTACGGTGATGCTGCTTTCCCCCAGATTGTCAACAAAAAACTGTTTCTCGTCCTCCAGAAAACGCGGTTCCTCTTCCACCAGCCGCTGGAGGATTCCCTTCGCCGTCTGGAGATTGGAGTTATAGGAAATCCCCACCTTGATCTCCAGCTTTCTTTTTTCCATCGCCGTCACATTGACAATGGTACTGTTGGTAAGATTCGCGTTGGGAATCATGATCGTACGGTTGTCCACACTGCTGATCGTCGTGTAGTACATCTCGATCTTCAGTACCGTGCCTTCCTGGTTTTCATTGGGAAAGACGATGTAATCTCCTACCTTAAAAGGTTTCAGAAGAAGAATCAGCACACCTCCGGCAAAGTTGGAAAGTCCGCCCTGCAGTGCCAGTGAAATTGCCACGCCTGCAGAGGCAATCGCCGCGGTGATGGAAGATTCTTTCACAATATTCAGCTGGACAATGATCGTCAGCACCAGAAGAATATTCAAAGAGTACTTGACCAATGATACCGTAAAGCTGGTGATCGCCTCATCCGCACGGAATTTCAGCATGTTCTTCTTGATTATTGTACATAATTTCTGAATCAGCTTTCTGGCAATGAAATAAATGATCAGTGCAAGAAGAGCTTTCAGAACAAAGTCCACAACTCCTCCGAGTTTTCCTTCCAGATAGAGATAAATCTGTTCCACAAATGTCATGTATTACTTTTCCTCTGTTTCAAATTTCTGTTCCAGTTCTTTTTTCAGGTTCTTTTTCGCGGTTGCGGAGGTCTTTTTCTGTCTTGTCTTTGCCGTCTTGTTGTCTTTTGCTTTTTCCGCCGGACGAGTGTAGCTGAAGACAGAGATACCAAGCGGCGGAATCTTTACCGTGATGGAATTTTTCCGTTCATCACATTCCACTTTCTTTGACATCTTCACTCTCGGATTTACAACTCCCGTTCCGCCGAACGCAGCGGCGTCGCTGTTGAAAATCTCCTTATATTTTCCCTGATACGGAACGCCGATCATAAAGTCGTCGTATTCCACATTGAAGAAATTGCACACAATCAGAAGCGTATCTTCCCTCTTTTTTGTTTTTCTCAGGAAGATCAGCAGATTTTTCTCCCATTCCATACAGTTGATCCACTCAAAGCCGTCGGAATTGAAATCATTTTCATACAGCGCCGGACACGTTTTGTACAGTTTCAGGAGCTCTTTCATATAACTCTGCAGCTGTTTGTGTCCGTCTTCCTCCAACAGTTCCCAATCCAGGCCTCTCTGTTCACTCCATTCCCGGATCTGGCCGAATTCCTGTCCCATGAACAAGAGTTTTTTACCCGGGTGCGCTACCTGATATCCATATGCCAGACGCAGATTGGAAAGTTTCTGCGCGTCGTCGCCCGGCATCTTGGTATAGAGAGATCCTTTCATGTGAACGACCTCGTCGTGAGAAATACTGAGCAGGAATTTCTCACTGTAGGCATAGATCATCGAGAAGGTAAGCTGATCATGATGAGCGCCGCGGAACACCGGATCGTTTTTCATATACTCGATGAAGTCATTCATCCATCCCATATTCCATTTATAGTCAAAGCCCAGACCGTCGTCCTGCAGATCTCCGGTGATCTTCGGCCATGCGGTGGATTCCTCCGCGATCAGCATCGCGTCCGGGATCTGTTTCTTGAAGACACTGTTCAGGTGTTTCAGGAAATCGATCGCTTCCAGGTTTTCATTGCCGCCGTAAATGTTTGCAACCCACTCGCCGTCCTGTTTTCCATAGTCCAGATAAAGCATAGAGGCAACCGCATCCATCCGGATGCCGTCTGCGTGGTACTCTTTCGCCCAGAACAGCGCGTTTGCGATCAGGAAGTTGGTCACCTGCGGTCTTCCGTAATTATAGATCAGCGTTCCCCAGTGAGGATGCGCGCCCTTTCTCGGGTCCAGATGCTCATACAGACAGGTTCCGTCAAAGGCTGACAGTCCAAACGTATCTCTTGGAAAATGTGCCGGTACCCAGTCCAGGATCACGCCGATTCCCTGCTGATGCATATAGTCCATAAAGTATTTAAAATCATCGGGAGTTCCGTATCTCGCGGTCGGCGAATAATAGCCGGTCACCTGATATCCCCAGGACTCGTCCAGCGGGTGCTCCATCACAGGCATCAGTTCTACATGGGTAAATCCCATTTCCTTTACGTACTCCGCCAGCATCGGAGCGATTTCCCGATAATTGTAAAATACGCGGTCATCCTCCGGCTTTTTCCAGGAACCCAAATGCATTTCGTAGACATACATCGGGGTCTTGTCCCCCTGTACTTTTCTCCGCTGTTTCATCCAGTCGCCGTCCTGCCAGCGGTATTTGCCGAGATCCGCTACCACACTTGCCGTATCCGGGCGCAGCTGGGAGGCATTGGCGTACGGATCCGCCTTCAGATATACCAGTCCTCCTTTGGCCTTAATCTCATATTTGTACAGCGCGCCTTCGCCTACTTCCGGAATGAACAATTCATAAATACCGGATTCATGCAGATGCATCTGATGCATTCTTCCGTCCCAGTGGTTGAAATCGCCCACAACGCTGACACGGATCGCATTTGGTGCCCACACGGCAAAACAGGTGCCGCGCACACCGTCGATCACTGCAGGATGCGCGCCCAGCATTTCATAGACATTGTAGCAGATTCCTGCTTCAAACTGTTTCTGCGCCTTTTCATCTAACTGGCAAGGAAACGCATAGGCATCGTAAAATTCTTCCTTCTCCCCGTCCGGTCCTGTGACTACAAAACGGTACTCAGGAATCTTTGTCCCGGGCAGCAGAACGGCAAAATATCCGCCCTCGTCCTCCTGAACCATCGGAACTGTTTTTTCATCCGAAAGGAGCTTGACTGACGCTTCCACAGCGTCCGGAAAGTATCCCTGGATAACAATTCCGTCTTTCGTTTTGTGGGGCCCGAGAATGTTTCTCGGCTGATTTTCTTCCGAATAAACCACCGCTTCAATCTCCGCCCAATCCATCATTTCATATAATTTGTCTTCCATCTGTGACCACGACCTCCTTCGCCGGTTGGTTTTCATTTATTGTACCATTTTTCCTGAACCTGCACAAGAGAAACTGACACACTTAAACAGTCAAAGTAATCTCCTTAAGCAGACGAAAAGAGCCGCCGCATATTACCTCCCGCGGCAGCTCTCAAAACATTTTTTATTTTACAATCCGTACCCGAAGCACGCCTTTCACCTGCTCCAGAAGCTTTGCCATCTCTTCCGTCGAAGGGCTTTCCAGATCCATCATGGTATAAGCGTAATCGCCTTTTCCTTTGTTCACAAGGTCGGAGATGTTGACGCCTGCGTCGCCCATAACCTTGGTGAACTGGCTCAGCATATTAGGGATATTTCTGTGGCAGATGGTAATACGGCCCTTTGCAGAACACATACCCATATCACAGTTGGGGAAATTTACCGAATTCCGTATATTTCCATTTTCCATAAAATCCCGGATCTCTTTCACTGCCATGATCGCACAGTTATCTTCCGATTCTTCCGTGGATGCGCCCAGATGCGGGGTTACGATCACGCCCTCGGCACCGGCTACCTTCGGATTTGCAAAATCCGTGACATAACGTTTAATCTTTCCGCTCTCCAGCCCCTTAAGAATGGCATCCTCGTCGGCAAGAAGATCTCTCGCATAGTTCAGGATGACCACGCCGTCTTTCATCATGGAGACCGCCTTTTCGTCAAGCATTCCTCTGGTGCTGTCAAGCAGCGGAACATGGATCGTAATGTAATCACACTCCCGGTAAATATCTTCCACATTCTGGATATGGCGGATTGCCCGGGACAGATTCCACGCGGCGTCCACGGAGATGTAGGGGTCATACCCGTAAACTTCCATTCCAAGAGGGATCGCCGCGTTTGCTACCAGCTGGCCGATGGCGCCAAGACCGATGATCCCCAGCTTCTTTCCGCTGATCTCACAGCCGGCAAACTGTTTTTTCTTCTTTTCCGCCAGCTTCTGGATCTCAGGATTGTCTTTTTCTTCCCTGACCCAGGAAATGCCGCCGACGATATCTCTCGATGCCAGAAGCATTCCGGCGATCACCAGTTCCTTGACGCCGTTGGCGTTGGCTCCCGGCGTGTTGAATACAACGATTCCCCGCTCCGCACATTCTTTCAGCGGAATATTATTGACTCCGGCGCCTGCCCGTGCAACCGCATACAGATTTTCAGGAAACTCCATCTCATGCATCGATGTACTGCGCACCAGGACTGCCTGCGCTTCTTCAAGCTGCTCTGCTTTTTGATACTGATCGCTGAAATTTCCCAGCCCAACCTCCGCAATGGGATTCAGGCAATAATACTGATACATCACAGATTCGCCTCCTCAAATTCTTTCATAAACGCCACCAGCGCCTCCACGCCTTCTTTTGGCATTGCGTTATAGATGCTGGCTCTCATGCCGCCCACGGTCCTGTGCCCCTTCAGGTTTTCGAATCCGGCGGCTTTCGCCTCCTTCACAAATTTTGCGTCCAGCTCACTGTCTCCCGTCACAAACGGGACATTCATCAGAGAACGGTCTTTTGGTACAACCGTGCCGCGGAACATTTTGCTGGAATCCAGAAAATCGTACAGGATCTTTGCCTTTTCCTCATTCCGCTCCTTCATCACAGACAGGCCGCCCATCCGTTTCAGCCACTGGAACACTTTGCCGCACATATAGATACTCCAGCAGTTCGGTGTGTTGTACATGGACCCCGCATCCGCATGGGTCTTATACATCATCATCGTCGGAGTCCCCGGCAGCACATCCTCGGTGATCAGGTCCTCACGGACAATGGCGATCACCATGCCCGCCGGTCCGATATTTTTCTGAACGCCGCCATAAAGGATTCCATATCTGGATACATCCACAGGCTCAGACAGAAAGCAGGAGGATACGTCGGATACAAGAAGTTTTCCTTTGGTGTTTGGAAGTTCTTTGAATTTTGTTCCATAGATGGTATTGTTTTCACAGATGTATACATAATCCGCATCCGGGCTCACCGGAAGATCCGAACAATCCGGGATATAAGAAAACGTCTGATCCTCGGACGACGCGATCTTGTTTGCCTTTCCGTATTTCTGAGCTTCCTGGTAAGCTTTTTTTGCCCACTGGCCGGTGACGATATAATCTGCCACACGGTTTTTCATCAGGTTCATCGGGATCATTGCAAACTGCAGGGAAGCTCCGCCCTGGAGAAACAGCACTTTATACTCTTTCGGGATGTTCATCAATTGGCGAAGATCTGACTCCGCCTCATCAATGATCTGCTGGAAAACCGAAGAACGATGGCTCATTTCCATCACCGACATGCCGCAGCCGCGGTAATCCAGCATTTCTTCCTGTGCTTCTCTTAAAACCTCTTCCGGCAGTACAGCCGGACCTGCGGAAAAATTGTAAACTCTGCTCACTTCACACATCCTCCTCGCGTCTTTTTGCTTATTTGCAGAAGAAATACGGCCGCAAAACCGTATTTCTCCTTGTAATGCATCACTGCTTTACCGTGATAAAACAATGATACAACGCTGTTAAGTTTCTGTCAACCTTTTTTCTCTCAAATTACTCTGCAAGGTCATCCGCATCAAATACTTCCTCGATCGCTGCGCCTGCAGCAACCATCGGGAATACTTTGTCGTCCCGGTCAATCTGACAGTCAATGACAACCGGCCCTCCGTATGCGATCGCTTCCTCGATGGCTGGAGCAATCTCTTCTTTCTTTGTCACACGGATCCCTTTTGCGCCCAGAGCCTCCGCCACTTTTACAAAATCTGTCGCATCGTCCAGAACCGTATAGGAATAGCGTTGTTTATAGAACAAGGTCTGCCACTGGCGTACCATTCCAAGCACATGATTATTGATCACCACTTCGATCACCGGTATCCGGTATCTGGAAAGGGTCGCAATCTCATTCATGTTCATACGGAAACAACCGTCGCCTGCGATGTTGATCACCGTTTGATCCGGTCTTCCCATCTTCGCGCCCATGGCTGCTCCGAGCCCAAAGCCCATTGTTCCAAGTCCTCCGGAGGTCAGAAGCTGTCTCGGTTCTTTGTAAGCATAATACTGTGCCGCCCACATCTGATGCTGGCCAACATCTGTTGTGATCACCGCGTCGCCCTTTGTCACGCGGTAAATCTCTTCCATAACTGCCGGTCCGGTCAATCCATCCTCGTGTTTCATCGGATAACGTTTTTCCAGCTCCCTGATTTCCTCGAGCCATTCCGGATATTCCTTTGGCTCCAGGCGTTCATTCAGGCGCTTCAGTGACTCTTTCAGATCTCCGATCACACAGGTGTCCACAACAACATTTTTGTTGATCTCAGCCGCGTCAATATCGAACTGCAGAATCTTTGCCTTCTTCGCGAATCTGCTGGTATCTCCCGTGACACGGTCAGAGAAGCGTGCTCCAAGCACGATCAGAAGATCACACTTCGTCACACCGAGATTGGAAGTCTTTGTTCCGTGCATGCCCAGCATTCCTGTGTACAGAGGGTCATCGCCGGGGAATACTCCTTTTCCCATCAGACTGTCACAGACCGGGACCTGAAGCTTATGCGCAAGCTCCCGCACTTCGTCGGAAGCGCCGGAGATCACCGCGCCGCCTCCGACGAAAATGTACGGGCGTTTCGCCTGCCGGATCAGCGCAGCAGCTTCCTCAAGAGCCTCCTCTGTAATGGTATTCACCTGACGCTCAATTTTTTCCGGTTCTTTGTATTCATATTCATATTTTGCCGCGGTGACATCCTTTGTGATATCCACAAGCACAGGACCCGGACGTCCGCTTTGTGCAATTCTAAAAGCACGGCGCAGAGTATTCGCCAGATCCGCAACATTCTTGACGATCATACTATGTTTCGTAATCGGCATCACAACGCCTGCAATATCCACTTCCTGAAAACTATCCTTTCCCAACAGGGATTTTCCTACGTTAGCGGTGATCGCCACCACCGGCGACGAATCCATATACGCCGTCGCGATACCTGTCACCAGGTTTGTCGCTCCGGGACCGCTGGTCGCCATACATACGCCTACCTTTCCGGTCGCACGGGCATAGCCGTCCGCCGCATGGGCGGCGCCCTGTTCATGGGATGTCAGAATATGATGAATTTCCGGATGGCTGTAAAGCTCATCGTAAATATTCAGGATCGTTCCTCCCGGATAACCAAATACGGTATCTACACCCTGTTCTTTCAAACACTCTATAACAATCCGTGAACCTGTTAACTGCATGGTGCATCTCTCCTCTCAATCAAATTATCTTCCGGCAGCTGTTCAGTCAGGAATCTCCAGAACCGCTCCTCTTCTGGCGCTTGTCACCATTTTCGCATATCTCGCCAGATAACCTGTGGTCACCGCCGGTTTGCGCGGTTTCCATTCTGCTCTCCTGCGGGCAAGTTCTTCCTCATCCACCAACAGTTCCAGTTTATGCTCCGGAATATTGATGCTGATCCGGTCGCCTTCCTCTACCAGAGCGATCGGGCCGCCCACCGCCGCTTCCGGGCAGACATGTCCGATGGACGCGCCGCGGGATGCTCCCGAAAAACGTCCGTCTGTGATCAGTGCAACCGTATCGCCAAGACCCATTCCTGCAATCGCAGAAGTAGGATTCAGCATCTCTCTCATGCCCGGACCACCCTTTGGACCTTCATAACGGATCACCACAACGTCTCCCGGAACAATTTTCCCTCCGCGGATCGCCGCAATGGCATCTTCCTCACAATCAAAAACACGTGCCGGTCCTTCGTGTACCAGCATTTCGTCACAAACAGCAGAACGTTTGACAACCGCTGTCTCCGGCGCGAGATTTCCTTTCAGCACCGCGATACCGCCGGTTTTGCTGTATGGATTTTCTACCGGACGGATGACTTCCGGATTTTTATTCACACATCCCTGGATGTTCTCTCCCACCGTCTTTCCTGTCACCGTCATACAGTCTGTATGGATCAGGCCCAGCTTGTTCAGCTCGTTCATCACTGCATAAACACCGCCTGCCTCGTTCAATTCTTCAATATAAGTATGGCCCGCCGGTGCCAGGTGGCACAGGTTCGGGGTCTTTTCACTGATCGCATTGGCGATCTCCGGATTCAGCTCAACACCAGCTTCGTGAGCGATTGCCGGAAGATGCAGCATACTATTGGTAGAGCATCCCAGCGCCATATCCACCGTCAGTGCGTTCATAAACGCGTCTTCCGTCAGGATATCGCTTGGCCGGATATTTTTCTCCAGCAGTTCCATCACCTTCATACCTGCCTGTTTTGCAAGCACCAGACGTTCGGAATATACTGCAGGGATCGTACCGTTTCCTTTCAGTCCCATACCAAGCACTTCCGTCAGACAGTTCATACTGTTGGCGGTATACATACCGGAACAGGAGCCGCAGGTCGGACAGGTCTTGCACTCAAATTCGCGCACGTCCTCCTCCGTCATCGTTCCCGCCGCATAAGAGCCAACGGCCTCAAACATACTGGAAAGACTGGTTTTGTTGCCTTTCACACGTCCTGCAAGCATCGGGCCTCCGCTTACAAACACGGTGGGTACATTGATCCTTGCCGCCGCCATCAGAAGTCCCGGTACATTTTTATCACAGTTGGGGATACATACCAGCGCGTCAAACTGGTGAGCCGTCGCCATGCATTCGGTGGAATCCGCGATCAGGTCGCGGGTTACCAGGGAATATTTCATTCCGATATGTCCCATGGCAATTCCGTCGCAAACAGCGATCGCCGGAAAGACGATTGGCACGCCTCCTGCCATGGCAACTCCCATTTTGACCGCCTCTGTGATCTTATCCAGATTCATATGGCCGGGAACGATCTCATTGTAAGAGCTGACGATTCCGACCAGCGGTTTTTTCAATTCCTCTTCGGACAGTCCCAGAGCGCGCAGCAGTGAACGCTGCGGAGACTGGGCGATCCCTTTTTTTACTGCATCACTTTTCATCTTCTTCTCCTCCTTGGTCCTTCACGCTTCAATTTCCTTTGCCAGCAGATCTCCCATCTGTATAGTGGACACCTGGATACAGCCTTCCGACATGATATCCACGGTACGGTATCCCTTTTTCAACACCCGTTTCACCGCCTGCTCCACAGCATCCGCTTCCTGATCCAGATTCAGTGAATAGCGGAGCATCATTGCCGCGGAAAGCACGGTGGCAATGGGGTTGGCAATATTTTTTCCTGCAATATCGGGAGCGGATCCATGGCTCGGTTCATAAAGACCGAAGCTGCTCTCATTCAGGCTGGCGGAGGACAGCATACCGATGGAACCGGTCACCATGCTTGCCTCATCGGAAAGAATGTCGCCAAACATGTTCTCCGTCAGGATCACATCAAACTGTGCCGGATCACGAACCAGCTGCATCGCACAGTTGTCCACCAGCATATGTTCCAGAGTAACATCCGTATAATCTTTTGCCACCTCTTCCACAACCGCTCTCCAGAGACGGGAAGAATCCAGCACGTTTGCCTTATCCACGCTGGTCACTTTCTTTCTTCTCTTCCGTGCGATATCAAAGGCACGGACAGCGATGCGGCGAATTTCCTTTTCATTGTAGGTCAGCGTATCTACCGCTTTTCTGATCCCGTCTTCCACAACGGTCTTTCTCTCTCCAAAGTAAAGGCCTCCGGTCAATTCTCTCATGATCACAAGATCGAAACCGTCTGCAATGATCTCCTCTTTCAGCGGGCAGGCGTCCTTCAGCTCTTCATACAGATAAGCCGGACGGAGATTGGCAAACAGCCCCAGTTCCTTGCGGATCCGCAGCAGTCCCGCCTCCGGACGTTTTTCCGGCGGAAGCTGATACCATGGGGAAGTTTTCGCATCCCCGCCGATGGATCCCATCAAAACCGCGTCGCACTGCTTCGCCTCAGCCACCGTTTCATCCGTCAGAGGCACCCCGCACGCATCAATAGACGCGCCGCCCAGAAGAAGGTCTGTATAGTGAAATGTATGCCCATATGCACAAGAGACGGCATCGAGAACCTTTTTTGCCTCCGTGACAATTTCCGGTCCTATGCCGTCTCCGCGAATCAAACCAATCCGAAACTCCATAATCTCTACCTCTTTCCTGAAAATAATTCTTAGGTAATATAATACGGCATTTTTACGGTGATTTCAATAAAAATTTGTATAAAAAGCAAATATGGCGCCACGATACTGAAAAATTCGTGGCGCCATTCTGCATTTTACTGTATTATTTCTTTTTTTCTTCTTTTTTCTTTTCTTCCTTTGGCTCGGAAGATACCAGTTCCGGCTTTTCAACTTCTGCAATCGCTGTTTTGCGCATCGGAATACGGCAGTTTTTATTGTTTCCAAACTCGACGATTACGTCATCTTCAGTAATGTCGATCACGATTCCGTAAAAACCTCCGCTTGTAACAACCGCATCGCCTACAGCCATCTCGCTGAGCATTGCCTGCATCTTCTTCTGTTCCTTTTTCTGCGGACGGATCAGCAGAAAATAGAACATAGCAACCATAGCCACCAGCCAGATCAGCATAGAACCCATGCCTGCTGCGCCGGCAGCAGAACCGCTTGCTACTAACATTTTCATTCCTCCTGATTATTTTATACAACTTGCTTTTTCTCTTGGAAAAAACTACTACCATAATACACAATATTTGGTATTTCAGCAAGCCTTTTCTGGAATTTTGTTCAAAAATGGGGTTGTTTTGCTTACGTGTTATTATGAACCGGACGAAAACAGCCCCGCAAATGCCCCTCATACACACATGCGGTCTGCGCGGGGCTGTTTTCTGTTTATTGATAAACGTTAGTTAGCATTTTCGTACTTACTTCTGTCCATTCTGCATTCTATCCAGTTTTGCGCGTTTGTATTCCGCAAATCTGCCTTCTTCCAGTGCGGTGCGGATTTCTTCCATCATGTTGTTGTAGAAATACAGGTTGTGGAGTACACACAGGCGCATGCCGAGCATTTCTTTTGCTTTCAGCAGGTGGCGGATATAAGCTCTGCTGTAATGGCGGCATGCCGGGCACTGGCAGCCTTCCTCGATCGGGCGAGGATCCAGTTCGTATTTCTGATTGAACAGGTTCAGCTTTCCTGCGTTGGTGTAGACGTGTCCATGGCGGCCGTTTCTGCTCGGGTAGACGCAGTCAAAGAAGTCGATGCCGCGTTCTACGCCTTCCAGGATGTTTGCCGGGGTTCCGACGCCCATCAGGTAGGTAGGTTTGTCTTTCGGCAGATAAGGCACTACTTCTTCCAGAATATGATACATTTCCTCATGGCTCTCCCCGACGGCAAGGCCTCCGACGGCATAGCCGTCCAGATCCATCTCACGGATTCTCTTCGCATGGTCGATCCGGATGTCCGCATAGATGGCGCCCTGATTGATACCAAACAGCATCTGGTGCGGGTTGATCGTATCTTCCTGCTGATTCAGCTCCTGCATTTTCTTTTTGCACCGCATCAGCCACCGGGCGGTACGGTCCACGGAATCCTGTACATACTTCCGGTCCGCAACGCTGGAAGGACATTCATCAAACGCCATCGCGATGGTAGATGCAAGATTTGACTGGATCTGCATACTTTCTTCCGGTCCCATAAAAATCTTGCGTCCGTCCACATGAGAATTGAAATAAACGCCCTCTTCTTTGATCTTTCTCAAACCAGCCAGTGAAAACACCTGAAACCCGCCGGAATCCGTCAGGATCGGTTTGTCCCATACCATAAACTTATGAAGTCCGCCCATCTTTTTTACGACCTCGTCTCCCGGCCGTACATGAAGGTGATATGTGTTGGAAAGTTCCACCTGCGTCTTGATCCCCTGAAGATCCATGGTGGAAACTGCGCCCTTGATCGCTGCAGCCGTACCCACATTCATAAAAACGGGAGTCTGGATCGTTCCGTGAACCGTCTCAAATTCGGCACGCTTCGCACGCCCCTCTTCCGCTAAAATTCTATATTTTCCCATCTGTTCCGTCCTTTCTGAAAATTACACGTTCTCTATTATAACGTTCCGGCATCCTTTTTTCAACCAGTACATCAAAAAATAAATATCCGGCGTCATCTGGCATGCATTTATTCCCGCAGCTCTGCAGCGCTACAAATTTGATGTCCCGTAGCTTGCTGCGGGGTTTTTGACTTTTCAATTTCCCGGAGCGTGTTTCAAAATTTCTTTCTGTCAGATATGTGTCATGTTTTTATGCATATTTTATATTTTTTTGCATTTGCCTGCGGGTTTTTCCATTTGTATTTCCTCAGGTTTTGTCGTATAATGTGATGGATTCCTACTTATTCAAATGTATGTAACCCCGTACAGCGAACGAACGTATATCGGAAAATCATTTTCTGCAGGATATACGGTACCGTTTGTGGGGAATCCATAATTATTGTAAAGAAATTCAGTAAGGAGAATGATTCTATGAACGAAACAACATACAGTCTTGGGATCGATATCGGTTCCACCACCGTAAAAATTGCTATTCTGGATGAAGAACAGAATCTTCTGTTTTCTGATTACGAGCGTCACTATGCCAACATTCAGGAAACACTGGCGCATCTGCTGAAAAAAGCATATGACCAGCTGGGCGAGCATGATCTGCATCCGGTCATCACCGGTTCCGGCGGACTCACCCTTGCCAAACATCTGGAGATTCCTTTTGTCCAGGAAGTCATCGCCGTTTCCACCTCTCTGAAGGCTCTGGCGCCTCAGACAGACGTTGCCATCGAGCTTGGCGGCGAGGACGCAAAGATCATCTATTTTGAGGGAGGAAACGTGGAACAGCGAATGAACGGTATCTGCGCCGGCGGTACCGGTTCTTTCATCGACCAGATGGCCTCTCTGCTTCAGAGCGACGCATCAGGACTGAACGAATACGCCAAACATTACCGGGCGATCTATCCCATTGCCGCACGCTGCGGTGTCTTTGCCAAGACAGATATCCAGCCGCTGATCAATGACGGCGCTACCAAAGAGGATCTTGCCGCTTCCATTTTTCAGGCGGTGGTCAACCAGACGATCTCCGGCCTTGCCTGCGGAAAACCGATCCGCGGACATGTTGCTTTCCTCGGGGGACCGCTCCACTTCCTTTCCGAACTGAAGGCAGCATTTATCCGGACACTGAAGCTGGATGACGAGCATACGATCGCTCCCGAAAATTCCCATCTTTTCGCAGCGATGGGTTCTGCCATGAACGCGGACAAAAAAGTGACCGTTTCTCTGACGGCTCTCCAGAGACGTATGGAAGAAAAGATCACCATGGATTTCGAGGTGGCACGTATGGAGCCTCTGTTTGCTTCCCAGGAGGATTATGACAATTTCCTGGAACGCCAGAGCATCAACAATGTGGCGACTTCTGATCTTGCCACCTACGAAGGCAACTGCTATCTTGGAATCGACGCCGGTTCCACGACCACAAAAGCGGCGCTGGTAGGCGAGGACGGTTCTCTGCTCTACTCTTTCTACAGCAACAACAACGGAAATCCTCTGGCGACTTCCATCCGCGCCATCCAGGAGATTTACGCACAGATGCCGGACAGCGCACACATCGCTTATTCCTGTTCCACCGGATATGGCGAAGCGCTGATCAAAGCGGCTCTTCTGCTGGATGAGGGAGAGGTAGAGACAATCTCCCACTATTATGCCGCAGCATTCTTTGACCCGGAAGTGGACTGTATCCTGGACATCGGCGGACAGGATATGAAATGCATCAAGATCAAAAACGGCACTGTGGACAGCGTACAGCTCAACGAGGCATGCTCCTCCGGCTGCGGTTCCTTTATTGAGAACTTCGCCCAGTCCCTGAATTACAGCGTACAGGATTTCGCCCATGAAGCCCTGTTCGCGCAGCATCCGATCGATCTCGGAACCCGCTGTACGGTATTTATGAACTCCAAGGTTAAACAGGCGCAGAAAGAGGGCGCGTCCGTTGCGGATATCTCCGCCGGACTGGCTTACTCCGTAATCAAAAATGCCCTTTACAAGGTAATCAAGGTATCCGACGCCACCGAACTGGGACGTCACATCGTTGTTCAGGGCGGTACGTTCTACAATGACGCAGTCCTCCGCAGCTTCGAGCGCATCGCCAACTGTGAAGCCATCCGTCCGGATATCGCCGGAATCATGGGTGCCTTCGGCGCGGCTCTGATCGCCCGGGAACGCTACAGTCCGGAAAAAGAAACAACGATGCTTCCGATCGAGAAGATCAATACGCTGAAATATTCCACGACGATGGCAAACTGCAAGGGCTGTACCAACAACTGCCGTCTGACCATCAACAAATTCTCCGGCGGCCGTCAGTACATCAGCGGCAACCGCTGTGAGCGCGGAATCGGAAAAGAAAAGAACAAGGACAATATCCCGAACCTGTTCGATTACAAGTACAAAACCATCTTCGGCTATACGCCGCTTCCGGAGGATGAGGCGGTCCGCGGAAAAGTGGGTATTCCCCGTGTCCTGAACATGTTCGAGAACTATCCGTTCTGGTTCACGTTCTTTACCAAACTGAAATATCAGGTTGTGCTCTCGCCTACTTCCACCCGGAAGATTTATGAGCTGGGCATTGAGTCTATCCCAAGCGAATCCGAATGTTATCCGGCAAAGCTGGCTCATGGACATGTGACCTGGCTGCTGAAACAGGGCGTTAAATTTATTTTCTACCCCTGCATTCCTTACGAGCGGAATGAATTCCCTGACGCGGTCAACCACTATAACTGCCCGATCGTAACTTCCTACGCGGAAAACATCAAGAACAATGTGGATGAGCTGAACGATCCGACCATCGTATTCCGCAATCCATTCCTGTCTCTGGCTAGTGAAGCGACCGTCACCGACGGACTGGTAAAAGAATTTTCCAGTATCTCCGAACAGGAAGTCCGCGCCGCTGCCCATGCCGCATGGCAGGAGCTCGCACACGCACGCAGGGACATTCAGAAAAAAGGCGAAGAGACCCTTCGCTATATGAAAGAAACGGGACGCCGCGGCATCGTCCTGGCAGGACGTCCGTACCACATTGACCCGGAAATCCATCACGGAATCCCGGATATGATCAATTCCTACGGTTTGTGTGTGCTGACGGAAGATTCCATCTCCCACCTGGCCCCGCTGGAACGTCCGCTGCGCGTCAACGACCAGTGGATGTACCACACCCGGCTGTACGCGGCAGCCAACTTTGTGAAGACGCAGGAGAATCTGGACCTGATCCAGCTCAATTCCTTCGGCTGCGGCCTTGACGCAGTGACCACCGACCAGGTATATGAGATCCTGACCCACAGCGGAAAGATCTATACCTGCCTGAAGATCGACGAGGTCAACAACCTGGGAGCTGCCCGTATCCGTGTCCGTTCTCTTCTGGCTGCGATCCGCGCCCATGAAAAGAAAGACGAACCGAGAGACATTCTTCCGGCGTCCATCAAAAAACCGGTATTTACCAGGGAAATGCGCAAGGATTACACGATCCTCTGCCCGCAGATGTCACCGATCCATTTCCGGCTTCTTCAGCCCGCCTTCAATGCCTGCGGCTACAACCTGGAAGTGCTTCCGAACGATAACAAAGAAGCGGTGGATGTGGGACTGAAATACGTCAACAACGACGCCTGCTATCCATCCCTGATGGTCGTTGGACAGATCATGCAGGCTCTGCTCTCAGGCAAATACGACCTGAACCGCGTGGCGGTCATCATGAGCCAGACCGGAGGCGGATGCCGTGCTTCCAACTATATTGGATTTATCCGAAGAGCGCTGGAAAAAGCAGATATGGGACAGATCCCAGTCATCTCCGTCAACCTGAGCGGACTGGAGGAAAACCCGGGCTTCAAGATTACGCCGGAGCTTGCGCGCCGTCTGTGCTACGCAGCGGAATTCGGTGATATCATGATGCGTTGTACCTACCGGATGCGTCCTTACGAACAGAAAAAAGGCACGACCAACCGCTTACATAAAAAATGGGAAAAAATCTGTATTGACTTTGTCTCCTCAAAACGTATAAGCCACACCCGTTTCAAACAGATCTGCCGCACGATGATCCGCGACTTTGACAATATTCCGATCACCGATGAGAAAAAACCGAGAGTCGGCATCGTCGGAGAAATCCTGGTAAAATTCCTTCCGGCAGCCAACAACTATCTGGCGGAACTGCTGGAAAAAGAAGGGGCGGAAGCCGTTGTTCCGGATCTGATCGACTTCTTCTGCTACAGCTTCTACAATTCCAACTTCAAGGCTGAGTATCTGGGAGCGAAAAAATCCACAGCTCTGCTCTCCAACGCCGGGCTGAAGGCGATCAACTGGCTGCGCAGCGCTGCTGTGGAAGAATTCAAGAAGAGCCGTCACTTTGATCCTCCGGCGCGGATCGAGGATCTTGCGGAATATGCTTCCCCGATCGTTTCCGTAGGCAACCAGACCGGAGAGGGATGGTTCCTGACCGGAGAGATGATGGAGCTGATCCACAGCGGTGTCTTCAACATCGTCTGCACACAGCCGTTTGCCTGCCTGCCGAACCATATCGTCGGAAAAGGTGTTATCAAGGCGATCCGCAAGGAATACCCGAAGGCAAACATTGTTGCCGTCGATTACGACCCTGGCGCTTCTGAGGTCAATCAGCTGAACCGTATCAAGCTGATGCTCTCCACCGCGGTGAAAAACCTGGAACAGGAAGAGCAGAAAGACGCCTGATCAGGAACAGATTTCATTGATTCGATCATAAAAATAAGAGACACAGAATCAGGGCGTATCTGAACATTTCTTTCTGCAATGTTCAGATACGCCCTGATTTTGTATTTTCTTGCTTTTATTCATCAGAAATTATTCTGTCAAAAGGATGTTTCTCTTACACTCCTTTTCCCCTTCAGGAATCATCTTCAAGTATAAATTCTCAGCAGTTTCAGAGCTTTCACGATCTTTGTTCCCATCGGAAATCTCCGCATCTCCTCCTCCGGTATCTGCGTGATCCACACATACAGGATCAGATACAGCGGAACCGCCACAACGATCGCCGCCAGCAGACATAACGCTTCCAGTCTCGTCAGTAGATACAGCCCGTAATATACGATCCACGTGACAACACCCATTCCCGCTGCTGCTGCCAGCGGTTTCAGGTACGTATTCCGGATTTCATTGCGGAACCGGAGATACTTGCGGATGGACAGATTGTTCAAAAAGCACATGCTTACGGAAAAGGCGATATTCGCGATCAGCACCGCATAAATCCCCGGCTTCTCTGACACAAGCAGGATCACGGTGACAACCAGCACATTCAGTCCCAGAGAAATCGCCGCGTTCCGAAGAGCTGTCTTCTGTCTGCCGATCGACTGCAGCGCGCTGTTGGTGATGGTTGACAGCGCGGAAAATACCACCGATACGGAACCGCCCAGCAAAAGCCATGCAGACAACTCTGTGCTCGCAGGAAACAGGACGCCAGTGATTGGAAACGAAAGTACACCAAGTCCTACTGCCGCAGGGATTGAGAGAAACATGGTCAGCCGTATGGTCTGCAGGATCCTGGTATTCGCCTCCCTGTAATTTCCAACCGCAAATTCCCCGGAAACCTCCGGCATCATCGCCGATGCGGAAGCACTTGCAAGAGCCAGCGGAACATTGATCAGCGTAACATAGTAATTGGAAAATTCCCCGTAAGCGGCATTGATCACGCTGCTGTCAACGCCATGCCAGCCCATCAGGCTGGAATAAATGTAATTGTCCACGTAGGCATTGGCGTTATAGATAAAGGTCGTAAAGATGACCGGCGTCACCATAAAGAAGAGGATCTTCAGAATATTTCCGTAACTCTCTTCTGTATGCGAACGGTCTTTTTTGATTTTCTTATGGATTCCTCTGCGGTTTACCCGGTAGACAAATATCATAAGCAGCAGCCCGACCAGAACTCCGGCAGCCGTACCCATCGTTCCGCCCACAGATCCCAAAATGGCTTTGGAAGTACTGTCCGTGGCAAACGCGGAGATCAGCAGACAACCTGCCAGAATGCTGACAACCGCGTTGGCGATCTGCTCCAGAATCTGGGACACCGAAGTGGGAACCATCGTATTGTGCGCCTGAAAATATCCCCGCAGAACACCCAGGATCGCGGAGAAAAAGATGGTCGGCGCAAGTACCCGCAGCGCCGGAAGCGCATTCTGCTGGTTATAGGCAAGCAGATATTTTCCTCCGAAAAAAGCCAGCAGCGCCGCCAGCGCACCGACCGTCGCTGCGTAGATCAGCGCACCGTGAAACACTCTCTGGGCGTTTCGGTACTGCTTCAGCGCCAGCCGTTCCGAAACAATCTTGGAGACAGCCATCGGTATGCTGTAGGAGGAGATCAAAAGAAGGATGACGTAGACATTGCTTGCCGTTCCATAATATCCCAGACCTTCGCTGCCGATCGCCGCCCCCAGAGGGCTTCGGTACAGAAGGCCGATTACCCGGGAGACGATCGTAGCGATCATCAGGATGGACGTGTTTCTCAACAGTGAGCTTTTTTTCATGGTATCGTCCTTCCGTTCTCCGAAATATTCTCAATCTGCCAGTCGATCGGCTCCAGACCGTTCTGTTCCAGATAGGCATTGATCCTGGAGAAAGGACGGCTGCCAAAAAATCCACGGTAGGCAGACAGTGGGCTCGGATGGGGCGATTCCAGAATCAGATGCTTCGGATTGTGGATCATCTCTTTCTTTCTCTGCGCCGGTTTTCCCCAAAGGACAAAGACCATCGGACGATCCTGCTCCGCCAGCACACGGATTGCCGCGTCTGTAAACTGCTCCCATCCCAGATCTTTGTGGGAATTTGCCTGGTGCGCCCGTACGGTCAGAACCGTATTCAGCATCAGAACGCCCTGCCGCGCCCATTTTTCCAGATATCCGTTGTTGGGGATATAGCATCCCAGGTCATCCTCCAGTTCCTTATAGATATTTACAAGAGACGGTGGAATCGGAACCTGTGGCTTGACGGAAAAGCAAAGCCCATGGGCCTGTCCCGGTTCATGGTAAGGATCCTGACCGAGAATGACCACCTTCACTTCCTCCAGCGGCGTAAAATGAAACGCATTGAAAATATCATCTGCAGGAGGATAAATGGTTCTCGTCTGATACTCCTCCTGAATTTTGACAAACAGTTTTTTATAATAATCCTTGGAAAACTCTCCTTTTAAAGCCTTTTCCCAGCTCCCGCTGATCGGCGGCATAAGCAATCACTCCTTTTTCTTCTGATTTATCTGCGGACCGGAATCCCTTTTTCTGCCAGGTAATCCTTCACCTGACGGATCTCCAGTTCCCGGAAGTGGAACAGAGACGCCGCAAGGACTGCGTCCGCCTTCCCTTCCGTAAACGCATCGTAAAAATGCTCCATGGTTCCTGCGCCTCCGGATGCGATCACCGGAATGTCCACATGCTCCGCGATGGTGCGGGTCAGTTCCAGATCGTATCCTGCCTTCGTCCCGTCACAGTCCATACTGGTCAGCAGGATCTCCCCTGCGCCCAGCCGTTCCGCCGTCTGCGCCCATTCCACCACATCACGGCCCATATCCACGCGGCCGCCGTTTTTATAGACGTTCCAGCCTCCGTCCGGACGCCTTCTGGCATCGATCGCCACAACCACACACTGGCTGCCAAACTTGTCCGCCGCCTCCCGGATCAGTTCCGGATTCATCAGCGCGGCGGAATTGACCGCGATCTTATCCGCTCCCTCCCGAAGAAGGCTGCGGAAATCCTCCACCGTACGGATGCCTCCGCCTACAGTAAAAGGAATAAAGACGTTTGCCGCCACTTTCCTCACCATCTCAACCGCTGTTTTCCGGTTGTCGGAGGAAGCGGTAATATCCAGAAATACCAGCTCATCCGCCCCTTCCCGGTCGTAAGCTTTGGCAATCTCCACCGGGTCGCCGGCATCTTTCAGATTGACAAAATTAACTCCTTTCACAACTCTTCCGTTATCGACATCCAGACATGGAATAATTCTCTTCGTAAACATGCTGCCACCTCCATCAGATTTCCGCAAAGTTTTTCAGGATCGCAAGTCCCGTCTCCGAACTCTTTTCCGGGTGGAACTGGCAGGCAAACACATGATCCTTTTCCACCGACGCGTGGATCTCCACGCCATATTCGGTGACTGCCTTCACGATTCCCGGATCTGCCGCTTTCAGATAATAGGAGTGCACAAAATAAACGTACGGATCCTCCTCAATCCCCTGAAAGAGTCTTCCGTTTCCGGTAAGCTTCAGCGAATTCCATCCCATATGGGGAATCTTCAGTCCTTCCCCCCTGGGGATCCGAAGAATTTCCCCCGGCAGGATGCCAAGGCCTTCCACGCCCGGCGACTCCTCGCTCCTCTCAAACAGGAGCTGCAGTCCCAGACAGATTCCGAGAAACGGTGTCTTTCTCTCAACGATCTCATGGATCACCGGAATCAGTCCGAAGTTTTTCAGATTTTCCATGGCGTCCCCAAAACTTCCCACTCCCGGAAGGATGACCTTGTCTGCCTCCAAAAGGCGTTCCCGGTCTCTGGTCAGGATCGTTTCCTGTCCCAGCTTCTGCAGTGCTTTTTCCACACTTTTGATATTTCCTGCATCGTAATCGATCAGCGCTATCATCACGACTCCCCTTTCTCTTCTGTTCTTCGGTTACATTTACAGCTTTGAAACGGCGCTGCTTTTTCGCCGGTCTTCCGCTGTATTCAACAAGAAAGAATCCTGCTTTGCAGGATTCTCCGCCTGCGGCGGGTCGCACAAGCGACATCTTCCACTCCGCCGCAGTGCAATCCTCGCGGAGCGTTTCTATTTCATAGGAAAGCAATTTCCTATGAAATATAAAAAGCGGGGTTTTCCGCCCCGCTCCGGAAAATATGTAATTTATTTTATCATAGGAAGAGAAAAATTACAAACCTTACAGAAAGCAATTTAAAGTTGTTTGGAACATTTGTTTGGAACGGTTATTCTTTTCCTGTTGAACATATGTTCGATTTATGTTATGATACAGAAAGAAGAAACGTAACATGGAACGGGAGGTTTATCATGGAAATCAAACATCAAAGTCTCAGTCTGCAGGAAAAACTGAATATTCTCGCGGATGCGGCAAAGTACGATGTCGCCTGCACATCCAGCGGCGTCGACCGGAAAGGACAAAAGGGAAGCCTTGGAAATTCCCATGCCGCCGGCATCTGCCACAGTTTTTCCGCCGACGGCCGCTGCATCTCCCTGCTGAAGATCCTTTTGAGCAACGACTGTGTCTACGACTGCAAATACTGCATCAACCGCGTCTCCAACCAGACCACGCGCGCTACTTTTACTCCGGAGGAAATCTGCACTCTTGTCACGGAGTTTTACCGGCGCAACTACATCGAAGGGCTTTTTCTCAGTTCCGGTGTCGTCAGGAACCCCGCCTATACCGCCGAGCAGATGTACCGGACGCTGTATCTTCTGCGGACCCGCTATCACTTCAACGGATACATCCATGTGAAAGCGATTCCCAATGCCCCTGCCGAACTGATCGAGCAGCTTGGATATCTTGCCGACCGGATGAGCATCAACCTGGAGCTTCCGACCACCGAAAGCCTGCGCCGCCTGGCGCCCCACAAAAGCCCGGCTTCCATCCTGAAGCCCATCGCCCAGATTCAGCATGGAATTGAAGACTACCGGCTGTCCATCGGAAAGGACCGGCGAATGGAACGTCACCGTACCAACCGGTATCTCTCCGGCACAATTTTTGAAACCGTGCCGAAACAGCGTCTGGAAGAAAAGGCGGTTCCCGTGAAAACCGCTTCCTCCGCTCCGTTCAGTTCCCAGGGCAAACCCTTCGTTCCGGCGGGGCAGAGCACACAGATGATTGTCGGCGCATCCGGAGAAACGGACTACCAGTTGCTGCTCACCACCCAGTATATGTATCAGGCATATGATCTGAAGCGTGTCTTTTATTCCGCCTATATCCCACTGAACGAAGACCCGGAACTTCCCGCTCCCGATACGCCCCCGCCGCTTCTTCGGGAACACCGGCTGTACCAGGCGGACTGGCTTCTGCGCTACTATGGATTTCAGGCATCCGACCTGCTCAGCGAGGAACGTCCAAGCTTCAATGTACTGCTGGACCCCAAGTGCGACTGGGCGCTGCGCCATCTGGAGCTGTTTCCGGTGGAGATCAACCGGGCGGACTATTCCGAACTTCTGAAAGTTCCCGGGATCGGTGTCAAATCCGCCATGCGTATTGTAAACAGCCGCCGGACCTCCTGTCTGACATTCGAACATCTGAAAAAAATAGGAGTCGTCCTGAAGAGGGCAAAATATTTTATTACCTGCAGCGGAAAGATGATGTACCGGATCCCCGTCGAAGAGGCTTTCATCACACGGCAGCTCATCGGAGAAGACCGCCGGAAATCCTGGGAACTGGAACACCCGGATGCCTGCCGTCAGCTTTCCCTGTTTGATGATTTTCACATAGAAAGGAATGGATGATGAACGTTTTTACCTGCGAAAACAACCTAGAAGCAATATTGACCTGTATCTATGACGCCTGGGCGTCCAAGCTTGGACACCGGAACCTCCGCCTGATGCTGGAACCGGTCCTGGAACCGGAGCTTTTCTGCGATTATATCCATACAGAGCCGGATTCCGAAAAAGTTTCAAAAGTCATACGCTCCATCTGGAAAAAGATCTCCGCGGAAGCCTGGCAGATGGTCTACAGCTGCGCCATGTCCTGCGTACCGGAAAAGCCGGATATCATCTATCGTTTTCTCCTTTACGGCTTTGCCTACGGAAGGCGCGCGCTGGAGATGCTGCAGGAACCTGCTGTGATGGAATTTTTCGCGCTTGACCGCCGGGTGACCAACGAAGTCCATCATTACCGGGAATTCATCCGGTTTTCCAGCTTTCCCGGCGATGTTCTGGTCAGCCATATTTCCCCCAGATCCGACGTACTCACACTGACCGCCCCATATTTCGCTGACCGTCTTCCCTCGGAACATTGGATGATCATCGATGATAACCGGCGGACAGCGGTTGTCCATCCAAAGGACGAAGACTTTTATCTCACCCGGCTGGATCCGGAAGAATTTTCCCGTCTGAGCATTCCTGACCGGAAGGATGACCCGTATCCGGAACTTTGGAAAGGGTTTTTCCGCTCCGTCAGCATACAGGCAAGAGAGAATTACCGGTGCCAGCGCAATTTTCTGCCGCTCTGGATGCGGGAACATATGACGGAATTTCAGTAAATTCCTATTTTTTGTATGCATTTCAGAATCATTTCACGGCGTTCTGCATATCCTGAGATATTGTGAAGCGTTGCCACAGGAACATGGAACAGACAACACTCGATCCACGTTCCTGTCATTTTCAAAATAAGGGGGTATCCATATGACTGGAATCTTGGTTTTAGACAAAAACAATCAGGTAGTTCTCATACAGGCGTACGGCAGAAAACAGATTCCCGTGGTTTCCGGACAGTATCTGTATCTGTCCGTGCGCCAGGTCTGGGTTCCGGTACTGATCCGTTATTCCGAACAAATGCAGAAATGGTTTTTCGAAGGAATGCCTGATCTGGATATTTTTCATCGCAAGGTGATGCTGAAAGAATAGATTTCAGGAATAAATTTTCAAACACGCTCTAAAGCATATCCGAATATTACTTGTTCCGGAATTCCATGATTTCTTCCAGCCTCTGCTTCGCTTCCTTTTCTTTTCCCTGTCCGTCCGGCCGGTAATATCTGACCTTCTCCATTCCCTCCGGCATACACTGCATATGCGTCAGCTTCTCCTCCGTATTGTGGGCATACTCATATCCTTCCCCGTAATGAAGCTGTTTCATCAGCCCGGTGGGGGCATTGCGCAGCCACAGCGGCACAGGCTCCGCCCTTCGCTGCTTTACATCCGCCTTGCATTCCTCACAGGCACGGTACAGAGCGTTGGATTTTGGCGCAAGGGAAAGATAAGTCACGGCATGAACCAGATTCACATCACACTCCGGCATCCCGTTGAAATGGCATGCCTGGTAAGCCGCCACCGCCACCTGCAGCGCCTGGCTGTCCGCAATTCCCACATCTTCGCTGGCGAAACGGATCAGGCGGCGCGCAATATACAGCGGATCTTCTCCGCCCTCCAGCATCCGCATCAGCCAGTAGATCGCGGCATCGGGATCGCTGTTCCGCATGGATTTGTGGAGCGCAGAGATGAGATTATAGTGCTCTTCCCCATTTTTATCATACAGAAGGGACTTTCTGGTAATGCACTGCTCCATCACCGCGTCGGTGATCCGGATTTCTTCCGGGGTGATCTCACCGTTCATCACCGCCATCTCCAGGGTGTTGAGCGCCGTTCTGGCGTCTCCGTTGGAAAAAGCCGCGATCGCAGCCAGCTGCTGTCTGGTGATCCCGATCCTCTGGTTTCCGTATCCTCTGGGATTTGACAGTGCATGCTCCAACAGTTCCATGATCTCCTGCTCCGTCAGTTCTTTCAGCACAAACACACGGCATCTGGAAAGAAGCGCCGCATTGATCTCAAAAGACGGGTTCTCCGTGGTAGCCCCGATCAGAAGAATGCTCCCCTTTTCCACAAACGGAAGGAACGCATCCTGCTGTGCTTTGTTGAAGCGATGGATCTCGTCCACAAACACAACGGTGCGCATTCCCATCTTTCTGCTGTTCTCCGCCTGTTCCATCACCTGGCGGATCTCCCGGATTCCGCTGGTGACGGCGCTGAAATCGATAAACTCCGCTCTCGTTCTCCGGGCAATGATCCTTGCCAATGTCGTCTTGCCCACACCCGGAGGTCCCCAGAAAATCATGGAAGAAATCTGATCTCTCTCGATGAGCTGGCGCAGCATCCTCCCCTCGCCGAGCAGATGCTTCTGGCCCACAAATTCATCCAGTGACTGAGGACGCAGACGGCTGGCAAGAGGCGCGCCGAGATCCCCGGCCTGATCAAACAATGATAACTGTTCCATGTAATCCTCTCCTTTTTCTCTCAAAACTTGTATAAGTTTTCAAACACACTCTGGTTTTATTTCCAGTATATAACAATTCAGAATGTATTGCATCCGTGGATAAAAAAAATTTCTCCTGTAAACCGTTCCCACATTCCGGAATAAATTTCTGTTTCCTTGACATACTATCTCTGAAACCAATGTTTCATAAAAAGATACATTTTGAAGGAGGAACTGCCATGCATGAAATTTCTGTTCTTGATCTGCAGAATCTGCGTCATCTGATCGGAGGCTACACGACGACACACTGCAAAATGACCGATTACGCTTCTCAGACACAGGATCCGGAAGTCAAAAAACTGTTTCAGGATGCCGCGAACTCTGCAATGAAAAACAAGCAGGAACTGATGAGATTTTTATAGGAGGAACGGAACATGGATGAAAAAACAATGGTAACCGACGCTCTGGTCGGAATCAACGGTGAACTGAAAATGTTTGGCGATATGATCGCCCAGACAGAAAACCAGGAGTTAAAACAGTGCCTGAAGCAGATCCGCAATCAGGCGGAAATGTCTCAGGAAACCATGTATGAACTTGCGCGCAGAAAAAGCTACTACATTCCTGCGGCCAAAGCATCCCCGCAGGAGATCGAACACGTAAAATCCATTCTGTCACAGCCTCAGATGCGCTGACAAAAACAGAAGCACAGAAAAACATTCGCCCGAGCCGGATTTCCCGGCAGCAAACGGCTCCCGGAAAGCATCCACTCTGATCCTTTCCGGGAGCCGTCTGCGCAGCCGTTCCGCCAGCGGAACGGTTGTCCATTTACACTTATGGATTTACTCCATGTATCCACCTTTCATCGGAGATACCGCCTTGTCCGCAAACTGTTTCAGCACGCCTTTCTGATAACGGTTCGGCTTTGGCTGCCAGGCGGCTTTTCTTTCTCTCAGCAGCGCCTCGATCTCTTCCTGTGTCTTTCTCACACCTTTGGCTCCTACGATCTCAATCCTTCGGTCCGGAATGCTGATCTCAATCAGGTCTCCCTCTTCCACCAGGGCGATCGGACCGCCCTGTGCAGCCTCCGGTGAGATATGCCCGATGGCAGGTCCCTTGGAAGCGCCGGAAAATCTTCCATCCGTCAGCAGAGCGATCGAAGCGCCCAGCGTTGCGTCCGAGGCTATGGCTTCCGTTGTATAGAACATTTCCGGCATTCCGCTGCCTTTCGGTCCCTCGTACCGGATGATCACCGCATCCCCCGGCTGAATCTCATGGGTAAGAACTGCATGGATCGCCTCCTCCTCGCAGTCGAAAGGACGGGCTCTCAGCACCGCATGGAACATCTCCTTTGGAACTACGGTATGCTTGACCACAGCCCCCTCCGGCGCAAGATTGCCCTTCAGGATCGCAATGCTTCCATCTGTTCCAAAGGGCTGGTCAAACGGACGGATCACATCTTCTCTTTTCAGATTCCACCGATCCAGATAACTCTGGCATTTTTCATAAAATCCGCTCTGCTTCAGATCTTCCAGATTTTCCCCCAGGGTCTTTCCAGTCACCGTCATCACATCCAGATGGAGCATATCTTTGATCTCTTCCATGATCCGCGGCACACCGCCGGCATAATAGAAGAACTGTGCCGGCCACTGTCCCGCCGGCCGGATATTCAGCAGGTAATGGGCGCCTCTGTGGAGCCGGTCGAAGGTATCCGCGTCGATCTCGATTCCAAATTCATGGGCGATTGCCGGAAGATGCAGCAGGGAATTGGTGGACCCGGAGATTGCCGCATGCACCATGATCGCGTTTTCGAAAGATTTCATCGTAACGATCTTGTCGGGCGTCAGATCGTGCTCGGCAAGCCAGACTGCCTGTTCCCCGGCTTTTCCCGCAAACTCCCGCAGGTCGCTGCTGGTAGCCGGGAGCAGCGCGCTGCCCGGAAGCATCAGCCCAAGCGCCTCTGCCATGATCTGCATCGTCGATGCGGTTCCCATAAACGAACATGCCCCACAGGACGGACAGGCATTATGCTTGTAGAAATCCATCTGTTCCTTTGTGATCTCGCCCCGTTCATACATCGCGTGATACATACCAATCTGTTCCAACGTCAGCAGATCCGGTCCTGCATCCATAACCCCTCCGGTCACCATGATCGACGGAATGTTGATACGGCCGATTGCCATCAGGTGGGCAGGCACACTCTTATCACAGCTTGCGATAAATACTCCTCCGTCAAAAGGCGTGGCGTTTGCGTGGATTTCCATCATATTTGCCATCATATCCCTGGAAGGAAGGGAATAATTGATCCCATCGTGTCCCTGAGCTTCCCCGTCACAGATATCTGTACAGAAATACCGCGCTCCATGTCCTCCTGCCCGGGCTGCCCCCGCGCGCGCCTCCTCCGTCAGTTCCAGCAGATGACCGCTGCCCGGGTGGCTGTCACCGAAAGAGCTCTCAATGATGATCTGTGGTTTTGAAAGATCCTCCAGTTTCCAACCGGTTCCGAGACGGAGCGGATCCAGTTCCGGAGCGATTTCCCTTAATTTCTGGCTTCTTAATTCCATTTTCTGTATTTCCCCTTTCCTCTGTCATAGAATAAATTGAAAAACATCCTGCGATTTACAATTTCTCAAAATTCATCTGATGATTTCATTGTATCGTATTTTTTCTCTGGATTCAATACAAAATATCTGTATCAATCGTCAATAACGTTCCCAAAACACACCTTTCTTTTCCTGCATATTGCGGAACGTCTTCCGAAAGTTTCCTTGACACACCGTCCGTTTTTCGCTATGCTGAAACTATCTCAGTCAAAAAGGAGCAAAATTCATATGATGACTCATCCCGAGGATAAACCTTTATCCAGCAAACTTTCCGAAGAACTGCTGAACTATATCCGCAGTGAAAACCTGAAACCCGGTGACCGCCTTCCCAACGAATCCATCCTGGCGAAAAAGATGGGCGTCGGACGAAGCAGCATCCGGGAAGCGATGAAGCTGCTTGCCTCCCGAAATATCGTCACGATCCGCCAGGGATCCGGCACTTACATCTCCCAGACACCCGGAATGGTGGATGATCCCCTTGGCTTTTCTTTTATCGCCGACAAACAGAAACTGGCACAGGACTCCCTGGAAGTCCGTTTTCTCCTGGAGCCTGCGATTGCTTCCCTTGCCGCACAGAACGCATCCGAAGAAGATATCGCTCTCCTTCGCCGCCTCTGTCAGGAAGTCGAGGACCTTGTCCAGCTGGGGCAGGACCACACCCAGAAAGACATTGAATTTCACACGGCGATTGCACTGAGCAGCAAAAATGTCGTCGTTCCCCGCCTGATCCCGGTCATCAACAGCGCAATCCCTCTGCTGATCGAACTGACCGGAAATACGCTGAAACAGGAAACCATCGACACGCACCGCGCGCTGACCGATGCCATTGCGGCGCACAACGCTGCGGCGGCACATGACGCAATGTACCTGCATCTCGTATACAACCGTGCCCGTATGACGCATCAATAGATAGAGAAGTGTTTTTTTTCTTTTTTTCGAGGTTTATTTTTTGTATCACTAGCATAATTATTGTATTTCGCCCTTCCAAATAGAAATATTTTTCTATTTTACCAAAATATTCTTCTATAATATCCATTTGAATATTCCTGCCGATTGTGATAGAATTTTACATAAAGATATTCTGCCCGCTTATATTCCGCTAAGAACTGCAGCGTTTTTCCACAAGGCAGACTGTCTTTGGATCGTAACAATTCAGCCAGCTGAACTGTTACTTTGAATTCACACGTTAAAGGAGTACATATGCAGGTAGATTTTTTAGAAATTATGGAATCTCTTTTTCATATACATAATATTGAAATGACCCTCATTCGTCTGGAAGACCTGCCAGCTGAGACATCGGATTTCACTGACATTCTGCAGAAACTGACGCTGGATTTCAAATCCCGCCAGATTTCCGAAGCAATCCTGAAGGCGCTGAAACCCAACTGTATCTCCATCCTGCACACAGAGACCATGCTGAATTACGTGCTATTTACCGCAACGCCGGACATGCAGCAGGAATACCAGTTTGACTTTATTTCCATCGGCCCGTACCTGACGGCTCCGCTGACCCATGAGGAATTGCTGACTCTGATCCAGATTCTTCATCTTCCCATGGACCGTTACGATGCCCTGCAGAGTTTCTTTTCTTCCGTCCCCGTTTTTTCTGGAGAAAATGATATCAATTCACTGATCTCCCTGATGGGGAAATTTATCTACGGAAGTTTCACATCATTCACGATCGAGAATTTGCGGGACCGCTTTACACTGCCGCCCGGGAATTTTGATTTTTCCATCAATAAAAAGCCATACGAAGCCATGCAGTCCATCGAAAAGCGCTATCAGGCGGAGAATGAGCTGCTGGAAGCCGTCGCGAAAGGCGATACCAACCGCGCCCTGTACAATTACAGCAATTTTTTCTCTTACCGGGTGCCGCCGCGCAACACAGACCGGCTGAGAAACGCCAAAAATCTCTATTTTGCGCTGAACACGCTGCTTCGCAAGGCGGTACAGAACGGTTTCGTCCATCCCCTTTATATTGATGAGATGTCCGGCCGTTTTTCCCAGGAAATCGAAAAAAGTACTTCCACCGAAGCGCTCAGCGACCTGGGACGGGAAATGGTCCACAAATACGCCAATCTGGTTCGCAACCACTCCATGCGGGGGTATTCCCCTGCCGTGCAGAAGGTCATCAACTATATTGACTTCAATTACCAGGAAGATCTTTCCCTGAAAAAAATCGCGGAACTTTTTTCCATCAGCCCAAGTTATCTGTCCGCTCTCTTCAAGAAAGAAACAGGAACAACGCTGACGGAATATATCAATAGCAAGCGAATCGATGTTTCCGTTTCCCTTCTGAACACCACGGATCTGTCGATCCAGAACGTTGCCGGACAGGTAGGATTCCTGGATGTCAATTATTATACGCGCATCTTCAAAAAACTCAAAGGACTGTCGCCAAGCGCTTACCGCAGCCTGATCAATCAGAGAATTGATAAATAGCCCTGTAATTCGCAGAAAACCACACAGAAAACTGCCGGTATCCGGACAGATCCCGTGATGGATCTTCGTAATCGTTCCGATGGCTGGAACGGTTACGGTTCTTCCGAATACCGGCAGTTTTCTGCCTGTCATGATTCTGACTGTTATGTTTCCTGTCTGCTATATTTCTGGCTGCTGCTTCATGATTTTACAAAGTGATTTTGTATCCGCCCTCAAACACCTCTCCGGCTTTCAAGCTCTGACTCCATGTTCTTTCTGTCAGCTCCTTGCTGAAATCTTCCCGGTCGCTGACACCATACCACGGCTCAATGCAGACAAACGGCGCATCCGGGGACGAGGACCAGATTCCGAAGACCGGCGCGTCAAAGGAAACGGTCACATAAACTTCTCCGTTTCCATCCACCAGGGAAACCTCGTGTGCCTGGCTGTTCTCCAGCACCAGCGCATCCTCCTCAAACAGATCATCCGTCACTGTCATTTCATGATCTTCCAGTTCATAGGTCCGCAGCCGGTCTCCCAATACCCCGTTCTCTGTCAGTGTCCCGCTGACAAGCGGACCTGCTGTGTCAAAACGCAGGCGGCAGCTGCTGCGTTTTCCTTCTCCCGGCGGGCAGACGAAAGCCGGATGTCCGCCAAGAGAAAACCAGATTTCCTTGTCATCGGTATTCTCCACTTTCCACAGTACCTGTACCCGCCGTCCTTCCAGCCGGTATCCAACCAGCAGCCGAAAGCGGAATGGATAGTTTTCCAACGTTTCCTCCGTCTCTTCCAGGGCAAACCAAAGTTCCGTTTCCGTCTGGCTGATCAGGGAAAACTCCATATCCCTGGCAAAGCCGTGCTGGGACAGATGGTAAACCTTTCCCTGATAAATGGATTCATTGTCCCGGTATCTTCCCACCAGAGGAAACAGCACCGGAGCCGTGCGTTTCCAGTATTTTGCGTCCCCGCACCAGAGATATTCCCTGCCGCTTGCCCGGTCTTTCAGGGATTTCATCTCCGCTCCTTGTTCCGTTACTTCCAGGATCAGTTCTTCGTTTGCCATCTGATACATTTCTTTTTCCTCCCGTTTTTCTTTCCTTTCTTTCCGTACGGTCTCCTACTTATCCACCGTGGGAATCGGAGTGTCATCCACCGCGTCAAGATTATCGATATATTTATCTGTTTCACTCACCACTACCCTGGACAGCAGCAGCACAGCGATCAGGTTCGGAATCGCCATCAGCGCATTGAGGATATCCGCCGCCGTCCACACCAGGTTCAGCGCGATCACCGGAGCTACGCCCAGGACAAAAATATAAAGAAACCGATACGGCAGAAGTCCTTTCTTTCCTGCAAAATATTCCACACACCGCTCTCCATAATAAGCCCAGCCAAGGATCGTCGAAAAGGCAAAAGAGATAATGCCGAGCACAAGGATCAGCGGACCCACAACAGGAATCTGCGCAAAGGCAAGAGAAGTCAGCACGCCGCCGTCTGTGACAGCACTCATATCGATCGCCGGATTCTTCATAATACTGGAAACAAGAACCAGACCGGTCAGCGCACATACCACTACCGTATCCCAGAACGTTCCCGTGCTGGAAACCAGCGCCTGGCGCACCGGATTTCTCGTCTGTGCCGCCGCCGCGGCAATCGGCGCCGAACCCATGCCGGATTCATTGGAAAACAGGCCGCGGGCGATTCCGTACTGCATCGCCGCCATCAGTCCTCTTCCGGTCAGGCCTCCCGCCACCGCCCCTGGGCGAAACGCCATGGTCACGATCGCCTTCAGTGCCGGAAGCAGAAAATCCCAATTGATCACAAGAATAATCAGGCAGCCCGCCACATAGAAAATTGCCATGAAGGGAACCAGCTTTTCACAGACTCTGGCGATGGAACGGATCCCGCCAAAGATCACACATGCCGTCAGGATGCAAACTGCAACGCCGACGATCCAGGAGGGAATTCCAAGATTCTCTTCACAGACTGCTGCAATGGCGTTTACCTGAGTCGCGCATCCGATACCAAAGGAGGCAAAGCCTCCGAATACCGCAAACAGCACTCCCAGCCATTTCATGTGCAGCCCGCGCTCCAGCGCATACATGGCTCCGCCCTGCATCCGTCCGTCTTTTGTCTTGACACGATACTTCACCGCCAGCAGCGCTTCGCTGTACTTAGTCGCAATGCCGAACACACCGGTCAGCCAGCACCAGAACACCGCCCCCGGACCGCCAAGAGCGATAGCTGTTCCGACGCCTACAATATTTCCCGTTCCGATGGTCGCAGCCAGGGCGGTCGTCAGCGCGCCAAACTGACTGACTTCACCTTCCGCATCCGGATCCTCCTGGACAGAAAGGCGGATGCCTTTCCATAGTTTTCTCTGTATCCCTTTCGTTCGGATCGTCATAAAAATATGCGTGCCCAACAACAGCAAAATCATTCCCCAGCCCCAGACAGCCCCCTGGACCGCCGTCAGGATTTCTGTAATCTTCTCCAACATCCATCCACTCCCTTCTCCTCACATCATTGTATGCACTTACACCTTTTGAAATATCTCCCGGACCTTTGCTTCCATCGCGGCGGCAAGATCCCGATGGCCTTCTTCCTCCAGATGAAGGGCATCCACAGTTCCGACGGAAGCCACGCTTCCGGCATCAAGGAAATGACAGCCTTCCTCATATGCTACCTGCTGATAAAGAGGTGCAAGCTCGCGGGAGAGCCAATAGGCACGTTCGCCGCCAAAACTTTCCGAAAATCCGGACTGTCCGTCACGGAGTTTTTCCCCGATCAGCAACGGAGAAACCAGGAGAATCTGCGGCATCCAGTCTGGGTGTATCTCCTGATGGAGGCGACGGATCTCCCGGACAATACTTCGCGCTCCCTCGGCGATATCCACAGCCTCTGCCTGGTACCGCACTTTCATGTCATTCGTCCCAAGCATCAGAATCACCAAATCCAGCGGCCAGTTCATCTCCAAAACTACATCGATACACTTCCATCCGTTTCGGTCTTTTTCCAGATCATCGTCAATCACCGTTGTCCGGCTGTTCAGTCCCGCCTCGATCACTCGGAAATCTTCTCCCAGGTTTTCTGCCAGCAGACTGGTCCATCGGATCCCATAAGGGTAACGCTGACTGTCCATCGGTCGGTAACCGAAAGTATTGGAATCTCCATAACATAAAATACTTTTCTTTTTCATGTGACTGCTCTCCTTATCTGTCCTTGTTTTCCGCCGGGCCTGCCTGGGCAAGTTCTTTCAGGATTTTATCAAACTCCGGATGCTCTTTTTTCAGTATCATTACCTGTCCTTCCCGATTCAGGAAACAATGGCCGGAGGTGCCTTCCGCCACAAGTTCCTTTGTCCGTGCATTCACCATCCGGTAAGACAACAGCAAACGCACGCCCCGGTATTCCTGGACTTCAACGGTAATCTCAACCAAGTCCGAAAATGTGGTCGGTTTTTTGAACTCACAGACTGCCTGTGTCACCGGTGAAACGATCCCCATGTCCTCCAGTTTCTCATAGCCCCAGCCCAGTTCCTCCAGAAAAGCAACCCTGGCTTCCTCCATCCACCGGATATAATTGGAATGGTGCGTGATTCCCATACGGTCTGTCTCATAATACTGTACGTGGTGCAGATACGGTTCCATGTTCGTTCTCTCCTTTTTGTGTGTTATTATAATACAGATCCTAAGGAAATGTAAATCCATTTTTCCTTTTCTGCATCCACAAACTCAAAGGCTGAACACACAAAAAACCCTGATCTTTCAGAACTGTGCATTCAGCCTCAATTTCTGAAAAACCAGGGTCTTCTCTGCTTATATTTTGTGATCCGGCAAACATCCAGATAGCTGAGCGGTTACGCTATTTGATCAGAAATCCTACCATTTCCATATCCTCGTTATAGGAAATAGTATAGGTAAGATCTCCCTCCTCATAGTTCACAACGACGATCGCTCCCGCATAATTTTTTCCATCCTGCTCCTGGCCGACCACCGCCGTCTTTCCGTATTCCTGAAACGCCCCTTTCTTCTCCAGCTCTGTAAGAAACGTTTTATACGTTTCCGGCGTCAGGCTGCCCTGCAGGTCATCCTGGAAACGTTCCACCCATCCCTCATAATTGTTGGAAGATGCCAGTTCAATATCTTCCACCGCCTGCTGCTCCACCTCTTCTTTCGTAAAACAGTCCGCCAGATTGCCGCTCTGACACCCAGTCAGAAGACCGAGCGCAGCCGCTGCAAAACACATACCCGTAAGTTTTCTGAATCTCTTTGTTTTCATTTTACTTCTCATCCTATTTTTCCCCTTCCTTTTTCCATTTTCTATATGTGAGCACCATCACCGCCACACTTCCCGCCGCTCCCGCAGCAAGGACCGCCATATTGACCGCCGCATTCTGAAATGCTATAGAAACATCCAGCAGAAAATGCAGCAGGATTGCCAGTGCCAGCCAGCGAAGCCGCCGGGTCCGGATTCCCTCAAGCACGATCAGCGTCATGCCGATGTGAAAGGTCATGGCACCCAGACGTTCCAGTGCCACAAGGATCGCATTTTCTCCAAACAGAAACAACGTCCCGTTTAAAAGCGCAGGGACAAGTCCCTGGAAAGCAACCCAGACTGCTTCAATCCCTCCATGGCCCAAACCGAAAGCGAAGCCATGCACCCAGCCGGTTTTTCCTCTCCGTCCGTATTTCAGTCCCAGCCAGCGTGCCGTTTCTTCAAACAGTCCGGCGGTAAATGCCAGAAACACACAGTACAGCACGAAATTTGCCATCGGAAGGATCATCATCCACTCCACATGGGAAGACAGAAAGTTCAGCAGCGGAATCCGGATCAGGAGCTGGGAAATGGCAAAAGCCAGCACCCCAGCCAGAAACGAAAGAAACGTTCCGTTCCTCTTTGCCAGAAACCAGACGGCTCCCCCGGCAGGAATCCCGATACAGATCATCAGACTTAAAATCCCAAGTATCATTCCTCTTTCTCCTCCTTTTCCGGCAGCAGGACGCTGACCCGGTATTCTCCATCCACCGTTTCCTGACGGATGGTGCCGTGATACTTCTCCAGGGTCCGGCGCACATTTTCGAGCCCAATCCCGGAATGTCCCGGTTTTTTTCGCCCCGGTTCCATGGCGTTTACGATGCTGATCACACGGAACTGATGCACGTTCTGCATTTTGATATCGAGAAACGCCCCTTCTGTGCCCTGCGCCGCTTCTATGGCATTATCCAGCAGATTCGCAAAAATCGTTGTGACATCCATATCTTTCAGGTCAGAAAAATCCACGTCTCCAATCTGCGCGGTTACCCGGATTCCCATGCGGCCGGCTGCGGAAAGCTTATCGTTGCAGATGATATTCAGCATCCGGTCGCTGCTGTAATACTTTTCTCCCAGAATGTTGACCATATGATACAGATCTTTCACATATCGGTCGCCTCTGCCCGATGCATTGTCCTCCCGGTACAGGCTTTCAATTGCCTGCAGGTGATTCTTCATATCGTGCAGGATCTTTCTGGATTCCTGGTATTTTCGCTCCAGTTCCGTGTAATAGCGATACTGAACCTCATTCTGCGCCTGAAACCGTTCCAGCTCCTGTTCCAGCTGGTTGCTCTGAAACATATAGCGGAACAGAAAGATAAAGTAGCAGTTCACCAAGACCAGCAGGATCAGATTGATCAGCAGGAGGGCATTGGAATACAACTGCCCATAAACCATATTCATTCTCAGCATGGAAACCACAAACACAACACTGAACACTGGAAGAAGAAACATTCCCGCCGTCTGTTTTCCTTTCAGTCTTCCCTCCTGAAGCCTTCCGATCAAGCGAATAGAAACAGCCGTGATCACCAGGCTCAGCATAATTTTCAGCGCCAGGATCAGGTCAACGATCAGAAGCAGGTTTCTGCCTCTGTAAAAAGCAAACAGGAGATTCATAAAGAAAATCCCTATCTCCATCCCGAAAAACAGCAGTACGGAAAAGATCACGTCAAAAATCAGGCTCCAGCTCCGTTTGTGGAACAGGCTCCGCCCAAGCAGCGGCACCGCGCAGAAATAAAAGATCACCGGAATCCACACGGCCCCGATACGGTTCATCCAGAACGTCAGGGCATAAAACCCTATTCCCGCCGCGGAAAATCCAAGGGCATACCAAAATCTTCTTCGAAAGATTTCCTGCCGGTTGTGCTTCATAAACAGATAGATACAGAGCCATAATGTAATCCCTTCCGTGAAACTAAGCAGTAAATTGACAACCGCAAGCAACATGTTTCATTTCTCCTTCTTTACCTCTTCGTGTATCTCCTACAACTGCTGTGCAAGCCATCCGGTAAGCTGCTGACGGAAATTCGCGGATTTCTTCTGCGACAGCGGAACGGTGCTTCCATCTGTCATCCAGATCTCGTAGCCTTTGAGGTGTTTCACCTGCCCAAGATTGACCACAAAACTTTTATGGGGTACCGCAAATCCCATGGCGGCAAGCCGCTCTCCGAGAACACCGATGCTTCCTTTCATATGAAACGTTCCCTTTTCGGAAACAATCCGTATCTTTCTCTGCAGATACTCAAAATAAATGATTTCCTGTATCTTCAGTTCGATGATCCCCTCTTCCGTCTGGAATTTCAGACGCGGTCCGTCCGTCTCCTCTTCCGTATAATCCAACACTTCACGGATCATCTCATGCACGCTTTCCCGTTTTACCGGCTTCACCAGATACCCAAAGGCATGAACCGAAAACGCATAGTCGCGGAAATCTTCGTATGCCGTCACATACACGATTTTCACCTTCTTATCCCTCCTGCGGAGCATGCGTGCCGTATCGATACCGGAAATCCCTTTCATATCGATATCCAGAAAGATCAAGTCATAATATATGCCCGAATCCAGCAGTGCTTCCCCGCTGGTATAACAGTCAATCTGAAACAGCGTTTCAAATTCTTTCAGATTTTCTTCCATCTGCTCCAGCATACTTTTCTCATCATCACAGACAGCTATTTTCATTTTTTCTGCTCCTTATCTGCCCTCAGTATATATCGTCGAAAAATTCTTTACAATCCCTTTTGCATAAGAGACAGTTTTTCTGCACAACGTACAGAAAAGGCTGCCCCGTTTGCTCAGGCAGCCTTTTCTTATCTCTCTTTTATTTCAGGAATCGTGCCAGCCGTGTCCCCATCGGCATCTGACGAAGCTCCTCCTCCTTCACCGCACCGATTTTGATGATCAGCACACCATAGATCAGGATCGCAGGGATCACAGCGATGCACACACTGACTGCATTGGAACCGCTCAGGAAGTAAACTCCCTGATAAATTCCCCGCGCCGCAAGAGCCATAAGGACCGAAGCACAGAAAGGAAGGACAAAGGTCGTCCGCACCTCCTGATGATAGTTCAGCGTCTTGCCGATCGCAATCCAGTTCAGAATGCATACCACCAGCGCAAAAGTGACGTTTCCGATTACCAGACCGTAGACACCCATATTAAGATATTCCAGCAACACGTAAACGAGCACCGCATGGATTCCCAGCGATATCGCCGAGTGTGTCACCGATTTCCGCATCTGGTCAATTCCCTGCAGGACCGCGTTGGTCACCGTGGACAGGGAGAAAAAGACAACGGCGGAGGAACCCAGCATCAGCAGTTCCTCTGTCATCTTCCGTCCATCGCCGAAGATCAGCTGCATCAGCGGGGAGGCCAGCGCAAACATTCCCAGAGAGCAAGGGATGGCAAGAAGCATATTAAATTTAATTGTGATGGAGATCTTTCTCTTGACCTCTTTCTGACGCCCCATGACTTTGGAAGTCACGATGCTTGGAATCATGGACGCTCCAAGAGAAGAAGCGATCGCCACCGGCACATTGGTCAGCAGCCGATATTTTCCTCCGTAGATACCGAGCAGGGAGAGACGTTCGCTCTCATCCAGCCCCTTTCCGCCCATGATCAGTCCGAACATGGAATTGTCCACCGACCCGCTGAGCTGGTAAACGAACTGACTCAGGATAATCGGCGTGAACGTCAGGATCAGAAGTTTCATGATCTCCCCGTAGCTGGAGGACGGATCGTAATGATAGCCATCCTCCGTTTCTGTCTTTCTCATACTCTTTCTGCGGCTGCTCTCTTTCTTCATCAAAACCGCAAGAAGCACGAATGCTGCCAATGCGCCCACCAGGGTTCCCAGGGTTCCTCCTGCCGCTCCATAGGAAGCCGGGTTCTCCTGTGACGCAAACCGGTTCATAAAATCCCAGGACGCCCAGATACTGACCGCAGCATGCACCACCTGCTCCACAATCTGAGACAGAGAAGTGGGGATCATATTTCCATGCCCCTGAAAAAATCCCCGGAATACGCCCATAATAGCAAAGACAAGAATGGTCGGCGCCATGACACGGAGAGGAAGCGCACTTCCCGGACTGTTGAAGATTTTCGAAGCAATCCATTCAGAGCCTGCGATCAGAAACACCGTCATCAGCCCGCCGGTAAACACGCCGACGGCAATTCCGCAATGGAACACACGATTGGCATCGCCCCGTTCCCGCTCCTGCTCTTTTTTCGCGATCAATTTGGAAACGGCAAGCGGCAGGCTGTACGACGACAGGATCAAACCGATGTTGTAGATCTCATATGCCGTATTATAATATCCGATCCCTTCGTCACCGAGGATCCTTGTCATTGGGATTTTGTAGAGAAGTCCGATCAGACGGACGATGATTCCGGCAGCCGCCAGGATAGAACCCTGAACGAGAAAATTTCCGCCGGACTGTCTGCTCTTTTCACTCATAGTTGTTTCTCTTCCTTTTTTCATTTTCTCCTGTTTTCGCTTTCCGGAAAACAGACCAGAGTTATTTTACTACATTTTTCCTGAAAAAGAAAGAGTCGAAGAAACGCAGTTTTTGACACAAAGAAGTACTGCTTTTGACAGTCTTTTGGTAAGACAGTGATTCAGCCAGGTCCGCGCATTTGCTGGTCAGACCTGGCTGAGCTGTCACCCTTCAGGAACTCTCTCCTGCCGGATTCCGATTATTTTTTTGACTGGTTATACTTTTCAATTTCCTCTGAAATCATCTCAAAGATTCCTGGACGGATGCTCTCCGGCAGTCCGTAGGTAATACACGGAATAAAGCCCGGCAGTCCCTCGGAATCATGGATCGCACGCTGCACTTCCTGGCGAACTTCTTCCTCCGTGGAAAACGGATTGTCCACGATTCCCGCGTCGATACCACCCATCAGATATGGTTTTTTACCCATCAGATGACGCTGCAGCGCCGGAATGTCATTGCTCGGCAAAGCGCCCTGCCAGATGTCGATATGCATATCTGCCATATCATCGATAATCTCCGCGCAGTGGCTGTCTGCGTGATGGATCACGATGATATCCTTGCCGACTTCCCTGCCGACCTCTTTGATATGGCGGTACAGCTTTTCGTAACGTCCTTTGAAGAACTCACGGTAAGTGTCCGGGTCCATAAACAGCCGGTCTTTCGCTCCCCAATCGTCATGGGACAGGACAACGTCCGGTTTGATGTGGCGGATCAGTTCCTCCGCCATGGACATCCGGTATTCCATGATGTAATCCAGCAGCTCATGGACAGAATCCGGTTCCATAATAAAATTCAACAGTGTATCCTCAAATCCCATCAGAAAATGGAGCTGCTCGAAGAGACCCGTCGCCATCAGGACAGATACCAGATGAGTTCCCTCCTGACGGATCTTTTCCGCATCCTCTTCCGCCTGTTTCCAATCTTCCTCCGGAAACAGTGTATTCGGCTTTTTGCAGTATTTCTGCCATTCTGTAATATCCGGGCACACAACATTCTCCGGAGTGATATAAGGGATTGCCGCATGATCGCCCTTTTTCCAGCGAAGCGTAGTTCCCCACGCGTCCTTTCCGTCCTCACCTTCCACGCGTCCGCCCAAATGCTGGCGGGTAACAGGGTCAGAAAGCACAAATGCCAGCGGCTCATACTGTACGATCAATTCATCCGCGGTTCCTGTGCTTTTTCTTTTCGGGAAAATATTGTCATCTACGTGGATATGGATCTGTTCGGCGGCTCCACGGAGGATATCACAGAAAAGCTGATCTATTTTATCCGGGACAGCTTTCTGAAGCTCTCCCTCAGTTACACGGTCACCGGACACATGTATCTGCGGAAGCAGTATCTGCAGGCGCTGGCGGCCCACGAACTGGGAAACGCGCAAAAACCTTACCTTTGGATCCACGCCTTCCGGGATTTCGCCCTTCCTTACATTTTCTCACAGGCAATTCGGCAGATTCCCGGCAGTATGCTCTGCCATGAAAAGCTGCTTCTGCTGCAGGCACATGACAAAGAACAGGGCACGGAATATATGCGGACTCTGGAAGTGTATCTGAAAAACCATCTGAATGCTGTTCAGTCCGCCAGAGAGCTTTACATCCATCGCAGCACCTTCCTGTACCGGCTGGAACGCATCCGCGCGCTTCTGGATTCGGATCTGACGGATTACGATGAACTTCTGTATCTGATGATCTCCTTTTATCTGCTGAAGGAGGATCAGCCAAAGCGCCAGGACGATTCCCAATAATATGACAAAAAAGTGTGCGGTTTGTCGGGTATAACGAAGCATAAGCCTTTCGTTGTTCCCGGCAAACCGCACACCTGCGCGTTACTCTTTGTTTACTTTTTTATAGTCTGGAAACCGTAATCCGTGTATCCATTCTCCCACTCTGCCTTCACCAGATACAGATAGCCTGTGTCTGCCTTTTCCAGAAGATATTGCTGCGCATTCTCCGTTTCTTTTACCTCAACCGCTTCGCCTTCCGGCAGTTCCGCCTGTCCCTTTACACTCTCCGGCCAGCGGGTTACCGTTACCTGTTTCGGTGTCTCCGTGAAAGACAAAGTCAGGTCCGTCGGCTCAGCAAAATCGATCTCATTCAGAACTTCCCACTGTGAAATTACAGGCGCATCCGCAACCTCCTCTGTCATGGTTCCATCTTCCGCCGGATATTCCCAGCGATAACTTCCGATACTCGTCGCCGCGGACACGATTGCCTGTGTCGTCCGGTATTCCAGGCTCAGCAGAGGAACTTCTGCCGGATCAGGCTCCTGATAGATCCCGTCGATGATCTCCTGATACTGATCCGCATCCGAAGGACTTCCCGTTTCCTCCACCTGGATTTTTGTCACGCCGGGATACTGTCCCGGATAACTGTTCATCATGATTCCGTTGCCATAGATCCGCAGGATGTTTCCCTTTTCCAGATCCTCCTGCCCGATCTTGTTTCCATCGATATCATAAATTTCTTCCGGCATGGTCACGGTAAAGACCGATCCGCTCTCCTGATCCACCATAAGATATCCGCCTTCGTCCCCATATGGAACATACATCGCCAGGTTCTCCACCTGCCCCTCCTGTTCAGAACCGTCCTGCACAGAGCTGTCGGAAGCTGCGCTGCTGTCTGCCTGTCCGGCAGTCATCGTCTTCGTTTGTTCCACAGAAGACGATGACGACGTCCCCTCTGCAGTTCCGGAATCAGAAGCGCATCCTCCTGCTGTCAGGGCAAGCAGCAGGGCTGCCATTCCCGCCGCAGTTCTGTACTTTCCACTTTTTCTCATAACCTTTTTCTCCTTTTCCATTTCTTTCATTCCGTGACATCACGGATCATTTTTCATCTCACAGACTGCCGCAAAACACAAATCCAGCGCGGCGGTCAGAGCGCTGCTTCCCCAGTCTCTCGCATCGTAGTTTTCTGCATCTGCCAAAGTATCTGCAGTGAAGAGGATCTGTCCGAACAGGATCTTCCGGAATCTTGCACAGGCGGCAAGAGCGGAACACTCCATCTCCACAACCTTGCAGCCCTCCTCTCTCCGGTACTGCACCATTTCCCTTGTCTCCCGGAAAAAGCCATCCGTCGTCCAGGTTTTACACTCTTCAAAGGGAATGCCTCTGCTGACAAAACCTGGCGGATCGCCCGCACCCCTTCCTCATCGAGACGTATGGTCCTGGAAGGCGGAAGATAATGATAGGATGCGCCCTCGTCACGAAGGGCCTCAACAGGGATCAGAAACGCATTTTCTTCCAGAGGTTCCAATGCTCCGCAGCTGCCCGCAGAGATCACCTTCCGCACCCCGCAGCTGATCAGAAAATCCAGAAACTGAACCGCCGCAGCGCTTCCAAGCGGCGCCTGACAAAAACAGACGGTCTCTCCGTGGTAATCGGTCTGATAAACCGGATACGTTTTTGTGATCGTGACAAAAGTTCCGATCATTTCGCACTGGTTCCGCACCGCAAACTGTTCGATCTCCTCTCCAAGAAACGCAAAGACTGCCTTTTCCGGAAAACGATAGCCTTCCTCCCTGTTCGGCATTAGTATCGCCCCTGGGTCTTCATCGTATTCCAGAATAGGCAGCATATGTTTTTGAATTGCCATTGTTCTTCTCCTCTTACAGCAGCGTGTACTGCAGCATTTCGTAAGCCAGACGGCTTCCCTCCATGATTTCCGGCGGAAGAAGAGCCCTCGCAACACATTTCAGTTCTTCTTCCGGTTCATCGATCCGTTTCAGATATGCATAATCACCGTCAATTCGTTCCACTGTATAATCAATTCGCTCAAACATTCCATAATCCTCCTTCATGTTTTCACTATTTTATCATCAATTCACGATTTTCTCAATCTATTTATAGATTTTCACCCTCTGAAATGTCCGCGTAACGGTCGGCGAAGACGGCATACGGTTTTGGCGGTTCGGGCACGTATTTGCCGTGTATCCTCTGGACTCTGACATCCAGCTTTCCGAAAAGATACGCTTGGATTCCGATATTTCCATACGCCGTCGGATGTTCCTGTTCATTTCCGGAAAAAGGCGTAAAAAACTGCCCTGTTACTGCATGAGCAACCAAAGTATCCTTTCGATTCTCAGAGATCTGGAAAAATGGAAGAAAGACCTGGCAAGCAGGCAGTCTGTACAAAAAAGATAAGATTTTTTGTATGTTTTACCAAAAACGCAGAAACAACGAAAAATCCATTGCTTTTTCGCTGTTTCTGCTTCATAATGAATCCAACATAGAAATGCAGAGTAGGTTTATATGCGTTAAGTGCTTTCCGGATAGAGAGTCGCTGGAAAGACGAAAAGAGTAATCTTGCGGTATATAAGTCGCATCTCGCTGCAACAGAAGATAACAAAATTATCTCCTATTGTAGTAAGAAGCCCAAAAAAGGAGGTAATTTTTTTATGTCTAAAAATCCGTCAAGCTCTGAAAAAAAGCAAAATATGTTTCTGTCATCTTCCCAGGAGCTGAAGAAGGTTCCTGTCCTTGCCGTATGTGCCATGTTCGCGGCGCTTGCATTGATTCTTAATTCTGTGGCGTCCATCAACATCGGTCCCTATATCAAGATCGGCTTCTCGGCAATCCCCAATCAGCTGGTCGATTACCTGTTCGGCCCGGTCACCGGTTCCCTGTTCGCGGGAATCCTTGATATCGTAAAATATGTCATGAAACCGGACGGCGCGTTTTTCTTCGGTTTCACCTTCAATGCAATGCTTGCAGCGTTTATTTACGGCTGCTTTTACTACAAGAAAAAACTTACTTTACGGCGGGTGCTTCTTGCCAAGCTGATCGTTGTCCTGGTGGTAAACGTTCTTCTGAGCACCCTGTGGCTGGATATGCTGTACGGAAAAGGCTTTCTGGTTCTTCTTCCGGCACGTGCGGTCAAGAACCTGATCATGTGGCCGATCGACTCCGTAATCTTTTTTGCACTCACACGTCTGATCGAGCAGACCGGTGTCTTCCGTATCTTCCGCACAACGGCAAGATAACAAAAAAAATAAATTATGTTTCATCCGAAACTGCATTTTCAATGTTGAAACCCCCGGAAAACGAATCCTGACAGACCGTTTTTCCGGGGGTTTTCCTCTGTTCGGAATGAGATCAAAACAGTTCTAATTTTCTGATAAAAGATCTGCTCCAACGGAGCGTCCTGGATCCAACGGAACCGCTGCGACGATCATTCAAAAAATACATTCAGTTCTTCCCTGAATTTTTCCGGAACCTCCCGCGGGAACGGGAAAACTTCCGCAGAAGCCAGCCGTTCCGCCACCATGGCAAGCAGCCGGCTGCTCCGCTCCAGGGACCAGACGGAAATCAATGCCGCCGTATCGTGACGGGTATGCATGCCGAAACCATCCCGGTTCAACGTCATGGCCGGAACGCCTTTCCATGCAAAACTGTTGGAATCACTTCCCCAGATCTGATGTTTCAACGATACGCCCATGCCTGCTTCGTGGGCATAGGCGGAAAGGATCTGACAGATCTCCGGATTCCCGGTCACTCCGATGACCGTCCCTCCGATGGTCTGCCCGGCAAGGTCCACGTTCATGTTAAAGCGGTGCGACGCCAGTTCTTCGCCGTGCCGCTCCACATAGTTCAGGCTTCCATACAGGCCTTTTTCTTCCGCGCCGAACCACAGGAATTCCATCGTCCGGCGGGGCCGGTGTACAGAGAAATATCGGCAAAGTTCCATGACGATCACCGCTCCTGCCATATTGTCGTAAGCGCCTGGCCCTTCCGGCACGGAATCGTAGTGAGCGCTCACAGTCAGTATCTCATCCGCCCGCTGGCTGCCGTCGATCCGCAGGATCAGATTGCGGGAGATTCTTTTCTCCTTTTCCTGGCGCAGGATCAGACGGACTCTGGATGCACCCCGTTCCACCAGTTCCACTGCGTCTTTGTAATGGACAGTCACTCCCTGTATCGGCGTTTCTTCCACCCCGCGCAGCGAGCGGCGCGCCGGACGAAGATCCTCTCCCTCGTCGATGGGCGTTCCGGAAAGCATCACAAATCCCGCCGCGCCTGCTTCCACAAGCTTCTGATAAAATGCTTTTCTCACAATTCCGTTGACCAACACAATCTTTCCCCGGGCATACGCCAGGCTGATCTCGTCGCCATTTTCCACATAGAGAAACGGCGCTTCCAATCCGTTTTCCGGCGTGCTTCCGCATCCGGCGCACCCGACAACGGAATATTCCTTCTGATATGGCTCCGTGACCACCAGGCGCGCCTCCAGAATCCGGGATTCCTCAAAGGAAAACGGCTCCTCATGGAACGTGATCCCCGGACCGGACACATTCTGTTCCAGATACTTCCGGATCTTCTCCGCAGCCGCATGTTCCCCTTCGGTTCCCGCTTCCCGGATAAAGTCAAACTGTCTGAGAAATTCCAGCGCTCTTGCGCCGCTGATCATTGTTTTATCCATAGACTCCCTCTCTTTTCCGTTCTCTTTCGCAAAAGTTCAGCTGGCTGAACTGTCATTTTCTTTCTTTTTCTCTCGCGCTTCCAGGATACGGAGCAGCATTTCACCAGTTCCCACATTATATCCGCTGGCGGCATAGATTCCATTGCGTTTCCCGTCCGTTACCAGGATCAGCGGCAGCTTTTCGTGATCCACGTACATCCTGCGCCCCAGCAGATAAACATTTTCCACGAAATCGTCGTAATAGACCGGAATCTCCGGAAACGTCCGCAGGGCTTTTTCAACCGTAGGATCCTGCAGGGCATCCTCCGAACGGACCACGAACAGGATCCGGGACATCCAGGCGCGGAACGCCTCCGCCTGCTCCATCATTTCATTGAGGATATGTTCCGTCGGCTCTCGGCTCTCCTCCAGCCAGATCATCACCCGGCAGGCGCCGTCCGTCAGTTCCGAAGCGGTGACCGGGGTTCCCTTCCCGTCATTTACCTGGAATTCCGGCAGATCGATGGATTCCAGCATATCGGAAAGGTCTGCTTCCCGCAGTTCCAGCGTCAGTTCCCGGCAGCTTCCCGGCTCCAGAAAGATCTGGCACTGCCGCGCAAACTGATTTCCGTTGGGCAGGCGGTTGGACGTGATCAGCCGGTAGGTTCCCGCTTCCAGCCACAGCTCCAGGCATCCGTCCTCCGCCCAGTTTTTGTCCGTCAGCTGCAGGGACCGCCAGCCATACTCCGTTCTGCGGGCAATGCTCCAGTTCTGAAAATATTTCCAGGCGGTATCTCCCGTCGACTTCAGCGTCAGGCGGCAGTTCTTTTCACATTCCGCAAGCACAGGCGCAAAGCTGCCGTCTCTCCAGTACTCCATCGCTCCGTCATCCGGATTCAGCCGCGCCGGAATGCCGAGGCTTCTCGCAGCAGCCACAAACAGGATTTCCTTCGAACGCCGGCTTCCGACTCCCGTTCTCACACACGCCGCCGGCGCTGTGATCAGACTGCTGCGCTCTTCCTCCGGACGTTCCTGTATCTGACGGCAGATTTTCTCCCATAAAAGCTTCGGCTCCTTCCGGAAGTTCCTTTGCTCCTCAGCGGACATCCACTCCAAAAGGGAACGGCGGTACGGAGTCATCACTTCATGCTCTACCCTTGGGTTCAGAACACAGGATACGAACCGCGCATACTCCTCTGTCCCCGGTTCAGGCACCGCTTCCTCAAGGCATGATATCGTCTCCTCCAGGTGATGCTTCAGGATTTCACAGCGGCAGTCCGTCCGGTCTTTCTCTGTCAGAGTTTCCAGCAGCGCTCTGCCGCAGGCTGCCTTGTTTCCCTCCACAGTATCCAGATAACTGCAGAACGCCCGGAGTTCCGGATTCTCCCAATCCTTTGTTTTTTCTCTGCGCTTCTGTTCCGCCTCTTCGAGACGGCGTTTCCCATCCTCCGCCTGTTCCGGCGTCGGCTGATCCGTGTTCACCGGCGTATCCACCGGAGCGATCAGATCACAGTCTGTCCAACCGTATTCCTGTTCCCGGGTTCCCAGACAAATCTCGCAGCTGCTGTTTTCCCGGACGTCAAGAAACGCCTCTCCGGTCTGACCGTCCTTCTGCGCCCAGAGGTGCAGCGTGCCAAGCCCGGTGGTCAGAACTGTTTTTCCCTCGCCATCCGTCACGGTCTCCGCGATCGGCGCATACTCCGCATAATTCAGTACCTCAAACTGTACCTGCGCGGATTCTGCGGGGCTGCCATCCTCCATACGGACGGTGACCTCCACGGTCTTTACCGCCGCGTACCGGCTCAGTTCATTGAGCATGGTCACCATGCCCTCTTTCCCGATCCGTTCCTCCTGCTCCGGCAGGATGTTGTCAAACCACCGGGCATGCACCATCATCGCCCGGGAGGACGCGTTGGTAAACCATCCCTTATTCAGGATCGGCAGCGGTTCACAGGCTCCGGTAAACTGCCATTTTCCTTCGGTCCAAACCTCCACCCACGCATGGTTGTCATCACAGTGGGACCATTTGGGCGCATAGACCTGGCGGGCAGGAATCCCGGCGCTTCGCATGGCGTTGACGGTAAATGTTGACTCTTCTCCACAGCGTCCGCTGCCTCTCAGCCAGACAGCCAGCGCCGACAGCGTCCGGTCGTCCGACGACTGGTACGTCGCCTCCGCGGCACACCAATAGTTGATCTCAATTGCGGCCTCACGGCCCTCAAGCTCTCCCAGCTGTTCTTTCATACCGTCATAGAACAGGCGACGGCATGGACGGATTTCTTCCTCATTGACCCGATGGTACAAAACGTAATTCAGGAAAATTTCCTCCGGCAGACGGCGGACCGATTCCTTCGTCTCCCAGAGCCAGACTCCATGTTCCGCAAAATCCAGAAAGGTTTCAAAAGGATAATTTCCCCTGTCGCTCCAGGGCATTGCCCCGTACATCCACTTCATCGCTAGCGCGACAGGCTCCCGGCAGGCGCTGATCTTTTCATCCACCGGACCGAAAACATCCGGGAATTCCCGGCACAGCTGTTCATACCGGCGTTCAATTCTTTTTCTGTTGTATTCCAAAAACATTTCTTTTCCTCTATAGCATTTTATATTCAGATACGTTCCAGAACGTCTCTCGCCGCCCGGACCTTCTCCGCCGAAGTGCGGTAGATTTCATACTCGCTGAGGGACGGCAGCCCCATATTGACGCCGTCCTTCCGATAACGCATCTCACTGTCCAGCGTCACCTTTCCGGACATATGCCAGGCTCTGATCCCCGCAGCCGGAGCAAGCCTTTCGATCACTTCCGCATTCACGCCGCCTCCTGCCTGAATGCAGATCCTTCCGGCGCTCCGTTTCTCCAGTTCCCGCAGAAGTTCCGCCCCTTCCAGGCAGTTGTTTCGCTGCCCGGAGGTCAGGATCGTGTCGATCCCCAGCTTTACCGCATCCTCCAGGGCTGCAAAGGGATCGGCGCAGACGTCAAAGGCACGGTGCAGGGTCACGGACATGCCCTTTGCCTCTTCCATCAGCCCTTCCATCTGCTCCATGTTCAGTGTGCCGTCCGGTTTCAGAATACCGATCACCACACCCTCGGCGCCCAGTTCACGGTACATCTTCACTTCCTCACGGATCACCGCATACTCGTAATCTGTATAACAGAAATCCCCGAACCTGGGACGGATCAGCGCATGGATCCTGATCTTGCTGTGTCTGCGCACCTCTTCAAAAAATTTCGGCCCCGGCGTCGTCCCGCCGATCACCAGATTCTGGCAGAGTTCCACCCGGGTCGCACCGCCTTCCTCCGCTGCCAGAACGGATTCCACAGAATCGGCGCACACTTCTAAAATATAATCTTTCATCGTCGTCTCTTTCACACTTTTCTATTTACGTTTCCGCTGATTTTCGGATTGCATGCAGCGACTTTCCGCTAGTTTCCAGATTCCATGCAGCGAATTACTTCAAAGTCACTTCCAGCACCGTATCGATCTCGTCCGGCAGCACCGGATCCGGTCCCAGATTGGCAAACACGATGTCCGGATAATCACTGTGTACCCAGCTTGTAGAAACGGGGATTTCCGCACCAGTCGCCAGCCAGCGGATGGATGCGATCTCCTCTTTCTTCAGTCCCGGCAGCGGCACCGGACCGATGGTGTTTTCATACATATGGAAATAAAGTTTCTTTCCTTTCGCTGTCACACGTCCGAAATCCGGCTTCTCAATCTCCGCCTTGCCGCAGCCATAGATACTGTCGCCGTTCTTCTTCATCCATTTTCCGATCACCGCCAGACGCTCCAGAGATTCCTCCGGAATGTTCCCTTTGGCGTCAGGTCCCACATTCAGAAGAAGATTTCCGCCCTTGGACACACATTCCACCAGCTTTTTGATCAACATGGAGGCTGGTTTAAAGTAATGGTCCGTCGCATGGTATCCCCAGTTGTTGTTCATAGTCACACATGCCTCCCAGGCGATATCCTGTCCATGGACGTCCTGGATCCCGTTCGGCGGGATCATCTGCTCGGGGCTGACAAAATCACCGTGGTACGGTGCAGGATTTCCGGTGGCAAGGGAGCCATAGCCTTCACCGCTGACCTCAAGACGGTTGTCAATGATCACATCCGGCTGCAGACTGCGCACCATATCGATCAGCTCCGTACCTTTCCACGCTTCGCCTCTCAGTTCGTCATAGGAAAAATCAAACCAGAGAACGTCGATCTTTCCGTAATTGGTACAGATCTCTCTGACCTGATTGTGCATATAGGTCAGGTAACGGTCAAAATCACGGTTTTCATTGCTGTACTCCGGATGGTTCCGCATCGGATGGTTTCTGTCTCCGTAGTGAGGAAAATCATCGTGGTACCAGTCGATCAGAGAAAAATACAGCCCCACCTTCAGGCCGGCCTCGCGAACCGCCTCCACGTACTCCGCTACCAGGTCTCTGCCGCATTTTGTGTTCGTGGACTTGAAATCTGTGTACTGGCTGTCGAACAGACAGAAACCGTCGTGGTGCTTCGCGGTCAGTACCACATACTTCATTCCCGCGTCCTTTGCCGCCTGCGCCCATTTTTTCGGATCGTAATCGGTGGGGTTGAATTCATAAAAATATTTCATATAGTCTTCTTTCGGGATTTCTTCCACACTCCGGACCCACTCTCCTCTCGCCGGTATCGCGTAAAGCCCCCAGTGGATAAACATGCCGAATCTGGCATCTCTGTACCATTCCATTCGTTTTTCATAAGCTGCCCTGTCAAACTGATACATCGCTTTTTCTCCTCTCTTCGTTGGTATGAATACCGAATTCATATGTCTGTCTGATTGTATCACGAATCCGTCGTTTTGAAAATGGGGTTTTGTTGATTCGGACGAAAACACCGGAAGGGGCGGCAGGGCGCTATGTGTGCGGCGGGCGGCTGCGTGACCGGAAGAAAAAACGGCTTCCCGCATTCCCCATAAAGAGGAAAAGAGGCTTTGTGACACATAGATTCCTGTCGCCATCGCCAGCAGCATACTGATCAGTGTCAACAGGTTCACTGTCACCATCAGGATACGAAATCTGCTGTATTTTCCTTTTCCGATATTTTTATACCATTTCCAGTTCAACGCATTATGTATCAAAAACAGGATAAGAAGCAGGATTCCTGCCGCTTCATGGAAAAGATTTCCGACCGCCTGATAAGACATCACAACAATGATCAGGGCTGTCATCAGAAGATTTAAACCTTTTCTTTTCTGCATTTTGTTTCTCTCCTTTTTGGTTACATCTTTACAGATCCAGTCCCGCAACCCAGTCTGTCACATCGCTTTGCGCATCTGGTACACTGTTCCGTGAGATGGACAGGCCAAAATGTATCATTGACATCCTATATACTATGTTGTACGATATACCTATCGATAAAACAGCAGTGAGGTGAACAGAATGAACTTAGACAAATGGAAATCGCAGATCGTGCGTGGTACATTAGAATACTGTATTTTGCTCATGTTGAACAAAAAAGTATATTACGGATATGAGATTTTACAGGAATTAAGCAAGTACCCTATGATCGCTTCCACGGAAAGTACCGTATACCCCTTGTTAAGGCGATTGCAAAAAGAAAATTATCTGCAATCTACCTGGCAAGAGTCCGCGGAGGGGTTACCGCCACGAAAATACTATTCACTAACACCAGAAGGCAAGGAATATCTGGAAGCCATGAATCATGAATGGAAAAATTTATTATGTGCTATGTCTGATTTGAAAGGGGAATAAAACTCATGAACGCTGCATTTGAAAAATACTTAGATACTGTTGATAAATGTTTAAAGCCACTTCCAACTTCAGAAAGAATGGATATTGTAAAAGAGATAAAAGGCTCTATCTTAGAAATGGAAAGTGACAATCTTATATCGGAACAAATTTTGGAAAGATTAGGAAAGCCAAAAGACCTTGCAAAAGCATATCTTGGTGATTTGCTGTCAAATAAAAGCGGATTTAGCTGGAACAGATTTTTAACTGTCTGTGCATTTTATAGCATTGTCGGTTTTTCTGGAATGTTTGTTATTCCGTGTCTTGTAATTATGGCTCCAGTATTGATTGTCTGCGGTATTGCCAGTCCGATTTTAATGGCAATAAAAATGGTTGACTATATTTTAAATCTCGGATTACCTTATATGGAAAATATGGGAGTGTTCACTGGTATCATGGAATTAAATCCTATAGCAGAATTTGTGGTTGCACTTGTAGTTGGAGTATTACTCTATCTCGCAGGCCGTGGCTGCTGGAAGTTATTAGTCAACTACTGCAAAAAAGTCAGCAAGACAAAATCTGATTTGTCAATTTAATGTGTATCACATACAGCGGTTAGTCTATATGATTGACCGCTTTTTTCTTATCCGGGAACTTGGAATTTTCCATAACGCGTTTGGTATATCGCCATCGATGTCTAAAAAAAAATTGCAATTTTTATAAAGATTGTGTAAAGTATAAGAGTAATACATATGCCGCGGACAGATGATGTCCCTGGCAAGTAATAATCAGGAGGATATTATGTCGAAATCAAACCATTCATCTTCCGGCAGAAGCCACGCTTCTGTCTTTGACCTTAACGGCGTGCCAGGCTTCGGACAGGCTCTGCCGTTGGCGCTCCAGCATGTAGTCGCCGCGATCGTGGGATGCGTAACGCCGGCGATCATCGTTGCAGGCGTTGCTCAGGTCAGCGACCGCGACAGGGTCATCTTGATCCAGGCCGCTCTGATCGCATCCGCACTCAGCACACTGCTGCAGCTGTTTCCCTTCGTCCGTACCCAGAAATTCCAGCTTGGCGCTTCACTGCCGGTCATTATGGGTATCAGCTTTGCTTACGTGCCAAGCATGCAGGCGATCGCTGAAAGTTTTGACATCGCGACGATCCTCGGCGCCCAGATTGTCGGAGGCTGTGTCGCGCTGCTCGTCGGTATCTTCATCCGTAAGATCCGTGTACTGTTCCCTCCGCTGGTAACCGGCACGGTCGTCTTCACCATCGGACTTTCCCTGTACCCCACTGCGATCAATTACATGGCAGGAGGAACCTCCAATCCGGATTACGGTTCCTGGAAAAACTGGCTTGCCGCTCTGTTTACCCTGGTTGTTGTCGTAGGACTGAACCATTTTGCCAAGGGAACTCTGAAGCTTGCCTCGATCCTGGTGGGAATTATCGCAGGTTATGCCTTCGCCGCCTGTCTTGGACTGGTGGACCTTTCCGGCATTTCCTCCGCCGGTGTGTTCCAGGCGCCGCTGCCGATCCACTTTGGCGTAAAGTTTGAGCCGTCCGCATGCATTGCGATCGGTCTTCTGTTCGCGATCAACTCCATCCAGGCGATCGGCGATTTCTCGGCAACCACCGTCGGAAGCATGAACCGTGAGCCGCAGAACAAGGAACTTCAGGGCGGTATCCTGATGTACGGTATTACCAATATCCTGTGCGCGCTGATTGGCGGACTGCCAACGGCGACTTACAGCCAGAACGTCGGCATTGTCACCACAACAAAGGTAGTCAACCGCTGTGTCCTTGGTCTTGCAGCCGTTATCATGCTGATCGCCGGATTTTTCCCGAAATTCTCGGCGCTGCTCACCACGATTCCCCAGTGTGTCCTCGGCGGTGCGACGATCTCCGTGTTCGCCTCCATTGCCATGACCGGAATCAAGCTGATCATGCGCCAGGAAATGACCTTCCGCAATTCCTCGATTGTTGGTCTTTCCGTTGCGCTTGGCATGGGAATCTCCCAGACCCCTGCGTCTCTGGCAGCTTTCCCGGAGTGGGTAACCATGATCTTCGGAAAATCTCCGGTTGTAGTTGCTACTCTGGCAGCGATCCTGTTGAATGTAATCCTTCCAAAGGATAAACCTTCCGGCAATCGTAACTGATCAATACTGCCGGTACCGATGCTCGTTGTGAAGTGATTTTTTCATGAATAAAGGGGGACAAACGTATGTGGATTTTTACAGGCGCATTCAGTATCTTATTGACTTTGATGACATGGATCTTTGCATTCAGAAAAAGCCGGAACAAGATCTGGTCCGCAGCCGCTGCCATTATATTCATGGTGTTCACGCTGTTACTGTGGTATCACCAGATTTACCGCTGGATTCTGAACGGAGACTGGGCTGCCTTATCGGATGTTATTCCACCCATATTCCCTGTTTTATGCGGATATGCCGTTTTCATCATTCTTTTGAACTGTATTCCTGTCTTTGTCGGCAAAAATCAGGATCAGGGGATGCACAGCGTTAAGCGTTAATCCGTAGAACGCACTTTTCAAACAAACACCGAAGACCATAGTTGCTTCACAACAGAAAATCCCCGGAGAAATCCGGACAGCTAAACTTAGACAGTCTGCTGTTCAGATTTCCCCGGGGTATTTTTTCAGAAAAAGCCGCGCTCCTTATCAATTTACTGCAATTTGAACACCAGTGCAATGGGCGCGGAGCCGCCGCGGCGTCCTGCCGGCACGGCGACGGTAATGCCGCCCTCACCTGGAACAAAGGATACATCCTCGCCGCTGTCCAGCATAGTCACCTTGGAGACCTTGCCGGCGTAAGGAATAAACAGCTTGGAATCAACCGATTCCTGGGCGACGGGGAACAGCCGGATAGCGTAAACCGCATCGCCCTTCCTGGTAAAGGAAATATTCCCGGACTGATAAGGCGCGCAGACACGGGTGCCATAAATCGCTTCGCCGTAGACCTTAAGCCATTCGCCCAAGCCCCGCAGACTGTCCATGGCGTCCACCGGAATGCGGCCGTCCGGCTGGGGGCTGACGTTCAGTGCCAGGTTTCCGCCTTTCGCAACGATGCCCACCAGAGCGTTCACCAACTCCCGGGGGGATTTGTACCGATCGGCGTATTCATAGGTAAAATCTGCCCCCAGGGTGAGGCAGCTCTCCCACGGCACACCCAGCGGTTCTTCCGGCACGCACATTTCGGGGGTCACGTAGTTTTCGTAAGGGCCGCCGACGGTGCGGTCCACCGAAAGGATGCCGGGCTGGATTTTCCGGGCTTCGTCCACAATCTCACCCAAGCGGATATCCTGACCGTTACTTGCGCAGACCCATCCGGCGTCAAACCAAAGGATGTCAATGGGTCCGTAACCTTCGCAGAGCTCCAGGACCTGGTTTTTGGTGTACTGGACGAAGTTTTCCCAGCGCTCCGGCTCCGCAGCGGGGCTGTACATGGGACCGCGGTCGGAAGGGTTCGGGTCCGGAAGCTCCGGGGTGCGATAATAGGGGGTGTGCCAGTCAGCCTTGGAGAAATAAGCGCCGATGCCCAGTCCCTTTTCCCGGAAGGCGTCGAACATGCTCTTAACCAGATCCGCATGCTCGCTCACATGGTACGGACAATCGGGAGCCGTCACCTTATAGTCCGAATACCTGGTGTCCCACAGGCAGAAGCCGTCGTGGTGCTTGGTGGTGAGGATGAGGTACTTGAAGCCGCAGTCCTTGGCTGTCTGCGCCCATTCCTCCGGCTGGAAGCGGATGGGATTGAAGGATTTCTGGCTGCCCGCCCATGCGCAGCGCACCAGGCTCAGGATATCCTTCTCTCCCTCCGCCTTCAGGCCTTCATAGAAGCCTTTCGCATATCCCACCGGATACACGTTGCTGCACTGCAGCGCCGGTCCCGCATAGTAGCGGTAATTGTCAAAATCATAAGGGCCGTATTCCGGCTCCGCCTCATCCAGCCAGAAGCAGCGGATGCCCTTCTTATAATAATTTTCCTTACATTTCTCCCACACAAATTTCTGTGCGCCCGGATGGGTCGCATCATAGAAGACCGTATTTCCCATCCATGTCATATGGTTCTGATTGCCGCGGTCCGCATTGACCAGATAGCCCATCTCACTCATGGTACCGAAATTCTCGCTGCGCTCATCGATGGTCGGCCAGACAGAGACAACCGTCTCGATTCCCATCTCTTTCAGCTCTTTTACCATTGCTTCCGGATCCGGCCAGTCTCTCGGCTCAAACTTGAAGTCGCCCTGTCTGGTCCAGTGGAAGAAATCGATGACGATGGCATCCATCGGCAGGCCTCTTCTCTTGTGCTCTCTCGCCACCGCCAGAAGCTCGTCCTGAGTGCGGTAACGCAGCTTGCACTGCCAGTATCCAAGACCATACTCCGGCATCATCGGGGTACGCCCTGTTGCAGCCGAATACTGCTCCTCGATTTCCGCCGGCGTATCGCCCGCTGTGATAAAGTAATCCAGCTTTTTCGTACTTTTGGCATGCCACTCTGTCTTGTTGGTTCCGAACGCCGCTGTACCGATCGCCGGGTTGTTCCAGAGAAAACCGTAGCCTCTGCTGGAAACCATAAACGGAACGCTTGCCTGGCTGTTTCTGTGGGCAAGCTCCAGCACCGCACCCTTTTTGTTCAGATGCTTCTCCTGGTACTGTCCCATTCCGAAAATCTTCTCGTCGTCAAACGCCTCGAACCGTGCGGTCAGCTCAAATTCCTCCGTGCCCTGGATCGGTTTCAGTTCTCTGCCGGTGACTCTCAGGGGCACACAGTATCGGTTGATCCGGTCACGGGTCCGCCAGTATTCTTCTGTCAGCAGCTCTCCCTTCTGGTTGTAAAAGCTGATCCATCCCTCATGGGAAACCTTCGCCGTAATCTTTCCATTGACCAGGGAAGCCTGTGTCCCGGTCTGATGGTATTGGGCATATTCCTCTGAGCGGTACCAGGGATCTGTCGTATCAATGGTTTCAAAAGAAATTTCCGCCTTTGTCTCCTTCGGCGTCTCCGTCAGCGCCCAGTCGTTGTCGTCCATCTTCGGCATTGCTGTCATACGGACGCGAAGGGAATTTTCACCCCAGGGTTCGATCCAGACCTGAGTTTTTCCTTCCGCCAGGATCAGTCGGGAGCCTTCCTGATACATATGCATAATTGTTTCCTCCTCTTTTCTGTAGAATGTCCTTATTCTTTCAGCCTTTTCTGTTCTCCTGCTCCTTGGGCTCTCCATACAGAACTCCATTGGAACCGGTCGCCAGGAAAAATCTTCCGAATACACGGCAGTCTCCGTCAATGCTGTGGATCTCTCCAAACTGCTGCCGGTCGGTGTTCAGACGCTCAAAGGTTCTGCCCTCATCCAGCGTCCGGTAAAATCCGTAATGTCCGCCGATCCTGCCGCTGACATACAGCGCTTTTTCTTCCGTATAATAATCGCCGCCGGGTCTTCCAACGCCAAGTCCGACACAGAATACCGTGTCGCCCTCGCCGGACAGCCGTTTCACGGTAATCTTCTCTTCTGCTCCGTTTTCCTCTGTCTCCCGGTCATACCGCAGCTTCCAGAGTCCCTGCTCCGCAAGCGCCAGGTAAAAGACGCCGGATTTTCCTGTCTCGCCCCGTACTTCCGTCTTGTTCGCACAGTCGATCTTTCCGAAATCCACACAGGGAAATTCTGCGGGGAGCTTCTTTTCGTGGAACGTCAGACCGCCGTCCCGGCTGACATAGAAATCCGAATGATCCCCGAATCCGTAAAACAGACTGCTGTCCACACGGTCAGAAAAGACTTTGACATTTCCTGTGATTTTTTTCGTCCCGTCCGCCTGATATACTTCCGCGATCCGGAACGTTTTTCCCCTGTCCTGGCTGACCAGCATACGGCTCACCGGAAGTTCGATCACATCCGCCACGGACCAGACGATGGTCTTGCCGTCCGGGGACAATGCCGCCCATCCGGAATTTACATTCGGCTGCTCGATGTTCCGGAACGCCTCGTCCAGATCCTCCGACAGTCCATAGGGAAGTTCCAGCCTTGTAAACGTTCTTCCCTGGTCTTCGGAAAGGATCAGACCGCCCTTTGTCTTTCCCTTCCAGTTTCCTCTCGGCGTCACAACCAGATCCTCCGGATGCTCGTCCGAAAAATCCGCATTGATACAGGTGATATACCGGTTGCCCTCGCTGTCGGCAAAAGAATTGCCGCAGGGCTGATCCAGATCCTCAAAGGCAAAACCGCCAAGATCTCCGAGAATATCGATCACCTGGACGTCGCCCTTCGGCATACTGTAGACGTTCAGGTGTACTGTCTCCTCCAGACCGTCGCACCAATCGGTAAAGCAGCAGTCTTTCTCCTTCAGATTCTCCGTCCGGAACACACCCGTTCCCGTATTAAACCACGCCGTGTCGTCGCAGAACGGATCAATCTGAAGATCACTGAGCCAGTGGATCAGCGAATGACCGCCATTGCACTCCGGCCGCATATACGGAGCGCGGAAAGAAATCTTTCCCTCAAAGAGATCAAACAGGATCTGTTTCCAGGTTGTCCCGTAATCTTCGGACAGAAAAATACTGTCTCCGTCATCCTTGACGATCGTCGAAGCGATCACCAGTCCCGACGTCTGCAGTGAGGCGCTGATTCCGGAAAATCCATATTCCAGAGAATCTCCCTGCCGGATCTGCTCCTGACCGATCCCCGTAACTTCGCTGACACTGCCCGGCGTAATCTCCTCCATCGCTCCGATGGTACCGTCCGCACCGATGGCATACCGGACGATCCGTCCGTCAATGGTGTCTCCGGAATCACAGCTGTAGCCGTTCTCCAGCACATAGGATCTCCTTCCGGTGGACGCAAACGTCACATACAGATACTTCTCATCCACGCTGAATCTCTGCGCCACCAGCCCGTTCATCCGGCATCCCTCGATTTCACGGCTTACCGGCTCTTCCAGCAGAACAAATGTCCTGCCTCTATCGACGGAGATATACAGGCTGTGTCCTCTTTTTCCGGATTCGGGAGCCGTCGTCACACCGGCGGTACCCACAAGCAGCGTCTGTCCGACCCATCCGGCAAAGGTCAGATATTCTTCCGGAAGTCCGCTGCACTTTTCCCAGTGCGCGCCCCGGTCTTTGCTGGTCCAGAGTCCCTCCTGCTGGCTGGCAAACCAGAGCCGGTCGGAATCCATACAGTCTACGGCCAGCCGTTCTCCCGTTCCGCGTCCGTTGAGATTTCCGTGGATCATCACCGGGATTTTCTCATAGCGGAAAGTCTCGCCGTAATCCTCCGAGATCGCCAGCACGCCGCTCTTCTCCCGGTTCTCTCCGCAGGCGATGTAAAGCCGCTCCGGCCGATCATCATCCAGCGCCACGGAGATCGGGAACGTCTCGCTCAAATCCTCCGGCGTCACATGGGAAATCAGGCTGCACCACCGCTGATGCTCCGGATCGAAGCGGTAAGTTCCTCCAATATCGGTTCTCAGATACAGAAGTCCTTTCTTCTTTTTATGGAAAATAAAACCTGTCACATATCCGCCGCCCGGGATCGGCAGATTTTTATACTGATAGGAAAGTTCTCTCATTTTGTCCTCCTTCTGATGCATTTACTTTTCCGATTTTATCATGAGGCTCCCGGAAAAAATACGGAAAATTTTAGAGAGGTTTTCCCTCTTTTTTAGATGATATGGAACAGACCCATTGATACAGCACATACATAAAACAAGTTTCAAAAAAGGAACAGCAAAAAGCGGTGTCCTGGAGTTTTCCATTCCAAGACACCGCCTGTACGCGACATATTCTCTCCGCAAACATCAGTTGTTTTGCCGGAAATGAATCATACCGGCAGAAATTATTTCCGATACTCTGCTTACAATTCTCCTCTCAAAAATAATCAGCACAAAAATCAAAACAATTCCCACAAGAACCACCGTGCCAGCCAGAGCCAGATTCACCGGAAGCGCCCGCAGCGTCTCACTGGCAGCAGCCGCGGAAAACCCTTCCAGTTCATGGAAAATCGCGCCGAATTCCTCTGCGTAATGTCCAAACTCCAGAATATTTTCCGCCGGCAGCAGGGACGAAGGGAGCTTTACCTGATCCGCCAGACACCGGAACAGCCACAGCATGCCCCCGCCAAGGACAGCGTTGACCGCCAGCAGCGTCCGGTTTTCCCGCAGGTTCCTGGTCAGACGCAGCGAATGTGCCCACAGGATCACCGTCATGATCAAAAGCACCGCCATCCCAGCCAGCAGCGGAAAGGTTCCAAAAAGCTTCCGGACATCCCCAAGGCTGTATACCCTGCTTTCCTTGGAAAAACCAAGTTCGCTTCTCGCCTGGCTTTCCAGAAACGGCTGTTTGCCCTCCAGGGACACCAGCAGTGCGCCGTCCCTTTCCTCCGTCACAGAAGCCGTCCCCCATCCTTCCAGGCTCTGATCCGGCTCACCGGGATCAAGGACCAGATAACAGTCCTCACCTTTCGGATAAGTGCGGCACCACATGATCAGTTCTCCCACCTTCACCGGCTTGGAAGCATATTGAATGTAAGACGTCAGATCCAGCGAATCAAACAGTACGATACGGTCTCCCTCCACAGAATACCTATATGGATCTCTCTCCACCACACGGTTTCCTTCCTCCCATCCGTCTCCTGTCTCTGCAAAATACAGATGCGTTCCGTTCTCATCCTGGATCAGTGCATCCGCAGGAAGCATCAGGCGGGAATACCCCGGCTCGATCTGTTCTTCCTTCGCCTCCACTTTCATTGCCTGGATCGTCATCTGCTCCTCGATACGTACGGAAAGAATCGTGCAGACCACAAGACCCCAGAATACAAGAATACCAACACAGACTACTTTCCTCTTCATAACTACTTCTCCTCTCCAAACACGATCCCTTCCACCATTTCCCTGTGGAAACAGGAGAACAGAAACAACGGCGGCAGCATGACCAGAACACAGCAGACGAACTGTCTTGCGGACTCCGAGGGCGTTACATAGGCAAGCGCCACAGAGATTGGATACTTGGTAAAATCTTTCAGATAAGCAATGGGCTGTTCCACCATATTCCAGGCATCCAGAAACGCCAGGAGGCCTGCACAGACGATCCCTCCCTTTGCGATCGGAACCGCCACCTGCAGCAGGATCCGCCACAGTCCGCAGCCGTCCAGCCGGGCAACGTCCACCACATCATCAGGAACCGCCCGGAAGCTCTGGGTGATAATAAACGTTCCCAGAGGGACAAAGATTCCCGGCAGGATCAAAGCACCGTCCGTTCCCAACAGATCCATCTGGTCCAGCATAATATAATTCGGTACCAGCGTCACCTGCAGCGGCAGTACCATCAGGATCATCAGGAAGAAATACATGACTCCTTTCCCCGGAAACGTACATTTGGCGAATCCATAACCCGCCATAACCGAAACGATGATCTGGCCTACCGTGATGCAGAGACATAAGCCAAGGCTCCTCCAGAAACGGAACAGATACCGGGGAGATCCAAGAAAGACATCATAGTAAGCCTGTACCGAAACGCCCGTCTCCTCCTGCCAGAATCCTCCCACAAACACCACAAGGAACGGAACCAGGCACAGAAAGATCACAATTCCCGCAAACAGTGTGGTCCAGACATGTCTTTTTTCTCTTTTTCTCATGATTTGTACGCCTCCTTTCTCTGAACCCAGCCATAGGAAGCACTGATCACGATCGTAACCGCCAAAAACAGAAGAACGGAAGCCACAGACAGCTTGTTGTAATTCAGGTTTTCAAAGTTGTTGTTCATAAAATGCTGCAGCATATAGACCTCCGTATTGGGATGCTTTCCTCCGATGAGGAAAATCTCACGGAAGCACTTGAACGCATTGATCAGAGAAAACAGCAGGGCAAAATACACGGAATGCCACATCTGCGGCGTGGTGATATAGAGGAACTGGCGAAACCCTCCCGCGCCGTCCAGACTGGCAGCCGCATACTGGTCTTCCGGTATGGTCATCAGCCCGGCAAGCAGAAGGACGACACTGTATCCGGCATTCTTCCACAGATACAGACCGACAACGATCCAGAACGCCCAGGAAGATTCCAGCCATTTCTCTATGGGAACGCCCATCAGCAGCAAAATCCGGTTGACAACTCCCACCTCATCAAACAACAGTTCCGTCAGAAGCACCGTCCCAACGATCGGCATAATATAGGGAAACAAAAGCACCGATTTCAACAGCATATGTTTCTGTGCCTGCTTCTTCAGCAGAAGCGCGATCAGGTACGACACCAACAAGATCAGCGGAAGCCCTGCCAGCAGAAAACGGAACGTATTCCAGCAAGCCAGGCGGAACATCTCATTCTCCATCATCTCCAGATAATTGGCAAACCCGACAAAAACACCGCTCCGTCCAGCGCTGCTCCGGAACGAATACCACAGAACCATCAGAAACGGAACCGCATAGAACACCAGGCACCCGATCATCAAAGGTGCCACCAGCAGCCATCCATTCCCGTATCTCTTCCATTTCTTTTTCATAGGCACCCTCCTTTGCGTTATTCAGACAGCTGCATTTCCATCCGCTCATACGCCCGGCTGACCAAATCTTTTCTCGCCGCCTCGTCTGGATGTGGACCAGATGCGTTCAAACCGGCTTCCAGATACGTCTGTTGAATTTCCTGATCCAGGATTGAGGGATAACGGACGGCAGTGATCTGGCTGTTCATTTTCTTGAGTGCGTCTTTGGCTGTTTGGGATCTACATGCCTCCTGTGTAAGTGTCTGATTCACAGAAATTCCTCCCAGTGCAGGAGAAAACCAGTTGCCTCTTCCTGCCCATTTATCTTCTCCATACGGAAACCCTTCACCGCTGATTACTTCATTGCTGAGCAGAAAGTCCAGTGCTGCAAACGCCTGCTCGGGAAGTTCCGTATTTCTGTTAATCGCTGCATACATCTTTACACGGGCGGTTACGCCTCCCTGATCGTTTGGAAAAGCAAACACCGTCTCTTCTTCCCCTGGAAAACGGTCAACATTGGAGAAAAACGTTCCGTCTACTTCACCGTGAGCAACGACTCCTTCCACTTCCGTATCTAAAGACCATTTTAAGGGCCATTTTATTTTATAATCAAGTATTTCCTCCACACGTTTCAGCAGATCCTCTTCAGAGAAGAAAAGTTTTTCCTCCTGATAATCCGCCAATTCCCCAAAAGAATAAAGCATGGCAAGATGTGAAAAAGAAGCCACATCGCTCCCGATCAGCGGGTCCTCGCATGCAAGGAATTTTTCCAGAGATGAAGGAATCTCCCCGGGGTTTTCCAGACAAGAGGTCTGGAAAGCAAACGCATAATAGGAATATAACACTGGGAGCACAACCTGTCCTTCCTCTGTTCTTCCGGATTCCAGAACAGCCTGGTTCCATTCCTCCGGTTTCATATACTTGGCATCGCTCATATAATCATCCAATGGCAAAAAAGTATCCGAGTACATGTTTTTTTTCGGATCTTCAAACAGCCTCTGATTTCTGTCAGCTGATAAAAGAAAAACATCCGGTCCGCCGCCTGACATAATTTCCGTACGCAGTTCTTTGATCTTTGTCTGTGCCACCGTCTCATCCGACGGTATCACCACAAGCTCCGTCTTCATCCCCTCATCCAGATTCGACCAGCCGTCCGCTATCATAGAACCAATGTCCTCTGTCCCAACGTCCACACAGACCGTCAGGATTTCCTCCTCTTCCTGACCACCCTGACATCCCATCATACCTATCGCTAAAATTCCAGTCAAACCAAATCCCACCACTTTTCTGACCACTTTCTTCCATTTCATAACCGCTCCTCCTTCCCTTTCTCTATTTGTCACTGAGTTATTCAGACAGTTGCATTTCCATCCGCTCATACGCTCGACTGACCAGCTCCTTTCTCGTCGCCTCGTCTGACTGCGGACCAAATGCGTTCAAATCAGCTGCCCAATACATCTGTTGAATTTCCTGATCCAGGATTGAGGGATAACGGACGGCAGTGATCTGGCTGTTCATTTTCTGGAATGCGTCTTTGGCTGTTTGGGATTTGCATGCCTCTTGTGCAAGTGTCTGATTCACAGAAATTCCTCCTGTTCCCGGAAAAAAACTGTCGCCTCTTCCTGCCCATTTATCTTCTCCATACGGAAAACCTTCACCGCTGATTACTTCATTGCTAAGTAAAAAGTCCAGTGCAGCAAACGCCTGCTCGGGAAGTTCCGTATTTCTATTGATCTCTGCATATGTGTTTACACGAGCGGTTACGCCTCCTTGATCATTTGGAAAAGCAAACACCGCCTCCTCTTCCCCTGAAAAGCGGTCGACATTGAAAAAAAATGTTCCGTCTACTTCACCGCAGGCAACGATTCCTTCCGCTTCCGTTTTGGAGAGCCATTTAGACTGATGAGCAATCATTTCCTCCACGCGTTTCTGCAGATCCTCCTTGGAACAGAAGAGTTTTTCCTCCTGATAATCCGCCAGTTCCCCAAAAGAATGAAACATAATAGAATCCGGATAAAAAGTCGCATATTCCCCGATCAGCGGATCCTCACATGCAAGAATCTCTTCCAGGGACGAAGGAATCTCCCCGGGATTTTTCAGACACGCGGACTGGAAAGCGAATGCATGAAAGGTATATTGTACGGGAAGCACAACCTGTCCTTCCTCTGTTCTTCCAGATTCCAGAACAGTCTGGTTCCATTCCTCCGGTTTCATATACTTGGCATCGCTCATATAGTCATCCAGCGGCAGAAAAGCGTCTGAATACATGGCTTTTTTCGGATCTTCAAACAGCCGCTGATTTCCGTCGGTTGAAAAAAGAAAAACATCCGGTCCGCCGCCTGACATAATCTCCGTACGCAGCTCTTTGATCTTTGCCTGTGCCGCCGTCTCATCCGACGGTATCACTACAAGCTCCGTCTTGACCCCATCGTCCAGATTTGACCACCCATCCGCTATCATAGAACCTATGCTCTCGTTCGCACTGTCCACACAGACCGTCAGGATTTCCTCCTCTTCCTGACCACCCTGACATCCCATCATACCTACCGCAAAAATTCCGGCAAGAACAAATCCCATCACTTTTTTTAACCCTTGCCTCCACTTCATAACCACTCCTCCCTCCCGTTCTCCATTTGTCAATTTGTTGAATTTTTCTCTCTTTTTCAATTCTCTATATTCAAATTATACAATGCCATATTTTATTGTCAATTACATTTCTCTTAATTATTTATCTGAATATTCATTTATCAAAAAATTTTTACACGTTTTTTAGCAAAATCCGAAATTTTGCTTATCCAAAATATTGAAATTTACGTATGAATCATTCGAACTCAAACCGCCGATTTGCGTTTACCAGACAGCTGAAAGGTAATACAACTCTCTGAATCTTCCGCTTTCGAAAGCCAGAAAAAATCCCTGCGCGTGCGGCATACGGGTGCAGCGGGCATCTGCAGCGGCGTGAGAAAATCTAAGCGTTCCGAAGCGCCGGAGGACGGGACAGGCGAAGTGCCACACGCACTGAGGCTGAGGAGCGCTGAATCGGGAATGCATAAGGCATTCCTGATGAATCGCTCCGGTGCCCGTCCGGAGGTGCTCCGGAATGCATAGATTTTCCACGCCGCTGCAGCCGCCCGCCGCACCCGTATGCCGCACGCGCAGAGATTTTTTCGTCCGTTCAAACCCAAAAAGCTGCACCGGCAAATGAAAAACCCCAGATTTCAGAGTTGACGAAACCGGAAGATTGTGAGAAAATAATGTCAGGTCTGTGGGACTTCAGATTGCGGGTTGTTCCAAAGACAAAAAGCTCAAATAAGTACATATTTGAAAGGAGTCTAACAATGATTTATTCACACGAAGTAGAAATGATGTGTCCGGTTGCTCAGGGCGTTCATCACGGTGCAGCTCCGATTCCGGAAGAAGCAAAATGGGTAAAAGCAAAAGAAATCAAGGATATCTCCGGTTTAACACACGGCATTGGCTGGTGTGCTCCGCAGCAGGGTACCTGTAAACTGACCCTGAACGTAAAAGACGGCGTCATCCAGGAAGCGCTGGTTGAGACCATCGGATGTTCCGGTATGACTCATTCTGCTGCTATGGCATCTGAGATTCTTCCAGGTCTTACTGTTCTGGAAGCTCTGAACACTGACCTTGTGTGTGATGCTATCAATACAGCAATGAGAGAACTCTTCCTTCAGATCGTTTACGGAAGAAGCCAGAGTGCATTCTCTGAGGAAGGTCTGCCGATCGGTGCAGGTCTGGAAGATCTGGGTAAAGGACTTCGTTCCCAGGTTGGAACCATGTACGGAACACTTGCAAAAGGACCTCGTTATCTGGAAATGACAGATGGTTACGTAACAGGCGTTGCTCTTGACGACGAAGATCAGATCATCGGTTATAAATTCGTAAACTTCGGAAAAATGATGGAGTTCATCAAAGGCGGAGACGACGCAAACACTGCATTTGAAAAAGCTCAGGGACAGTACGGCCGTGTAGACGACGCTGTTAAAATCATTGACCCGAGAAAAGCTTGAGAATCAGGAGGACGAGGAAATGGCATTATTTGAATCATATGAAAGAAGAGAAAAACAGATTCTGGCAAAGTTAGCTGAGTACGGAATCAATTCCATCGAGGAAGCTGCAGAAGTAACAAAAGCTGCAGGCCTGGATGTATACAAAATGGTAGAAGGCATTCAGCCGATCTGCTTCGAAAACGCAAAATGGGCTTACACCGTAGGCGCTGCAATCGCGATCAAAAAAGGCTGCCGCAAAGCATCTGAGGCTGCAGCTGCAATCGGTGAGGGACTTCAGTCCTTCTGTATTCCGGGTTCTGTAGCAGACCAGCGTAAAGTAGGTCTGGGACATGGAAACCTGGGCAAAATGCTTCTGGAAGAGGATACCGAGTGCTTCGCATTCCTGGCAGGTCACGAGTCCTTCGCTGCTGCTGAGGGCGCGATCGGTATCGCTGAGAAAGCAAACCGTGTACGTCAGAAACCGCTGCGTGTTATCCTGAACGGTCTTGGAAAAGACGCTGCTCAGATCATCGCACGTATCAACGGATTTACTTATATCGAAACAGAATATGATTACTACACAGGCGAGCTGAAAGAAGTATTCCGCAAGGCATACTCCGATGGACCGCGTGCAAAAGTAAACTGCTATGGTGCAAACGATGTTCGTGAAGGCGTTGCGATCATGTGGAGAGAGAACGTAGATGTTTCCATCACCGGAAACTCCACCAACCCGACCCGTTTCCAGCATCCGGTAGCTGGTACCTACAAGAAAGAGCGCGTAGAAGCTGGAAAGAAATACTTCTCCGTTGCATCCGGCGGTGGTACAGGACGTACTCTGCATCCGGACAACATGGCTGCAGGTCCGGCTTCCTACGGTATGACAGATACTCTGGGACGTATGCACTCTGACGCTCAGTTCGCTGGTTCCTCTTCCGTTCCGGCTCACGTTGAGATGATGGGTCTGATCGGCGCCGGCAACAACCCGATGGTTGGTATGACTGTTGCTGTTGCTGTTGCTGTTGAGGAAGCTGCAAAAGCTGGCAAGTTCTAAAAAACGGAATTTTATCACAACATGACAAAAGAACCGCACCGATCTTTCCGATTGGTGCGGTTCTTTCGTTACAGGAGGTATTCAAATGGTAATCCGACAGGAAACTCCAAACGACTACAACGAAATCTACGATCTTGTGAAAGAAGCCTTCGCGACCGCGGACCATGCGGACGGAAATGAGCAGGACCTGGTTACGGAACTGCGGAAAGGCAGCGCATTTCTCCCGGAATTATCTCTCGTCGCAGAGATCGACGGAAAGCTGGCGGGACATATCATGTTTACCAAAGCCAGTGTGGGAAACGACCCGGTACTGGTTCTGGCTCCTTTGTCCGTGAAACCGGAATACCAGAAACAGGGCGTGGGGACTGCGCTGATCGCGGAAGGCCACCGGATCGCAAAAGAAGCCGGCCATGCCTATTCCCTGGTACTCGGCAGTGAGTTCTACTATCCGAAATTCGGCTATGTTCCGGCGGAACAGCTTGGCATCGAAGTTCCGGAAGGAATCCCTTCCGCAAATTTCATGGCAATCAAACTGCAGGAAAACGCCAGACCACTCAGCGGCTCTGTCGTTTATCCAAAAGAATTCGGAATGTGATTTCCAAAGAAAACGCCGATGCCTGTGTGGCTGTCCGGGTGAGACAGTTCGTACAGGCATCGGCGCTATTTTAATTCTTTCGTTATTTTATTCTGTCCATGATCCACTGATGCGCAAATTCCACGCTTTCTTCCAGCGTCCGCTCCGTCTCATCCAGGAGCGTGATCTTCGGCGCTGTCTTGTCCGCGTTTTCTCTCAGCCACCGGTTAAAGTGAACCGAAGAATCGATCCAGCCCTGATCCGTAATTCCACGTCCCTCCCGCATTCTCCGCAGCAGAGTTTTGTCATCCGCCACCACCGCAAGGTAATGGATTTCCGTGAACAGCTGTCTTTCCTCCAGATCTTCCGGAACATCCGGTAATTGTTCTCCGGCGTATCGTAAAAATCATTCCAGATAATATCGCTTTCCATAACGATATAATCCTTTTCTTTCCGGAACAATTCCTCACACAGCGTAGTTTTCCCCACTCCGGAAGCTCCGGTTACGATAAATAATGACTGTTTCACCGTTGGTTTCATATTCACTCATCCTTTCTCAAGAGAGTGTTTGAAAATTGCTTTTTGTAAGGTTTCTATACAAATCGCTATTCCTGCAGTTCCATCCTGGTAAACGCGTGGGAACCGCCGAACATCAGGACAAAAGCCGCCACCGTCAGATACAGGCTCGCCAGCAGGAAAGCTGCCGTCTCTCCCACCAGAAACAGACCGATCAGGAAAAACGGAACTGCAAATCCGATAAACGTCCACGCGATCAACATCTGCAATAAACTCCTTCCGGTATTCCCCAGCATACTTCCCAGAATCGCTCTGGTGATCGTATCGGAATAAATCCGGACCGCTCCTGCCGCCGTTCCCATCCAGACCAGAAAGATCAACAACACTGGTCGGATTCCCATAAAAATACCGGCAGGCACTACCAGAAGGATCATATTTATCAGAGACTTCACATGCTCCAGGCAGGTGGCATACCAGATCTTTTTCACCGCCCGGTCTGGTATCAGAAAAACATAGGGATTCTCCAGCTCTTTGGTCCACTTCGTAGGCAGGCTTCCAAAGATCAGCATCAGATAGGCGGTCAGTCCCAAAAGCGCGTAAATCTTAAATTCCTGCGGAACGCCGAGCTGTCCGGTTCTGTCCAGATAGATGAACACTACACCGACGATCACACTTACCAGCGTCGCCGTAGAGAAAAGAAAAAACCGTTCCTTTTTATATTCCAGCCACTGCCGGTGAAAAATAGCGCTTGCCCCGGTTCCTTTCCAGTTTACCTGTACCTTTCTGAGTTTCCGGTTTTTCCAAAAGTTTGTCGTTCCATCTTTCTTCTTCTGCGCCAGCGCCTGCTCATAGTCATCGGCAAATTTCATGGCGTCTTCATAATACCGCCCGGTACATTTTAGTTTCACAGCCGCCAGGAACAATCCTCCCGCCGCCAGCAGATAAAGGAACGTTCCTGCCACGTTAACGGCGTCCGGTCCCAGCAGCACCAGACGCAGCGCCGCAATCTCCCATCCGATCAAAGGGATCATCTGTATCCCCGGACTGGACAGATATTCCATAACTGTCGCAACGTGAAATCCCTTTGTCCTGAGATAAAGGAACCCCAGCAGAAGCAGCAGCGCGGTGATTCCATACAGAAGATATGCCAGCTTATTCAAAGTTTCTTCTTTCAGACGTTCATTCCCGTACAGGCAGATCACAAGGCTGGAATCCATGACCGTGCTGACCACACTGACCAGCAGCACATAAAGCAGCATATTCAGCAAAGGTATATGAAACCAGACAATCCCAACAAAAACAATCACCAGTTCCATCAGACACGACACGGCAAGGGTCTTGATCTGTCCATAGAGCAGGCAAAGCTTTGGGGATGCCGGGGAAGGGAACACAAAGTGAACATCACAGTTTCGAAACAGCAGTCCCTTCCGTCTCGCATAGGAACTGTACCCGGCAGGTGTCAGATACAACAGAAAGGCGCTCACCGCCGCTGCAAAAAACTCCGGGCTTTCCAGATGATTCTCCCGGATCAGTTCTCCAAACGTCAGATACATCGCCGCCCCATAGACGACGATCAGCACTGCATACACCCAGAAAACCGGTCGTTTGATATTTTTCTTCAGCAGATTCACGGCGGTCCGTTTCCAGAGATAAGTCATACTACGCATGGGCCTCTCCTTTCTCCTTCTCCGTCACTGCGAAGAACAGCTCATCCAGATTCTGATCGCTGACTTCCTCCCGATGGTACACCGCGATAATATGCCCTTTCTCCATCACGAATACATCATCCCAAAGCTCCTGCACCATCTCCAGCATATGCGTACTGATCAGTACCGTGGTTCCCTGTTCTTTCAGTTCCAGGATCACTTCCTTCAGTTCCTTGATCGCCCGGGGATCCAGTCCCACCATCGGCTCATCCAGCATCATAACCCGGGGATGGATCAGCAGCGCGCAGCAGATGCTCACCTTCTGCATCATACCCTTGGAAAGCTCACTGCCCAGCTTTTCTTTCTTGTCTTCCATCTCAAACCGTTCCAGAAGCTTCTCCACTTCCTCGTCCGACACGGAAACGTCATAAGCCCTGCGGATATACTCCAGATGTTCCGCCACGGTAAGATTGGGAAACAGCGCCGGAAGTTCCGGAACATAACCGAAAATCTTCTTTGCCTCCGTCGTCCTTGCCGGAAGCCCGTCGATCCCCACGCCGCCCTCATACTTCAGAAGACCGGCAATGCTCTTGATCACCGTAGATTTTCCCGCGCCGTTGGGACCCAGCAAAATCCCAATCCTTCCAGTGTTTACCGTAAAGCTCACATTGTCCACCGCCAGTGTTTTGTTGTATCGTTTCGTCAGATTCTGTACTTCCAGCATATCAGGCCCTCCTCATGTTCTGTTCCGCGAAATACTGTGTGGATTACCTTGCAGCCCTTCAGCCCGCTGAACGATTACATTTCCTGCACAGGATCCCGCAGAAAGGAAAAAGTGTATCATTGTACTGTTTAAATAATACAACGATACACTTGAATCGTCAATACTTTGACACTCAATATTTCTTTACGATTTCCTTACTGTTCTTGAAAATCGAATCTGCCGGAACCACGCCCCGCACACTGGACAGCGGATAGATATTGGAATGAGGGCCTACGACCGTTCCCGGATTCAGGACACTGCCGCATCCGACCTCCACCTCATCGCCGAGCATTGCGCCGAATTTTTTCAGCCCCGTCTCCAGCTCTTCGCCGTCTCCTTTCACGACCACCAGTTTCTTGTCGGATTTCACATTGGAAGTAATGGATCCTGCTCCCATATGAGCTTTATAACCCAGAACAGAATCACCCACATAGTTATAATGGGGAACCTGTACTTTATTAAACAGGATCACATTTTTCAGCTCTGTGGAATTTCCAACCACTGCCCCCTCGCCCACCAGGGCATTGCCGCGGATAAACGCACAGTGTCTCACTTCCGCGCCTTTCCCGATGATACAGGGACCGGTGATGGATGCTGTCGGAGCGACTTTGGCATCCCTGGCGATCCAGATATTCTCTCCCTTTTTCTCATATTCCTCTTCCGGAAGCGTATTTCCAAGCTTCACAAGAAATGCTCCGATTTCCGGCAAAACCTCCCAGGGAAAGATTTTTCCCTCAAAAAGCTCCGCCGCGATCGTCTCCCTCAAATCGTAAAGTTCCTGAATCGTAATTCCTTTCATCGTTCAACCTCTTTTCTTTCTTGTTTATACTCTCTATTTCTTATATTCTTTATTTCTTATAAACATCCGCATAGGCGTCAAAACACTGCCGCAGCCCATAGGACGGGTGCATGCGCTTCACATTTTCCGTATGCCGCGCCACAAAAGTTTCCAGCTTTGTCATATATTCTTCCGTGGTGATGCTGCCCTCAGCCACGTAAGTCAACCCTTTCTCCCAGCTTGCCGTCAGCTCCGGATTCAGCAGCGAACGGATGGACTGATTGACCACATCAAAGATCATTTCTCCAAGCTGGGTCGGTGTGATCACCTGCGTCTTTTTGTTCAGGGAAAGATACTGGATGGAAAACAGCTTCTTCAGGATCTCCGCCCTGGTGGCGCTGGTCCCGATCCCGCTTCCCTTGATCTGCGCCCGCAGTTCCTCATCTTCGATCAGCTGTCCGGCATTTTCCATGGCAAGGATCATCGAGCCCGAAGTGTAACGCTTCGGCGGGGAAGTCTCCCCTTCTTTGATCCGGAAATCTTCGATAGGAAGAACGCTTCCCTTCCGCACCTTTGCCAGGGCGTCCAGAAAACTCCGGTCGCATGCCATGTCCTGCCCTTCTTCTCCGGAATCCTTTCCGGACTCTGCCACTTCCTCTCCGGTTTCCTGTCCGTCAGCCGCAGCATTTCTGCTGTTTCTTCCGGACGCTGCCTCCTGCTTTCTTCCAAAAGAGTACTGCATGACCTTCAGGTAGCCCTCATCCACCAAAACCTTGAAGCTGGAGAAGAAATATTCTTTCCCAACGGCAGACGTCAGAGAAACCTTCTGGTACACGGCAGGCGGATAAAAGACTGCCAAAAACTTCCGCACGATCACCTCATAGACTTTTTCGGAAAGTTCCCTCAGATTTCTCAGATTTCCAAGCCCCTGTCCTGTGGGAATGATCGCATAGTGGTCTGTGATCAGCTTGTCATTGGTATAGCGGGTCTTTCCGATCTTTTTATAGCTTTCATTTTCCAGGATTTCCGCCGTCAGCGCCGCTGTCTTCCCGTAGTTTTTCAGTCCCGCCAGGTTCCTGTGGATCTCTTTCGCCACTGCGCTGGACAGCACGCGGGCATCTGTTCTTGGGTACGTCACAAGCTTTTTCTCATACAGTTCCTGGACGATCTTCAATGTCTCGTCAGGACTGATCTTGAACAATTTCGCGCAGTCATTCTGCAGTTCCGCCAGATTATAAAGAAGCGGCGGATTCCTGTTTTCCTTCCTGCGCTCTGCCTTTTCCACGACCGCTGTCAGCGGCTCTGTCTGCCTCAGTTCACTGATCAGCAGTTCCGCATCCTCTTTCTTGCGGAACCCATTGTCCTTGTACAGCAGCGGAGACTGGAAGTATTTGCTCCCCTCCATAGCTTTCCACTCTCCGTCGAACTTCCGCCCTTCCACGGACATCTGCGCCAATACACGGTAGAACGGCGTCTTGACGAAGGAACGGATCTCCCGCTCCCTGCGCACGACCATTCCCAGCACACAGGTCATCACACGGCCGACGGAAACCGCCTGGTATTTTGTTCCCAGATAGTTGGCGATCGTATTGCCATACTTCAGCGTCAGGACACGGGAAAAATTGATCCCCATCAGATAATCTTCCTTAGCACGTAAATAAGCGGAGGCTGAAAGATTGTCATACTCACTCTCATCCTTCGCTTCACGGATTCCTCTGAGAATCTCCTCTTCTGTCTGGGAATCGATCCAGACTCTCTTTTGCTTTTTGTCACCGACCTGCGCCATCTGCGCAACAAGACGGTAGATATATTCTCCTTCCCGTCCGGAGTCGGTGCAGACATAGATCGTCGTCACATCCTCCCGGTTGAGAAGACCGCTCACGATACGGTACTGTTTCTCCACCCCCGGGATCACTTCGTACAGAAAGGTTTTCGGAAGAAACGGCAGAGTCTCAAAGCTCCACCGTTTATATTTGGGATCGTATTTTTCCGGATAGCTCATGGTGACCAGGTGTCCGACACACCAGGTCACCACGGAATTCTGTGATTCCAGATAGCCATCCCTCCGCTGCATATTTTCTTTTAAAGCCTTCGCAAATTCCTGCGCCACGCTGGGCTTTTCAGCTATGTATAAAGATTTTGTCATTCTTTCGGTGCACTCATTTTACAAAGCGGCCAGCCAAGGAGCAGCGCTCCGCCGACCATATTTCCTAAAGTTACAATCAGCATACTTCGCAGCACGCCGACAATCGAGACACCCGGTACCAGCAGCATAGCCGTTGTGAACGTAGCCATATTGGCGATGCTGTGCTCAAAACCGGATACTACGAATCCTGAGATACAGATCACGATCATCAGGAATTTCGCCGCCTCGTTCTTCATCTTGTTTCCGCACACAATTGCGAGACAGACAAAGAAGTTACAAAGAACCGCACGCAGGAACATCTGTCCTGCCGGTATCGTCAGCTTTCCATCAATGATACTTGCAAAGTAATCCGCAGTGCCTGACGCTCCTGCCCCCACAAAGATCAGGGAAAAAATAAAACATCCGACAAAGTTGCCGATATAGCTGACCAGCCATACTTTTCCGACTGCTTTCCAGGATACCGCCTTCTGGTAAGCGCCGAACGCCATCATCAGGTTGTTTCCTGTGAACAGCTCACTGCCGATAAATGTGATCAGCAGAACCGCAATGGAGAACACGATACCGCTCAGGAACTTACCCATCGCAGGATCCGATTCACTGAACAGATTTCCGACAACATTACTGTAGATCATCGCAACTGCGATAAAGAAACCGGCCATAATGGCTCTCAGAAAATATCGTCCGAAATGTTCCTCCAGAAATTTAATTTTTCCCTTTGCAATTTGTTCAAATTTTTCTACGTCTTCGTAAGGCATAAAAAAATCCCCCTTTCTTTGTCAGCCTGTCAGTCTGTCATTGGGATTTCCGCCAGGCTTGGTTTTCTATGGCTGCAGCTGCATCATCCTCACCTGCCTCCGGCTCCGGCTTCTTTCTCAACTGTACCCATACATGTTACTTTGCAGCGTCCTGATGAAAAATACCTCCTTTTCCGAATAAAGACATTATACCATCGTTAAAGAAATAACACAACAAAAAGTGTGATTTCAAACTCTTCTTTGAAACCAAAATTATTCACAAAATATTATGTGCTATTTTGTGAAATATTCGTACTTTTAATATCCACACCTACCGGTACCAAGAAACAGAAAAAATCCCTGAGCGGGTGGCACAGGCGGACCATGGGCATTTGCAAAGAGCCGAGAAAATCTTAGCGCTCCGGTGCCCGTCCGCAGGGGCTTCGGAACGGTTAGATTTTCCGGCTCTTTGCAACCGCCCACGGTCCGCCTGTGCCACCCGCTCAGGGATTTTTTCATCCGCGCGAAAAGCATTGACTTTTCACCCCTCTGTTGCTATAGTCTGTTTTGGATAAAAATTTGTATAAGCGGGGAATTACAAGATGAACAGATTAAAGAAAGCTTACTGCAGAACCTATCAGACAGTATTCAAACTCGCCCTTCCGTTTCTTCCATACCGGACGCCGGAAGTTGTGGGGAGCGTCAAAAAGCTTCCGGAGATTATCCTGCGGGAAAAATGCGGAAACGTGCTGCACGCTTCTTACTATGCGGGATGTGCATTTACCAAATCCTATGTAGGATATGTACATGCGGTGGCGCATTCTCTGGGCGGGGAATACAACGTCCCGCACGGATATACCAACGCCGTCCTGCTCCCGTACGTACTCCAGAAATACGGAGAATCCATCCACAAAAAGCTGTCCAAGCTTGCCGTCGCCGCAGGAATCTGTACAAAAGAAACGCCCTGTGAGCAGGCAGCAAACGCATTCATTGATGAGATCAAGTCCATGAAACAGCGGTTTGGGATCGGGAACACGATTCCGCAGATCCGGGAGGAAGACATTCCGAAACTTGCCCATTACGCAGACAAGGAGGCAAATCCTCTCTATCCGGTTCCCGTTCTCATGGATGCCGAGGAACTGGAAACATTCTATCATATCCTGATGGAAGAAGACTATGAACAGAAGGAGGAGCACGCCCTATGAACGAATCAGAAATCAGACAGATCGTTGAAAAACAGCGGGCATATTTCTACACAGGCGCCACACTGCCCCTGGACGGCAGGATCCGCGCGCTGAAAAAACTGAGAACTTATATCCAGGAACATGAAGCGGAACTGAACGAGGCAATCCGGAAGGATCTTGGAAAAAGTGCCTACGAAAGCTTTATGTGTGAAACCGGACTTGTCCTGACAGAAATCACCTATATGCTGAAACATGTCCGCTCCTTCGCCAGAGAAAAGACCGTATACACCCCTCTGGCACAGTTTCACTCCAGGAGCTTCGTGAAACCGTCCCCCTATGGCGTCACGCTGATCATGAGTCCCTGGAATTATCCGTTCCTTCTGACCATCGATCCGCTGGCGGACGCGATCGCCGCTGGAAACACCGCAGTTGTCAAGCCGAGCGCCTATTCTCCCAACACCAGCCGTGCGATCCAGAGCATGATCCACGAATGCTTCGACGAAGAATACGTCGCCGTGGTCACCGGCGGGCGGGCGGAAAATACCTGTCTGTTAAATGAACATTTCGACTATATCTTCTTTACAGGCAGTCAGGCGGTCGGAAAAGATGTGATGGCGCACGCCGCACAGCATTTAACACCGGTAACCCTGGAACTTGGCGGAAAGAGTCCCTGCATCGTGGAAAAAAGCGCCGACCTTAAGCTGGCCGCCCGGCGGATCGTCTTTGGAAAATACCTGAACTGCGGACAGACCTGCGTGGCTCCCGACTATATTTACTGCGACCGTACAGTCAGGGAACAGCTGGTACAGGAAATCAAAAAGCAGATTCAGCAGCAATTCGGATCGGAACCGCTGACCAATGAAAATTACGGAAAGATCATCAACGAAAAACACTTCGACCGCATTACAGGCCTGATCGATCCGAAAAAAGTGGTTCACGGTGGAAATTCCGACCGGGACACGCTGAAAATCGAACCGACGGTCATGGATCACGTCACTTTTGACGACACAGTGATGCAGGAAGAGATTTTCGGCCCCGTACTTCCTGTACTCACTTACGATTCCCTGGACGATGCTATCCGGAAGATCAATTCCATGCAGCATCCTCTGGCGCTGTATATCTTCACTTCCGACCGCGCCGCGGCGAAAAAAGTAACTGCACACTGCGGATTCGGCGGCGGCTGCATCAACGATACGATCATTCACCTTGCCACCAGCGAAATGGGATTCGGCGGCTTCGGAGAGAGCGGAATGGGCTCCTATCATGGCAGAGAAGGTTTCCGGACCTTTTCCCACTACAAGAGCATCGTGGACAAGAAAACCTGGCTGGATCTTCCCATGCGGTATCAGCCTTACCGGAAGTTCAACGAAAAACTTCTCCATATCTTCCTGCGATAGAGCGTGCTTGAAAATTCATTCCCACAAAGCAGGGCGTGCAGATTGCCAAAATATGCAGGAAGCCCTTCCGGGCGGGTTCAATCCCCGTTCGGAAGGGCTTCTGTTCATTCTGTCTTTATGTTCGCTGTATATTCGCTGTATGGTTACTGTTCGCAGCAGTTCCGCCAGGCTGTATCTTTCCTGTGCAGAATGTATGCAGCCATCTTATTTTGCTTTGATGAATCCTTTTGCTGTCAGAGTCTCTGCGCAGAGAACCGCTCCGCCGGCTGCGCCGCGCACGGTGTTGTGGGACAGACCGACAAACTTCCAGTCATAGATGGAATCCTCGCGAAGACGTCCCACAGAAACGCCCATTCCGTTTTCGTAATCCACATCCAGGGTTACCTGCGGACGGTTGTCTTCTTCCATATAGCGGATGAACTGCTTCGGAGCGCTTGGCAGATTCAGTTCCTGCGGCAGGCCTTTGAAGTTCACCAGTTTTTCGATCAGCTGCTCTTTGGTCGGATTCTTGCGGAATTTTACAAAAACGGCTGCCGTATGTCCGTTCAGTACCGGAACACGGATACACTGGCAGGTGATTTTTGGCTCCTGTGCCTTTACGATCACGCCGTCTTCAATTTTTCCCCAGAGACGCAGCGGCTCCTGCTCGCTCTTCTCTTCTTCTCCGGAAATAAACGGAATGATGTTTTCCACCATCTCCGGCCAGTCTTTAAACGTCTTGCCTGCTCCGGAGATTGCCTGATAGGTAGTCGCAACCACCTCATATGGCTCGAATTCCTTCCATGCGGTCAGTACCGGCGCATAGCTCTGGATCGAACAGTTCGGTTTTACCGCGATAAATCCACGGGTGGTTCCCAGACGTTTCTTCTGGAACTCAATGACATCGAAATGCTCCGGGTTGATCTCCGGCACTACCATCGGTACGTCCGGGGTCCAGCGATGCGCGCTGTTGTTGGAAACCACCGGGGTCTCTGTCTTTGCATACGCTTCCTCGATTGCCTTGATCTCATCTTTGGACATATCAACAGCAGAAAATACAAAGTCTACGGTAGACGCTACATGCTCTACGTCGTTGACATTCATGACAACCAGATTTTTTACGGCTTCCGGCATCGGAGTGGTCATTTTCCATCTTCCGCCGACCGCTTCTTCGTAAGTCTTTCCCGCGCTTCTCGGGCTTGCCGCTACGGTTACGACCTCAAACCAGGGATGATTTTCCAGAAGGGCGATAAAACGCTGCCCAACCATTCCTGTTGCACCTAAAATACCAACTTTCAGCTTCTGTTCCATGTTTCTCTCTCCTCATTGCACTGCAGATTTGTTTTTCTATGGCGTACATTTGTGCGTCTCATGTAATACTAAACGATTTTATACAAAATTGCAAGACTTTTCTTTAAAAATTTTCCTGTTCCAGATATCTGCGGTTTTCCTCCAGAACCCGCTGCATCGCTTCCGCTCCCGGCGCTCCGATGGTATTGCGTTTCTCCACACAGTTTTTCATGCTGATCGCCTCATAGATATCCTCCTCGAATACCGGGCTGATTGCCTTGTATTCTTCCAGAGTCATGTCGTCCAGGGCAATGTCTTTTTCCAGACAGTAAAGGACCAGACGTCCGACGATCCCGTGAGCGTCACGGAACGGTACACCTTTTCCGACCAGATAATCCGCCGCGTCCGTCGCGTTGGTAAATCCATTCTTCGCACTGGCTTCCATCCGGTCTTTCCGGAAACGCATGGTGGAAATCATGCCGGTAAACAGCGCAAGGCAGCCCTTGACCGTATCGATGGCATCGAAGGTCAGCTCCTTGTCCTCCTGCATATCTTTGTTGTAAGCCAGCGGCAGCCCCTTCATGGTGGTCAGGATGGAAACCAGCGCCCCGTAAACACGTCCGGTCTTCCCTCTCACCAGTTCGGCGATATCCGGATTTTTCTTCTGAGGCATAATGCTGCTTCCGGTGCTGTATGCATCGTCGATTTCCACAAACTGATATTCATTGGTGTTCCAGATAATGATCTCCTCACAGAAACGGCTCAGATGCATCATGATTGTAGACATGGCGCTGAGCAGCTCAATGACATAGTCTCTGTCCGCTACGGAATCCATGCTGTTTCTGGTAGCTCCCTCAAACTCCAGCAGAGAAGCCGTGTACTCCCGGTCCAGCGGATAAGTGGTGCCTGCCAGCGCGCCGGAACCCAGCGGACAGTAATTCATTCTCTGATAAATGTCATGCAGGCGCCCTCTGTCACGGCGGAACATCTCAAAATATGCTCCCATATGATGTGCCAGCGTGATCGGCTGTGCCTTCTGGAGATGGGTGAATCCCGGCATATAAGTATGGAGGTTTTCCTCCATGATCTTCTGAAGCGCCTTCAGAAGATCCAGTACCAGCCGGTCCATCTCCCGGACTTCATCCCGCACATAAAGTTTCATATCCAGCGCCACCTGGTCGTTCCGGCTCCTTCCGGTGTGCAGCTTTTTGCCGGCGTCCCCAATCCGCTGGATCAGATTCGCTTCCACAAAACTGTGGATATCCTCGTACTCTTCGGTGATCTCCAGGCGATGGTTTTCCACGTCCTCCAGGATGCTTTCCAGCCCTTTCAGGATCTGCTCTTTCTCCTCTTCCGTCAGAATCCCCTGCTTGGCAAGCATGCGGACATGTGCCATGCTGCCCTGGATATCCTGCCGGTAAAATTTCTGGTCAAATCCGATGGACGCGTTGAAACGATACACTAACTGATCCGTCTCCTTGGTGAAACGGCCGCCCCATAATTGTGCCATATACTTATCCTCTCTTTCCTCTGTTGTCGTCTTTCCCATCCTGCAAAATGGTTCCTTTTTTCTGCTCCCTCTCCCGCTTGGAGAACACACAGCCGCAGTAATCCTGGCGGTACAGACCATACTCGCCGGACAGTTCCACGGAACGCCGGTAGCCGTTCCTCTTTTTAAAATCCGAAGTGAGATAGCGGATGCCATATTCCCTGGCGATCCTTTCGCCGATCTCATTGAGCTTTTCCGCATTCTTCATCGGGCTGATGGAAAGGGTCGTCGTAAAATAATCCGCTTTCCTCTGCCTTGCCACTTCCGCAGCCTCCCGCAGACGGAGTTCATAACACCCAAAGCATCTCTCCTGTCCTTCCGGCAGATCCTCCATCCCGCGCGCCATCTGGTAAAAGCGTTCAGTGTCGTAAGCGCCCTCCAGAAATGACACCGGATGGAGCACTTCCATCTTCCGGATCAGTTCCTTCTGCTCCAGCACTCGCTTGTCATACTCCTCGGGAGGATAGATATTGGGATTATAATAGAAAACGGTGATCTGAAAATATTGGGAAAGATATTCCAGCACGTAGCTGCTGCATGGCGCACAGCAGCTGTGCAGCAAAAGCGTCGGAACCTTTCCGTTCAGGCTTTCGATCACGCCATCCAACTCTTTCTGATAATTTCTCTTATTCGCCATCCTCACTCACCTCCGGAATTTTGACAGTATCTTTATTTTACCTCGTGCACCCGCCCAAAGTCAAACATGTTTTTTATCATCTGTAACGGGAGTTTTTTTCCCACATATAATATTCCATAAGGAACTGCCGTTTCTTTCACCCTTTCCTGCTATCTTCAAAACAGGAAATGCAGGACCAAAACGATCCGAAAGGAGATACCTATGCAGCGTTTACTGGAATTGAAAAATATTTCTCTGTCTTATCATACATTGGAAGGTGAAACCCCCGCTCTGTCCGATATCAGCTTTTCCATTGAGGAAGGCGAGTTTGTCGCCCTGGTCGGTCCCAGCGGATGCGGAAAAAGTACGATCCTGAACCTGATCTCCGGGCTGCTTCAGCCAGAACAGGGAGAGATCCTGCTGAAAGGGGAGCCCCTCTCCCATTCTCTGGTAAATATCGGCTATATGCTCCAGCGGGACCATCTGTTTGAATGGCGCACCGTTTACAGCAACATCCTGCTGGGTCTTGAGATCCAGCATGCAGTGACAAGAGAAAAGAAAGAAAAAGCTGAAGAAATGATGCGTATCTACGGACTGGACGGCTTCCGGGATGCCCGTCCTTCCCAGCTGTCCGGAGGAATGCGCCAGAGAGCCGCTTTGATCCGCACCCTTGTCATGGAACCTGCCCTCGTCCTGCTGGACGAACCGTTCTCCGCCCTGGATTACCAGACCCGGCTTCTGGTCAGCGATGATATCGGAAAGATCATCCGCCGGGAAGGAAAGACCGCGCTGCTGGTCACCCACGATATCTCGGAGGCGATCAGTATGGCAGACCGCGTGCTCGTCCTCACAAAACGGCCCGCCCGTATCCAGGCGGAGATCCCTCTGAGTTTCCAGATGGAGCAGCGATCACCAATGGCATGCCGCAGCGCGCCGGAATTCAAAAATTATTTCAATCAAATCTGGAAGGAGCTGAATAAGAATGAAAACTGACCAACCGCTGACCGCACAGGAACGCTTTCTCAAAAAACAGCGGCAAAGAAAAATACAGATTCATGTCGCCCAGATTTTTCTGCTTGCCGCCTTTCTGATCCTCTGGGAGGCGGCTGCCGCCTTTGGATGGATCGATTCCTTCATCTTTTCCAGTCCTTCCCGCGTAGTGGAAACCTTCTGGACCATGTGCCGCGGCCAGGGACTTTTCGGACATATCGGGATTACCCTCGCCGAGACACTCATCAGCTTTTTCCTTGTGATCCTGCTTGGAATCGGAATCGCCGTAATCCTGTGGCTCTGCCCCCGTTTTTCCGCCATTATGGAGCCATATCTCGTCGTGCTGAACAGCCTGCCGAAATCTGCAATGGCACCGCTTCTGATCGTCTGGCTGGGCGCCAATATGCGCACCATTGTCGTTGCCGGAATGTCTGTGGCGATCTTCGGTTCCATCATCAACCTGTACAGCGGCTTCAAGGAAGTGGATCCCGATGCCATCAAGCTGATCTATACTCTGGGAGGGACGAAAAAGGATACTCTGTTCAAGGTGATCCTGCCGTCTTCCGTGCCTTTCCTGCTCAGTACGTTTAAAGTCAATATCGGGCTGTGCCTGGTAGGCGTCGTGATCGGTGAATTTATCGGCGCCAGAAGCGGACTTGGTTATTTGATCATTTACGGCAGCCAGGTGTTCCAGCTGAATATGGTCATTATGTGCATCATCGTACTCTGCATCATCGCCACATTGCTCTATGCCGCTGTGAATCTTCTGGAAAAGCAATACCTGAAAAGGCACTGAACAATCATCGACAGAAAAATGCTGCAGATCCTGTCTTTATGGTTCTGCAGCATTTTTAAATGTTGCTTATGTAATTTTTATCAACCTCCAAGAGGCGTCAGATCAATCCGGTTGTCAGAAGAACTCTGCACCACCCAGAATTCCCCGTTCAGAAACAGTCCCTCCACAGGATAGCATCCTTCCGGCAGCGCAAAAGCGCCTTCCTGAAACTGTCCGGCTGCCATATCGTAGACTGCCACCTGCTCCTCCCGCTCCAGATAAGCTTTCTGCCCGTCACTGCCCAGGAAGCCCAGATAGGTTCCGCTTTCAGCAGCTTTTTTCTGCTCACCGGTCTGCCAGTTATAGAATAGGTAGCCGGAATCCGCCGTATCGGCTCCTTCGCTGACAGAAGCGAAAAAGATCGTATTCTCCCCTGCCATGGAAAAGGACAGCGTATTCAGATCTTCCGCAAGCACCTGTACCTCCTGCCCGTTCCGGCTGCAGGATTTCAGATCCACAGGGATATATCCTGCTTCACTGCCATAATCCAGGTAATAAATCCTGCCCTCTGACACAAGGTAGGAATTGACATACTCGCCGATCGTGACCGGATTGCTTCCATCCGGGCTGCATACTTTCAGAGCCACAGGAGATACGTCAAAGCGCAGCCCCATCGTTATCACCGCATCCGACAATACGGTTACTTCATCCACATTCTGGGCAATGTCCAGCACCGTTCCATCGCTGATCCGATATGCTTTCAGTGTATTTTCAAAATCATCTGCCCCGGAAACAATATAGTAGAGGTACTCCCGGTTGGCGCCGGCGAACACACTGCTGTTTTCCAGCGCAGCCATTTCTTTTTTCTCTCCGGTTTCCAGATCCAGCTGCCAGATACTCCTGCTTCCCGTATCCGAAACGGACGCATAGTACACCGTATAGCCATTGGTATAGACAGAATCGCCTCCCAGGCTCAACTGTCCAAGGTCCGTATAATTCTTTACGATCTGATTGGCTGAATCTCTCACTTCAATGGCGTCCATCTGGCAGACAAGGATCTGCTCTCCGATCACCTGCGCCCAGCCGACCTCCCGGTAATCCCCGGCAAGTTTTTCCTCCGGCGACAGGGTCGGTTCCGGTGTCGGCGTATCCGTCGGTGCAGCAGTCACCGCAGGTGTCTCCGACACCTGTTCCTCCTGATTTTCCACTGCGGAAGAATCTTCTGTATCCTCCACAGACGCACGCTCTGCCGTTCCTGATGTACTGCCTGACGCAACCCCCTCTTCCGCCCCGGCAGCAGCGTTTTCCCCGGACGTTCCCTCCGTATTCTGTGTGTCCGAATGGTTCTGCTGTGTTCTGAGATACCAGACGCCTCCAGCCAGGACTGCCAGTACGCAGACGACAGCGATCAGTTCCTTCCCCAGCTTTTTCTTTTTATTTTTTGACATTTCCGATCCTTGTTACTCCTCTCTTTCTTCCACATCCCGGTATTCTTTATGATGTCCTACATATTTATATGCGGGACGGATGATCTTGCCGTCGTTTGCAAGTTCTTCGATCCGGTGCGCAGACCATCCGGCAATACGGGAAATTGCGAAGATCGGTGTGTACAGCTCCTTGGGAAGTCCCAGCATGGTATAGACAAAGCCGCTGTAGAAATCCACATTTGCGCAGACCGGTTTCAGCAGCCGGCGCTTCCCTGCGATACACTCTCCTGCAATCCGCTCCACCCGCTCGTACAGGGCAAATTCTTTTTCCTCATGTTTTTCTTCTGAGAGCCTCTTGGCATACCGCTTCAGGATCACACACCTTGGATCCGACAATGTATAGACCGCATGGCCCATTCCATAGATCAGGCCGCTGTTGTCAAAGGCATCCTTGTCCAGGATTCTTTTCAGATAAGCACGCAGCGCGTCCTCGTCCTCCCAGTCCGGCACATGCTCCTTGATATTTTCAAACATTTCAATAACTTTCAGGTTTGCCCCGCCGTGTCTCGGTCCTTTCAGGGAACTGAGGGACGCTGCAATGGCGGAATAGGTATCTGTACCGGAAGAAGAAACCACATGGTTGGTAAATGTAGAGTTGTTTCCGCCGCCGTGATCCGCATGGAGGATCAACGCCACATCCAGCACCTTCGCTTCCAGCTCTGTGTAAACTCCATCCGGATGAAGCATCTGCAGAATGTTCTCCGCCATGGACAGCTCCGGCTTCGGATTCCGGATAAACAGGTTCTGATTTTCATGATAATGACGGTAAGCGTGATACCCATACACCGCGATCAGCGGAAGTTTTGCGATCAGGCTCAGGGACTGACGAAGTACATTGGAAATGGAAATATCATCAGGATTCTCATCGTAGGAATACAGGGTCAGCACACATCTCTGCAGGGTATTCATCATGTTTCTGCTGGTGGCTTTCATCACAACGTCACGCACAAACGTATCCGGCAGGTCCCGGTAATAGCTGAGGATTTCCTTGAAGTCGTCCAGCTGTGCCTGCGTCGGAAGTTCGCCGAACAGCAGCAGATAAATCGTTTCCTCAAATCCAAATCTCCTGGAATCGATCCCCTGGATCAGTTCTCCCACGTTATAGCCCTGATAATACAGGCTTCCGTCCACCGGAAATTTCTCCCCGTTTTCATCCACATCAAACGCCAGCACATCGGAAATCTCTGTCAGTCCGGTCAGAACACCCTGCCCGCTGGAATCCCTCAATCCTCGCTTTACATCGTATTCCGTGTATAAAGATAAATCAATTTTTCCGGATCTTCTGCTGTATTCTGCCAGTTCATTGATTTTCTCCTCCAGATTTTCACTGTTAACACCCATCGCTGTCTCTGCCCCTTTCTCTGATTGTTCTTCTTTCTCTATCTTTAGTTTTAAACTATACTTTCTTTTCCTCCATCTGTCAATCATTTTCTTTTTCCGAATTAATGTTTTATCACAAGAAAGTGCAGATCTTTTCTGTTGTCTCTTTTCATTGAAGAACCAGTGTCGCAACTGCTTTCTCGTTATACTGGGAGGAAATAATGCCTCCATCGGAAAGACGGGAGTATACGCCTGCAAATTTTCCATTGTATACGAACAGCCCGGACATATTGGTATACGGCTTAAACGCTGCGTTTTCCTCAGGAAAATAAATGTTCTTCGTACGGTACGGATGATGGTATTCCTGATAAATATATCCCTGATTAAAATGCTGCTCTACAATGTCCTCCCATTCCTCCTGGGTATAATCCACCCCGGCGTATACCCCGCGGGAACCGTAGGAATCCAGAGGCTTGATGATCCACCGGTCTTTGTCTTCCAGCAGATGTTCCTCCCTGCAGAAACGGCTGTCCATAAGATTGGTGTAAGGGATATGCTCCATCACAAATTTCTGTTCCCTCTCATCAAGAAGAGACAGGGTCGGTTCCTCCCGCAGGATCTTGAACAGCCATTTGTTGTGCACGATCTGAGTACAGAAAGATCCCATCACGCAGACCGCCTGATCCTTCACCGCCTGCACAAACGGCTGGACTTTCTCGTAATTTGCCATCACGTCCGTGGTCACCGCGCGGCGGTAGATCAGGTCCACCGGATGCCCGGTGGGTGAGTACAGCACGCCGTTCTCATATTTCATCTCTGTAATCTCACAGATCTCACATGCATACCCTGCCCGCTGGAACCGTCTCTGAAATTCCTCAAACTCTGTGATCGAGCAGTGCTCCAGGAAATCCACGATCGCAATATAGGGATGTTCCTTTTTCTTTTCGTACGTCTCATACAGACCGAGAAACATCTGTACCCAGCTGTCAAACAGTTCATACTGACGAAAAGAATAAATTTCTTTCATTTCCTGATGGGTGATATTTCTTTCCAGCGCCATATTCAGCACATAATCTTCATTCATCGCGCTGGTTCCGTCGCTGTTGATCTCACAGAACTTGAAACTCCAGTCCTCCTCATTGAAAAAAATATCGAAACGGGCAATCGGCAGAACGGAATCATACAGATTCGGAACCAGGATCAGCTCCTCCAGCTCTTTGGAGAACGGAAAGTATTTTCTGTATTCCGGATTTCTCAGATATTCATGGATGATCTTTTCAAAGATCCTGTAAGTGGTGTCCACGATCTCGCCAAAATATCCTGCCACATCCTCCGTCAGGATCTTGGGGATATGCAGCGTGTGGACACATCTTCCATGGTATGCCACCGATGAGTGCTCGAGATAATCTTTTACCGCCAGTCCCGACGCCTTGTTTGCCTCATAGTTTTCCTCTATTTTCTTCTGATACGCTTCTCTGATTTCTTTCATATCCATTTTCATTCTTTCCTCTTTCCTGACGCACTTGCTGCGTCATCATGGTAAATTTGGAAGTTTACTTCCAAACTTCCTGCCTTTCCTGCTCTTTCAAGCTCTCTTTTCTCTGAACCAGTTCAGACAACGGCTGCAGATACTTTCTTTCCTCTGGTTCCAGATGGTCTTCCGCCATCTGAAGCAGACGCCCGATAAATGCCGCCACCGGTTCTCCATAGATTTCTCCTTCATAGCCTTGTTCCGCAAGAGAACGCTCCGCTTTTCTGATATCTTCCTCCTGGATCGGATACCTGGCGAGCAGTTCCTCCCGCACCTCTTTTTCGAAGGTCAGCCCTTTGACCAGAGCCGTGTAAGCCAGCACATAAGGCAGCGGCATGCTGTCCGCGCCGCGGATCTCCACATAATGCTTCACCCGGACATCCAGAAATGTCATCGACAGGATATGTTCCATGTCCTGCCTTGTCAGCAGCCGGTCGCTCCACAGATCCCGTACCTTCTGGTGACCGGTGGACCGGTAACCGCCGTCTTCCGGAAGAAAAATCGGCTCCAGATTCCAGAGATATTCCGCATAGGTATGAAAACCGAAATCTTCTTCAAAGATTCCCGGAAGGATTCCGCACCGTCCGCTGTCCACATGGTCCCAGATCCAGGTGCGCGCCAGGTGACCCGGATAAGGCTTCTCTTCCAGGACCGCCGTATTATCCGACAACAGTTTCAGCGCCGGCATGATCAGATACGCGGTCCGATATTTGCTGATAAAGTCCTGTTCGCAGCAGTAATCGATGGATACCTGAGCGGCAGCCGTTCCCCGCATCATATTGCGGCCGGTCGTTCCGGACTCCTGAAAATAAGCGTCCATATACTCATAACGCTTTTTCGGGATCAGATCCAGCTCATCCACACGCCCGAACGGACGGTATCCCCTGGTCACAAGTTCATACCCTCTCCGTTCCAGAGACGGACGGACTGCCTCAGAAAAATTCCGGTATATTTTCTCAATACACCGCAGGCTTTCCTTCGGCGCCATGCTGATTTCCAGCTGAGCAGCCGGTTCCAGGGACAGGGCATAGTCATTGTTGTATAAGCCCAGCAGCCTCCCGTTTTCACGTTCATGGCCAGGATAATACTCCTTCCACTCTTCCAGAAGTTCTTCGATCCCATCCGGACCATAATAAGACACATTCTTTTGATTCTTCCTGTCTATCACGAAATGCTCCAGCTCCACGCCGAGTTTCTGAAGACAGTTCCATTTACATCCATCCCGGAAATACTGCTCCAGCAGCTCCAGGTTCTGTTGTTCTATCTGATTGTTCAATGTACTCTCCTGCTTTATTTTATATTTTGTCTGACTTTTCAGACACACTCCAGTGACATCCACTTGAAATACCTTGCTGTCGGATGTCAGAAAATCAGACCAGCGAAACAGTAAGATATGGAAAGCGGATGTCTCTAGTATGCCAGATATTGACAGATTTTACAAGGCTCCATAGGTACAGGTTTGGTCAGTCATAAATACAGTTTTTTCGCCTGAAACCGTTCAGCCATTTGAACGATTACGGGTTCCTACTTTCGTCTCGGAAAAATCTTATGTGATTTTTTTCACTTTTTCAAAAAAAATTGTTGCATTTTTTCAGAAATAAGGTATAATAGTCATTGTGCCAAGCACAAGCCGAAATAGCTCAGTCGGTAGAGCACTTCACTCGTAATGAAGGGGTCGAGGGTTCAAGTCCCTTTTTCGGCTTACTGTTAAGCCCGGGAACTGTTAGGTTTCCGGGTTTTGTTCTTTTCTCAGTTTTTTCATCTTTTTTGATAAAAAGCACCATGCTTTTATCTAGCATGATGCTTCCTTATCTGTGCTTTCTACTTTCTTTCCTGGATTACACGAAAATCAATCTCCAAATCATCATAAATACCAGATGTTACAGTCTCCGACATCGTATATTCTCCACCCGTTTCTGTTTCAAAGTTATACACCATAACTCTGTTTTTGTCCGGATCCACAATCCAATATTCTCTCACTCCTGCCGATCTGTACTGAAACAGTTTCAGGATATAATCCATCCGCCGGCTGCTCGGGGAAACAACTTCAATGACCCAATCCGGCGCTCCCATACATCCGTCATCTGTAAGTTTTCCCTTGTCACAAATCACACTGATATCTGGCTCTACATAGGTTTTATCATCCATATTCAAAAAGACAGCAAATGGCGCGGGATAAACCTTACATTCCCCATGCTTATTTCTAATGTAAGCATGAATGACAGCAGACAGTTCCATTACAATTTCCTGATGAATTCTTTTCGGCGGAGCCATCATGTACATCGTGCCGTCAATCAATTCTGCTCTTTGTCCCTCCGGTAAAGAATAAATATCTTTTGTTGTATATATCTTTTCTCGTGCTATTGCCATATGCTCACATCCTTTCTGACAATATATCGTTTGATTCAGTATAACATAAATAAAATAGCCGTACAAGGCAGCCGAGCTGTCTTACACCAGAGAAATAATCGCTATATTTTAAGGAATTTTATGATAATACATGGAATTTCTGCATATTTTCCAAAACTGCAAACTATATTTAGTGTATTCATATGAATTGTTAAGATTATCTTTTTATTATATAATGAATTCATAAAAAACATCACAACAAAGGAGAGGATTCCAATGAAGTAAAAAGTCTCCGGATAATCACACATGATTCTTACCATCATCAATAAAAAAACAAACCTTAAAGATAAATAATATGGGGGTGATTTTCAATGAAGAAACGTCTGAGTATCTTGATATTAGGATTATTCTTATGTTTATACGGCTGCAGTACAGACCGCCCGTCTGTATCTAAGACAGAAAATGTATTCGAGACAATCGAGGGCAGCCGTGAAAACGGATATCAGATCAAAGATCTGACCTGGGGAATGTCGGAAGATGAGGTTCGACAGGCAATCAATCAGGAGGGTCTTGAAAGCGATTCGGATCGTTTGATTCTTAACTCATCAGAATGCGATGATTTTCAACACGTGAAAATATACCGCTTTGAAGATGAGACAAAAAGTAACCTCATCACGGTAGAATATACATGGACCGTTGCCTCCGAAGACAGTTTCCAGTCCGTTGTCGACTCGTTGTGTGAATATGCCGCGCAGCAAATGGAAACACCGGACAGCGGCAATGATCTGACGAAAGAAGAACTTTTGGAAATGAATACAGCCGCATGGGCAGCATCTGATAACAGCAGGGTAAACATCCTGCTTTCATCAGACCATAAGTCTGTTTCTGTGCAGATCAACGGTCCAAGGGAAGTTCCAAAAACATTAATGCCCTCTGGCTGATAAGAGTGACCATACCTTTCGGTGCCTCTTTTTACCCCTTATGGTTATATATTAGAAAATTTTATAAATAACGTCTTGCTTTTTACCCCTGCTTATGTGTATTCTTATATAGGAACAACCAAAACTACGAATGACGAGGTGTATGAAATGAAACCGATCAAAGAAGGTAAAGTCCGTGAAATCTACGACAATGGCGACAGCCTGATCATGGTAGCTACTGACCGTATCAGCTGCTTCGATGTTATCTTAAAAAACGTCGTAACCAAAAAAGGAACTGTTCTGACCCAGATGTCCAAATTCTGGTTTGATATGACGAAGGACATCCTGCCGAACCACATGATCTCCGCAGACGTAAAAGATATGCCGGAGTTCTTCCAGCAGCCGCAGTTTGACGGCAACAGCATGATGTGCAAGAAGCTGAACATGCTTCCGATCGAATGTATCGTCCGCGGTTATATCACAGGAAGCGGATGGGCAAGCTACCAGAAAGACGGCACCGTATGCGGAATCAAACTGCCGGAAGGCCTGAGAGAGTCCGATAAACTGCCGGAGCCGATCTACACTCCTTCCACCAAGGCAGAGATCGGTGATCATGATGAGAATATTTCCTACGAGCAGAGCATCGCTCACCTGGAGAAATACTTCCCGGGCAAAGGAGAAGAATACGCATCAAAGCTCCGCGACTACACCATCGCTCTTTACAAAAAATGTGCAGACTACGCCCTGAGCCGCGGCATCATCATCGCGGATACCAAGTTTGAGTTTGGTCTGGACGAAAACGGAAACATCGTACTGGGTGACGAGATGCTCACACCGGACAGCTCCCGTTTCTGGCCGGCAGAAGGATATGAGCCGGGCCATGGCCAGCCATCCTTCGACAAACAGTTTGCCCGCGACTGGCTGAAGGCAAATCCGGACAACGACTGGACCCTTCCGGACGACATCGTTCAGAAAACCATCGACAAATATCTTCAGGGCTATGAAATGCTGACCGGAGAAAAACTCCAGTAATTGCAGAGAACGCCTGAATCCGAGCCATTGAGAAACTTCTCTTCTCAATGGCTCTTTTCACCGCAGACACATCGTCTGCGTCAGTTTTTCAATTTGAGAAAGTGAGGTTCTGCTATGAACGAATCAAAAGTAACACGTATTCTGGCGGCTATGGAGGAACAGCATCTTCCGCAGATGATCGTCTCCGATCCAGCAGCTGTTTTTTATCTCACCGGAAAATGGATTCATCCCGGAGAGCGTATGCTGGCGCTTTATCTGAATGTCAACGGCAGTCATAAACTGATCCTCAACCGTCTGTTTCCCCAGGAGAAGGATCTGGGCGTGGAACTGGTGTGGTACAACGATACCGAGGACGCAGTGGAACTCCTCAGCCGGTATACAGAAAAGGACAAGCCGCTGGGCATTGATAAAACCTGGCCCGCCCGATTTCTTCTGCGCCTCCAGGAACTGAACGGGGCATCCGCCTACCTCAACGGTTCTACAATCATCGATGATGTGCGGCGGATCAAGGATGCAGAGGAACAGCAGCTGATGCGGGAAGCCTCCCTTGCCAATGATAAGATTATGGAACAGCTGATCCCTCTGACCGGCAAAGGTTTTACAGAAAAAGAACTGGATCAAAAAGTCCGGGAGCTGTATGCCGCCTCCGGTCATTCAGATGTGTCTTTTCCTCCGATCACCGCTTACGGAAAATCCGGCGCAGATCCTCACCACGCCACGGATTCCACCCTTGGAAAGCGGGGAGACAGTGTTGTGCTGGACATCGGCGGTATCCGGAACAACTACTGCTCGGATATGACGAGAACCGTCTTTCTCGGTGAAGTTTCTGAAAAAGCCAGAAAAGTCTATGAGATTGTCCGGGAAGCCCAGCAGAGAGGAATCGATGCCGCCCGGCCAGGCGCCAGAATGTGTGATGTGGACAACGCCTGCCGCAGTTATATTACAGAAAAGGGATACGGGGAATTCTTCACCCACAGAACAGGACATTCCATCGGAATTGAGGACCATGAGACCGGAGACGTCTCTTCCGTCAATCAGAGCATCATACAGCCCGGACAGGTCTTTTCCATTGAGCCTGGCATCTATCTCCAGGAGGAAGGAATCGGCGTCCGGATCGAAGATCTTGTCCTGATCACAGAGGATGGCTGCGAAGTGCTGAACCATTATCCAAAAGATCTGATCGTGGTTCCCATGGACAGCGATTCCATTGAAAAATAATGTTTGACCCCCGCGGCAGTTGCTAAATGAACATGCAAGCATGTCCGCTTGGCTTGTTGCCCGCAGGAATAAATTTGGCTGTGTCAAATCTCTCTTTCAAGACATTTGACACAGCCAGTTTTTTATTTTTTCTTTCAAGTACGATCCAGAGCATGCGTGCAGATTGCAGGAATGAATTTTCAAACACGCTCTAAGCTGACCACTTCATATCCGGCATCTTCCACAGCCTCTTTCATGCGCTCCGGCTCAACGCCATCCTCCGCCACAATTTGGGCTTCCTTGTCTTCCAGACTGACCGTGGCTGTCACGCCCGGGATTTTATTCAGTGCCTTTGTGACCGCCGCCTGACAGTGGCTGCACATCATACCTTCCACCTTCATGACCATATGGCGTCCACCCTGTTCCGAAGTCTGTTCCGGTGCCTGCTCCGGCATCTCTTCCGACACCTCTTCCAATGTCTGCTCAGGTGCCTCTGCTTCTTTCTCCTCAGGTTTCCCATCGGAAACTTTCTGGTCTGCCGAAGCTGCTTTTCGCTCAGCGGCTTTCTCTGTATCTGCTCGCTCTAAAATCTTCGCTTCCTCCTCCGGTTTTTTCAATACGTGGAAGAATCTCAGGCGCAGTGCGTTCATTACCACGAAAAAGCTGCTCAGGCTCATCGCCGCCGCCCCAAACATCGGGCTCAGCTTCCAGCCGAATGCCGTATAGAACACACCTGCAGCCAGAGGAATTCCACATGCATTATAGAAGAATGCCCAGAACAGGTTTTCCTTGATGTTGCGGATCACCGCTTTGCTCAGGCTGATCGCTGTCACCACATCCAACAGGTCATTTTTCATCAGCACCACGTCCGCGCTCTCAATCGCCACGTCTGTTCCCGCTCCGATGGCGATTCCCACATCGGCCCTTGCCAGTGCAGGCGCATCGTTCATGCCGTCTCCGACCATCGCAACCTTTCTTCCTTCACTCTGAAGTCTTGCCACTTCCCGCTCTTTATCCTGGGGAAGCACCTCGGCAATGACTGTATCGATCCCAAGCTGTCTCTGGATGGCTGCCGCTGTTCGTTTATTGTCTCCGGTCAGCATAATGACCTCGACGCCCAGCTTCTTCAGCTCCCGGATTGCCTGGGCGCTGGTCGGTTTCACAATATCCGCCGCGCCAATGATTCCGATGACTCCTTTTTCATCCGCAAACAGCAGCGGGGTTTTTCCTTCCTCTGCCAGCTGATCCATCTGTTTCTGGGATTCCCGGCAGTCCATACCCTTGTCTTCCATCAGGCGGACATTTCCGGCATAATACCATCTGCCGCCGATTTTTGCCTGGATTCCCTTGCCCGGGATTGCCTGAAATTCCTCGGTTTCCAGCAGGCGGATCTGCTCTTCTTTCGCCTTCTCCATGATAGCTTCCGCCAGAGGATGCTCGCTTTTCGCCTCCATCGCCGCCGCAATTTCCAGCAGCTCACTTTCTGTCACAGAACTCGTGGGGATCAGATCTGTCACCACCGGTTTTCCCTGTGTGATCGTACCTGTTTTGTCCAGGACGACGCTTTGAATATTATGGGTTACCTCCAGCGCTTCGCCGGATTTGATCAGAATACCGTTCTCCGCTCCTTTTCCGGTACCAACCATGATCGCCACCGGCGTAGCAAGTCCCAGCGCACACGGACAGGAGATGACCAGAACGCTGATCGCGCAGGAAAGGGCAAATTCAAACTCCGCGCCCGCAACCAGCCACGCGATTGCTGTGATCAGCGCGATCGTCATAACAACCGGAACGAAAATTCCTGCAATCTTGTCGGCAATCTTGGCGATCGGAGCCTTGCTTGCGCTGGCATCTTCCACCAAACGGATGATCTGTGAAAAGGTCGTATCATTTCCCACTCTGGAAGCTTTTGCCTTTACGTATCCCGCCTTATTGATCGTCGCCGCGATCACGGAATCGCCCGGCTGCTTTTCCACCGGGATGCTCTCTCCGGTGATCGCCGCTTCATCCACACTGGTGCTTCCTTCCAGGATCACGCCATCCACCGGGATGCTCTCTCCCGGCTTCACAATAACAACATCTCCCACTGCCACCTGTTCTACCGGGATCTGGATCTCTCTTCCTTCCCGCTCAACCACTGCGGTCTTCGGCGCAAGATCCATCAGTTTCGTGATCGCCTCACTGGTCTTGCCCTTGGAACGGGCTTCCAGATATTTTCCGACGTTGATCAGCGCAAGGATCATAACCGCCGATTCAAAATACAGATCGTGCTGATACTGATGTACCAGTGCAAAATCCTGTACCCCCAGCCCGTATCCGATCCGGTAGATCGCGAATATTCCGTAGATCAGGGACGCGGAAGATCCTACCGCGATCAGTGTATCCATATTTGGCGCTCCGTGAAACAGAGTAGAAAACCCTTTCGTATAATACGCTTTGTTAATAAATGCCACCGGAAGGCAGAGGAGAAACTGTGTAAATGCAAAACCGACAGCATTTTCCGTTCCCTCCAGAAAACCCGGCAGCGGCAGACCGACCATATGCCCCATGGACACATACATCAACGGAATCAGGAAAATAAAAGAGAGAACCAGCCTCTGTTTCATATTTTTCATCTGCTCTTCCACCGGATTGGTTTTCGCCGTCTGTGCCGCACCGGAAACCGCACCCGGAACCGTCTGCGTGCCGTCTGCTTTTACGCTGGCTCCGTATCCGGCATGAACGACTGCATCAATAATCTTCTCATCGGAAAGCGCCTGTTCCTCGTATTCCACCTGCATGCTGTTTGTCAACAGATTTACACTGACATCCTTCACACCGTCCAGCCGGCGGACACATTTCTCCACCCGGGACGAACAGGCAGAACAGGTCATTCCTGTCACATCAAATTTCTGTTTCATAACTGCTCCTTTCTGACTCTGCCGGGCTGTGTCTATCTTCAACCGGCCCCAATCCCCTCTTCAGGATCCATTCGTCTTTATCTTATATACCCCTATGGGGTATCTTATTTACAGTCCTATCATAGCACAGGAAGAAACAATTGTAAAGGGTAAAAATAAAAAGACCGCAATATGAAAAACATGAAAGAAAAACGATCAAAAAACATGCAAAGGAAAAGCCGCACACCTGACAAGATTCCTTTGTCAGATGTGCGGCCTGCTCTATACCGTTTGCACGGCATGATGCACTCTGTTATCCTATATTCCGACAGATTCCAGAAAGACTTTCTGAAATGTTTTTATTTCTCCAGTTCAAACCAGTCAGCAAATCCCAGTTTGATCAGGTTGTCACGGCTGATCTTCAGACTCTCGAACGGATCTCTTCCGTAGGTGTCATCCTGCTCAATCAGGAAGTACTCGCTGCCGCCAGCCAAACCTGCTTCGATGCACTCCTTCACCGGAAGGCTTCCTTCACCAACCTCAGCAAATTCAATAATGTTATTGAACGCATTCATAAATGTTTTTGCATCAAATCCGCCTTCCGGCATCTTTACTTCACCAATGCGGTAATCTTTCAGATGCAGCAGACGAATTCTTCCATCATATTTCTTGATGAACTCAACCGGATTCTCGCCGCCTCTGTGGATCCAATGGATATCCAGCTCAAATCCCATATGTTTCGTATTGTTCTTAATGATGTCCAGCAGATACTCGCCGTCATATTTTACGAACTCTACGTGATGATTGTGATAATACAGATCGATGCCTTCCGCTTTCAGTCTTTCTGCCATCTCATCCGCACGTTTTACGAATTCCAGAGCCTTTTCTCTGCTTCCCATGCAGGTCATCGGCAGCATACCGATACGCAGCATATCACAGTTCAGAGTTTTGCAGTCTGCTACGATCTTGTCAAAATCAGTGGCAAGAGTCTCTCCCGGCATTCCCGGAATCATCGGCTCCAGAGATGCAGTACAAGCCGCGATCTTGATGCCGAATTCATCGCATGCTTTTTTCATTCCTGCAACATTTTCAGGAGTCATATTTACCTGAGAAACCTCCACACAGTGGTATCCCAGCTCTGCACATTTTTTCAGGGTCTCATAAGCACCCAGTTCATCAATTTTTTTCTTAATGGTACTCATCTGAATACCGATTAATCCTCTTTTCATCGCAAATACCTTCTTCCTTTATAGATCTCTTATACCTCGATCCAGGTTCCGAAACGACCGGAATTCTGAATTGCATCGATCAGACGAATACTCATCTCCGCATCGGCTACATGGATATAATCGCCGCTTCCGGTTTCCAGGCTATTGTAGAATTTACGGATCAGTTTTTCATGACTGGCACCGTAATAGAACTTAGAGCCAGGCATCCTGCGGTCTTCCACGATCACGGTTTCCGTACCGTCCTCTGCCACCTGATACAGGATATTATCACGCATACGGAAAGACGCTCTCTCCATATCTACTGCCAACTGAACAGACTCATTTTTAAAGTTTGCATTGGTGGCATAGAAAAGACCATGTGCGCCGTTTTCAAATTCCAGAGAAGCAGTTACCGTATCCTCGACCTCAATGCCGTAATCCAGCACCTGACTGACAGATGCTTTCAGACGTTTGATCGGTCCGGCAAGATAATACAGAAGATCCAGCGTATGTACGGACTGGTTGATCATACATCCGCCGCCCGCTGTTTTCCATTTACCTCTCCACGGCTTCACATCGTAATATTCTTTGGGACGGGCCCAGGGCACCATGCCCCGGATTCCCGTTACCTTTCCATACGTTTCATTTTCGATCAGCTCTTTCAGCTTTTCGGTTGTCTCATTCAGACGGTTCTGGAGACAGATACCGATCTGAAGTTCCGGATGGTCCTTTTCAAGCTGCACATACTCCGCAGCCTGTGCCTGATTCAGAGCCACCGGTTTTTCACAGAATACATTGACTCCCATCTCCGCGGCCTCTTTCGCGACCGGATAATGGAGATAATGCGGAAGACAAATATGTACACAGTCCGGTTTTTCTTTCTGAATCATTTCTTTATAATCCGTATAAAACGGAATTCCCTGCGGCGCGCGCTCTTTGGCAGCGGGATTGATATCACACACTGCACAGAGCTCAATTTCATCGTTCGCCGCGATCGCTCCAATATGAATCGGGGCGATGTCACCAAGACCTATCACTGCTGCTTTTTTCATAACCCACCTCGTGTCTGCACACTCTCAAATCAGATTTTATGATCTGGTCGGGAACTGTCCTTCTTCTTCAATTTTCTTGTTCAGCTCTGCCAGATACAGATCCTCGTCAACCGGGTTCTCTACTTTCTTGCCAAGCCAGCTGGACAGCTGAATTGCATTTGCCAGGTTTACGCCGTTGATTCCGTCAGAACCCGGAGCCAGAAGCGGGCTTCCTGTCAGGATATGCAGTGCAAAGTTCTCCATTACAGTTGTATGCTGATATCCCCATCCATCTGTGTTCTCGAACTCTTCTACTGTGTAGAGTCCATCAGCGCCTGCTGCGTTTCCGGAAGTCAGTTTCGCAACATCCATCATGGACATGGTTGCGTTCATCTCAGCCTCGGACTGTTTGAATCTGTAAACAGTTGCTTTCTTGCTTCCGTCTACTACGATTTTTCCTTTGTCCAGGTCGATCTCGAAACGGTCGGTTCCGACAGCGTCATGTGTACAGGTAATAAAGCTTCCTGTTGCGCCGTTCGGATACTCTGTAATAACGGTAACGTCGTTCTCTACGTTTACTCTCTCTTTATCTCTGTATGCACCGCAGATGCAGTTGCTGTATACAGTGCTCGGGATACCGCAGATCCACTGCCACAGGTCTAACTGATGAGGAGCCTGATTTACCAGGACACCGCCGCCTTCGCCGCCCCAGGTAGCTCTCCATGCGCTCTGTTTGTAGTAGCTGTCCGGACGCCACCAGGTATTGATGATCCAGTTGGAACGACGGATTCCACCCAGCTCACCGGATTCAACGATCTCTTTTACTTTCTGATACAGTTTGTTTGTTCTCTGATTGAACATGATACCGAATGCTACATCCGGATGTTTTGCTGCACACTCGTTCATTTCACGAACAGCTTTTGCGTAAACGCCTGCCGGTTTCTCAACCAGTACGTTCATGCCGTGCTCCAGGCAGTAGATAGCGATCTCTGTATGCAGATAATGCGGAACTGTTGTGATAACTGCATCTACTGTACCGGATGCAACCATTTCTTTCCAGTCTGTGAAGAACGGATACTCCGGATATTTCTCCTTGCACATTTTTTCCTTTTCCGGATCGATATCGCAAAGTGCACCCAGTTCACAGTGCGGCGGGCACGGAGCTACCGGCATTCCCGGCATTCCTGCTTTCCCGGTCAAAAAACCTGCGTATGCTCCACCCTGAGCACCAATTCCGATCAGACCAAAACGAATTTTTTTCTCCATTTGAATTATCCTCCATTCCGCTGTCTTTACAGCATAAATTTTTTTATGCAAGGCCGATACGATTCAGAATATCCAGAAGCGCGTGATACTGCATGGAATATCCCTCTGCACCATCTTTTGCCTTGTTTTCTTTAATAACATTCTCTGCTGCTTCTGTTTCCAGAGAAGCCAGCGTGTCAAACAGTACCAGATGCGGCTCCAGCGTCAGGAATCCTTCATAACCCTCGTCGCAGATCGCCTGTTTCAACAGTTCTTCGATCTTTCCGTCTCCGGTTCCGCATAATACATTTTCATTATCCGTATATACGGCGTCTTTGATGTGGATATATACCACATGTTTCTTGAGCATCTCCCAACACTCTTTGGTATCTTCTTTGCACTGTACAAAGTTAGCGAAGTCAAAAGCCGCTTTCAAATACGGGCTTGGAATCTCGTCGAAAATCACTTTGCAGCGGCGTGCAATATCGCCGTAGATGTCTTTTTCATTCTCGTGAAGAAGAACCACGTTGTACTTCTCCGCAATCTTCACAAACTCTTTCAGCTTCGCGATCACTTCGTCCTTATAATCGTCCGGATTCTTGTCCTTCGGAATATAGAAGCTGAACATACGGATATAACGGCATCCGCTCATGTTGCACATCTTACAGATTTCTTCCAGCTGTGCTTTCTGCTTTTCAAAATCTTCCTCGCTGTCGATCTGGATCTTTCCGATCGGAGATCCCATAGAAGAGATCTTGACCTGAGCCTCATCCAGGCGCGGAAGCAGCTTCTCAGCAAACTCTTCTGCTGTGTATTCAGCGATTCCCTTTCCATCTGCAGAGCGAAGAGAAATATGATCCATTCCAAGTTCACGCACAACCTGCAGCTGCTTGTCCAACTCAGGGCTGATCTCATCAGCAAAACCGGAAATAATAATTTTTTCCATGATATCCTACCTTTCCTCTGTATCATAAATTTATATACTCATCATACCACAATCTGTTCAAAAATGTTAGAACAATTTTGGTATATTTTAGCATAATATGATGTTTTCATGAAATATCGACAGGAAATTATCCGCATTTCTATCTATCTTTCACAAAGAATCATACAAATTTTATACCCTGATTTTCGTGCCTTTTCCGTCTCTCTTCGCCAGCTTAATGCGGTCCGCCAGGGAGATTTCTTTCTCTTTGTAGACGATTCGGTAATCCATACCGTTTGCCAGCAGATACGCATGTTCCACAAAATCTCCCGCTCCCAGCCGGATTCCCCGGACGCCGATGGCTGCCTTTTTCTTTTCCGGCACTTCCTGCACCAGGAACTTCAGGAAATATCCATCCCCGGACTGGAGAACCACATACTCGTTCTCATCACACACCCCGGCGAACACGAGACTGTCTGTCTCATCGGAAAGTTTTGTGGCAGCGATCGTCCGCTTCACCACATCAAATTCTGCGCCGTCCACCTGTTTTACCATACCTGCCCTGGAGACGAACAGAAGCTTATGGTTCTTTATATTTTCAAGGGCGTCCACATAGATCATCTGCTCTGCGGCGCTGCTGTAATTTCCAAAGTTATCGATGGGTGTGCCCTTGTCCCGGAATCTTCCGTAAGGCAGATCCATGACCTTGATCGTATGCATCTGTCCCTTATCGGTAAACACACAGATCTTGTCCGTGTTCCTGCAGCGGAACACATACCGGTTTTCCGCCAGGGCGCTCTCTTTGTTTCGCTCGAAAGCCGTAGTGTCGATGGTTTTCGCATAGCCAAAACGGTCCATCAGGAAAACAACGTCCATCTCCTCAACCTTTGCTTCCTCAAAAACAATCTCCTTCGCGTTTTCCACCGCCGTCCTGCGGGGCTTTGCGTATTCCTTTTTGATCTGCTCCAGATCTTCCAGGATCACCGCGGTCATGGAGGAATAGTTGTTCAGAATATCTTCATACCGGTCGATCTTTCGAAGCGTTTCCTCATGTTCTTTCTTCAGCGCCTCGATCTCCAGTCCGATGAGTTTCTGGAGACGCATCTCCAGGATCGCCGTTGTCTGGCGCTCGGTAAAGCGCAGCTGGGCAGCCTGCTTCTGGCTTTCTTTCGTTTTGAACCGGATGCCCTCCGTCACGCCATCGGTCAGGCAGACGCGCACCTGCTTCTGAGTCTTGCTTCCCCGGAGAATTTCGATGATCAGGTCGATCACATCACAGGCTTTGATCAGGCCTTCCTGTACCTCCCTGCGCTCCGTCTCCTTGTTCAGCAGCGTCTGATACTTCTTCCGGGTCACCTCAAACTGGAAATCCACATGGTGCTCGATCACCTGCTTCAGGTTCAGCGTCTCCGGCTTCCGATCCGCAACCGCAAGCATATTGACACTGAAGGTGTCTTCCAACCGGGTCTTCTTGTACAGCATATTGGTCAGATATTCCGCGTCCGCTCCCTTTTTCAGTTCCAGGACGATCCGGATGCCTTCCTTGGAAGACTGATTGGAGATATCGGTGATATCCGGCGCCTTTTTGCTCTCCACCAGCGCCGCCACGTCATTGAGGAATTTTCCGATGTTCGCGCCGATCATCGGGTACGGGATCTCGGTGATGACAAGATACTGTCTGCCGCCCTTGCCTTTTTCCACTTCCACTTTTCCGCGAATCCGGATCTTTCCGGTTCCCGTCTCATAGATCTTCAGCAGCTCGTCTTTGTTGACCACAATTCCTCCAGTGGGGAAATCCGGGCCCTGAATATACTGCATCAGTTCCGCCACGGTGATCTCGTTGTTTTCCAGATAAGCGCGGACCGCGTCCACCACCTCGCCAAGATTGTGGGGCGGAATACTGGTCGCCATACCGACCGCAATGCCGTCCGCTCCATTGACCAGAAGGTTCGGCACACGGACAGGGAGTACCTCCGGCTCTTTCTCGGTGCCGTCAAAGTTCGGGATGAAATCCACCACATTTTTGTCCAGATCCCGCAGATAAACCTCCTGGGTCATCTTCTGAAGGCGCGCTTCCGTATATCGCATCGCCGCAGCTCCATCTCCCTCGATGGAGCCGAAATTTCCATGACCGTCCACCAGCGGAAGGCCTTTTTTAAACTCCTGCGCCATCACAACCAGCGCTTCATAGATGGAACTGTCCCCGTGGGGATGATATTTACCCATGGTGTCGCCCACGATACGGGCGCATTTCCGGTACGGCCGGTCATACTGGATCCCCAGTTCATACATATCGTAAAGCGTCCGTCGCTGCACCGGCTTCAGTCCGTCCCGGACATCCGGAAGCGCCCGGGCGATGATCACGCTCATTGCATAGTCAATGTAGGACTTCTGCATCAGCTCGGAGTATTCGGTTCGTATAATCTGTTCTTCCATGCTTTGTCATTCCCTTTCTCAGATATCCAGCTCCGCGTCTTCCGCGTGCTCGTAGATAAACGCCTTTCTCGGCGGTACTTCGGTTCCCATCAGGATCTCGGTCACCTCGGAAGCCATCCGGGCATCCTCAATCTCCACCAGCTTCATCCTGCGGGTCTCCGGATTCAATGTCGTCTCCCACAGCTGATCCGGGTCCATCTCTCCAAGACCCTTGTACCGCTGGAGGATAAAATTGCCTTTATGGGTTTTGCGGTACCGTGCAAGCGCCTTGTCGTCGTACAGATATTCTTCCTGTCCCCTGGACGGAATCGCCTTGTACAGCGGCGGCATCGCGATATATACATGTCCTTCGTAAATCAATTCCGGCATAAACCGGTAAAACAGCGTCAGGAGCAGCGTGGAAATATGCGCGCCGTCCACATCCGCGTCCGCCATGATGATGATCTTATCGTAGCGGAGTTTTGCGATGTCAAAGTCGTTTCCATACCCTTCGGAAAATCCGCAGCCGAAGGCATTGATCATGGACTTGATCTCCGCGTTGGCAAGCACTTTGTCGATGCTGGCTTTTTCCACGTTCAGGATCTTTCCGCGGATCGGCAGGATCGCCTGGAAATTTCTGTCCCGGGCTGTTTTTGCGGAACCGCCGGCGGAATCTCCCTCCACGATAAAGATCTCACAGCGGGACGGATCCCTGCTCTCACAATTGGCAAGCTTTCCGTTGGAATCGAAGGAATATTTCTGTTTGGTCAGCATGTTGGTCTTTGCCTTTTCCTCGGTCTTCCGGATCTTGGCGGAGCGTTCCGCACATGCCAGGACATTTTTGAGCACTTCCAGGTTCCGGTCGAAATATCTCGGTACTTCCTCACCGGTAACCTTTCCCGTCGCTCTCGATGCATCCGGATTATCCAGCTTCGTCTTGGTCTGGCCTTCAAATCTCGGATCCGGGTGCTTGATGGAGATTACCGCCGTCATTCCGTTCCGGATATCCGCTCCGGTAAAATTGCTGTCCTTTTCTTTCAGGATTCCCAGTTCCCGGGCATAGCTGTTCATCACCTGGGTGAAGGTCGTTTTGAAACCGGTCAGATGCGTACCGCCCTCTGCGTTGTAGATATTATTGCAGAAGCCCAGCACATTCTCCTGGAACTCGTTGACATACTGGAACGCGCATTCCACCGTGATCCCCTCGGCTTCTCCCTGAAAATATACCGGCTCATGGATCGTCTCTTTTTTCCGGTTGATATCGCGGACAAATCCCACGATGCCTTCCGGCTCATGGTAGGTGATCTGCTCGGTCTCCGCGCCTCTTCGGTCCTCGAACCGGATGGTCAGATTGGGATTCAGATACGCCGTTTCATGGAGGCGGCTTTTGACCTCCGCGGCGGAAAAATCTGTCCGCTCAAAGATCTCACTGTCCGGAAGGAAATTGATCTTGCTTCCCGTACTTCTGGTCTTGCCGATGGTCGGAAGCAGCCCGTCCACCAGCTCAACGGTGGGAACGCCCCGCTCAAAATGATCATGATGGATCATTCCTCCGACGCTGATCTCCACATCCATATACTCTGACAGCGCATTGACCACCGAGGAACCGACACCATGGAGACCGCCGCTGGTCTTGTAGGCGGAATTGTCAAACTTTCCTCCGGCATGGAGCGTTGTAAATACCAGCCGTTCTGCCGGCACACCTTTCTCATGCATTCCCACCGGAATTCCACGCCCATTGTCAGAAACGGTACAGGATCCGTCCTTTTCCAGAAATACATCGATGGTATCGCAGTATCCCGCAAGATGCTCGTCCACCGCATTGTCCACGATCTCGTAGATCAGGTGATTCAGTCCTTTGCGCGATGTGCTTCCTATATACATACCCGGACGCTTGCGGACTGCCTCCAGGCCTTCCAGCACAGAAATACTGCTGGCGTCATATGTCTGATTTTTTCCCATTGTCTACTCCTTCTATCTTTCCTCTACTTTTCTTTAAACAACTGTGGATTTCCATTCAGAAGCTGTTTATACTCATAAATATAATAATCTGCCGCGGCACGGATGCGTGCTTCATCGTCCGCGCTGTTCTCATCGTAAACCGCCACCGCACAGAAGCCTCCCATTCTGGCGCCTTCAATCCCTTTCAGGATATCCTCAAACACCACGCACTGTCCTGGCTGGCGTCCGATCCTTGCCGCCGCTTTCTCATAAATATCAGGAAAGCCTTTTCCTCTTACCACCTCTTTCACGGTCACAAAAGCATCAAAATACCCGTAAATCCCGGTGCGCTTCAACGCCGGAACAAACAGTGCCTCATCCGATGCCGTCGCCACCGCCAGGGGGATTCCTTTCTCTTTCAGATACTTCAGCCATTCTCCGGCTCCCTCTTTCAGTTCCACCCGGTTCTGATAGGCCTCCTGCGCCATCTGGTACCACTCGCGGATAATTTCTTCCCGGCTCTCCGGAAGAGAAAATCTCCGGATCGTATATTCCGCCGCCTTGTCAAATCCAAGCGGCGTGATGGCTTCCAGATAATCTTCCGGCACCGCAAGTCCGCGCCGTCCCAGAAACTCCGCATCAATCTCTCTCCATACATGCATAGAATCCAGAATCGTTCCGTCAAGATCAAAAATCGCTCCCTGATACATGATTTTCCCCTTTGCTTTCGTATTTTATCACTGTCTTACACTATAACACATACAAAAAATGCCTGCAAGCCTTTTCGAACATCTGTTTGTATCCAGAGTAACCGTTCAATTGGCTGAACCGTTACTATCCAGGATATCTGTGGGCTCTGCCGCGGCACACAGACTGAGATTATATCATTTGAAACGCAAAAATTCAATTCCCGTTTCATTTTCTCTTTTTTCTGTTTTTTCAGTAATTTGAAAAAATTTTAAAAAAGTGCTTGCATTTTCCCGGAAGATGGTGTATAGTACCTTTTGTAAGGTTCGTTGGTCAAGCGGTTAAGACGCCGCCCTCTCACGGCGGAAACAGGGGTTCGATTCCCCTACGAACTGTCCAAGGCTGTCAGAAAGAGTTCTGGCAGCTTTTTTATATACAGAACACCTTTACGGTTGTGAACACAGCTATACAGCACGGAAATAAAAAATGTCCGGAAACAGAGATGCATTCGTTCCTGTTTCCGGACATTTTTCTTTCGTACTCTTTTTGTTTCTTGTTCCGCAGTTTTCCGCTCTGTTTACTCGCTGTAGATCTTTACCAGCTCCAGCAGCAATTCTACGGTCTGATCCATTCCCTCGGCAGTGACATGCTCATAGGGACCGTGGCAGGCATATCCGCCGGTTCCCAGGTTCGGGCATGGCAGGCCCATATAACTGAGGCGCGCTCCGTCGGTTCCTCCCCGGACAGGAAGTACCTGCGGCTGGATGCCGGCTCTTCTTGCGGCCTCCTGCGCGTTCTCGATCAGATGGAAGCACGGCTGGATCTTTTCCGCCATATTGCGGTACTGCTCGTGGATCTCAAGTTCCACCGTACCTTTTCCGTATTTCTGATTCATTTTTTCAGCCACTTCCCTGAGGTAGGCTTCCTTGGCTGCAAATTTTTCCGCGTCATGGTCACGGATGATGTACTCCATCTCCGCGCATGCCACATCGCCCTTCATTCCGGTCAGATGATAAAATCCTTCATATCCTTCCGTATATCTTGGATTCTCCTTCTCTGGAAGCAGGCTCTGGATCTCACACGCCACCTCCGCGGCATTGATCATCGTGTCTTTGGAGCTTCCCGGATGGACGTTGAATCCGGTAATCTTTATTTTTGCGCCGGAAGCATTGAAATTCTCATATTCGATCTCGCCTTCCCTGCCGCCGTCCACAGTGTAAGCAAATTCCGCGCCGAAGCCCGGAACATCAAACAGGTCCGCACCCTGTCCCACTTCCTCGTCCGGCGTAAAGCCGATGGAAATCTGTCCATGAGGAATATCTCTCTTTTTCAGCTCCTCAACCATGGTCATAATTTCAGCGATTCCCGCTTTGTCATCGGCGCCCAGGATCGTGGTTCCATCGCTGGTGATCAATGTGCGTCCTTTCAGTTCACTAAGATGCGGGAACACGGATTTCTCCAGCACTCTTCCGCTCTCACCCAGTTTCAGATCCTCTCCGTCATAATCCGGGTGAACCAGCGGACGCACCGCATGGTCCGCAAAGTCGGAAACGGTATCCATATGGGAGATAAAGCCCAGTTTTGTCTTTCCTTCGTATCCTGCGCTGGCAGGAATCTTTCCGTATACATAGCAGTGTTCGTCCACACGCACATCCACGGCGCCAAGCGTTTTCAATTCCTCCACCAGCTTGTTCGCCAGATCAAACTGGCACTGACTGGTGGGATGTGTGGTGCTTTCTTCTGCGCTGGGTGTCGGTACTTTTACATATTCGATCAGTCTCTCGTACGCTCTCATGCTTCTGTTACCTCGAATCCCAGGTCGTCCAGAATCTCTTTTGCCTTTGCGACACAGTTCTGGCATCCGTTTACCGTTACGGTTTTATCCTCCAGATTGACGGTGGTATCCAACTCTGCCTTTGCCATCGCCTTCGTAATTCTCTCCACACATTTTTCACAGTGCATATCTGTTTTTAATACTGTTGCCATTTTTCTTTCCTCCTGTCATTTTGGTTTTCTCCTGATCCATTGCCCGGAAACACTTCCGTTATTTCATCAGCTTCTGGATGGTTTTGCAAAGTTCGTCCACCGCTTCTTCGTTTCCCTCGCGGATATCCTCCACCACACACGTCTTGATGTGGTTGGAAAGGAGCACTTTGTTGAAACTGTTCAGGGCGGACTGTATCGCCGACACCTGGGTCAGAATATCCACACAGTACCGTTCCTGCTCCACCATTTCCTGTACACCGCGCACCTGGCCCTCGATCCTTTTCAGCCGATGGATCAGATCCTTGTATTCTTTTTCATTGCGGACTTTTTTTCTTTCACAGTCTCCGCAGCAATTACAGCACTGACTCATTCTTTTCCTCCTGTCTTTGATACCCCGTCCGGGTATATTGTCATCTTACCCTTCTTTCTCCCTTTTGTCAAGACCGTCAAAAAAATCTGCCAGGCATCTGGTGACTCTGCTGCTCTGCCTGAGTTCTTCCGGAAGCGCTTCACGGTGATCCGGTTCCCCGCAGATATCCACGCCTGCAATCTGCTGCCCGCCAGCGAACCATCGGAGAATCTCCATCATTTCTTCCAGCCTCATCGTCCCCTGATCCCAGTTCGTCCGGCAGACTTCCGGCGCCAACACATCCTTGTCCACTGAGACGTAGACCGGCCAGTCCGTGCGGAATGTCCCAAGGATCTCCCTCCAGCTTCCGTCCCCCAGTTCTTCCTGGGAGATCGTCAGCAGACGCTCCCGACACTCCACCGGAATCTGGTCCAGCGCTTCCTGCGGCGGACCGATCAAAAACACCTGCCGCACCCGGGGATTCTCCCGCAGTGTATCCAGCAGCCAGGAACCGCAGGACAGTACCGGCAGAAGCGCCGGAGGCTGCATATCCGTATGATGATCCAGCACCATCAGGGAGACTTCCCCGGCACAGGTTTCCAGGAACAGTTTGCTCACATAATGATAATTTCCCGAATCCATCAGATGAATACCGCCGGCAGGCATTTTTTCCAGCTGCCTGACAAGTTCTTTTTCCGTCTCAGGATCACAGTAACAGTCTGTCCCCCTCAACCCGGTACCGTCCAGATAATCCTCCGCCCATTCCTTCATGGACGGCTGTTCCCGGTAGATTCCGGAAAAATCCAGAATCGTCTTTCTCATAGTTTTCTCCTTTCTTCCGCTTTTTACTTTTTCATGGGATTCAGCTTCTTCCCCGCCAAAACCAGGAAAAGCACAGACAGTAGAAGCTGCACCGCCACACTCACCGGGATCATATTCTGTACCAGCCAGTCTCCCTCATAATCGCCAAACAGATTACAGAGAAGGATCAGCTCCCTGCCGCTCCCGATCTGCTGGCTCAAAAGTCCAAAAAATGTCAGGAACGGATTCATCAGAAACAGGTAGATGGCGGCTCCCACATCCGGATTTTCGATCAGCCCTGTTCCCTGACCCCGCAGAACCTGCAGATAATAATCCAGCCCTACCACCCCGATTGTACCGACAACAAAAAGCAGGACAATCACATAGGACATAAGCGTGGCTACCGTTGTCTTTCGAAAAAAAACGGAACAGCAGATCCCGATACTCCCGATAAAAACTCCAGAAACCAGGAGGATCAGCACCAGGATCAGCAGATCCGCCAGTCCCACACCGCCGAATACCATAATCAGCGACAGAGCTGGCAGTGCCGAAAAAGCAATCACAAAAATAATACTCAACGATGCCTCCAGTTTCCCGGTAATAATCCGCCACGGGTTCAGATGCGTCGTCAGCAGAAGATCCAGCGTGCGTTTCTCCCTTTCCAGAGAGATCGACGCACCGGCGATCACTGGCACCGCCATCAGCAGGAGGAAAAACAGCAGATAAGCCATCAACATATAACAACGCATGGGAATGGTGTAGCTGGTCGGCGTCATGTAACCAAGGACACTGCTTTCACCGAAAAAGCAGATCAGCGCAATCCCTCCAAGAAGTAGATTACACCCAAAAACAATCCATGAAATCCGGATGGATCTGGTATTTCTCTTGATCTCTTTTTCAAAGACCGGGTTCCGATTCATACGCCACCGCCTCCTTTCGCATTGTCAGTCAGGTGGAAAAACAGGGATTCCAAACTGTTCTGTTCCCGCGCGAACGCCACAACCTGAATTTGTGCCTCCACCAGCTGGCTCAGCAGCCTTGCCTCTTCTTCCCTGCTCCCGGAAAACCACACGGCAATCTTATTTTCATCCACAGAAATCCTTTCCACTTGCGGATTGCTGCGAATCAGGCGTACCGCCTGTTCCACCTTATTCAGAACCGTGATCCTCAGAGGGTTGGAACTGTCAATGGACAGCATGATATGATCGATTTTTCCTTGCAGCACCATTTTACCCTGATTAATGATCCCGATACTGGTACACATGTCTGAAAGCTCTGAGAGGATATGCGAACTGATCAGGATCGTATACCCTTCTTTCTGAAGATTCTGCAGCAAAAACTGAAATTCCTTTCGGGTTCGCGGGTCCAATCCGGAATTTGGTTCATCCAGGACCAGGAGACAGGGACGGTTCAAAAGCGCCCGTGCCAGACAAAGCCTCTGCTGCATACCCCGGGACAGCTCATCCACAAAGCACTCCTCCGTCCCCTGAAGATTTACCAGTTCCAGTACCTCATGACTTCGTACCGTCCCCGCTTTCTGATAGATTCCATAGGAAGCGGCAAAAAATTCCAGATACTCCATCACGGTCAGATTCTCATACAGACCGAAAAAATCCGGCACAAAACCGATCATTCTTTTCCGAACCTTCATATCCTGACCGACTTTCTGACCATCCAGCCAAACTTGCCCTGCATCCGGCTTCAGAAGGCCCGTGATGATCCGGAGTGTTGTGGTTTTCCCTGCCCCGTTTGGTCCCACAAATCCATACAGTTCGCCTTTCGCCACCTCCATGTCCAGGCCGTCGAGGGCATTTTCCCTTTTATTGTACTTTTTATACAGTTTTTCAATCCGGAGCATATCACTCACCTCCTTCATCCATTCTCAGCCGCCGCCTCTGTATTTTCTGGAAAATTTTCTTCAACAATCCTTTTCCAATCTCTGTTTTCTCTCATCTTTACGATCAGATCCGGCATTTGATAACTCATCCTTTGATAATATTCTGAGGATACCGCTTCTTCATCCAGTGTATACCTTACCTTCATTTGGTTGCCCTCCAGAAAATACGGAGATGGAATTCCGTTTTTCACAGAACTGTCCGCCAATTTCCAATCCTCCAGCTCTTCATAGGCACCGGTGCTGTAATTATAAATCTCTATGATTCCATCAAAAGCTTCCCATTCTTCCGCCAGAACCTCCGGCTTCGCAAACTCCAGGCCGATCACCTGATTTTCCTGATAAGACAGAAGTTCTTCCGTATCCTGCATCAGCGAATGGATATACTCCAGACTGCTGTTCACCTCATCCTCGCTCATCGCATCCAAGTGTTCCGGATCAACGAAAATCTGCCGGAACAACACAGCCAGGCATTGGTCTCTCAGATAATCCTCTTCGTATGCCGCATTAAGATAATAAGTGACTTCCATCTGCTGTCCGGACATGGTCAGGATTCCCGGATAATTATTATAAGAGAATGCCTGATGATCCAGAGAATAATACTGCTGGGCGTATGGGCAATAACGGACTCCGCTTTCATTCTGACATTTTACAGAAGCAGAAGCTGTATAGAAGGTATTTCCATTGGTTTCATAACCTGAGTACAGCTGAAAGGTTTCCTCCTTGTCCGTCACAATGCCGATCAGCAGGCTGTCCGAAGTCCGATTGATATTCCATATTCCGGTCTGGGCAGCAAACGCGTTTGTTTTTTCGTTATCACCCAGTTTCTGTACCAGCCACTGGGAGCTATCCCTGACACTGTCTGCTTCCAGGTCTTTCAATTCCATCGTCTCTCCCGGCGCAAGTTTCCCGATATACGCCATATGTCCCGGCAGCATCAGTACACAGTCTTCCAGCAAATACTCCGTCTGGTTGGATACGGTACCGTTTAGCACGCCGTCCATCCAGGTCAGATCGCTGGTCAGCCCTTCCGTCTCCATCGGAAGATCCCTGGAAAGCACAAAGGCATTAAGGGCAAAAGCAGGCTGATTGGAAACTACAATCTTATTTTTGGATTCCCCATAGTGAAGCCGCACCTGCTCAAAGCCTTCCTGCGCTGTTCCCGGTTTCTCCATCGGATAACTGCTCAGCAGATTGGCAGGACTCATCTGATAAGAAGGATCCAGATAAAGTTCAACATTGGAGTTATATGGAGCCTGTATCTCAAAATTCAGCGTTTCTTCCACGACGGAACCGTTTTGATACAGCGAATTTTTATAAACGATCACAGGCGCTTTCATTGCCGTCGAATTTCCAAGCACTCCGATCAGAAGAACAAAGACCAGGGACAGCGCACAGATTCCTGTCCAAAGAAAATATCTTTTCTTACGCTTCTTCAGGATCAAATAAAGAGCGGGACCAGCCAAAACCGCGTACCCCACGATCAGACTGATAAACAGCACACTGCCCGGCTGTTTCCGGATGGGAGTTCCCTCCAAAAGCCAGCTATTCCCATAGTCCAGACCATAGTACGCTCCCTGAACGGAAGGAAGCCGGTCGATCACATCCTGAGACAACAAGATCTGAACCATTTTTTCCGGTTCTGCCCGCATCACCTGCTCCATTGTGTTTCCAAGGATGCCGGTAGGATCCAGTTCCCGATAAACCCCATCCTGGAAATCAACTGCAACGCCTCCTCCTGCCTCCCACCGTTCCAGATTCTGACGCTGGGATTCCTCCAGAGAGCCGCGGGAAGTGTCCAGAAGCAGGATCATGTCCGGCGTTTCCGCTTCCGCCATCTCCACAGTCAAATCCTCCGGAAGAATACTGACCGCCTGAATCTGATATCCCTCGATTTCCATCCCGTCAATTCTGGAAGCACAGCTGTCCTCTTTTTCCAGAACACCTATTGTGATCCGGGGCGCAAACATATCATTACTGGAAAGATCCTTCTGTGTTTCATAAACTGTTTTTCCTGTCTGATCCTCCAGGGTAATGACGGCAGTTGTCTGATTGTATTGGATCAGTTCCAGAGCCAGTTCTTTTTCCACCGTACCATTCTGCGGGATTTCCACCGGAAGCTCATAAGTATACGTTTGGTTCCTCTCTGACGATGCGGAGCGGACACCCACAAGAAGCTGCTCCAAAAAGCGCGAGGACACCCCGCCTCCTGCTTCTGCCTCTACGGAAATGGTCACCTTCAGGGTTCCGTGAAATTCCGGTCCCTGGTTGGAAACAGAAACGGTCGCCGGAACCTCCATGCTGTCCCTGTTCATCCCTTTCCATCCGCATTCCATTGTAATCTGAAACGGCTCCGCCTGCCCGCTGTTCACGGACCTCAGTACAGCAGAATTTCTCTCATAACCATAAACTGCTGCCGGAATCATTCCCAGCAGCAGAAACACGCACAGCAGCGCTGTCCAACCTCTTTTTTTCTTCTTCAGGATTTCTTTCATAACGCTTCCTCTTCTTCTGTCTGGCGCATCGGCAGTTCCACCTCAAAGACCGTTCCCTGCAGGTCACTTTTGACCCGTATCCGTCCGTGATGGAGCTCCGCGATCTGCTCCGCGATGGCGAGCCCAAGCCCGGTACCTCCCGTATCTCTGGACCGCGACTGTTCCGTCCGGTAAAACTTCCGGAAAATGGCATCCAGTTCATTCTTCGGTATCACACGGCCGTAATTGATGACCCTCGTCACGGCATACACACCGCTCTTTTCCACTTCCACACGCACCTGTTTGCCTTCTTTTCCGTATTTTACCGCATTATTCAGCAAATTGGCAAACAATCGCGCCAGCAGCTCACCGTCCGCCTCGATCACCATCGTCTCGTCCGTATGCTGAAACCTCACGCTGAGATCATTCTGGACAAAACTTGGCGTCATCTCGTCCAGCATCTGCTCCATCAGCTGGATCAGGTCAAGTTTTGCTGTCCGAAGGGTCATTTCGTTGTGCTCCAGCTTGACAAAACCAAACAGTTCGTTGGTCAGCTGCTCCAGCCGCAGTGCCTTGCTGTAGGCAATCTCGATATACTTTTCTCTTGTGGCATCATCCAGGTCTTTCTGTGTCCGTATCCACCCAAGATATCCGATAATGGAAGTCAGCGGAGTGCGCAGGTCATGCGCTACCGACGAAACGAGATCGTTCTTGGTGTGCTCTGCCATCCGTTCCTTTTCCATCAGCTGCTTGACGTTCTTCTGCATAGCATTGAGGCTCACCGCCATCGACGCAAATTCATCGTTTCCATATACTTCCACCGGGTGATCCAGATCTCCTTCGGAAATCTCACGAACTTTTTCCGCCAGCCGGTTGATATAGCGGATATGTCTGCGGATCATCAGGTAAAAACTGACAGAAAACGTAAGGATCGCTATAACCACCAGAAAGAAGAAGCGCGCCTCCGGACGGAGTCCGTCAGGTCCAAGCATCACACTGCGATATCCGCTGTTCCGCAGATACCGTTCCACGGAATTGATCACCCATGCCACCGCAAGGACCGCGCCCAGCGTAATGCCCGCGCAGGCGATCAGATAAACAACAACGCGTTCTCCGAATGTTTTGATAAAATCAAGCTTCAATTTTATATCCCACTCCCCAGACAGTTGTGATGATTTTTTCTTCTCTTGTGTCATCCTTCATCTTTCCGCGCAGGCGCCGGATATGTACCATGACCGTATTGTTTGCCTCATAAAATTTTTCATGCCAGACGCGCTCAAAGATCTCATCGGTGCTGAACACACGGCCCGGATTGGATGCCAGCAGATACAGAATGTCAAACTCAATGGGCGTCAGTTTGACATTTTCCCCGTAGCATACCACCTGATGGGTAACCTTGTTGATCTCCAGATTTTTCAGCCGGATCACATCCTGATTTTCCTGGGGACGGGACGGATTCAGTTCCCGGTAGCGGCGGAGCTGTGATTTGACCCTTGCCATCAGCTCCAAAGGATTGAACGGCTTGGAAACGTAATCGTCCGCACCGTTGGTCAGCCCCACGATCTTATCCAGTTCCTGTGTCTTGGCACTCACCATAATAATCGGAATATTGTTCGTCTCGCGGATCCTTCGGCACATGGTGATCCCGTCCATATCCGGCATCATCACGTCCAGAAGAACCAGATCAATAGACTGTTCCTCCAACATCTTCAGTCCTTCCGCTGCGCTGTAGGCTTTCTTTACCTGAAATCCGTCGCTGATCAGATAGATTTCCAGAAGATCAGCAATTTCTTTTTCGTCGTCAACGACCAGTATATTTGTTTCTTTCATCCTGTTGTCCTCTCTCCGTTTCTTTCTTCTATCCTATCATGGATCTTCATAAAAGTCTTTAATAAATTCTTACGTCTTTTTTCTGTCAGAAATTATTCCGCCAGAGAAACGATTGCTTCTATAAGAACGACTTTCCGGATTACTTGCCGTCTTCCACATGCTGTGAACACAACTGCCAGAAAGCAACCGCACTTGCCGCCGCCACATTCAGCGAATCCACACCATGTGCCATAGGGATGCGGACGGTATAGTCGCTTTCTGCGATCGTAACGTCCGCCAAACCATCCCCCTCCGTTCCGAGAATGATCGCCAGCCGTTCCTCCTGCGCAAGTCGGGGATCGTCCAGGCGGACAGAATCGTCACAAAGCGCCAGCGCCGCTGTCCGGTATCCCATCTCACGAAGTACATCGATACCCGGATGCGGCCAGGCGGTCTCTCCGGTCAGGTAAGTCCAGGGTACCTGAAAGACCGTTCCCATGCTGACACGGATGGAACGGCGGTACAATGGGTTGCTGCACGCCTCTGTCAGGAGCACAGCGTCCACATGCAAAGCCGCAGCAGAGCGGAAAATCGCTCCCACATTGGTAGGATTTACCACATTTTCCAGGACGGCGATCCGTTTTGCACCGGCACAGATTTCCTTCACAGACGGCAGCGGTCGCCTATGCATTGCGCACAGCATGCCCCTGGTCAGCTGAAAGCCGGTCAGCTGCGTCAGCACATCAAATTCGGCGGTATACACCGGAACTTCCGGACACCTGCAGATCAGATCCTTCGCCTGGCTTTCCAGATGCCTGTGTTCCACAAGAAAAGAAACCGGAAGGTATCCTGCATCCAGAGCCCGCTCGACCACTTTCGGGCTTTCCGCGATAAACATCCCTTTTTCCGGTTCATGTCGGTTCAGGAGCTGTCCTTCTGTGAGTCTTGCGTAGATATCCAGTTCCGGCGCATGGAAATCCGTAATTTCTATGATCTTCGACATATTTGAATCCTTTCCGTAACCGTTCCGTTGTCCGGATGGCCACTCCTTTTTTTCATTCCAGACATAAGTATAACCGCCAGTTTTTTAATCCTGGCGGTTATATTTACCATTCACTGACCAGCGGTCGGGGAACTCTCCACCACTGTTCAAAGTCATCACAGTAGCGGCTCTGGCAGACTGCGGAATCTGCTGGATACTGGTAATGAGTCCATGCCTTCCACGCTTCCAACGCCTTGTCCAGGGGATCATCCTCCAGGGTACGGCAGAATTCCTCGCAATATTCTACCAGATGCTCCGGCTGATCCGGCGCCAGTTTCACAAACTGCTCCAGGCGGCGGTTGCACGGGAACAGAATCTCATTTTCCTGCAGTACCATCCGGTACAGACTGTACACGATTTCAGAAGCGACCTTAAGTTTCATATAGCCCTCCGGCCTGCAGGCTTTCCAGAAGTAATTATAATTCAGCTGAAGATTACTGAAGAAAGAAAGCATCTTCTCTTCAAACTCCTGCTTCTGGAAAACCGGGATCCTTCTTACCAGTTCCGTCACCTCTTCGTCCGCGGAAAACAATACATGAGAGCCGATAAAGGAATTTCTTGTGGGCTCGCTTCCTTTTTCCGCCGCGTCCCGGATATAGTCCTTTGTCATATATTTTACATCAAAGTAGCCCCCGGGATACGCACAGTCTCCCATGGAAATACATTCCGCAATACAATTGACCTTTCTCTTCCGTTCATAAAATTCCTCTGTCACGATCACCATCGCGTCAATATCGGAATCCTCCCGCTCCATGTGCTTTGCCACAGATCCGCCGAATACCAGCGCAATCACACCCTCCTTTTCCCGGAAGATGGAGATCAGTTCTTTCACCGCTTCTCGGTGATGAGGATACTGAAAAACAATATCCTCCACCTTTGTTATTGTCTGATGCTGCATGGTAAAAACCCTCCCTTTTTCTTATCAGATAATTTTTGTCGTCCACTCTGAACAATCCCAGACGGACGTTGCAAGTCCCTGGTAAAATTCCGGCTCATGGCAGACCATCAGGATCGTGCCCTTATACTCTTTCAGTGCACGCTTCAGCTCCTCCTTGGCGTCCACATCCAGGTGGTTGGTCGGCTCGTCCAGGATCAGCAGATTGGTCTCCCGGTTCAGGATCTTGCACAGCCGCACCTTCGCCTGCTCACCGCCGCTCAGCACCCGCACCAGGCTCTCGATATGCTGGGTCGTCAGACCGCATTTTGCAAGGGCGGAACGCACCTCATACTGGGTGTAGGACGGAAACTCCTCCCAGATTTCCTGGATACAGGTATTGGTATTTCCTTTTGCCATCTCCTGCTCAAAATAACCGGTCTCCAGATACTCTCCCAAAACCACTCTTCCCTCCAGAGAAGGGATCAGTCCCAGGATGCTTTTCAGCAGCGTCGTCTTTCCGATTCCGTTGGCTCCGGTCAGAACAATCTTTTCCCCGCGCTCCACCACAAAATTCAGCGGCTTGGACAGCGGAGAATCGTATCCGATAACCAGATCCTCTGCGGTCACCACGAACCGTCCCGGCGTGCGGGCTGTTTTAAAGTGGAATTCCGGCTTCGGCTTTTCCTTCGCCAGTTCGATCACATCCATCTTATCCAGCTTTTTCTGCCGGGACATTGCCATATTTCTTGTGGATACACGGGCTTTGTTCCGCGCCACAAAATCTTTCAGTTCGCTGATCTCCTGCTGCTGGCGTCGGTACGCCGCTTCTTTCTGCGCCTTCTTTACTTCATAGACTTCCAGAAAATGGTCGTAATCACCGACATAACGGTTCAGTTCCTTATTCTCCATATGGTAGATGAGATTGACAACACTGTTCAGGAACGGAATATCGTGGGAAATCAGGATAAACGCGTTTTCATACTCCTGCAGATACCGGGTCAGCCAACTGATATGTTCCACATCCAGATAGTTGGTCGGCTCGTCCAGCAGAAGGATATCCGGTTTTTCCAACAGCAGCTTGCCAAGCAGGATCTTCGTTCTCTGCCCGCCGCTCAGTTCCTCCACATCCCGATCCAGACCGATGTCATTGAGTCCAAGCGCTCTTGCCACTTCCTCCACCTTGGAATCGATCACATAAAAATCATGCATCGTCAGGGTATCCTGGATCATACCCAGGTTCTCCATCATTTCTTCCAGTTCCTGCTCCGACGCCTCGCCCATCCGATCACAGATCTGATTCATCTCCTCCTCCAGATCCAGCAGCCAGGCGAATGCGCTTTTCAGTACATCCCGCACCGTCATCCCGCGCTCCAGAACCGTATGCTGGTCCAGATAACCGACTCTTACATTTTTCGCCCATTCAACCTTGCCTTCATCCGGCATCAGCTTTCCGGTGATCACACTCATAAACGTGGATTTTCCCTCGCCGTTGGCACCGATCAGTCCAATATGCTCACCCTTCAGCAGACGAAAGGAAACATCTTCAAAAATTGCTCTGTCTCCGAATCCATGGGACAGATGTTCTACATTTAAAATACTCATTCTTTTTCTCCTTATCCATACACCGGCATACAGGGTACCCATTCTGCCAGTTTTCCCCCGCACTCCGGTATCGTCACCATTTTACATGAACCGTACCGTTATGGCAAGAAAAAACAGGAAACAGTTACCTGATTTTCAAATTCTGTATACAGTCGATCAGATACGAAGAAATCGTAACGGTGATCAGAGAAAATATGATCCGGGAGACGGGGATATATGTCAGGGACAGTCCCAGTACCGTGAAATCCGTAAATAGATAAGCACGGGACAGCCGCCAGTGAGTCACACGGGAAATAGTCAGCGCAAGAGCATCGTCTCCGCCGCTGGAACCGCCCTGGCGTACGATAATACCTACCCCAACCCCCACAAAAATACCTCCCAGGACAGCTGCCGCCAGCGGGTAATCCGACAGATCCGGCAGCATCGGCGGAAACAGTTCCCAGAATTTATAGAACAGGGAAACCCCCAGGGTGGAAACAACAGATATTTTGATAAACCTTCCGCCAAGATACCGGAATGCCAGCAGATAGCAGAGTGCATCCAGCACCGGAGTGATATACGCCGGAGAAACTCCCAGCCAGTGCTCGACAAGAAGCATCATCCCGATCACTCCTCCCTCGGTGATGCCGGACTGCTGATGGATATTATGGATGCCGAAGGAACAGATGCCTGCTCCTATCATAATATACAGGATCCTGCTCCAGGAAAGCCCGGCCATCAGCCTTTGTACAGAGACAGAACCTATTTGTTTTCTCATAGAAACCTCCTGCTTGCTTTTGTTTTTTACACAGGATATAATAAACAATATAGCAACTATAATGTCAAGAGGCAGAAACACTATGGATCATTTATTTTCAATCGGAGAACTTTCAAAATATCAGAAAATCTCAAAGCAGACGCTGATCTTTTACGATAAGATCGGCCTGTTCCGTCCCGCCTATGCGGACCCGAACAATGGCTACCGCTACTACAGCGCCAGCCAGATTGACTATCTGGATACCATCCTGCTTATGAAAAAAATCGGATTTTCCCTGAACGAGATCAAAGACCATATGCAGCATTACAACATCGACAGCAGCCTGGTCGCCCTGCGAAACCAGCTGACGGTCATTGACCGCCAGATTCAGGAACTGCGGCTGATCCGGAACCGCCTGCTGCACCGCTGTGTACAGATGGAAAATGCCAGGATCTACACCGAGAAGGAAAGCCCGGTGATCCTGGAGGACGTACCGGTTCAGCATCTCCTGGTCCAGGAGGTGGAGGAACCCTGCACGCTCCGGGAGATCAGCATCGCAACAAAGAAATGCTTTGCCGACTCTTTTCAGCAGCAGCTGCCCGTATTTTTTCAATGCGGTGTGATCGTTCCTTTTCAAAAGATCAGGGAGGAACGTTTTACCGAAGCTTCTCACGCCTTTCTTCCCATCGAAGAAACAGACAAAATCTCCGAAATCCGGCAATTGCCCGCTGGAAAATGTGCATGTATCTATCACATCGGCGATTACCTGTCCATCGGACATTCTTACCGGAAGCTTCTGGACTATTGTGAGGCACATTCCCTGGAAATTATTTCGGATTCTTATGAATTCTGCATCAATGACTATCTTACAACACACGACGAGAATGAATATATTACGAAGATTATGTTTTATGTCCGTTCTTCGTAATTGAACAGAACCCGCCAAAATCTCAACCCGGATTTTCTGCAATAGAAAACATCTGCCATTTCCGACAGATGTTTTTCTATTGTTGTTATTTCTTTCAATTAAACCAGATCTTCTTTTGTAATCTCAATCGACGGATAATGTTCCAGTTCCGTCAAATCCTTGTCCAGCGGAACACTGTATACCATATAATAATTATCCGGATTCTCCTGTTTCAGTTCATACAGCCTGCGCTCAGCAGCTCCTGCATCCAGCGTCGCCCATACTACAGACACTACTCCGATTTTATCCATCTCTTTTTCTTCCACAGAACCACACAGGATCAGTTTCAAAGGTCCGGCTCCTTCCAGACCCATGCGAATATATTCTTTTTCCGTCATCAGCTGTCTCTCCTCTCTTCCAACGGCTCCGCCGGCCGGAACACACGGGTGTCCGCCGGTTCCAGAACCACCTGGGCTTTTCTGGTCGCTTCCTCACAGAAGTAGTCCTGGGAACAGATCAGGGTCTTGCCCCGTTTGTCGATCTTTTCATAGCTGCCGTCCGGCTGAAGGATATGGGCTTTTACATTGTCCTCCATCTGGATCTCCAGAATATGCATCACCTCTTTTTTGATCTTCTCATCTTCCACCGGGAATACGATCTCCACCCGCTTATCCAGGTTTCGCGGCATCCAGTCCGCGCTTCCCATGTACACTTCCTCACTGCCGTTACTGTAGAAATAGAAGATCCGCGCATGCTCCAGGAAATTTCCGACGATGGAGCGGACAGTAATATTTTCGCTGATACCCGGGATTCCTACTTTCAGACAGCAGATTCCGCGGATGATCAGGTCAATCTTCACGCCTGCTGCTGCCGCCCGGTACAATGCCGCAATAATACCACGGTCACATAAAGAATTCATCTTTGCCACGATATGGGCTTTCTGGCCTTTCCGCGCATTTGCCTCCTCCATGGCAATCAGATGCAGGAACCGGTCACGCATCCAAAGCGGCGCCACCACCAGTTTGTTCCAGCTCTCCGGCTCAGAATATCCGGACAGCATATTGAAGACCGCTGTGGCGTCCTCTCCGATTCTGGCATCGCAGGTGAGAAGTCCACAGTCTGTATAAAGCTTTGCGGTGGAATCGTTGTAGTTTCCGGTTCCCAGATGAACATACCGGCGGATTCCCGTTTCCTCTCTGCGCACAACAAGGGTGATCTTGCTGTGGGTCTTCAGTCCCAGCAAACCGTAAATTACATGACATCCGGCTTTTTCCAGCATTTTCGCCCAGACAATGTTATTCTCCTCGTCGAAACGGGCTTTCAGTTCCACAAGAACCGATACCTGCTTGCCATTCTCCGCCGCCTGTGCCAGGGCTGCAATGATCGGAGAATTTCCGCTGACCCGGTAAAGGGTCTGTTTGATCGCCAGTACATCCGGGTCCTTTGCCGCCTGCTTCACAAACTGTACCACAGGATCGAAACTCTGGTATGGATGGTGCAGAAGGATATCGCCCTTCCGGATGTTGGTAAAAATATCATCCTCGTTCTGCAGTGCCGGAACTGCCGCCGGCGTGTATTTCGGCGTCTTGTATTTTTCAAAGCCTTCCAAACCGTACATCTTCATCAGGAACGTCAGATCCACCGGTCCCGGAATAAAGAAGATATCCTCATCCCCGATATCAAACTCATGTTTCAGGATCTTCAGCAGCCGCTTGTCGATCTTTTCCTCCACCTCAAGACGGATCACCTCACCCCACTGACGTTTCTTCAGCTGTTTCTGGATTTCTTTCAGCAGATCCGCCGCATCGTCCTCGTCGATGGACAGATCGGCATTTCTCATAACACGGTATGGATGTGCGCACACTACATCATAACTGAGAAACAGCTTTCCAATATTCCGCTCGATGATCTCCTCCAGAAGAATGACATTGCAGCCTTCCCCTTCCTTTGCCGGAAGAGTAATGAACCTTGGCAGCACCGACGGAACCTGAACCGTCGCGAATTCCAACTCCGCTTTCCCTTTTTTATTATCTTCTTTCTTTCCTTCTTTCTTTTCCGTCTTTGCACTGAGTCCGCTGTCCTTTTTCTGGATCAGCGCGCCGATGTTCAGCGTCTTATTGCGGATCAGAGGAAAGGGACGGGAGGAATCCATTGCCATCGGCGTCAGAACCGGGTAAATATTTTCCTCGAAATATTCATCCACATAAGCCGCCTGCTCCGGAGTCAGCGCCTCATGAGTGCTGATAATGTTCAGCCCGATATGTGCCAGAGCAGGAAGCAGAGAACGGTTATAAGTACTGTACTGTACCTGAACCATTTCATGGGTTTTCTCACTGATCGCTTTCAGCTGTTCCTTCGGCGTCATCCCGGCGATATCCGGTTTCGTATATTCCGCATGTACCATATCTTTCAGGGATGCCACACGGATCATATGAAATTCATCCAGATTGGACGACGTGATGCTCAGAAATTTCAGCCGCTCAAACAGCGGAATGCTCTTGTCTCTCGCTTCGCTGAGTACCCTCTCGTTAAAACTCAGCCAGCTCAACTCACGGTTCCGGTAATATTCCGGTTTGGTATATAGCGTATAATCATTATCCATCTCTGCTCCTCCTTACATTTCCCGTTTGACTTTCAATTTCGGGCGCACACTGAAGACCTCATAGAAAAAGTCCATTTTTTCCCGGCACAGCCCCTGTTCCAGCGTGAAATCTCCGTTGACAGTAAGATTCAGCGTCAGTTCACGTTCGCGAAGAGACGCCCGGATCTGCTGCACCTTCTGCATATGGCTGCGATCCAGGGTATTGGCAAGCCTTAAGATCGCCGTCAGCTCGGCAACCTTCAGATACTGCTGTTCGCTGATCGCCGATATCTGGGCGAACTGATCATATTGCGGCAGCGGTGCCGTATTGTACCGGGCGATCAGAGCGATCATCTCCCGTTCCGTATGGGACAGTCCGATGATTTCATTGGACATGATAATATGGTAAGTACAGAGTGCCGCATTGTTCAGGCTGATATATTTTCCCACATCGTGGAGCATGACCGCGATTTTCAGCAAAAGCCGCTCCCGTACACCCATTCCATGAATCTTTTTCATGGAATCAAACAGTTCTGTGGCAATCATATCAATATTCTGGATATGAGGACGGTTGACCGCATATCTCTTGCCAATGTTCTTTGCAGCCATCAGAATATCATTTTCAAAGTTGTGGCTGACCTTGATCAGTTTCTTTTCTTCCGCGTATTCATAAGCCAGGCCGCGTGCCAAATGGGTGCCTGGTATCCAGATCTGCTCCGCATCCATCATCTCGATCAAGCTGTTGCAGATCACCGCCGCCGGGCTCATCAAAGACGCGTTTTCCAAAGGAATACCCATTTTAACCGCAAGCTCCATAGGTGAATGGCCGTTAATCTTGTCAAACCAGTTCCGATATGTTTTTCTGGAAATAATCCTGGTGTTTTTTTCCTGCTCATTCTGGAAAATGGATTCCGTAAAAAAGCCTCCCAGAAGCATGATATTTTCAATCTTCCGGTCTTTCAGAAACATCTTCTTGAAGCTGAGCAATTCATTCCAGATATACTCCTGCACCAGAACCTCATAATGACTGGTCTCACTGGCAAGGCCCGAAAGCTTCTCACGGATCCGGACACTTCCCATCCGGAGATTTTGGGTGGTCACCAGCGCATCCTTATCGAACAGGGACAGCTGCACGCTTCCGCCGTCCAGATCAACAATCGCCGTTCCCTTTTCGATGATCTTGTTGAAATCTGTCTCCATGGTCGCCAACGCCTTATATCCGAGAAATCTCTGCTCCGAATTGCTCAGGATCGTGACTTTCAGCCCTGTCAGCTGACGGATTTTTCCGAGGATAAACAGGCTGTTCTCAGCCTCACGCAGAGAACTGGTCGCCACCGCCCGGTATGCGTTAACCTTGTAGCCGTCCATGATCCTGACAAAATCCCCAAGCACACTGCAAAGCTCCTCCTCCATCTCGGGGCTGATCTTCCCGTTGGTGTAAGTGTCCTTTCCCAGCTCGATCCGATGACGGATCTTGTCAATGCTCCGTATCCTCTGTTTTCTGGAAATCTCAAAAATCTCCAGAAAAACATCATAAGTGCCAATGTCTATGGCCGCAAACGTTGCCATCTGCATATTTTTTCCTCCTTTATGTTTCGCGACTATCCCGTAACCATTCCGTTGGCTGAACGGTCAGGCTGACCCAGCAGATAATCAATAAACTGCTGCGCGGTCCGTCCGGAAAGTCCGCCGTGCTGCAGCTCCCATTTGTTCGCCTCCAGCAGAAGCTGCTCCTCCGGCATCCGCACGCCGTAACGTTCCGCAAGGGTTGTCACAATCTTCTGGAATTGTTTCTTATCCGGCGCGCCAAAATAGATGGTCACACCGAAACGGTATACCAGCGACAATTTTTCCTGTACCGTATCCGAGGTATGCATATCCTCCCGGATATCCTCCTTGTCCCTGTAAGTCTCCTTGATCAGGTGACGGCGGTTTGAGGTCGCATAAATCAGAATATTGTCCGGCTTTCTCTCCAGCCCTCCCTCAATCACCGCTTTCAGATACTTATACTCAGTCTCAAACTCTTCAAAAGAAAGATCGTCCATATAAATGATAAATTTGTAATTCCGGTTTTTTATCTGAGCGATCAGTTCGTTGAGGTCCTGGAACTGATGTTTATATACCTCAATGATCCGAAGACCCTGATCGTAATATTGATTCAGGATTCCCTTAATACTGGAAGATTTACCGGTACCCGCGTCTCCAAAGAGCAGACAGTTATTTGCTTTCCTTCCCTGTACAAAGGCTTCGGTATTATCAATCAGTTTTTTCTTCGCAATTTCATAGCCAACCAGATCCTCAAGATGAACATGGGCGATGTTGGTGATTGGAATGATCTCCACCTTGCCGTCCACACGGCCGATCCGGAACGCCTTGTGCAGGCCGAGTTTTCCGACACCGAAATCTTTGTAGAACTGGATCATATCTTCCATAAATTCGTCGACCGTCTCCGCATGCTGCAGCCGCACCGACAGTTCACCGATCCTGTCGCGGATTCTCTGATTGAACAACTTATTCGGGCTGTCCGTATTTTTGTAGTCACAGATGATTGCTCCGTCCCCGGAACAGAAAATCTGATCAAAAACGCGGATATCAAAATCAAACAGCTCCTTAAAGCGAACAAAATCATGTTTCGCCATCTGATTAATGCTGCCGTCCACATGTCCCACAATCTCGCAGGAGGTAGAAAACGCGTTCTCCTTATTGACCAACAGATAGGTCAGATAATTGCACCAGAGATTTCCGGAAAATCCATAGCGGTTCGCCATCTCCACCAGCCGGTTCAGCGCATCATAAAACAAATTCCGGTAAAATACCTGGTCCCGGGCAATCGTATCGTTCTGCACCGCCTCGATCATTTCCGTGAAATCTTTCAAAACCTCGTCCTCATCAAAGGACCGATACAAAATACATTCTTCGATTCTTGTCATTTTTCTTCTCTTTCTGTTCCCTTTCCTTTTTCTCTTTCAAAAAAGCAGGATGTGCTTTAATAATTCCCGTACACCCGGATCTTCTTCGCCTCGGCGCCGATGCCAAGCAGCGCGTTCTGAACGGCCGCGTCACCCAGATTTCCTTCGAAATCCACAAAGAAACGGTACTCCCAGTTTCGCTTCGGGATAGGGCGGGATTCGATCTTCGTCATGTTCAGCCCATTATAGATGATATGGGACAAGATGTTATAGAGTGAACCTGTCTCATGAGGCAGTTCAATATATACACTAATCTTGCGGGCGTCTTTTTTAAAGCACGGTTTCCCTGAGAGAATCACAAAACGTGTCTCGTTGTTGCTGCTCACAAACTCCTGATCCAGGATCTGCAGGCCGAAATGTTCCGCCGCATACCTGCTTGCGATTGCCGCCTTTGTCCTGTCTCTGCTTTCCGCCACCATTTTTGCAGCCACCGCTGTATTCAGGACTGCTGTCTGTTTCCAGTCCGGATGCTGCTCCAGATACCGCTTCGACTGTGCCAGCGCCTGTGGATGAGAATATACCTCCGTCAATTCCTCCATCTTTGCGCCCGGAATTCCCATCAGCACATGATCCACCGGAATGATCTGCTCTCCCACAATATAATGGGGGTATTCCACCAGCAGATCATAGATATCCAGCACGCTGCCTGCCGTAGAGTTTTCAATGGGAAGCACTGCATAATCAGCTTTGCCCTGGCTGATGGCTTCCATCGCGTCTTTCCAGGTCTCCACATGGAAGCTCTGCACCCCGTCGCCGAAAAATTCTTTCATTGCGGCAAAACTGTAGGCGCCCTCCACTCCCTGGAAGACCACCGTCGCAGCCTCCGCAGGGATTTCTTCCACCTGGGTGTATTCCGGGCTGACGTCATTTTTCGTTCCCGCGAGAAGCTGGTACTGCCGTTTCCTGCTGATCGACATAATCTGCTGAAACAGCTCCTGCACACCCCTTTTATTAAACGCACCGGAAGCCAGCGCCCCCAGTGTCTCCAGCTTGGAATGCTCTCTTTCCGGATCAAACACAGGTTTCCCTGTCTCTATCTTATATTCCGCCACCTGCTGTGTCAGACGCATTCTCTGTTCAAACAGACGGACAATTTCCTGATCCGTTGCATCGATCTGTTTTCTTATCTCGTTCAAATCCAGCATAACTCTGTAACCTTTCCGTAAAATCGTTACGGTCCGCCGCGCTCCCATCGGCTCACTCTGCGATGGACACAAACGACTGTAACTCAAAAAATATTCTACTATACTTTCCGCGCTTTTACAAGAAAGCTTCTCTTAAACTGCAGGAAAAACAGAAAATTTTACATAATTCTTACAAAAGAAAAACAGCAGGATCCGTTCCTGCCGTTTTTCTTCTTATTTTTATTCTGTTATGAATTTTCTTCTGTTTCAGCCTCTTCTGACCAATTCGCCTTTGAAGTTAAAGGTACACGGAACCCCATCAATCGTCATAGTCAGCGAATAAGCCATGCCGCCCCAGCCACGGTAATAATAGGTTTTTCCGCCTTCTTCTTTCCAACCGCTGTACATGGTACCGTCGTCATTGAAATAGTAGGTGTCAATACCGTTTCTTACTTTCTGATTGCGGTAAGCCCTTCCTTCCTTGTCAAACAGATACCACTTTCCGGTGTTCTTATCGTGATACCAGCCGCTGTGCATTCTTCCACCCCAGCCGCGGAAATAATACAAATTGCCGTCCAACCAGCAGAACTCATCGGATTTCATCGTACAGTCTGGATTAAAATAATACCAGTCGTTTCCGATATGACTCCAACCGGTATTCAGCGCTCCGCCCCAGCCGCGGAAATAATACCAGTTCCCATTGGACGGATCCTGGTGCCATGCATTGTACAGCATACCGCCCCAGCCGCGGAAATAGTACAGGTCGTTTCCGATCCTGCAAAGTTCATCTTTCTTCATCGTACAGTCCGGATTAAAATAATACCAGTCATTTCCGATATGGCTCCAGCCGGTATTGAGGGCAGCTCCCCAGTCTCTCAGATAATACCAGTTTCCATCCGCCGGATTCTGATACCAAGCGTTGTACAGCATACCGCCCCAACCGCGGAAATAATACAGGTTTCCATCGATCATACACAGCTCGTTAGTCTTCATGGAACCGTCTTCATTAAAATAATACCAGTCGATTCCATCTTTGATCCAGCCCGTTGCAAGCTGTCCGCCGGAAAGATATCCCCACATTCCGTTGTATCGGATCCAGGTTGGCCCAACGACCCTTCCTTCTCCGTCAAACTGAACCGAATACCCATCGATCTGCGTGGTCAGACTGTAGGCTCTGCCGCCCCAGCCGCGCAGCCAGTAAACCACTCCGCTGTTCGGATCGCGAAGCCAGCGGTTCGCCTGCATAACACCCGTATTCTCATCCAGGTAATACCAGTCGATCCCATTCTTCTGCCAGCCTTTCAGCATCCGGCCATCCTCTTCGCTCATCAGATACCACTGTCCATTTTCAACCACCCAGCCAGTCTGCAGAGCGCCTGTATTCGGATCGAGGTAATAACGGTTTCCTGATATGTCCAGCCAGCCTTTTCGATAATTGTTATTCTGATCCACGTAATACTTCTGACCGTTTTCCGTCACCCATCCGCCGATCATAGTCACATGACCGTTCTGATCTGCATGATACACACGGTTCGTCTCTTCATCGTAGATTTCTTCATTCACCGCCAGTATTCCGTTTTCTTTTGCGTAATACTGGACGCCGTTCTGTTCAAACAAACCCTGGCACCACCGACCATCCTGATAGGCTCTCAGGTGTTTGTCCGCGTCGGTATAGATCCGGAAACTTCCGTCCGCGCTGGTGGTCACCGGATCCGCACCAAGTTCCACCACGATCGCATCCTGTTCCGTGTAAGCCGGAAGCGCAAACAGTCTGGTGTCCAGTCTGCCGATCAGATTCACACGGGAAGTCTTCAGATTAGAGAAAGCGCCGGGCAGGATCATAACCTCCGGGCTTGCCGTCTCCACAAAAGCATCCGTCATACTGTCAAAGAATCCGTGATGATTGGCCTCCAGTACCTCCAGATCGCTTATCTGGGGGTAACTCTGCATGACCCGGGTAAGATCCCCGTCATCGTCACACATATCACTGGTTAAAAACGCGGTATTCCCATTTGCCTGCGCGATCACTCCCAGACAAAACCAGTTTGCGTCATAGGTTATCTGCCCCTGATAAGAAGGATCATAATTCACGATCTGAATCTGAAAATTGCCGAAAGAAAAGGCACTGTTCTGATCGTTGATGTCCTGGATCACATTGGTTCCCACTTCCGCCGCTGCCGCCAGCGTCTGATCGTACACATACTGATTATCCCAGAGATGCACATCTGTCGGGGAAGTATTGATCATGCTGTCATCGTAAGGCATGATATACAGATTCTGCGGCTGAAATTCCCTGATCACAAGATCTGCCGTCCCGATGTGATCACTGTGCGGATGGGTGGCAATATAAAACTGGAAATTATCCTTATTTACCCCCATCTTCGTCAGATAATCACGAACCTCCTGGTCGTACCCTTCATTGGTAACGATTCCCGAACGCAGAGGATACCTCTGGTCACTTCCGTCCGGATAATCCCAGTCCTCGCCGGAATCCACCATACCGAACACCGGGTTGCCGTTGGCATCCCTGCTTTCCAGCAGAACGCCTTCCGTATTGCCCTCAAATGTCAGGAAATGGATCTTTGCAGTTCCTGACCCCTGTGCGTATACTGCATTTCCATTGCCCTGCACCGCCCCCACAACGCATACTGCAAGACATGCCGCCGCCAGTTTTCCCGCAGTGCGGAGGCGTGCCCTTGCCATCTTTTTTCCATGCAATTTTTTTACTTCCTTTCCAGCCTTTACTTATTATATGTCACTCTTATGTCACTCTTCCGGCAATACCGAAAGAGCCTGCTTGAAATCGTGTGGGATTTCAATGCTTTCCCTATCATAACACAGCAAAAAAGACGATGCAACAAAAATATGCGGTCTTTCTCCCTCTGTCCGGCGTTCACTTTTTCTTGCATTTCGACTCTTTTTGTGATAAGGTGGAACACAGAAAAAAAGAATACCAAACCTATGAAGGAGGTCACTTATGCGACATTTGATGAGTCCTTTGGATTTTTCCGTCGAAGAGCTGGAGCAGCTGATGAATCTTGCCAACGATATCGAGCGCAATCCAAAGAAATATGCCCATGCCTGCGACGGCAAAATCCTTGCTACTCTGTTTTATGAGCCAAGTACCCGTACCCGTTTAAGCTTTGAATCCGCGATGATCCGTCTCGGAGGAAAGTGCCTCGGCTTTGCTTCTGCCGACAACAGTTCCGCAGCCAAAGGAGAGAGCGTTTCCGACACGATCCGTATCGTGTCCTGCTACGCTGACATCTGTGCGATGCGTCATCCGAAAGAGGGCGCTCCTCTGGTTGCTTCCCTGGTTTCCGGAATTCCGGTGATCAATGCCGGTGACGGCGGCCATCAGCATCCGACCCAGACTCTCACCGATCTTCTGACTATCCATTCGATGAAAGGCCGCCTGAACAATCTGACCATCGGCCTTTGCGGCGATCTGAAATTCGGTCGTACCGTGCACTCCCTGATCAGCGCTCTGGTCCGCTACGAGGGAATCCGCTTCGTCCTGATCTCTCCAGATGAACTTCGTGTGCCGGATTACATCCGCAACGACGTGCTGAAAGCGAACCATGTGGAGTTTGAGGAAGTCACCAAATTGGAGGACGCGCTTCCAAATCTTGACCTGCTGTACATGACCCGCGTCCAGAAAGAACGTTTCTTCAACGAGGAAGATTACGTTCGCATGAAAGATTTCTATATTCTGGACAAGTCAAAAATGGATCTTGCAAAGCCGGATATGCTGGTGCTCCATCCGCTGCCGCGTGTCAATGAAATCTCCGTTGAAGTGGACAACGATCCCCGCGCCGCTTATTTCAAACAGGCACAGTACGGCGTATACGCCCGTATGGCACTGATCCTGACGCTTCTCGGCATCGAAGTACAGTAAGGAGGATGAAAAAAATGTTAAATGTCGGACGTATCGAAGAGGGCTTCGTCCTCGATCATATCAAAGCCGGAAAAGCCATGACCATCTACCGTGATCTCGGGCTGGACAAGCTGGACTGTACTGTTGCGATCATCAAGAACGCACGCAGCAATAAAATGGGAAAAAAGGACATCATTAAAGTAGAGTGCCCGATTGAAGATCTGGATCTGGACATCGTCGGATTTATCGATCACAACATCACCGTCAATATCATCAAAGACGGAAATATTACTCAGAAAAAGGAACTTTCTCTTCCAAAGCAGATCGTAAATGTGATCAAATGCAAGAACCCACGTTGTATCACCTCCATCGAGCAGGAACTGGATCATGTATTCATCCTTGCCGATCCGGAGCATGAGGTTTATCGCTGTAAATATTGCGAGGAGAAATATTCCGGACACCGGAACAAATAAGAAGGAGCGTATTTATGTCAGACAGGAAACAGCATCAGAAACGACTTGCCGTGATCAATGATTTCACTGGATTCGGCCGCTGCTCTCTGACGGTATCCATTCCGGTAATCTCCCAGCTTGGCGTTCAGTGCTGTCCTGTCCCGACCTCGATCTTTTCCAACCACACCGCTTTTCCTTCCTTTTACTTTGAGGATTACACGGAAAAGATGCCCGCCTATATCGCGGAATGGAAAAAAATGGATCTGCGCTTTGACGGGATCCAGACCGGCTTTCTCGGTTCTCATCAGCAGATCTCTGTGGTTCTGGATTTCATCCGTTCTTTTCGTTCGGACGGTACTCTCGTTCTGGTTGACCCGGTGATGGGAGATAACGGAAAGCCTTATGCGCTGTATGATGAAAATATGCAGCTTGCTATGAGGCAGCTCGCCATGGAAGCGGATATCCTGACACCAAACCTGACGGAAGCCTGTATACTTACTTCCACGCCTTACCGTTCTCTGGGCTGGACCAAGAAAGAGCTTTTTCGCCTTGTGGAAAAGCTTATGGCGCTGGGCGCACAGAAAGTGGTGATCTCCGGAGTACCGATGGGTCAATATCTTGGAAATGTACTCCTGGAAAAAGGCGGTCAGCCGAAGATCCTGCGTTTTCTCAGAGTAGGAAGGGAACGCTGCGGAACCGGTGACATTTTCTCGTCGATCCTTGCCGCAGATGCGGTCAACGGTGTCCCCCTTGAGACTTCCGTCCGGAAGGCGGCCGCTTTTATCAAGGAATGTATCCTGATTACCGAATCCTTTGATACCCCGCCCACCGACGGCGTCTGCTTTGAAGAGATTCTGCACAGACTCTGCCGGTAACAGAACGAGGAGGTTCAAAAGCTCTTTTTCAGAAGCTTTTGGAACCTCCTCTTTTTGAATATCATCCCATTGGAACAACGGAGAAGCAGTGCTTACAGACTGTTGGAACCCTCTTCCAGTTCTACCTGGCAGCAGGTATATTCCCTGTCCCTGGCAGCTTCCCATCTCAGACAGTAAAAAGACACCGTCCCGCCGCTGCCGTCTGGCTGCTCCATTTTTTCCACTCTTATATTTTCCTGATTTCTCACAACCACCGTTGCCTTTTCTCCATCCGCATCGATCACAGCCGTGCCTTCTGTCAGTCGGATCGGATATGGGGAACACAGGCTTTCCGTGACGATCCTTCCCTCTCCCAAAGCACCAAATTCATCCTGCACGGTAAAACTGCGTGTCTTCGGCCGGAACTCCACCGTCCGCGTCACCTGCACACAGCCCTCCGGACCATAATTCAGCGTTTCCACCGCCGTAGGATCCGTTTCTGAAAGTTTCCTGCCCTTTCTCTGTTCTTTCCCGCCTGCCGGAACCATTCCGTCAATCTCCGGTACGTTCCGGATTGCTGGAATCCAATTTTTTTCAGCGGTACTGAATTCATAGTTTCCATCGTCTCTCAAACGAAGCCGCTCTTTTTCCTGTGTGCCTTTCATTTTCGATCCCCCTGTGTCCGATTTTGCGTTGCTGTTTCTTTCTTTTCTATTGTAAGATATTCTGAGAAATCTGTAAAGAGCAGGAAAACAACTGTTGCCACGAACCGGAAATCTTTGAATTCTTTGGATGAATCTCAAAGGGCATGTCCGCTCGGCCCGTTTCCCGCGAAAATAAAAAAACAGCGGCCGAAGGTATTTTTTTACCTTTTCGCAGCCGCTTTTCTATCTGCATTTTTAAGCCATATAAGACTGTAATTCCTGGAAAAGTTCTTCCGGATGTTCGGTATGCATCTTTACCTGCATCATACGTCCTACGGCAATGCTCAGCACACCCAGAATTGATTTCGCGTCGATGACGCAGTTTCCTTCACCGAGATCCACATCAAACGGGTATTTTGAAACAGTGCTCACGAATTTTACTGCATCCTCCTGAGTGGAAAGCAGCACATTCATTGTGTTCATTTCCATGTCCTCCTGTCTTCGGGACAATCACTGCCCCTGTTCTTTGCACTGGATTTATGATTCCTTTAAAACCGTTTCCATCTCTTCCCTCATTCTGGCAAGCCCTTCATCCAAAGAAAGTTCTCCAAGCATGATCTTCTCGTGAATTTCCCCCAGAATGGACTCTGCCATGACGGAACGTGTATCCAGCGGCTGATTATAATAAATCATGCCCGTCTCCAATGCTGCCCTGCTGCTTTCGTCCTGGGGAAAACCTCCCTGAGACGAAATGATGTCTGTAACCTTTTCGTTGCGGAGAGCGGGCATGGTGCCTGTCTCTGCGAGTATCTCTGCCCCTTCCTGTCCACACAGAAAATCGACAAAGTCTTTCGCTTCTTTTTTATATGCCGATGATGAACTGATACTGACTCCGGTGATTGCGGCAACAGATGTATCCTGAGCTGCACCATCGGCATGCGGCATGGACGCTATGCCCCAACGATCCACCTGACTTTCTCCGTTTCCGGCTGCCTGGATCAGATTAGGCAGAAACCAGGTTCCCATAGGCATAACCGCCACCCGATTGCTGTAAAATGCGGTAGAATAATGCATACTGTCCAACTTTGCGTTCAGATATGGCGGACAGATCCCGTCTGCCTGCTGCTCCAGCACCATCTCATAGACCGGACGCAGAAATTCATAGTCGCCATCCAGAAGGGTATGTTTCCCATCCAGAAGCGCAAAATCCTGAACCGTACTTCTCCAGGTGTGATAATAAACACCATAGATATGATTCCCAAGTGCCTCCGAAGCCTTTTCGGAAACCTCCCGGACCATCGCATCGTACTCTTCGAACGTCATGTCATTGGCGGGATATTCCATCCCCGCCGTGTCAAACAGTTCCTTATTATAATACAGTACGTTAAAATCACTTCTGCAAAGTCTCGTATACACGTTTCCATCTACCATCAGGTCTTTTTGAATCCCACTGTCCGAAAAATCCGTCTCCTCCACCGGAAGGATCAGCTGCTTTTTCGCAAGAGACAGATAACCGGGAATATCCTTGATCAACATACAGTCAATCTGGTGATCCTCGGACGTCAAATCGGATTCCAGAGAGAAATCGTAGCCGTCCGTCGGATACTCCTCCACACGGATCTCAATATCCGGGTGTTCCGCCTCATAGGCGTCAATCACATCCTGAACAAACGGAAGCTGACCGGTATCCCATACCGCCCAGACCAGTGTGGTCTTTTCTGTCTGGTCCTGTCCGGAACCGGCAGTTCCGTTTTCCATCCCCTGACAGCCTGCCAAGCAGCCCGCAGCACACAGAAAAACTGCCGCCGCCAGAAATTTTCTCAGCATCTCCATACTTCCTTTTTCTCTCGTTGACATATCTTTAGACAGTATACTCATTTTTTCTGCAAATGAAAATGTCTTTTTTTATCCAAAACCTATAAAAATGTTTCATCTTATTGCATTTTCCGCCGGTCTCATGTAATATTTCTATTGATATTCATTTTTTCCTATAACACATAACTGTTCCGCCGAACGGACGGTTATCAGAACACGATGGAGAATCAATATGAAACTGAAACGGTCAACTTCCATACGGAGGCACCTCACGTTTATCACACTGACCTTTTCCCTGTTGCTGGCGGTTTTCTTTTCCAGTATCTGCATTTTTCTGTTCCGTACGGTCTATGAAGACAATATGGAGCAGTCGGCAGCCTTTAATCTGCAGCTGATTTCTGACAACATCGCCCACCAGATGGAAAACACGGATTTTCTTTCCCGATGGTGCGCAGGGTCAGGTCTGATTGCGGAATATTTTGAGAAAAACGAACCCGATCAGGAAGTAATCCTGGAAATCCGCCGGCGACTGATGGCAGAGTACAACACCAACAGTTCCAGCGCTTACATCCGCCGCCTGGTCCTGATGGGACTGCCGGGTTCCGATACCTATTCTGTTCAGCTGCTTCACAGCCAACGGGATTCTGTTTCTTCTCCGGAAAAAAAGATCGCAGAATACGAGGTTTTTCAGAAATTTTCTGCTTCTGAAGATAACTATATGCTGACCTATACCAAAACTCCGTTCTGTCGGGAAGGGGAGGCGGTTCTGTTGTCACTGCGCCCCATCTATTCGGAGAACAGCCTGCAGAAAATCGGATACGTCTACATGGAATTATACCCGGACATTATCACAGACTATTTCGAAAATTATACATTTTCCGAAGATACACGGCTTTATCTCACCATGGAAGACCAGTCCTATCGCCTGACGGGCGATTCCATAACGGCAGAAACTGCAACTTTCCCGGAAAATCAGAAAGTCATATCCTGTGACATCGGGTTTCGCAGCTGGAAACTTCAACAAAATCTGGTACAAAAGTTTCCTTTTTATACCGCTGCAGCCTACTGGATACTTGCCGCATGTGCCGTTTTCGCCTTGTTCCTGTTCGGCATCTGCTTTTCCTTATATCTGAACAGAAAAATTTCCCGGCCGATCCTGCGTCTGCGTCAGAGAATCCTTGCCATCTCTGCTGGCAATTTCCAAACAGATCCTTTCATTGAATGGGACACAGAACTTGGAGACATCGGACGCGGAATCAATCAGATGAGCGCCGATATGCAGAAGCTGATGGATCAGGCAGTCGCAGATGAGAAAGCTAAGGCAGACCTGCAGTACAAGATGCTCCTCAACCAGGTCAATCCGCATTTTATCTATAATACCCTCAACTCCATCAAATGGATGGCGACAATCCAGGGCGCATCCGGGATTGCAGATATGACCACATCCCTGGCACGTCTGCTGAAAAACGTATCAAAACGAACAGAAACGCTGATTTCCTTTCAGGAAGAATACCGGCTCCTGGACGATTATTTTAACATCATGCAATATCGTTACGGCGGCGGGATCACGCTGGAATATGAAATAGAAGACGAGCGCCTGGAAGACGGGCTGATTCCACGCTTCACCCTGCAGCCTCTTGTGGAGAACGCAATTTTTCATGGAATCGAACCACGTCATTCCAAAGGATCGATCCGGATCAGCGCCCGCTTTCTGGATGAAAACTGTTGGCAGATCAAGCTTTTGGACGACGGCATCGGAATGACATCGGAACAGATCCAGGCAGCGCTGACTCAGGACAACGGTTCCGCCGACGGTTTGTTCCGCAGCGTGGGAATCTACAGCGTCAACCAGCGGATCCGCTATGAATTCGGAGATTCCTACGGTCTTTCCATCGAATCCTGCCCCGGTTCCTATACCGCCATGTATCTGACGCTGCCTTACCATACAGACAAAAAGGAGGAAGAAAATGATCCGACTGCTGATTGTTGACGATGAGCCCCTGGTCCAGGTCGGCATGAAATCCATCCTGGACTGGAGCTCCTATGGAATCGAAATCTGCGCTGCCGTCTCCAACGGCAGTGAGGCGCTGCTTGCCATCGAGAAATACCGCCCGGAAATCGTTATCTCCGATATCCGGATGCCTGTGATGGACGGGCTGCAGCTTTTAAAAACCTGTCGTGACCGCTACGGAGACCTTCCCGTCTTTATCATGCTGACCAGCTATGAGGATTTCGGTTATGCCAGGGAAGCAATCCACTATGGCGTCGACGAATATATGCTGAAGCTGGAACTGAGCCCTCAGAATCTGGATAAAGTGATCAACAGCACCTTGTTAAAGGTCAAAAATCTCAAACAGTCCATGAATAGTTCCGTACAGGAACAGGAACGGCCCAACCGTTTCTTTATCCGTCTTCTCTACGGACTTTTTGAAAACTCCCAGCAGTTCCGGATACAGAAAGACCAGCTGGCTCCCGACATTCATTACGAATTTTGCGTCTGCGGCTACGGATGCATCCTTCCGGGCACTGCCATCCATGACGCCGGAGAGCCTCCAAAAAATCTATACCGCAGCGTCCTTGCCATGTGCCAGGAATTGTGCGGGCGGTATTTCCCCTGCAACACCTGTTTTCTGAACCGGAATAACTTTGTACTGCTGATCGGACTGACAGAAGAACAGGTCAAAAATTACAAAACCCTGATCACAAAGATGCTCCTCCACATCCGGGAGGCTCTGTATAATTATTTCAGCGTTTCCCTTCTGATGTCCTTCGGCACACCGGCAGCCGATGAACTTGAAACGGCCGCTTCCTTTTCCAGAGCCAGAGCGGACCTTTTTCAGCTGCATCCGGAACAGCCGCTGGTATTTTCCGACCTGGAGAATACGACGGTATCTACCATGACCTTTGACTTTCGTCCCTTCCAGTCGTCTCTGCGGCAGATCCTGGACGAGTTCCAGTTTCCCCTGTTCCAGGCGACCGTGCGTCAGATGATGCATACTTGTCAGGAGAAGATGGAAGCGCTGTCTCCAAAGGAAGCTTTGTACACGACGCTGGATCTCACCATGTTTGTCTTTCACCTGCTGATCGCCGCGCACCCGGCTGCCGAACAGTTTCTCTCAGAAACCTATGCCATGCATAAACACGGATATCTGTCCGCGTTCTCCGCCCAAAAAACGGAAGAGCTTCTCTCCAGCCTGGAGCTTCTGCTGGAAAATATGGAAGCTTCCAGTGTTTTCGGAGGAAAACCTCAGCGGCAGAATGTGATCTCGCAAATCCAGGAGTATATGCAGGAGCGCTGCACAGAGAAGCTTTCTCTCAACGATGTGGCTTCCGCATTTGGACTCAGCCCCAATTATCTGAGCACTTTGTTTACAAAAAACTGCGGTTACAGCTTTACAGAGTATATGAATCATATTAAAATTGAAGAAGCGAAAAAGCTTCTGACGACAGGGAACCTGCGGATCTATGAGATTGCGGAATCTCTTGGATTTGAAAATGCTTTCTATTTCAGCAAAGTATTCAAAAAAGCCGAAGGCGTTTCTCCGAGAGAATATCAGAACCGGAAATTTACCGACGGAACAGACTGACCGCTCCCATAAACATCTCTGCTTTCGCGTACGGCAGCAAAGAGAACTATTTCGCCGAAAATTAATCTCAAACAGCATAACGACTACAAAGAAAGCAACCGTTTCGCCGGAAGTCAAAACCAAACGGAGAGACGGTTACACCGAAAACAAAACGACTGGAGTATACAAGCATGAACAAAAAAGAAATCAGCGAGATCAAAAAACTTTTTACCACCACACACTGCGCAGTGACACGGATCTGCGGATGTTATGTGGATGCGGAAAAGAACCAGAAAACCAAACTGAAAGAAGCGTTTCTCTCTCTTCCAGAGGAAGAAATGTTCAAGTATTTCAACATTTTCCGAAAATCCCTTTCCGGAACACTTGGAAAAAATCTTGTACAGATGGAATTCCCACTGGAACAGGAGGCTTCCGGCGGAACCCAGGAATTCCTGCTGCAGCTCCGCAATTCCCAGCTCCGGGATGACGCGCTGATTGAAGAATTTTATCAGAAGGTGATCGAGAACTACATAGATCCGGAAAATTATTATATCATACTGATCCACGGGGCATACGATATCCCGGCGAGAGCCTCCGACAACCTGGAAATGGACGATGCTTCCGACTACGTCTATGAATTTCTTCTCTGCAGCATCTGTCCGGTAAAACTTTCCAAACCGGGGCTTCATTACAACGCCGACGCCAATACCATCGAAAACCTGATCCAGGACTGGATCGTGGAAGCGCCGGACATCGGTTTCCTGTTCCCGGCGTTCACGGACCGGAACACGGATATCCACAACCTGATGTATTATTCCAAAAAACCGGACGTGATCCAAACGGACATCATCAACAATCTGCTGGGCTGCCGCATTCCGCTCTCGGCAAAGACGCAGAAAGAAACCTTCCAGACGATCATCGAAGAAACCCTGGACAACACCTGCGATTTTGAAACCGTTATGGCAATTCAGGAAAACCTCAACGAGATGATCGAAGAACGAAAAGAAGATCCGGAACCACTCACTCTGGACAAATATGAAGTCAAACGTCTACTGGCTGACAGCGGAGTGGAAAACGAAAAACTGGAAGAATTCGACGACCTGTATGCGTCGGTTGTATCCGATGAGCAGGCAGGTTTCGTAGCTTCCAATGTGGCAAGCACACGGAGTTACGAGATCCGGACTCCGGATGTGATCATCAAGGTCAGCCCGGACAAAGCACAGCTGATCGAAAGCAAAGTGATCGACGGAATCCCGTATCTGATGATCCAGGCCACCGATCAGGTGGAGATCAATGGAATTGCCGTAAAATCACCGCTGCTCAAAGAGAACAGCGAAATGTCTGAGTCAGAGATATCTGAATCAGAGGAAAACTTCTGATCGCATCTTAAACAATTTTCTGCAGACAATATTCGGCAAAAACAGCCGGAGAAATGAAGCGGTGCCTGTTTAACCAAACAGGCACCGCTTCGTTTTTCCGGCTGTTTCTCTGTTCACTTCTATATATATTTATTTCTATGTATATGATTCAAAAAAATACATCATTTTATGCCAGACCGCGCCGCCGTGAACCGAATCTGACACCTCGATATACCGGTAGCCAATCTTCTGATAGAACGGGATCATATGGTCTTTGCAGGTCAGCACAACTGCCTTCTTGCCTCTCTGTCCGGCGCTTTCCACCATATGGCACATCAACGCTTCTCCGATTCCCTGCTTCTGATACTCCGGATCCACATCCAGACCGAAGATCATCTGGTACGGACCTTCCGGATGATGGAGGGACGCGTCATGATACAGTTCATCCGCCAGATGATCCGTGTCCGCACAGCATCCGTTGCAGAAACCTGCCAGTCTGCCGTCTTCTGTCTCCGCAACAAAGAAACTGTCCTTACAGGTCTGATACCGTTTCAGGAAATCTTCATATCCCGCCGCTTCCGCAGCCGGGAAACAGCGCGCCTCAATGGCGGCAATCTCCTGAAGATCCTCTTCCCGGACAGGACGGATCTTATAGTTCACCGTTCTTCCCGGAAATTTTTTCAGCCTCTGATACACCGCCGCAGCCGGAAGCCCGACCACATTGTTGTAATCCCCACGGATTCCCTGGACGAACGCCGCGAAACTTCCCTGAATGCCATAGGCTCCCGCTTTGTCCATCGGCTCTCCCGTCGCGATATACGCCCTCAGTTCTTCGTGACTCACCGGATAAAACGTCACATCCGTACACGCATGAAAAGTTTCCCGGTATGTACGTCCATTCCTTTTTTCCATCATCGTCACGCCGGTGTATACCTGATGGGTATTTCCCTGAAGCATGTCAAGCATCCGGAACGCTTCCTCCTCATCGGACGGCTTGCCAAGGATCCTTCCTTCAAATGCAACCACTGTGTCCGCGCCGAGAACTAATGTCCCTTCCGGCACACGTTCCAGAACATCCGCACACTTCTGCTCGGAAAGCTCCTCCACGACCCGGGAAGGAATCGTGGAAGTGACCACCTCTTCCACCTGTGACGGGTATACACGGTGGGGAATGCCCACCTGTTCCAACAGCTGTCTCCTTCTCGGAGAAGCCGATGCAAGTACAATCTCTCTCATTTCATCACCTCAAAAGACATTTTATTTCCCCGGAAACACATCAGTTTTTCTGGAAATAAAAAAACGCGAAGCAGAACGATAAGCCGGGTTATGTCTCGTGTAATCATCTATCCAGTGACACTGTCGCCAGTGCCCTCCAGCGACCAACCTGAAAACGTGACGGGCCGCCACATGGTTTTCTATTCGGTCTTGCTTCGGATGGGGTTTACATGGCTTTCTCTGTTACCAGAGAAACGGTAGTCTCTTACACTGCCTTTCCACCCTTACCAGGCATTGCCTGGCGGTATCTCTCTGTTGCACTTTCCCTGGAGTCGCCTCCGCCGGATGTTATCCGGCATCCTGCCCTGTGAAGCCCGGACTTTCCTCACCTGGCCCTTTTCAGTCCTGCCAGCCGCGATTACATGTTCTACTTCGCTGTGTTATTGTATCACAAAGGTGCGGGGATGTCTACCCGTTTTTGCGTCCGCTTTTTACCCGCTTTTTACTTAAACATCAAAGCAGCTGCCGCCGATGAATTCCCGCAGAATGGAATTCTGGGGCACCGGTTCGCTTGGGATTCCCACAAAGTAGTCCAGGAATTTCAGCAGGCGCTTTGCTTCCTGAAATTCCGGCGCGTCCTCCGGAATCCGGAAAAGGATCGGTTCCGCGTACTGCTTCAATACGGATAGTTCGTAGATCAGCGCGGAATTAAACACGAAATCCGCCGAATCCTGATACGGGAAAATGTACTTTTCTTCGCCTTTTCGCACTTTATGCCACATGGCGATGGTCTCCCTGGCGGATGTGGCGCGTGTCCGATTGTCCCGTACCATCCGGCGGAGCAAGCGGCCATCCGTTGTGGGAATCCGGTTGTGTTCATCCACATTCAGCTGCGTCAGTGCACTAATGTATACTTTGTAGCAGCTGTCCTTTGGGATCGAACTGCTGAGACGGTCATTCAGTCCGTGGATTCCCTCCATCACCAGAATGTCCTCCGATCCCAGTTCCATATACTGTCCTTTGTACTCCCTCTTTCCCGTCTTGAAATTATAATAAGGAAGCTCAATCTGTCCTCCGGAAAGCAGGGTGTTCAGATCCCGATCCAAAAGTTCCAGATCCAGCGCTTCCAGACATTCAAAATCGTATTCCCCGTTTTCATCCCTCGGCGTATCCACCCGGTTCAGATAATAATTGTCCAGACTTACCGGATGTGGCACCAGCCCATGAGCGGCAAGCTGTATCGACAAACGGTTGCAGAACGTGGTCTTTCCCGAAGAAGAAGGACCGGCGATCATGACAAATTTTACGCCTCTTCGCTTTGCAATCTCTCCCGCCAGTTCCGCGATTTTCTGCTCCTGCAGCGCTTCGGCAATCAGCATCATCCGATGAGAACCGCCCTCGCAGATCTTGTCGTTCAAAGCCCCGACGGTATCGACGCCCAGTCTGCTGCCCCAGTCTTCCGATTCCTTCTGGACCTGGAACACTTTCCTGGAAAATACCAGTTCCGGCAGTTTTTCCGGCTCCCTTCTCGTAGGGAACACCAGTACAAATCCTTCATCGTACAGTTGAAGGTCGAAATACTGCAGGTAGCCTGTATCCGCCGTCATGAAACCGTAAAAATAATCCTCAAAGCCATCCAGCTCATAGAGATTTACACTGGATACTCTGCGGTAACGGAACAGCTTTTCCTTGTCCTCCATACCATAACTGCGGAATTTTTCTCTGGCTTCCTGCGTTCCGACACTTTTTTTCATAATCGGAAGCTTCCGGTCCACCAGTTCTCTCATATACGCTTTCACCTGGTCAAGAAACTCCTGATCCAGCGTAACCTTTCCCTGGACCGTACAGTAATAGCCGCTGCCCATGGAATACTGCACCACGATCTTGTCAATCTGTTCATGACCAGCCACATGATACATCGCTTTCAGAAGCAGCAGCGTCAGACTCCTTTGATACGTTTTATGTCCGATATCGTCTTCCAGCGTAATGAACTCCAGCCTGCAGGACTTCTTCAGCTGTTTGTGCAGTTCACAAAGTCTGCCGTCCACTGTGACCAGCACAATGGGATACCGGTAATGTTCCTGCATTTCCCTGGCAATGACAAGATATGAGGTCCCCCCTGGATACTCATAGGTCTTTGCTCCGATCGTCACCTGACAAATCTCTCTCTCCATATAGCCTCCTCCAGATGCTTTTTGACTTTTATACAGCCGCCGGCTTCCGGCACGGCGGCTGTAGTGCTATAACATATTTAATCATTCACAGACGGACGGTTCACGGTCTGAAGCGCCTGCTCCGCCAGCTTTAAAGTCTCTCTGATTTCCTTTTCTCTCACCCGGACACGCTCTCCGGATGACTGCGCAAGATTTTCCAGCAATTTCCGGTATGAACAGATCTCCTTTTCCAGATAGCTGCGCAGTACCGGATGTCTTTTTCGAAGCAGGGGACGCCCGTAAATCAGTTCCACAGGCTCATACGGCGTCTGCTCCCTTCCTGCTCTGACCTGAAGCACCGGATAATATTTCCCGTCCTCCAGGACCATGTCCTCATCGCAGATATGATACCCCTGCTCCAGCAGATATGCCCGTACCTTATCCGTATCCGACTGCGGTTCCAGCACCCATTCCGGAACCGTCGCCGCCACCTCCCGGCCCTGTTCCAGGATCCGGCAGATCAACAGACCGCCCATACCGGCAATCACGATCGTGTCCACTTCTCCGGGGCGCAGCGCCTCCAGTCCGTCGGATTTTCTCGTCTCAATCTGCGTTTCCAGATGATGAGCGGCAATATTCTCCCTGGCTCTTTGCAGCGGCCCGTCCACAATATCCATGGCAACCGCCCCGGAAATCTTCTTTTCCTCCATCAGACAGATGGGGACATACGCATGGTCTGTCCCCACATCTGCCAGACGGCCCTGCGGTGTCACAAAATCCGCCACCGCCCGCAATCTCTTTGACAACTGCATACCCGGCACCTTAATCCAGATAATCCTTCAGCTTGCGGGAACGGCTGGGATGACGAAGTTTTCTCAGAGCCTTCGCCTCAATCTGACGGATACGCTCACGGGTAACGTTGAACTCTTTTCCTACCTCTTCCAGCGTACGGGCACGGCCATCGTCCAGTCCGAAACGCAGGCGCAGCACCTTCTGCTCTCTCTCGGTCAGCGTGCCAAGCACCTCCTCCAGCTGTTCTTTCAGCATCGTAAACGCCGCGGCATCTGCCGGAACCGGAACATTGTCGTCCTGGATAAAATCGCCCAGATGGCTGTCTTCCTCCTCACCAATCGGCGTTTCCAGGGAAACCGGCTCCTGAGAGATCTTCAGGATCTCGCGGACACGCTCCACAGACATATGCATTTCCTCGGCGATCTCTTCCGGAGTAGGTTCACGTCCAAGCTCCTGCAACAGCTGACGGGAAACGCGGATCAGCTTGTTGATCGTCTCTACCATATGCACCGGAATACGGATGGTACGTGCCTGGTCTGCAATGGCACGGGTGATCGCCTGACGGATCCACCAGGTCGCATAGGTGGAAAATTTGTATCCCTTCCGGTAATCAAACTTTTCTACCGCTTTGATCAGACCAAGATTTCCTTCCTGGATCAGATCCAGGAACAGCATGCCGCGTCCCACATAACGTTTCGCGATGGATACGACGAGACGAAGGTTTGCCTCCGCCAAGCGTTTCTTCGCCTCCTCATCGCCTTCCTCCATGCGCTGAGCCAGGCTGATCTCCTCTTCCGCCGACAGAAGCGGAACCTTCCCGATCTCTTTCAGATACATACGCACCGGATCCTCGATGCTGACGCCTTCCGGAACGGACAGATCAATATTTTCCATATCGATCTCTTCCTCTTCGGACAGATCGATATCATCGTCGTCCAGAAGCAGCAGTTTGTCGTCAGCGGAAATATCGATATCCTCCGACATATCCGAGAGACGCAGCACGTCGATGCCACTCTTTTCCAGATAGTCAAATACCTTTTCCATCTGATCCGCATCCAGCGGCATATCGTTAAAGAAATCGCTGATTTCCTGGTATTCCAGCATATTTTTCTTTTTCTTGGCAAGCGCCACAAGTCCTTTTACTTTTTCCATGAATTTTTCTTTATCAAATTCCATAGAGTTTCCATCCTTCCATAGCTTGTTTATATTTTATCCTGAGCATTACAAAATAATCGTGGCTTTTCAGTAATTGTTACTGTCCGTCCAGATTCAGCGTCAGGCCGCCGGCTTTCCATTTTTCCAGCATTTTCTTGTCAGCCATCAGCTTCTGCAGCGCCGTCATATCCGTTACATCCATATGAGCGGAACGGTAAGCGATGCTGTTTTCTTTCATATTGCAGATCACATCCACAAGGGCATGCTGCCGTTCCTCCTCTGTCTCCAGGGGGATTCTGGCATTGAACAGGCCTGCCACCTCTTTCTGTTCCTCCGAATCCACAAACTGATTCAGAAGTCTTGCCGGATTGACCTGCCCTTCCTGGTACTGGAGATAGATCATTTCCGCAATCTGGTGATACAGGGCTGTGGTGAAATCCTCCGGCGTGATATACTTCCGGACCTCGCCGATCAGCTGGGGATAGGAAGTCAGCCAGGTCAGCATCAGCTTCTGCGCCTTGTCCGTTCCTGTCTCCCGCTCCTTTTTCGAGTGAATCCCCGACTTCGGAGCTGCCGGTTCGCGGATCCCGGCTCCCTGCAGCGCCAGTTTTGCCACTTCCTTGCGCATACTCTCCACAGAAACGCCGTAATTCCGCGCCACTGCTTCGATGTAACTGTTGCGCTCGATCTCGTCCTCGATGGTCACCAGACGCATCGCCGCCTCATGGAGAAAATCACTCTTCCCCTGCGGATCTTTCAGATCAAACTGACTCTCTTTCATCCTGATCTCATAGAGCAGACTGTTCTCCGCCTCCGCCAGCCGCTGTTCGAAGGCCTCCGCGCCTTCCGCCTTGATAAATTCGTCCGGGTCCTTATATGGCCTTAAATTGACCACCCTGGTATTCAGCCCGACCCCTTTCAGCAGGGGGATCGCCCGCAGCGCCGCCCGGACACCCGCCTCATCGCTGTCATAGATGATCAGCACTTCGTCCGTGTACCGCTTCAGCAGGCTTGCCTGCAGAGACGTCAGCGCCGTTCCCAGAGATGCCACCGCGTTGGTAAATCCCGCCTGATGCATGGAAATCACGTCCATGTATCCCTCACAGATGATCAGATTCTTTCTGCGGGATGAGCGGGCAGCATTGAGCCCGTACAGGTTCCGGCTTTTGTCAAAAATCTTTGTCTCCGGAGAATTCAGGTACTTGGGCTTCGCGTCCCCCATCACACGGCCTCCAAAACCGATCACACGGCTGTTCACATCCATGATCGGATAGATCACGCGGTTCCAGAACTTGTCCTGCATCCCGTGTACCTCATCCGCAAGGAACAACCCCGACTGGCGAAGCAGTTCATCGGAATACCCTTTCTCCTTCAGATATTTATAGAGCAGATCTCCATACCGATCCGAATACCCAAGGCCGAATTTCCGGATCGTCTCATCAGAAAGGCCTCTGCCCTTCAAATAGGCAAGTCCCTGCGCTCCTCTGGATGTATGGAGCTGGTAATAATAGAACTTTGCCGCCTGTTTGTTGATCTCCAGCAGACGTGTCTTCAGATCCGCCTGCTCCTTCGCTTCCTTGGAATACTCAATCTGCGGAAGTTCGATCCCGGCGCGCTCCGCCAGGAATTTCAACGCCTCCACAAAGGTATAATTTTCATATTCCATCAGAAACGTAAACACATTTCCACCGGCTCCGCACCCGAAACAGTAATACATCTGTTTGCCGGGACTGACGGAAAAAGATGGGGACTTCTCATTGTGAAAAGGACAAAGTCCAAAATAGGAACTTCCTTTCCGCGTCAGCTTCACGTAGCCGGATATGACATCTACGATGTCGTTTTTCATCCTCACTTCCTCAATCAGGTCGTCAGAATAACGCATGTTTTTTCCTCCCCCGTTTCAGTATACGGCCCAGGATTTGGGCACGTAAATTTCCTGAAATTTATGTATCGAATACTGATCTGTCATTCCGGAAATATAATCGCAGACCACCTGTTCTTTCTTCTCTCCCCATTCGATGAGCCTTTGATACTCACCGGACAGCTGATCCGGATGTTCCGTATAATATTCATACAATTCTGTCAGCATTCTCTTTGCCTTTACCTCCTCTTTTTTTGCAACGGAGCTGCGGTAGACATTGGCAAACATCAGCTCCCGCAGAAGCTTCATCGCCTCCGCCATCTCCGGCGACTGGCGGATACTGTCCTTGCCAAGGCTGCTTTCCACCATATCATGGATCAGGGTGTTCAGCCGCTCCCGGCAGGTATCTCCCAGCACCACCCGCAGAGTGATCGGGATATCATCCTCCGACAAAAGGCCGGCACGGATCGAATCATCCATATCGTGGTGGATATAGGAAATCTTATCACACAGCCGGACCACCTGCCCCTCCAGCGTCGAAGGGCTTCCCGCCGTCCGGTGATTGAGGATCCCGTCACGGACCTCCCAGGTCAGGTTCAATCCTTTCCCTTCCTTTTCCAGCACTTCCACCACACGCACACTCTGTTCCGCGTGCCGGAAACCGCCGGGATGGATGGCATTCAGCGCCGCTTCCCCGGCATGGCCAAAAGGAGTATGCCCAAGATCATGGCCAAGGGCGATCGCCTCCACCAGATCCTCATTCAGCTTGAGCGCTCTGGCAACTGTGCGCGCCGTCTGGGAGACTTCCAGCGTATGGGTCAGTCTGGTCCGGTAATGATCTCCCTGGGGAGACAGAAACACCTGCGTCTTATCTTTCAGGCGCCGGAATGCCTTTGAGTGGAGGATCCTGTCTCTGTCCCGCTGATAAACGGTACGGATATCACACTCCGGCTCATACCGCTCCCTTCCTCTGGAATTTCTGCTGTGGGCCGCATGCGGGCTCAGTGTCTGAAATTCTCTCTCCTCAAATGTCTCCCGAATATTCATAAACTGCCTCCTCCCATCCTCCAGTTTCCGCGCTGTTCGGAATCTCCCCTATTTTTATTATTCTACACCCCATTTACATTTCCTTTTATTTTTTTCAAATTTTTCAAATTTTTTCAAAAAAGTTGTTGACGAATCGAAAAGTGGGTGCTATAATAACTTTTGTCGTCAGGCAAGAGACGAAGAAAAACATAAAAGATGCGGGAGTGCTGGAATTGGCAGACAGGCCAGACTAAGGATCTGGTGGTTATTGCAATCGTGTGGGTTCAAGTCCCATCTCCCGCATGTACGGAGAGGTTCCGAACAGGTTCCTCTCTATTTTTTTGTCAACACGTCTGAATTTATATTATTAATAGAAAGAACAGGTAATTACATGAATTTTAATGAACTGAATTTAAGAAGCGAAATTCTCCGCGCCATATCTGAAATGGGATACGAACAGGCCACTGATATTCAGGCAGGTTCCATTCCCTCCATCCTGGAAGGCCAGGACGTCACCGGACGTTCCAGCACCGGAACCGGTAAAACAGCCGCTTTCGGTATTCCGATCGTCCAGAGAACCGCGGAGAACGAAGACCGTTCCAGTGTGCTGATCCTTGCACCGACCCGCGAGCTGGCTCTGCAGATCACCGGAGAAATCCGGAAATACGCAAAATATCTTCCATGCATCAGCGTCGCCTGCATTTACGGCGGCCAGCCCATGGACAACCAGATCCGCGCGCTGAAAAAAGCCCGTATCGTCGTGGGAACCCCCGGCCGTGTGATGGACCACATGCGCCGCAGGACACTGAAACTCGACCACTTGAAAACGGTGGTTCTGGACGAAGCGGACGAGATGCTGAATATGGGATTTATCGACGATATCCGGACCATCCTCGGAAACGCTCCCGCAGAACGCCAGACCATCCTGTTCAGCGCCACCCTGTCCCCGGAAATCATCAAGATCACTGAAGAATTTCAGACCGAGACAGTCTTTGTCAAAGCAGATAAGGGAAAACGCACGGCAGCAAAGATCGATCAGAGCTTCTATTATGTTCCAAAGGATCAGAAAAACGATGCGCTCCGCCTGCTGCTGGAAGCCTCTGCCCCGCGCCGGGCACTGATCTTCTGCAACACCAAGAGTATGGTGGACGAACTTTCCTCCATCCTCAGCGACTTCGGCTACCGCTGCGCCGGACTTCACGGAGATATGAAGCAGAATCAGCGGAATGCCGTCATGAGAGATTTCAAATCCGGCAGGATCCGCCTGCTGATCGCCACCGACGTGGCGGCACGGGGCATCGACGTGGAAGATGTGGATGCGGTCTTCAACTACGACGTTCCTCAGGAGCTGGAATATTACGTACACCGGATTGGTCGTACCGGAAGAGCAGGAAGAGAAGGTGCCAGCTACACGCTGGTTGCAGGCCGGGTACAACTCTCCCATCTGCGGGAAATCGAACGGTACATTCACGCGCAGATTGAAGAGCGGCCGCTTCCAACCACCGCTTCCATTCTGGAACAGCGCGAAACAGAATTCAAAAATTCGCTGAAAGAGCAGCTCAGCGAAGGAATCGACGAAAAATGGCTTGCCTTCATTGATTCGCTGGAACTGGAAGGAATTGCCGCCAGGGAAATCGCAGCATTGTTATGCGAAAGAACGCAGAAAAAGAACCGGCGCACCGCTTCTTTGCAGGATGTTGTCTCACGTCCTGCTCCAAAACGTGCTTCCGCCGGTTCTTTCTCCCGCAACAGCAGCCGGAACCGCTCCGGAAGAAACTTCCGAGACGGTCAATCTAAGGAAGAAACTCAGCGCGGCAGCCGTCGTCGAAAAGATGGACACAGCAGCCGGAATCAGGACTCCAACCGCCGCGGCAGTCAGCGCCGCTCAGAGGATCGAACTTCTCGCAGAAATTCCAATGAATTCGATTCCGGAAGACGCCGCCGCAAAAAACATTCCGGCAATGCACCGGCCGCAAAATAACTGAATCATCAACAAAAATTGAGAAAGCAAGTGATTAAAAACCTGGACGATTTGACAAAATGTGAAACCGTCCAGGTTTATCTTTTTCCCAGTATTCTTTGTGATGTCCTACATATCTATATGCAGGACGGATAATCTTACCGTCGTTTGCAAGTTCTTCGATCCGGTGCGCAGACCAGTTTCAGCAGCGGCATTTCTATACTGAATGTTCCAACATTGCTGCAAAACAACCTGTAAAATTGATACTTCCATACGCCGGACTGTTTAAGTTCGTTTCTATGGAATAACTTACTAATGGAATCTCTCTGGCTTTATCTCCTTTCACGTCATCTGAGATATCTCTCAGCAAAGTGTCGATGGTCTTCTCGGGCGTCCCGTGTTCCAAAAAAAATTCTTTCAAACTCACAACCACCACTTCAAGTGGTGGTTTGATTTGGCCTTCATAAGGGCCGGTTACATGCACGCCCAAAAGGGCGGGTATCGCAAGCGGTGTTACTGGTCCGCTTATAAAGCGGTA
>JACJJN010000029.1 GCA_016899975.1 Lacrimispora saccharolytica | reverse complement strand
AGTATGAAAAAGAAAAGGTATGCGATCGGAACAAATCCGGAAAAATATCTGGATGAACTTATGAATTTGTAAAAAAACGAAAATCGATAGGTTTAGTTGGGAAACACATTCATGCGTTTGTCGTGGCTTACAGGGGAAAATATCTTGTAAAATAGATGAAGATAAGGTAAGATGGGAAAAGGAATGTCCGTGACGTTCCGGCTGCGGAACATGCGGACATTCCAGACGGAAAAAAGAAATCCGGACAGAAATCCGAACAACAACAGGAGGAAAATAGAAAATGAAGTTTATGTTTGCTTCCGATATTCACGGTTCTGCCTATTACTGCAGAAAACTGCTTGAGGCGATGGAAAAGGAGCAGCCAAAGAAGCTGCTGCTTCTGGGAGATATTTTGTATCATGGTCCGAGAAACGATCTGCCGAAAGAGTATGCGCCGAAAGAGGTGATCGCGATGCTCAACGGCGTAAAGGACAAACTCCTGGCAATCCGTGGAAACTGCGATACCGAAGTGGATCAGATGGTTCTGAATTTCCCGGTTCTGGCGGACTATGCCTGGTTTACCGATGGAACGCATACCTTTTATCTGAGCCATGGACATGTTTATCATGAGGGAAATCTTCCGCCGATGCAGGAGGACGAGATCTTTGTTTATGGACATACCCATGTCCTGCGGGCGGAGAAGAAGGATGGACGTGTGTATCTGAATCCGGGTTCCGTATCCCTGCCGAAGGAAGGAAACATCCCGACCTACGCGGTGCTGAAGGATGGAGTCTTCACCATCAAAGGATTTGACGGCACGGTGGTGAAGGAACTGGCGCTGTAAAGAACGCAGGATGAGGTGAGTATGGAAAAATTTGAACTGATCGCGCCCTGCCATTTTGGGCTGGAAGCGGTGATGAAACGTGAAATTCTGGACCTGGGTTATGAGATAACCAGTGTTGAGGACGGGAAAGTGACATTCGAAGGCGATGCGGAGGCGATTGCCTATGCCAATGTGTTCCTGAGAACCACAGAGAGGATCCTTTTGAAGATCGGGCAGTTCCGGGCGGAAACCTTTGAAGAACTTTTTGAGAAGACGAAGGCGCTGCCGTGGGAGCGGTATATTCCAAAAGATGGAAAATTCTGGGTGACAAAGGCGAATTCTGTAAAAAGCAAACTGTTCAGTCCGTCCGATATCCAGTCGATCATGAAAAAGGCGATGGTGGAGCGGCTGAAGACCGTCTATCATACAGAATGGTTTCAGGAGGACGGGAGCAGTTTTCCCATCCGCGTTTCTATTCTGAAGGACGTGGTCACGGTGGGACTGGACACCTCCGGAGTGTCTCTGCACAAAAGAGGCTACCGAAAAATGACCGCAAAAGCGCCCATCACAGAGACGCTGGCGGCTGCTCTCCTGATGCTGACGCCATGGAAGAAGGACAGGATCCTGGTGGATCCGTTCTGCGGAAGCGGTACGTTTCCCATTGAAGCGGCGATGATGGCGGCACAGATCGCTCCTGGAATGAACCGGTCGTTTCTCGCGGAGGAATGGAAACATCTTGTGCCGGCAAAACACTGGTACAATGTGATGGACGATGCGGCGGAGCGAGTGGATAGAAACGTGGAGACGGATATTCAGGGATTTGATATCGACGGAAATGTGATCAATGCCGCCAGAGAGAACGCAAAGCTGGCGCAGGTGGATCATCTGATCCATTTTCAGCAGCGTCCGGTGACGGAACTGTCCCATCCGAAAAAATACGGATTTCTGGTGACCAATCCTCCTTACGGGGAAAGGCTTGAGGAAAAAGAAGCGCTGCCGGAGCTGTACCGAACCCTTGGGGAGCGTTTCCGGGCGCTGGATTCCTGGTCCATGTATCTGATCACCAGCTATGAAGACGCGCAGCGTTATATAGGAAAGAACGCAGATAAAAACAGAAAGATCTACAATGGAATGCTGAAGACGTATTTCTATCAGTATTCGGGCCCGAAACCTCCAAGGAGGGAGAAGCCGATACGGTAGCAAAGAGTCGTAACAGTTCAGCCTGCTGAACTGTTACGGCATCCGTCCATGAAAGATCGCTTCGCGATGAGACGGATGCCCATAAACACTACGTTTTCATACGGTCTGCGCAGTAAATGCGCAGACCTGATTGAATAGCTGCCAAAGAGTCGCCAAAACGACGGAAAACAGTTGTGTTTCGTGGTGAATTACGATATAATGACAACATGAGCAAAGGACGGGAAAACATGGAAAAGATTATATTTGCAACCGGAAATGCCGGAAAGATGAAAGAAATCCGGGAAATTCTCGCGGATCTGCACATGGACGTGCTTTCGATGAAAGAGGCGGGGATTGTTCTCGATATTGAAGAAAATGGCAGCTCCTTTGAAGAAAACGCGGTGATCAAGGCAAAAGCCGTGGCGCAGCATCCCAATGCCAGAGGTGCCGTGGTGCTGGCGGATGATTCTGGATTGGAGATTGATTACCTGAATGGGGAGCCGGGAATTTACTCGGCGCGTTATATGGGAGAGGACACTTCCTACCATATCAAAAATCAGAATCTGGTAGATCGTTTGGAGGGTGTGCCGGATGAAAAACGGACGGCGCGGTTCGTATGTGTGATCGCAGCGGTGTTCCCGGACGGAGAAGTGCTGACAGAAAGAGGAACCATTGAGGGAAAAATCGGATATGAGGAACGCGGGTCCAACGGCTTTGGGTACGATCCGATTTTCTATCTTCCGGATATGAGCAGAAGTACGGCGCAGCTCATGCCGGAAGAAAAGAATGCGGTCAGCCACAGAGGAAAAGCGCTTCAGCAGATGAAGCAGGAATTAACTAAGAGAAAAGAGAATGTGAAATGAAGATATTGGTTGTCAGCGATACGCATGGCCATACGAAAAATCTGGAGAGAGTTCTTGAAAAGGTGGGAGACATCGATCTGTTCATCCATTGCGGAGATCTGGAAGGCGGAGAGGATTATATCCGCGCGCTGGTAGATGTACCATGTTATATGGTTGCGGGAAACAACGACTGGTTTTCGGATCTGCAGAGGGAGATGGAGATTTCTGTCGACGACTACCGGATATGGATCACCCATGGAAACAACTATGGAGCATCGATGGGACCTGAGCGCCTGCTGGAAGAAGCGGCGGCGAGAAATGTCGATGTGGTGATGTACGGACATACGCATCGTCCGCTGATCGAATACCAGGACAACATCGTCATTGTCAATCCGGGGAGCCTTTCTTATCCCCGTCAGAATGGGAGAAAACCCAGTTATCTGATCATGGAGATTGACCGCGACCATGAGGCTCATTACACGATAAATTATCTCGATTGACAGATAATTGAAAAAAATAAAAAAATTTCAAAAAAGCTGTTGACAAATGGAAGGTTCTGTAATATACTATGTCTTGTCGTTGAGCACGACAGAAAAAAACAAGAAAGCATAGCACGATTAAGGAACTTTCCGGGGTGTGGCTCAGTTTGGCTAGAGCGCCTGGTTTGGGACCAGGAAGTCGCAGGTTCGAATCCTGTCACCCCGACGTCGTGCGGGTGTAGTTCAATGGTAGAACACCAGCCTTCCAAGCTGGATACGTGGGTTCGATTCCCATCACCCGCTTAAGTGTTTGTAGCTCAGTTGGATAGAGCAACGGCCTTCTAAGCCGTGGGTCGGGGGTTCGAATCCCTCCAAACACGTTCGCTGCAAGGCGATAATTTCACATGGTGGGTATAGCGCAGTTGGTTAGCGCGCCAGATTGTGGCTCTGGAGGCCAAGGGTTCGAATCCCTTTATCCACCCTGCCTGCATGGCGAAACTTTGGGCTATCGCCAAGCGGTAAGGCACAGCACTTTGACTGCTGCATTCGCTGGTTCGAATCCAGCTAGCCCAGTCAAAAGAAAATCATCTTATGGAGCATTAGCTCAGTCGGTAGAGCACTTGACTTTTAATCAAGTTGTCCGGGGTTCGAATCCCCGATGCTTCATTGCTGAGAAGCGCCGTAAACCTTGTATTTATGCGGGTTTACGGTGCTTTTGCGTTTTGAAAAATAAGCTGTTTTGAGCTGTTTGAAACAGATGCAAATGTGTCATTTCGGTGTCACCGAAGAGCAGATATGTCATTTTCGTGTCAAAAGATTGTGATGTGAAAAAGAAAATTATTCTGATTTCTCAGGATGTGGTCCGCAGATTTAGGAAGATGTTATGAAATGAATGGTTCTTTGGAAGAGGTGTTTGCACATGTATGAAAAATTTATAGAGGCAGTGAAACAATGGGCGGAAGAAAACGGGAAAATTGAAAGTGTAATTATTGTAGGTTCTTATGCGAGAGGCACGAATACGGTCACGTCGGATCTTGATCTTGTGATTCTTACGCCGTGCAGGGATGAGATGGTGGAAGATCAGGAATTTACAGAATTATTTGGGGAGATTGCGAAGCGCCAGAAGGAGTATTATGGAGCCTGTACCTCTGTGCGTGTGTGGTATCAAAACGGGATGGAGGTTGAATTCGGGCTTGTGAAGCCGTCGTGGATCAGTGTACCACTGGATCAGGGAACGCATAAAGTATTAAGCGATGGATATAAAGTTATTTTGGATAAAAAATCTTATTTTCTGAATTTGAAGCTCTGATCATGCGGCTGGAATGGGCGAAAGCGGCGGTGTCACGAATGATACCGCCGCTTATCTTATGTTCATTGTCCCAGCAATCAAAAGTATTGTCAAGTATGTAGGTTTGTGTTTCTGATTATTGATTTTTATTACGGTTAGTGATATAGTTATTACAGTAACCGTAATAAGGAGGAAACAATGTGAGAGACAACACAAAAGGCGGTGCTCTGACAGAAGTGACGTTTTTTATTTTGCTGTCATTGTATACGCCTAAACATGGATATGCTATCATGCAATTCATAGAAAATGAAACGAAGGGACGATTAATCTTAGGCGCAGGAACCTTATATGGCGCTTTAAATACTCTGCAGGAAAAAGGCTGGATCATGCCTTGCGGAATATCTGACGGACGAAAGAAAGAATACGAAATTACAGAAGAAGGAAAAGCGGTTGCCAAGACAGAGTTGGAACGGCTCCATTCTCTGGTAAATACGGCGGAAAGGATCATTGGTGGAGATTATGAGTAAAAAGTGTTATCGCTACTTTGGCTTACTGCTGCAGAAACAGGAAAAATGGCTGAACGGGGCTATCGCCTTACTGCCGTTGATAAAATGCTATATGAGTTTGAAGAATGCAATCCGGGCAGTGTAGAATACCGTGTGGAATACATTGGGTCAAAATCAAAGAGCAACGGGCGAGAATATTTTCAGTTTCTTGAAGAGATGGGATATTTCATTTTTTTCTTCTGTTAGGTATCGTAACGAAAGTTGTTTTATTTGCACTGTTTGGAGTAATTCCATTAGTGCCGGCTCTTGTTTATCATCATCAAATTAGAACGCTGGAAAAAGAATCTATATCAGAGGAGTGGTAACCATGAAAGAAAACAGAACATCTAATAAAAGTACCTTTATTGTTTTGGGGATTACCTTTGTTATTGTCGGGATATTGGCTGCAGTCAAAGTGATTCACAACTCAGGAAATAATGCGAGCATAGGATGGGTTGAACATAAACAGTCTGATCTTTGGGCAGCAGACTACTCTTACTTTACAGGAACACAGACGGGCAATTTGCAAGGATCAAACACCAAGTTGGATATAGCGGTTGAAACAGATCGCGGCAGTTTGGAAATAACGTTAAAAGATCCTGATGAGAATCTTCTGTTTTCTGAGACTGTTTCAGATGACACGTCCTTTCGTGTAGATGTTCCGGAGAAAGTCATAGTGTCCGTATCAGGAGAAGAACATAGCGGAGAATTTAAGATCAGCTATTAAGAATGTAAATTCTGCTGTTGCAGTGGCTATGGAGAGGCAAGGGAAAAGAAACCGTATAAAGGCAAAAACGGCAGTATCATATGATACTGCCGTTTCTTTCAGGATGCGGATAACAGGACTTGAACCTGCACGTCGGGGACACCAGAACCTAAATCTGGCGCGTCTGCCAATTCCGCCATATCCGCATACGTGGTATTATATAGTAGATTTTCAGAATTGTCCAGAGTTTTTGAGAAAAGATTTATTGGAACGATGAGAAAAATACAATGGAAATACCATGGAAATAAACGGTTTGGCAGGTGGGAAAAACCGCTGTGAAAGGTGAAAATTCTGTACATGGTCTTAAAGATATGATATAATAGCCCCGTCAGAAAGTGATTATCCGCACTTTTTTTGAAAACAAATTCGTAACAGTTCAGAAATACCCAGGATCAGGGGCGGAGAAAGGGACTGTAATATAATTTCTTGTCCGGCTGTGAAAAAGCCGGTTTCTATCGATAAATTTCGACAAATAATCCCAGGAAAATATTTTTGGAAGATATGAGGAAAGAGAAATGACAAGGGAAAAATATGAATCTTTATCTTTGAGTGTCTTGCGGGAGCTTGCGAAAAGCAGAAACCTGAAAGGTGTATCTGCCCTGCGTAAAGAAGCACTTATTGAGAGAATGCTGGAAGAAGATGAGAAAGCAGGCAGCACAGAAAAAAATGCAGCCGGTATAGAAAAGAATGCAGGAGACGCAGACAAGGACAGAGCCAGCGAAAGGACGGTGGATTCTTCCGTGGAAGAGAACAGGAGTGAAAAACAGGAGTTTGCTCAGGAAAGAAAAGGATACCGGGAGCGCCAGGAGAATTTCCGGGAGCGTCCTCAGAGAAGAGAATATGTGAGCCGGGAGCAGCAGCCCCGTGAGGAGGGGGAAAATGAACCGGTGCAGGAGGGTCAGAAAGAACAGCCGCAGATCGACAGCGGACGGGAAGCCTGCGGAATCCTGGAGGTTATGCAGGACGGCTTCGGATTTATCCGTTCCGACAATTTCCTGCCGGGAGAGAATGATGTCTATGTCTCTCCGGCACAGATTCGCCGGTTTGGATTGAAGACCGGTGACATGATCCGCGGAAATACCAGAGTGAAGTCTCAGAATGACAAGTTTGGCGCTTTGATGTATGTGAAAGCGATCAACGGTTTCCCGCCGGATTCGGTAGCAAAACGCTGCTGTTTTGAAGATATGACACCGATCTTTCCGACAGAGCGGCTGAAACTGGAACGTCCGGGAGGAAGTATGGCGATGCGCGTGGTGGATCTGGTCAGCCCTATCGGAAAGGGACAGCGAGGAATGATCGTATCTCCGCCGAAAGCAGGTAAGACCACGCTGCTGAAAGAGGCTGCAAAATCCATCCTCCGAAACAACCCGGAAATGCACCTGATCATCCTTCTGATCGATGAACGTCCGGAGGAGGTTACGGATATCCGGGAAGCGATCCACGGACCGAACGTGGAGGTGATCTATTCGACCTTTGACGAGCTTCCGGAGCATCACAAGAGAGTGTCCGAGATGGTGATCGAACGTGCCAAGCGTCTGGTGGAGCACAAAAAGGATGTCATGATCTTTATCGACAGCATCACCCGTCTGGCAAGAGCCTACAACCTGACCGTACCGCCAAGCGGAAGAACTTTGTCCGGCGGTTTGGATCCGGCGGCGCTCCACATGCCGAAACGCTTCTTCGGAGCGGCGAGAAATATGAGAGAAGGCGGCAGCCTGACCATCCTTGCCACTGCGCTGGTGGAGACAGGAAGCAAGATGGACGACGTGGTGTACGAGGAATTCAAGGGAACCGGAAATATGGAGCTGATCCTGGACCGCAAGCTTCAGGAACGGAGAGTATTCCCGGCGGTGGATATTATTCGCTCCGGAACGAGGCGGGAGGATCTGCTTCTGACTCCGGATGAGCAGGAAGCAGTGTACAACATGCGCCGTGCTCTGAATGGTCTGAAATCAGATGAAGCGGCAGAAAATATTCTGAATATGTTTGCCAAGACAAGAAATAACGGCGAATTGGTTCAGCTCTTAAAGAAACAAAAAATCGTATAATATCTTGCAATTATAAAAAAGATATGTTATAATTTGAGAGCTGTGCAAGATTCGACAGAGTCTTAGTGAAAGAAACAATCAGAATGACAGGGGAAGCACCGATGCGAAAGCAGTCCACTTGTGAAAATGGATTGTGAGCAGAGAAATGCGGAATCTGTGATTCTGGACAAATAATGAAGAACAAGAAGAGGTGAAGGAAATGAAAGAAGGAATCCATCCGGCATATCATCAGGCAACTGTAACCTGCAACTGTGGAAATACATTTGTAACAGGATCTACAAAAGAAGATATCCATGTAGAAATCTGCTCCAAATGCCATCCGTTCTATACAGGACAGCAGAAAGCTACAGCAGCTCGTGGACGTATTGAGAAGTTCAACAAGAAATACGGCATGAAATAAGAAAAAGCATAAGGGTAAAACAATGGGTTGAGGTTGGAAAATCTCAACCCATTCTACTATCCGGCGATTGTCCGGAAACGCCGGTAAGGGGAAGGGAATCATATGAAATCATCAAATATTGGCGGTCAGGCAGTCATGGAAGGCATCATGATGATGAACAGGGACAAGTACGCGGTGGCTGTGCGCAAACCGAACCGTGAGATCGAAGTGAAGGTGGAGGACCACAGACCTCTGGCGCGCCACGCGAAGATCCTGCAGCTTCCGATCATCCGCGGTGTTTTCAGCTTTGTGGATTCACTGGTGACGGGAATGAAATGCCTGATGTATTCTGCGACTTTTTATGAAGATGAGGAAGAGGAGCAGAAGAGAATGGAAATGAGCGAGGAGGAACGGCAGGCTGCGCTGAAGAAGAAGGAAAAGGATGACAGTCTGATGATGTACGGTTCGGTTATCTTTTCCGTGGTCATAGCAGTTGCCGTGTTCATGCTGCTGCCTTACTTTCTGGCGGAGCAGCTGGAACGTTTTCAGATCCCTCATGTGGCCATTACCATTGCGGAGGCCGTTGTGCGTGTGGGAATCTTTGTGCTGTATCTGTGGGCGATTTCCAGGATGGAGGATATCCAGAGAGTTTTTATGTATCACGGCGCGGAACATAAATGTATCAATTGCATTGAACATGGAATGGAACTGAACGTGGAAAATGTTATGAAAAGTTCCAGAGAACATAAACGCTGCGGAACCAGTTTCCTGATGTATGTCATTGTCATCAGTATCATTTTCTTCCTATTTATTCAGGTGGATTCTCCGGTGCTGAGGGTTGTATACCGTATCCTTCTTGTTCCGGTGATTGCGGGAGTTTCCTACGAGATCATCCGGATGGCAGGAAGATTTGACAACAAGGCAGTCAATCTCCTGAGCAAACCGGGCCTGATGCTCCAGCATCTGACGACGAGAGAGCCGGAGCCGGATATGGTCGAGGTGGCGATTGCTGCGGTGGAGGCTGTGTTTGACTGGAAGTCTTATCTGAAAGAAAATTTCGCAGAAGAAAACGCGGAAGAAGGAAACAGCGCGGGCGGATGCTGCGCCGGAAGTGAAAATGGGTGAAAAAGACAGAAAAACCTTGAAAGAATTGCTGGATTCCGGTATTTTATATTTGACAGGAAAAGGCATTGAGGAAGCGGCGACGGATGCGTGGCTGCTGCTGGAAGAAGTGTTTCAGATAAGCAGGAGCTGGTACTTTGCCCACAGTGATACGGAGGCGGAGGAACAGAAGGCACGGCGGTACGAATCGCTTCTGGAACAGCGGGGACAGCGGATCCCGCTGCAGCATCTGACCGGGAAGACCTGGTTCTACGGACTGCCGTTTACCGTCAATGAACATGTGCTGATTCCGCGGCAGGATACGGAGATTCTGGTGGAGGAGGCGCTGAAGCGGGCAAAGTCGGGTATGAAGATCCTGGATATGTGTACCGGGTCTGGGTGCATCCTGCTGTCGGTGCTTTCCAACTGTCCTTCCGTGATGGGAACAGGCGTGGACCTGTCAGAAAAAGCGTTGGAGACTGCGCGGAAAAATGCGGCTGATCTGAAGATTAAGGCAGAATTTCTCCACAGCGACCTGTTTAAGCAGGTGGAAGGAAGCTTTGATCTTATCCTGTCAAATCCGCCGTATATCCGGACCGATGTGATACCGACGCTGATGCCGGAGGTCCGGGACCATGAACCCTGGATGGCATTGGACGGAAAGGAAGACGGTCTGTATTTTTACCGGAAGATCCTGGAGCAGGCGGGAGCGTATCTTATTCCCGGCGGGTGGCTGTGTTTCGAGATCGGCTATGACCAGGGAGAAGACCTGCGCGCTTTGATGCAGCGGCAGGGATTGGAGCAAATAGAGATCGTCAAAGACCTTGCGGGGCTGGACCGTGTGGCTGTGGGACGGAAAAAGTAACGTCTCAGCCTGGGAATGCAATGTCTCAGTACGCGGTGACGGCGGGAAAACAGAAGACTGCAGGGCATAAAAGTGAAGGAGAAAGATAAATGTTTGATAAACTGGATGATATCCTGTTTCGTCTGGAAGAGGTTCTGAATCAGCTGAATGAGCCGGGAGTGGCAAACGATCCCGGGCTGTTCCAGAAGCTGATGAAGGAGCAGGCAGAGCTCCAGCCGATTGCAGACGCTTATCAGGAGTATAAAAACTGTAAACAGACCATCGAAGACAGCGTTGCCATGCTGGAAGAGGAAAATGATGAGGAAATGAGGGAAATGCTCAAGGAAGAGCTTTCCGAGGCGAAAAAGCGGGTGGAGGAACTGGAGCAGGAACTGAAGATCCTGCTGCTGCCCAAAGACCCGAACGACAGCCGGAACGTTATTGTTGAGCTGCGTGCGGGAGCGGGCGGAGACGAGGCTGCACTGTTTACGGCAGAAGTCTACCGTATGTATGTGAAATATGCGGAAAGCCGCGGATGGAAGACGGAGATGATGAGCGTCGATGAAAACGGAATCGGAGGATTCAAGGATGCGACGTTTATGATCAACGGAAACGGCGCGTATTCCAGAATGAAATATGAGAGCGGCACCCACCGGGTACAGCGTGTGCCGGAGACCGAGACGGGCGGAAGAATCCACACCTCCACGATGACTGTGGCGATCATGCCGGAGGTGGATGAAGTGGAAGTGCGGATCGATCCGTCGGAATATAAATTCGATGTGTTCCGTGCGTCCGGAAACGGCGGACAGTGCGTCAATACCACAGACTCCGCGGTGCGGCTGACACATTTTCCCACAGGAATCGTTATTTCCTGCCAGGATGAGAAGTCTCAGCTGAAAAACAAAGACAAAGCGCTGAAGATCCTGCGCGCCCGGCTTTATGAGTTGGAGCAGGCAAAACAGCATGATGAGCTGGCGGCGCTGAGAAAAAGCCAGGTGGGAACCGGGGATCGCTCGGAGAAGATCCGGACTTACAATTTCCCGCAGGGGCGCGTGACAGACCACAGGATCAAACTGACTTTGTATAAACTGAATAATATCATGGATGGAGATCTGGATGAGATCATTGACAGCCTGATCGCTGCGGACCAGGCGGCAAAACTGAGCAGTATGCAGGAGCAGGAAGGCTGAAAAAGATAAAATCTGCCAGCGCATGTTTGAAAATTACAGGAATGAATTTTCAAACGCATTCTGGGATGTAAAGAAAAATACAGAACAATGCAGAACAATGCAGGAGGTAGCGTCATGAAAGATACGACACTGGTGATTATGGCCGCCGGAATCGGCAGCCGTTTTGGAAAAGGAATCAAGCAGCTGGAACCTATGGGACCGAACGGAGAGATTATCATGGATTATTCCATCCATGATGCGATCAAAGCCGGATTCAATAAAGTAGTGTTCATCATCCGCAAAGACCTGGAAAAAGATTTCCGGGAAACCATCGGAAAACGTGTGGAAAAGCTGGTGGATGTCCGTTACGTATTCCAGGAACTGGATGCTCTGCCGGAAGGATTCCAGAAGCCGGAAGGCAGAACGAAACCTTGGGGAACCGGTCAGGCGGTGCTTTCCTGCAAGGGAACGGTCAATGAACCGTTTGTAGTCATCAATGCGGATGATTATTATGGAAAAGAGCCGTTCGTCAAACTTCATGAGTATCTGATCCAGGAGCATCCGGAGCAGAAGGCGATGCCGATCTGTATGGCGGGATTTATTCTGGGAAATACTCTCAGCGATAACGGTGGTGTGACCCGTGGAATCTGCAGCATGGATGAGGAAGGAAATCTGACGACCGTCCATGAGACAAAGAATATCGTGAAGACCGAAGACGGAGCGGCGATAGAGCAGGAAGACGGCGCACGGACACCTGTGGATGTCAATGCCAGAGTTTCCATGAATATGTGGGGACTCCAGCCGGAATTCATCGATGTTCTTGAGGAAGGGTTTGTGGAATTTCTCTCCGGACAGAAAGAGGGAGATCTGAAGGGAGAGTATCTTCTGCCGATCTATATTGATGAACTGCTTCAGAAAGGCAGGGTTTCGGTCAAGGTTCTCGATACCACAGCGGAGTGGTTCGGCGTTACCTACGCAGAGGATAAAGCAGCGGTGGCAGAGGCGATCCGTAAGCTGATCGATCAGGGCGTTTACAGTGAAAACCTGTATGAGCAGCAGTGACAGCAGAAAGGTCACAGATTTTAGGATTTCTGTGAGCGTTCAGCGGGATAAGCTGCTGAGAATTCACAGCAATTCATTGACATATATTTGGAATAGAATGATAGAAAAGTGACAGTTCAGCTGGCTGAACTGCTGCAGGGGAAAGGAAGTATAAAAATGGGAAAATATTTTGGTACAGACGGATTTCGAGGGGAAGCAAACATTAATCTGACCGTGGAACATGCCTACAAGGTGGGAAGATTTCTCGGATGGTATTTCGGGAAGGAGCATCGGGCACAGATTGTGATCGGAAAGGATACACGGCGTTCCAGTTACATGTTTGAGTATTCGCTGGTAGCGGGACTGACAGCCTCCGGCGCGGATGTTTATCTGCTTCATGTCACCACGACGCCGAGCGTTTCCTATGTGGTCCGGACAGAAAATTTTGACTGCGGTATCATGATCTCCGCGAGCCATAATCCATTTTATGATAACGGAATCAAGATCATCAACGGTTCCGGACAGAAGATGGAAGCGGAGGTAGAGGCACAGATTGAAGCTTATATTGACGAAGGGGTACCGGAAATTCCGTTTGCGACGAGAGAGAATATCGGCCGCACGGTAGACTTTTCCGCAGGCCGCAACCGCTATATCGGCCATCTGATCTCCCTTCCTACCCGTTCGTTCAAGGGAAAACGTGTAGGACTGGACTGTGCGAACGGAAGCGCTTCCGCCATCGCCAAGAGTGTCTTTGACGCAGTAGGCGCCAAGACGTTTGTAATCCACAATGAGCCGGACGGAACCAACATCAATACCAACTGCGGCTCCACACATATCCAGGAACTCCAGAAATTTGTCCGGGAGAATCAGCTGGATGTGGGATTTGCCTATGACGGAGACGCGGACCGCTGCATCGCCGTAGATGAAAACGGCAATGTTGTGGACGGAGATCTGATCATGTATGTCTGCGGAAAGTATCTGAAAGAGGAAGGAAGACTGAATCAGGATACCATCGTGACAACTGTTATGTCCAATCTTGGACTGTACAAAGCCTGTGACCGTGCGGGAATCCGTTACGAAAAGACAGCAGTGGGTGATAAATACGTCTGCGAAAATATGATGGCAAACGGTTACTCCCTGGGCGGAGAACAGTCCGGTCATATTATCTTCAGCAAGCATGCAACTACCGGAGACGGTATTCTGACATCCCTGATGGTTATGGAAGTGCTGATGGAGAGAAAACAGCCATTGAGCGTGCTGACCTCGGAAGTGACGATTTATCCGCAGCTGCTGAAAAATGTGCGCGTATCCGATAAGGCAGCTGCCCGCGAGAATCCGGCAGTGCAGGAAGCCGTCCGAAAAGTGGAAGAAGCTCTTGGAGACGATGGAAGAATCCTTGTGCGTGAGAGCGGCACGGAGCCGGTGATCCGTGTGATGGTGGAAGCTGCAAGCGATGAACTCTGCGAGAAACATGTCAACGACGTGATCGAGGTAATGAATCGAGAAGGATTAGTGGTAGGATGAAAAAAGCACTGCTTTTAGCGGCATGCCTGCTGGCGGCATCGCTGGCAGGCTGCGGAAAAGAACAGTCCGAGCTTTATGACAGAGGCATGGATGCGATGGAACAGCAGGACTATGTCACCGCGATCGGAATGTTTCAGGGAGCCATCGAGGCAGAGGAACGTCTGGCGGAAAGCTACCGGGCGATCGGTATTGCCTATCTGGAAAGCGCAGAATACGAGAGCGCTGCGGAAGCGTTTCAGAACAGCCGGAACGCGATGGAGCACAAGAACGAAGAATTCCAGAAAGATGTGATGATGTATCAGGCGCAGGCGCTGCAGCTGGCTGGAAACACGGATCAGGCGTTGGAAATATATGACCAGGTTGTGGAAGCGTTTCCGGACGGTGACGTTTATCTGTCCAGAGGAAGTCTTCATCTGACCCGGAAGGAATACGACGGGGCAAAAGAGGATTTTGAAAAAGCCCTGAACGAGAACAGAAGCTATGAAATGTGCCTGAAAATTTATCAGCTGTATCAGGACAGCAGCATGAAAGCGGACGGGGACGCGTTTCTGGAACAGGCCACGCAGATTTCCCCAAACGATGCGGAAGATTATTATGAGCTTGGATGTGTCTACTATTATCTGGAGGACACAGAGAAGGCAAAGGAAGCGTTGGAACAGGCTATGGATGAGGGAAGCACAGAGGCTTTGTCCCTGCTTGGAAATGTTTATCTGGATCAGAATGATACCGAGAGCGCAAGAAAGCTGTTTGAGCAGGAACTGGAAGGAGAAGAAAAGGCTGCCGCTCAAAACGGTCTTGCCCTCTGTGACATCGCGGAAGAGAATTATGACGCTGCGTTGGAGCATATAGAAAGCGGACTGGAAGAAGCCAGCGGTCAGGACAGGGAGAATCTCCTGTTCAATCAGATTGTAGTCTATGAGAAAAAGCTGGATTTTGCCCAGGCAAAAACTCTGATGACCTCTTTTCTGGAGGAATTTCCGGATAACGAGGCGGCAGTGAGGGAGAATCAGTTTCTGCAGAGCCGGTGACAGGCAGGGGCTTCCGGGAGGCAGTGGCCTGAAAAGGCAGGTTTCCGATCATTGTTCAGAAGGAGAAGTATGACAGAACCATATGAATTAAAAGAAGAAACAGAACGGCTGATCCTGGTGGGTGTCCAGGAACAGGCGGGAGACGATACGGAAGATTCCGTCTATGAGCTGGGCGAACTGGTGCAGACTGCCGGGGCAGAAGTCGTCGGCACGATGATCCAGCGGAGAGAAAGGATCCATCCGGGCACATATATCGGAAAGGGCAAGATCGAGGAGGTCCGGATGATGGCGGACGCTCTGGAAGCCACGGGAATTGTCTGTGACGATGAACTTTCCCCGGCTCAGATGAACAATCTCCAGCAGGAACTGAATCTGAAGGTGATGGACCGAACCCTGGTGATCCTGGATATTTTTGCCAGACACGCGGTGACCAGTGAAGGAAAGATCCAGGTGGAACTGGCACAGCTCCGTTACCGTGCGGCTCATCTGAAAGGTCTGGGACGTTCTCTTTCCAGGCTGGGCGGCGGGATCGGAACCCGCGGACCCGGAGAGAAAAAACTGGAAGTGGACCGCCGGAGGATTCATGACCGGATCGGACAGCTCAAAAGAGAGCTGGCGGAAGTGGTAAAACACCGGGAACTGGTCCGCACGCAGAGGAAGCGGTCCAATAAAAAAGTGGCGGCGCTGACCGGTTACAGTTCCAGCGGAAAAAGTTCTATTGAAAATTATCTGACGAAGGCGGGGATTCTGGAGGATGCGAAGCTGTTTTCCACGCTGGATACGACGACACGGGTGCTGCAGCTTTACGGAAAACAGGAAATTCTGCTGACCGATACGGTCGGTTTCATCCGAAAACTCCCCCATCATCTGATCGACGCGTTTAAGAGCACTCTGGAGGAAGTCTGTTACGCGGACATCATCATCCATGTGGTGGATGCGTCCAATCCGCAGATGGAGACCCAGATGCGGGTGGTATATGAGACGCTGCGGCAGCTCAACGTAGAGAATAAGCCGGTGATCACTGTGTTCAACAAACAGGACAAGCTGAGCGAGAAGCGGACCTTTACCGATCCTGAGGCGGATTACGTGATCCTGACTTCCGCAAAAACCGGACAGGGAATGGAAGAACTGAAGCAAAAATTGGAGAAGCTGCTGCGGAAGAATCAGATTTATGTGGAACGGGTTTATCCCTACAGCCAGGCGGGAATTCTTCAGTTGATCCGAAAGCAGGGGGAATTACTGGAAGAAAAATACCAGGAGGATGGAATTGCCGTGCGGGCGTATGTTCCGAAAGAGATCTACGGAAAAGTGTGAAAGAACTGCCTATTGCCTAATAAAGGAGAAAGAGCTATAATTTGAATCAGAATGTAACCGCAAAGCGGTTGCGAAAAAGGGGAAGAGAGGAAAGACAAATGGCATTAAGCAAAGAATCGATCTGCGTCCAGGGCGGATGGCAGCCGAAAAACGGGGAAGCGAGAGTGCTTCCGATTTATCAGAGCACCACATTTAAGTATGAGACAAGCGAGGAAATGGGAAAGCTGTTCGATCTGGAAGAGGAAGGCTATTTTTATTCCCGCCTTCAGAATCCTACCTGCGATATGGTAGCACAGAAAATCTGCGATCTGGAAGGCGGAGCTGCGGCAATGCTGACTTCCTCCGGGCAGGCGGCGACCCTTCTTGCAGTGACCAACATCTGTGAGGCAGGTTCTCATGTAATCTGCGCGGCGAAGGTATACGGCGGAACTTCCAATCTGCTCAGTGTTACACTGAAACGTTTCGGAATTGAGACCTCCCTGGTGGATCAGGATCTTCCGGCAGAGGAACTGGAGAAATATTTCAAACCGAATACAAGAGCCGTATTTGCCGAGACGATTTCAAATCCTGCAGGCGTGATCCTGGATATTGAAAAATTTGTCAAACTGGCACATGACCACGGGGTTCCGATGATCTGCGACAATACGTTTGCGACACCGATCAACTGCCAGCCTTTCAAATTTGGCGTGGACATCATCACCCATTCCACAACCAAATATATGGATGGACATGCGATGGCTGTGGGCGGAGCAATTGTGGATTCCGGAAACTTTGACTGGGAAGCTCATGCAGATAAATTCCCGGGACTGACCACACCGGACGAATCGTATCACGGAGTCGTGTATACAAAGAAATTCGGAAAGAAAGCATACATTACAAAAGCAACTGCTCAGCTGATGCGCGATATGGGAGCCTGCCAGTCCCCACAGAACGCATTTCTGACAAACATTGGTCTTGAAACCCTGCATCTGCGCATGGAGAGACACTGCCAGAACGCACAGAAGGTGGCAGAATTCCTTGCGAACCATCCGAAAGTTGCATGGGTAGAATATGCAGGACTGAAAGACGACAAATACCATGCACTGGCTGAAAAATACATGCCGAACGGAACCTGCGGCGTCCTCTGCTTCGGACCGAAAGGCGGACGCGACGGCGCAATGCAGTTCACCAATGGACTGAAAATGATCTCCATCGTGACACATGTAGCTGATGCCCGCTCCTGCGTTCTGCATCCGGCAAGCCATACCCACCGCCAGCTCAACGACCAGCAGCTGGTAGAAGCAGGCGTGCTTCCGGATCTGATCCGGCTTTCTGTGGGAATCGAAAACGCGGATGATATCATTGCGGATCTTGATCAGGCACTGAATGCGATCCAGGCGTAACAACGGATGAATGTCCAGCCTTTTGGTGTAAGGCGGACGAAAAACTCCCTGAATGGGTTGTATACGTACACGTATGCCGCCCGCTCAGGGAGTTTTTCTGTTTTTGGTACCGGAAGATGCTGACATTTGCAGAGCTATAGATTAAGGCAGAAATCTAAAGTTGTGAATTGAGAAAAAGAATTTTAGGAGGGGCTATGGCGAAGATATGCCTGAGTCGATCAATGAAATTATGGTGAAAGCACTTCCGTTTTTAATTGTGCCAATATTAGTCATTGTTGCATCGATGTTTTTGAAAACATACTTTAGCAGAGAAATCGTTATTTCTTTTCCATTTTTTATTTTGGGATTGATGGCTGGGTTCTTGTTTTTGGTGGTGCACGAATACTTACACGCTGTTATGTATCCGAAAAATGCGGTTGTGTATATTGGAATTGCCCCGCAGTATTTTGCGGCGGTTGCATTATCTTCTTACCCGCTTTCAAGAATCCGATTTGTTATTATGTCCCTTCTGCCATCGCTGCTTGGCATAATTCCGATTGTTTTCTTTTGGATCATGCCGCCGATATATAGAGAAGTGAATGGTTTTCTGTTCGGAGCAGCTGTATTGGGACTTACCTCACCTTATCCGGATTATTATAATGTATTTCAGGTGTTGAAACAGACACCATCAGGATGCCAAATACAATTTTATAAAGACGACACTTACTATATTATGTAGAAATAGTCAATAAATCTTGATTCATAAGATGAGAGATTACAAGAGGGAATAAAATAAAAAAATGGAGAAAATACTGGATGTCAACGGAAAAGCATATGAAATTATCAAACTGTTGGGAAAAGGAAAGGGCGGGTACTCTTATCTCGCAAAAATCGGAAAACAAGAAGTAGTAGTAAAGCAAATTCACCATGAACCGTGTTCCTATTATCAGTTTGGCAATAAATTGGAGGCAGAACTCTCAGACTATAAACGTCTGCAGGAAATTGAATTTGAACTGTTTTCACATTTTGAAGTAACAGCAGGAATCCCTACCGTTTTATTTGCAATTACTACCTGGAAAGAAAACGGGCAGCCAAATGTATGCTTTCATTCATGGAGCTGCTTTCATGGAGATAAGACAGCTTTCTTTGCTGTGATGGGAAACTTGTATCAACACACGCATCCCACCTGCCCCTGGCCGCTTTCGTCCGCTTTGATACTCTTTCCCGCAGAGAATCCCGAAAAAATCTTGACATGCTACCAAAAGAATGGTATGGTAAAAACAGTTATACGACTGACGGATTTAAGTGGAATTGACCACGGGAAGTATAATGCAATCATAAGCCGACCGTCTGGGCACTTTCATGGATGTCCGGATCGTGGGCTTTTTTCTATGGAAAAAACCGCGTTTCGGAACAGAGTGAAGGCAACATATCACCGCATGAAAACAGAAAAAAGGAGAAAAACACATGAAAATGGTATCACTGGAACAGGAACTGAAGAACAATTCTTATCCTGGAAGAGGCATTGTAATCGGAAGAACTGCGGATGGAAAGAAGGCGGCAGCCGGATATTTCATCATGGGACGCAGCGAGAACAGCCGTAACCGTATTTTTGTGGAAGAGGGAGAGGGCATCCGCACGCAGGCGTTTGACCCGTCAAAACTCCAGGATCCGAGCCTGATCATCTATGCTCCGGTGCGGGTATTGAAAAATCAGACGATCGTGACCAACGGTGATCAGACAGACACGGTTTATGAAGGTCTGGAAAAAGGGCTGACCTTCGAACAGTCTCTGCGAAGCCGTGAGTTTGAGCCGGACGCGCCGAACTATACACCGCGTATTTCCGGTGTTCTGCAGGTGGAAAACGGAACTTTCAGTTACGCTATGTCCATTCTGAAGAGCAATAACGGGGATCCGGCACAGTGCAACCGTTATACCTTTGATTATACCAACTGCGTGGCGGGAGAAGGTCATTTCATTCATACCTATATGCATGACGGAAATCCACTGCCGAGTTTTGAGGGTGAGCCAAAGCTGGTGGAAATCCCGGATGATATTGACGCGTTTACCCATCTTCTGTGGAACAGCCTGAATGAGGACAATAAAGTTTCTCTCTTTGTACGGTATATTGACATTGAGAGTGGAAATTATGAAACCAGAATCGTGAACAAAAATCGGAAATAAGGAGGAAATGACCGATGAAAGAATTACAGTTAAAATACGGATGCAACCCAAACCAGAAACCGTCCAGAATCTATCTGGCAAACGGAGAGGATCTTCCGATCGAAGTGCTGAGCGGCCGTCCGGGTTATATCAACTTCCTGGATGCATTCAACGGCTGGCAGCTGGTGCGTGAGCTGAAAAAAGAGACAGGCCTTCCGGCGGCAACTTCTTTCAAACATGTTTCTCCGGCAGGCGCAGCGGTAGGACTTCCGCTGTCTGAGACACTGAAGAAGATCTACTGGGTGGACGATATGGGCGACCTTTCCCCGTTGGCATGCGCATATGCCCGTGCAAGAGGCGCTGACCGTATGTCTTCCTTTGGTGATTTTATTGCTCTTTCCGATGTCTGCGACAAGGACACCGCTTCCCTGATCAAACGTGAGGTATCCGACGGAGTGATCGCTCCGGGATATACTGATGAAGCGTTGGAAATCCTGAAGGCAAAGAAGAACGGAAATTACTGTGTGATTAAAATCGATGAGAATTATACACCGGCTCCCCTGGAACATAAAGAAGTGTTCGGCGTGACCTTTGAGCAGGGCCGTCAGGAACTGCCGATCAATGACGAGCTGCTGTCCAACGTGGTGACAGAAAACAAGGAACTTCCGGCAGAGGCGCTGAGAGATCTGAAAATCGCTCTGATCACATTGAAATATACCCAGTCCAACTCGGTCTGCTTTGTAAAAGACGGACAGGCGATCGGTGTAGGAGCAGGACAGCAGTCCCGTGTACACTGTACAAGACTTGCCGGACAGAAGGCTGACAACTGGTTCCTGCGCCAGTGCCCGAAAGTACTGGATCTTCAGTTTGTGGATGGTATCCGCCGCGCGGACAGAGACAATGCCATCGACGTATATATCGGAGAGGAATACATGGATGTTCTGGCAGACGGCGCGTGGGAAAAGATCTTTAAGGTAAAACCGGAAGTTTTCACCAGAGAAGAGAAACGCGCATGGCTGGATCAGATGACCGGCGTAAGTCTTGGTTCTGACGCGTTCTTCCCGTTCAGTGACAATATCGAGCGCGCAAAGAAGAGCGGTGTGCAGTACATCGCAGAGCCGGGCGGCTCCGTGCGCGATGACGCAGTCATTGAATGCTGCAACAAATATAACATGGCAATGGCGTTCACTGGCATTCGTCTGTTCCATCACTAAAATACAGAAAAATATTCCATAAAAAGAGCTGCCGCACGTTGCTGATAACAAACGTGCGGCAGCTCTTTTCTCTAGAGGGTGTTCGTCAGATATCCTGTGTCATCTGACCGCTGTTTCTTTTTATGTACACAAGCGATTTTTAACACGATCCAGTTCGCTTCAGACAGATAATCTTACAGAACGTAGTCAGGTTTTGTGAATTTCATTTCCAGAGGATTCTGACGTTCGATCTCGTTGAAAATGGCAATCTCAGCTTTGATATGCTCCGGTTTCATAAACAGCTCAGCGCCGTTTACCAAATGATCATAGAATGCGTGGTAGAATCGATTGGAACATCTGGTAAAGGAGTTCCATACATCCGCAGCCAGCGGAACGGTTTCCTCATGCCATACAATGTGATTGTCGCAGTAGGAAGGAGATCCGTCTTCTTTATGAAGGGATTTGTGATCCAGAACTGGTTCCGGTGTTTCGCTGTCCAGGAAATACTTGTACAGGATTTTGTCGTTGTAAACGCGCATGGTTCCGTGGGTACCGTAGATACGGAAAAGCGGCGTTTCGGAAGCGTAAGCATCGGAAGGATTGACCTCCATCTCGTAGCGGACGCCGTTGCTGTATTCCATAATGCAGAACATATAGTCCTCAGCGTCTCCGACGGAATTCCAGATTGCCATATGGGAATAGATTTTCGGAATTTCATCAGAATTCGCCAGATGCATGATCTGCTCGATGGAATGAGCGGCATTGTTGCGCATGGAGCCGCCCTCGCGGTACAGCAGTGTCTGCCAGTCATAACGGCGTGCGAAAGAATTCTGGCAGGCTTTGACCAGTTTCACATCACCGATCACCTTTTTCTCCAGAAGTTCATGCATCTTGATGTAGTAATCATTGTAACGATACTGATGAAAAACGGTAAAGACAACATTATTTTTCTTTGCGGTATCGATCAGATCCTGAACCATCTCCGGTGTTTTGCACAAAGGTTTCTCACACAGAACATTGAATCCATGCTCCAGCAGATCCTTGGTAATCGGGTAGTGCAGATCTGAGTAAGATGCATTGACCACGAAGTCCAGATCTTTGCGGTCGAACAGTTCGGTGTAGGAATGGTAGGTGTCGCAGCCGAAATCCTTTTTCGCAGCCTCTGCGCGGGCGGGATCGTTCTCTACCACAGCGACCACGTTACAGATGTCATTTTCCGGAGTCTTCAGAAATGCTCCGTGGATGTCGCAGCCGCTTCGTCCGTAGCCAATGATGGCAACATTGAGTTTCTTCATTTTTTAGTGCCTCCTTGTCGAAATTTCTTATACTCATCATACCATATTTCAAGAAAAGAATATATCATTTTTTTATTAAATTTCCGTACTTTTTCAACAATAAAGGATAGAACAGGGAAATGAGCAGAAATTTGTCAAGATAAGAGAAAAATGTTACTTTGTTTTTCAAAGCGTTGAAGAATGCCACTGTTCGGATAGCGAAACAGTTATCGAACATTTTCAATTTTATGGAAGCTTCTGGAATTAAGAGGAATCTTGTGATAGAATAAGAGAAGATTTTGATGTGGAACTTTTTTGCAGAATTCTCGAATATCGGAATGGGGGCTGACCCCGTGCATTTCCTGCAATGACTTGTCGGAAATGTTAAGGGAAAAGTTCGACTTTGTGACAGAAAGGAAGTGTATCATCCATGCGCTTGATGGAATTTAAGATGGAACGAAAAGGTTTGCTGACGGAAGGACAGGAAGTCCATGTAACAGAAAGCGCCCTTCCGACTTCCTATTATTATACGATCACGCCGGCAATTGCCATGAGCAAAAATTATCCCGCCTACGAACGCCTGAAATCGGAGACAGGGATTGTGCAGGAAGTAAAAGAGACAAGCCGGGGCTTTTATACCGTCGTCGCGTTTGACGAGGAGGAACCTGGAAGTTAGATTCCGGGGAGTGAAGTTTTGAATATTTTCCGGTGGGAAGAACCCGGAAAAGGAGAGGCTACAGGAAATGAGTACAGAACAGAATATGAATACAACACAGGAAACGGGCATGGCACAGAAAGCAGGGACTGCCCAGGTTCACACCATCGCTCCGGTATATGACGAAAATTCCAGAATCCTGATCCTTGGGAGCTTCCCTTCGGTGAAATCCCGGGAGCAGGGATTTTTTTACGGGCACCCGAGAAACCGGTTCTGGAAGGTGCTGGCAGGGATCACAGAGGCTCCGGTTCCTGTTGCTGTGGAAGAAAAGAAGAATTTCCTTCTGGAACACCGGATCGCCGTGTGGGATGTAATTGCCGCATGTACGATCCGGGGATCCAGCGACGCCAGCATCCGGGATGTGGTGCCGGTGGATCTGGCACCGATCCTTGAGACGGCGAAGATTCAAAGGATTTTTACCAACGGCAGTACCTCAGACCGTCTGTACCAGAAATATCTGAAGCCCGCCACCGGCATGGAAGCGGTACGGCTTCCTTCCACCAGCCCGGCAAACGCTGCATTTTCTTATGAACAATTATGTGAAGAGTGGAAGATATGCTTGTCTTTTCTGAAAGATTGAGTATACTATATATTCAGGAGGAAAATCGGATGAAAGAGTACGAAGCGGTATGGGAAATTTTTAATTCCTGTGCCAATAATCAGATGAGAGACGTCTTTTTTGAAGAACTGGAACTGGAAGATCCGGAGCAATATATTCTTGAGAAATTCAAGGATAAGGAGCTGAAATATGAAAAAAGCGTACAGGAGGATGGAACGATCGTGTTTGATATCACGACTTCCGGAATCCGGCAGAGATATTCGTTCACCGAAATCTGATCCTGCCAATCGGAAAAACGGAAGAAAAAGGAGATGTTCATGAGCGAAGAGTATACCACACATACCCATGTACAGGAGGATGGAACGCTGCTTACGCATACCCACGGCGAAGACCATGAGCATGCGCACGATCATGGGGTAGACCATGGACATATGCACAGCCATCAGCATACGAAAGCTGTGCTGAACCGTCTGTCCCGGGCGATCGGCCACCTGGAATCCATCAAACGCATGGTGGAAGACGGAAGGGACTGCAGCGAAGTTCTGATACAGCTTTCCGCGGTGAAAGCGGCCATCAACAATACAGGAAAAATTATCCTGGAAGATCATATTGAACACTGTATCGTAGATGCGGTGGAACATGGAGACCGGGAAGCGATCGCTGAACTGAACAAGGCGATCGACCGGTTCGTAAAATAAGAAAATCAAAAGAAAAGAGGAACAGAAAATGGCAAAAGAATGCAACAGCACATCCTGCACCAAAGAGAGCTGCGAAGGATGTCCAAGTAAGGCAAAACCGGATTTTCATGTGGATCTGAACAAAGATTCCAGCATTGCGCATGTGATCGGAGTTGTCAGCGGAAAGGGCGGAGTAGGAAAATCCATGGTAACGGCTTCCCTGGCAAATCAGATGGCGAAGGCAGGATACCGTGTGGGGATTCTGGACGCTGATATTACAGGACCGTCCATCCCGAAAATGTACGGACTGAAAGGACCGGCGCAGGTGGATGACAACGGCGTTTATCCGATGGTAACGGAAAACGGGGTCAAGGTAATGTCCATCAACCTTCTGCTGCCGGGCGAGGAAGAGCCGGTTATCTGGAGAGGACCGATCATTGCGAACACGGCAAAACAGTTCTGGACAGACGTCGTATGGGGAGAACTGGATTATCTGTTTGTGGATATGCCGCCGGGAACCGGTGATGTGCCGCTGACGGTCTTCCAGTCGCTGCCGGTGGACGGTATCGTGATCGTCTCCTCCCCGCAGGATCTGGTGCGCATGATCGTCATGAAGGCATATAAGATGGCACAGATGATGAACATTCCGGTACTTGGTATCGTGGAAAACTACAGCTATGTGGAATGTCCGGACTGCGGAAAGAAGATTTACATTTTCGGAGAGAGCCATATCGATGAGATCGCTGCAGAACTGTCTCTGCCGGTGCTGGGCAAGATGCCGGTATGTCCGGAATATGCTTCCGCTGTGGATCAGGGCGGTTTCGGCCGTGTGGATAACGACTATCTGAGTGATCTGCAGAGCGTATTGAAGTAAAACCGCATAACCGTTCAGCCGGCTGAACGGTTCAAAACCGGGGACAAAACACAGAAAATCTTGCGCAGTTTCGGCGGTTGATTTGAGCATTGCTTCCAAGAATATTCAACGGACGGAGAAAAAGGGAAAAAGTTTCGTTGTAAAAAACTTTTAAAAAACCTGTAAAAAACTATGAAAATGCACAAAAAAGTCCTGGGTTGCAGGAAAAATGCAAGGAACGCAGAATGATTGACAAGGCATAAGCATAGTGGGATAATAGGGAAAACCTGAAAACAAGCAGGCTTTTGAAGAGAGGTGGAAAGAATGCTCAACAGTAAAGTAAAGTTCAACAGCGCAGACGAGGTAAAAGAATTCGTGACTGCCGCATCAAAATGTGATTTTGATATCGATATTTTTTACAATCGTATCATCATTGATGCAAAGTCTCTGCTTGGAATCCTTAGCATGGATCTGACCCGCAATCTGAACGTACGTTGCTATGGAGAGAACAGTGAATTCAACCGTACTTTGCAGAAGTTTGCTGTCGCATAGAAACTCTGCAGCCGGTACAGGACGCCGGAGCAAGATAACAATCGACAGAGAAAAGCTTTGAGAGAGGCTGTTGCATGAAGTGCAGCAGCCTCTCTTTTTGAATAAAGGAGAGAAGATTGGAAGAGAAGAAAAAGCGGATCCGGATATCCGTGAGAAATCTGGTGGAATTTCTGCTCCGCAGCGGAGACCTGGACGACCGCAGGGGCGGTGTTGCGGATAAAGACGCCATGCAGGCGGGGACGAGAGCCCATCAGAGGATTCAGAAGAAAATGGGATCGTTTTATCAGGCGGAGGTACCGCTGGCTTTTGAAAAAGAATATGAAAACTTTGTCCTCAAGGTGGAAGGCAGGGCGGATGGGATCCTGGAGCAGCCGGACGGATTTATGGTAGAGGAGATCAAAGGTACATTTCGGGAGCTGGAGCTTCTGGAAGAGCCGGTTCCGGTCCATCTGGCACAGGCGAAATGTTATGCGTTTCTCTATGGTCTGGAAAAACACCAGGAGTCCATGCGGGTGCTGATGACCTACTGCCGTCTGGAGACGGAGGAAGGGAAGAAGATGGAGCCGCTGACGAAAGAGGATGTAAAGCCGGAGACTTCCAATCAGAAGATCCGCCATTTCAGCTTTACTTATTCCATGAAAGAACTGGAAGTATGGTTCGACGCCCTTCTGGATGAGTATTACCAGTGGGCGGAATTTCAGTTCCAGTGGCAGAAACAGAGGGATGCTTCGATGCAGGGGCTGGAATTCCCGTTCCCCTACCGTCCGGGACAGAGGGACCTGGTCAGTGGGGTTTATCGTACCATTCTGAGAAGGAAAGAATTGTTTGTACAGGCGCCCACCGGCATCGGAAAGACCATGTCCACCGTATTTCCCGCAGTACGTGCGCTGGGAGAAGGCCATGGGGACAAGATTTTCTATCTGACGGCAAAGACCATCACAAGGACGGTGGCGCAGGAGGCGTTTGCAATCCTGCAGGAAAAAGGGCTGAAGATCAAGGCGGTGACCCTGACCGCGAAGGAAAAAATGTGTGCCTGCGAGGAAATGGCATGCAACCCCCAGGCGTGTCCGCGGGCGAAGGGGCATTTTGACCGGGTGAATGCGGCGGTTTTTGAAATGCTGACAGAAGGGAAGGACTACAGCAGGGAGGCTCTGATGGCGCAGGCGGAGAAATGGCAGGTGTGTCCCCATGAAATGCAGCTGGATGTCGCTACATGGACGGATACGGTCATCTGTGATTACAACTATGTGTTTGATCCCAACGTGCGTCTGAAACGTTTCTTTGGGGAAGGATGTAAAGGAGACTATCTTTTTCTGATCGATGAGGCGCACAATCTGGTGGACCGGGGCAGGGAGATGTTCAGCGCGTCCCTGGTAAAAGAAGAATTTCTGGAGATGAGGCGGAAACTGCGGGCATATGCGGTGGATCATCGTCTGGAAAAGGCGCTGGACCGGTGCAACCGCCAGCTTTTGGTTTACAAAAGAGAGTGTGATCAGTGCGAGATCCTGGAAGGAATCTCCGGATTTGTCCTCGCTCTGCTGAACCTGATGAGTGAGCTGGAAAAATTTATGGAATCCTCAGGGAAAGGCGAGCTGACAGATGAGGTGCTGGAGTTTTATTTCTGCGTACGGAACTTTGTCGGGATCAGTGAGCTGGTGGATGAAAACTATAGGATTTATACCAGCTATCTGGAAGACGGCAGTTTTCAGATCCGTCTTCTCTGTGTCAACCCGGCGGCAAATCTTCAGAGCTGCCTGAACAAAGGACGCTCGACCGTTTTCTTTTCGGCGACCCTGCTGCCGATCCAGTATTACAAAAAGCTGTTCAGTACAAACACGGACGATTATGCGGTGTATGTGGATTCGCCCTTTCCGGTGGAAAACCGCTGTCTACTGATCGGTTCGCAGGTGAGCAGCCGGTACAAACGCCGGGGACCGGAAGAATATCAGAAAATTGCTTCCTATATCTATCAGATGATTGCGCCTAGGAAAGGAAACTACATGGCATTTTTTCCGTCTTACCGTCTGATGAATGATGTCTGTGAATATTTTCAGGAGCGGATCGCGGGGACGGACACGGAGGTTCTGCTGCAGACGCCTTCCATGGGGGAAGAGGAGAGAGAAAATTTCCTGCAGGCGTTTTCCGGGGAAACGGATCATACCCTTGTGGGCTTCTGCGTGATGGGAGGGATTTTTTCTGAGGGGATCGATCTTGACGGGGAAAAACTCATCGGCGCGGCGGTCGTCGGAACAGGGATTCCGCAGGTGGGAACCGAGCGGGAACTTCTGAAACAATTTTATGATGAAAGACAGGAAAACGGTTTTGATTATGCCTACCGTTTTCCTGGAATGAACAAAGTCCTGCAGGCGGCGGGAAGGGTGATCCGGACTGCCAGCGACCGTGGTGTGATCCTGCTGCTGGATGAACGGTTCCTGTCGTGGGAGTACCGCGCGTTGTTTCCAAGAGAGTGGAAAAACTGCAGGATCTGCACAGTGGCGCAGACCGAGGGAACGGTCCGCGCCTTCTGGGAAGAGAATCAGGAAGCGGATCCTGAAAAAAGCGCCATAAATTCTCTGGATGCCTGAGAAACCGGGAGATGGGCGTTGTGGGCGATAACCAGCTGCCGGGTCGGGAGTTCCTGCTGAATCTCCACCTGAAACAGGGTGTTCTGGTGGGCGACACAGTAGTCGGGCACAAAGGCGATGCCAAGGCCGATGTTTGCCAGATCCAGCAGCAGATCATTGCTTCCGAGCTCGATTTCCGGCACCAGATCCAGCTGGTACTGCTGGAACAGGTTGTGGAGGAATTCACTGGTGGTACTTTTGCGGTCCAGCATCAGGATCGGATAATCCAGCAGATCTTTCAGCGGTATAGAACCGTTGGAGAGTTCCGGATAGTATTCCCGGCTGGCGATAAAGACATCCCGGAAAGAGTGGATCGGCAGGATGTTCAACTGGCTGGAAAGGCGTGCGTTTGGGAAGTTGGTGACGATCAGATCCACCTGTCCCGCTTCCAGAAGATCCACGCACTGGATGGAAGTCTGGTTGGTGACCTTGATATGGACGTTTGGCCAGGTCTTGTGAAACTGTTTCAGGTACGGGACGAGAAAATACCGGCAGATCGTATCGCTGGCTCCAATCCGGAGCTGGCCGCCGCCCATGGGGCCTGCCTCCAGGATCTGCGCTTCCCCGCGGCCGATCAGATTGACGGCAGGCTCCACATGGCGCAGCAGGGTTTCTCCTTCCGGGGTAAGCTGTACCCGTTTGGTACTGCGGATGAACAGGCTGATGCCGAGCTTCTTTTCCAATACTTTGATGGACTGGCTGACCGCCGATTGGGAGATAAACAGCTGTTTCGATGCTTCGGAAAAGCTCAGAGTGGTTGCAACATGGTAAAAAACCTTATATAACTCATAATTAATATCCATGATAAGTCCTCCTTATATACTGATAGTAACATGGGAAAGAAAACGGTGCAAGACTTTTATGGAAATGAGAAAGAAAAACGTGTATAATAAAAGATGACCGGCTGACTGCCGCACAGGATGAAACGCCATTCGAAGCAGGAGGCTGACTTACACCGTGAATGAAAGGTTTGAGACTGCGGTGGATATACTATAAACTGGGAGAAGACAGACTATGAAAAATGAAAAAGAAACTCCGAAGAATCAGCAGAACAGTATCGGACGTGAAATCTGGGAGTATGTGAGGATCGTTCTTATCGTTGTTGTGGCTGTGACACTGGTCAATCAGTTTTTGATCATCAATGCGGTGATCCCGTCAGGGTCGATGGAAACAACGATCATGGAAGGGGACAGGATTTTCGGAAACCGCCTGGCTTACCTGAACAGTGACCCGGAACGATTTGATATCATTATTTTCAAATATCCGGATGATGAAACCAAAACATTCATCAAGCGAGTGATCGGACTTCCGGGAGAGACGGTGGAAATCCGGGACGGAAAGGTTTATATCAATGGCTCGGCAGAACCGCTGGACGATAGTTTCTGCCCGGAGATGCCTACGGGAGATTTTGGTCCTTATGTGGTGCCCGAGGACAGCTATTTTGTGATGGGTGACAACCGGGAAAATTCCCACGATTCCAGATACTGGGTCAACACTTATGTGGAACGCTCCGCGATCATGGGAAAGGCGGTGCTGCGGTACTGGCCGCTGAACAAAATCTCCATACTGAAGTGACGGATTTCATGGGTAAGAGCGAGGTTTCCTGAGAAAAAAGGAGGGAATATGAGAACAGAAGAGCAGATGATGAAACTGATCCTTGACACGGCAAAGGAAGATGAACGGATTCTTGCAGTCTACATGAACGGTTCCAGAACGAATCCCAATGCGCCGAAGGATATTTTCCAGGACTACGACATTATCTATGTGGTCACGGAAACGGAGAGTTTCCAGAAAGACAGAACCTGGATCGACCGGTTCGGAGAGCGGCTGTTCATGCAGTATCCGGAGGAAGGATTTTTCGGGATTGCGGACAGGGAAAACTGTCAGCGTTTCCTTAGGCATGTTCGGCAGCTGCCTGCGGATGCGTCGGAAATTTACCCTTCCTGCTGACAAAATGTAAAATGCCAGTAAACTTTGTGTTAAAGGAGAAAAAAATGGATATCTTTGGTGTGTTATCCTTTATCGGTGGCCTTGCTATGTTCCTGTACGGGATGAGTGCGATGGGTGACGGCCTGACAAAATTGTCTGGAGGAAAGATGGAGCGTCTTCTGGAAAAACTGACCTCCAGGCGGATCATGGCGGTGCTTCTGGGCGCGGGTGTAACGGCGGTGATCCAATCCTCATCCGCAACGACGGTCATGGTGGTCGGTTTCGTAAACTCCGGCCTGATGAAACTGGATCAGGCGGTGGGAATCATCATGGGAGCCAATGTAGGTACGACGATTACCTCGTGGATCCTGAGCCTTACGGGAATTGAAAGTTCCAATGTGTTTATCAGGATGCTGAACCCCTCTTCCTTTTCGCCGATTCTGGCGATTATCGGTGTATTCCTGCTGATGATGGCAAAGAGCGATAAGAAACGGACGGTGGGAACGCTGCTCACGGGATTTGCGATCCTGATGTTCGGTATGAGTACTATGAGTGATGCGGTGGCTCCTCTGGCTGATGTGCCGGAATTTACGGGAATTCTCACCAGATTTTCCAATCCGCTGCTGGGTGTGATCGCCGGTATGGTTCTGACAGCCGTCATTCAGAGTTCCTCCGCTTCGGTGGGAATTCTGCAGGCGCTGTGTGTCACAGGGTCAGTCAGTTACGGCGTGGCGATTCCGATCATTATGGGACAGAACATCGGTACCTGTGTGACGGCGCTTTTGTCCTCTATCGGAACCAAGCGAAATGCGAGACGTACTGCAATGGTACATCTGTATTTCAATCTGCTGGGCACGATCATTTTCCTGGGACTTTTTTACGGCGCCAATGCGTTCCTTCATTTTGAATTTCTCCAGGAACCGGCAAATGCAGCAGGAATCGCTGTGATCCATACGGCCTTTAATGTATTTGCGACGCTTGTGCTTCTTCCGTTTGCGAAGGGACTGGAGAAACTGGCGGTTCTGACTATCCCCGACGAGAAAGAAGAGATTCGCCAGGACGAAGCGCATCAGATGCTGGATATCCGTTTTCTGGAGAATCCGGGGTTTGCGGTAGAGCGGTGTAAACATGCAGCGGCGAGAATGGCTGAGCTGACAAAACAGGGGGTCGGGGAAAGCCTTGCGCTTCTGCATGGCTACACGGAGCAGAGAGCAGAGAAAGTGGCGGATCTGGAAAGTCGGGTGGACGAGTTTGAGGATGCCCTCGGAACCTATATGGTGAAGCTGAGCGGATGTCCGCTCTCCCCGAAGGATGGAAGCACGGTATCCATGATCCTTCACTGTATCAGCGATCTGGAGCGTATCTCCGATCATTCGGTCAATCTTATGGAGGCATCCAGGGAGATGAATGAGAAGGGACTGAGTTTTTCCAGCGATGCGGCGTCAGAGCTGGAAGTGTATCAGAAAGCGATCTGGGATGTGGTGGATCTGACGTTTGCGGTATTTGACAAAGAAGATCAGAAAATGGCAAGAAAGGTAGAACCGCTGGAGGCAGTGGTCAACGATATCAACGCAAAGATCAAAAATCACCATATCCAGAGACTGCAGAGCGGAAAGTGCACCATTGAGCTGGGATTTATCCTGACGGATATTCTGACGGATTTTGAACGTATCTCAGATCACTGTTCCAACATAGCGGCGTGTGTCTGCCAGGTATACGACGGCGAGCTGGATACTCACCAGTACCTTGAACGGGTAAAGAATGGTGACAATCAGGAGTTTCAGCAGGAATATCAGCGGCTGAAAGAAGTCTACCGCCTGCCAGACAGCGCCAAATAGCGCCAGAGCGTGTTTGAAAAGTCATTTCCACAAACTATGGCGCACATCTTACAGAAAGCAATTTTCAAACACGTTCTAGTGGTACATCAGAACGGCTCCTGCCCGGAGACAGATTCCGTCAGTTCAAAATGATTTCTTCGGAACTTCAGGATCCCTTCCTCCTGCAGCAGGGAGAGTTCCCTGGAAAGGGCGCTTCGGTCCACGCAGAGATAGTCGGCAAGCTGCTGGCGGTTGAACGGAAGATCGAAGGAAGTGCTGCGCTGACGGATGGATTCGTCGGAAAGATAGGAGAGCAGTTTGTCCCGAAGAGAACGGCGGGACATGTGTTCGATCTTTTTTGTCAACATCAGGTTTTTCCGGGAAAGGATCGTGACAAAATTCTGGATCAGGCGCTGATGAAACGGACAGGACTGACTGCAGGAGTGGAGCAGATTCCGAACATCCAGAAACAGGATTTCGCTGTCTCTCGACGCAATCACGCTCACCTCCAGCGGGCGTCCGGCGCAGGCATAGGATTCCGCGAAGAGCTGTCCGGCTTCCGCTTTCCCGAGGATGGTCCGGTTTCCCCAGAAATCTTCCTTAATAATATGCACCTCTCCAGACAGCACAAGACCCACGAAAGAAAGAACATCCCCATGGCGGCAGACGAACTCGTTTTTCTCACAGGCAGCGTATCGGTAGGAGAGACAGGAGAGGATGGAAGAAATTTCTTCCGGCATCATCTGGTGAAAAAGGGGAGAGGATGAAAGAATATTCAGGTCGTTCATAGAAACCTCCAAAAGAGTTCCGTACATGGAACATTTCATTGTAAACAAAAAACGCACCGGCCGTAAGTGGCATGTGCGTTTTGTCTTTGTGTTTCCGGAAATAGTAGAAATAAAAAAAGCGCGAGACGGGATTCGAACCCGCGACCCCAACCTTGGCAAGGTTGTACTCCACCCCTGAGCCACTCGCGCATAAGCGGGTGATGGGAATCGAACCCACGTATCCAGCTTGGAAGGCTGGTGTTCTACCATTGAACTACACCCGCATATTTATTTGTTTTTTGTCGCTGTCGTATCGACAAGATGTATCTTACAACATCCGGATAAATTTGTCAACAAGTTTTTTAAAAAAAATTTAAAAAATTTCGAAAGTGAGAATTTTGGTGGAGAGGAACGGACGAAAACCTCCCAGCGCAGGTGGCATACGTGTACGTCGGGCGGTTGGAAAGACGTACAAAAGCCAAAGAACAGGATTGCGCGGAGCTTTTTCATGAGATATACTGAAATGGAAGGTTTTCGTCAGAAAATAAGGACGGGGACCAGAATATAGGAAAAATACATAGGAAAAGCAGGAGGGTTTTTATGCAGTATCGTAAATTTGGAAATCTGGATGGAGTAGAAGTTTCTGCGCTTGGCTTCGGATGTATGAGACTTCCGGTGGTCAGCAGAGAGGAAAAAGATGTGATCGATGAGGATCGTGCAGTGGCTATGGTGCGCCATGCCATTGACCAGGGAGTCAATTATATTGACACAGCGTATCCTTACCACGAGGGACAAAGCGAGCGCGTCGTTGGCAAAGCGTTGAAGGATGGCTACCGGGAAAAGGTTTATCTTGCGACGAAATGTCCGGTGTGGATGCTGAAGAAGCAGGAGGATTTCGATCAGTATCTGGAGGAACAGCTGGAAAAGCTCGGCGTGGAGTATGTTGATTTTTATCTGCTTCATGCACTGAACCGGCAGCGGTTTGAGGAGATCGTGAAGAAGTTTGATCTGATCTCCTGTATGGAGCGTGCAAAGGCAGCGGGAAAGATCCGTCACATTGGATTTTCTTTTCATGATGACCTGGAGGTCTTCCGTGAAATCGTTGATTTCTATGACTGGGATTTCTGCCAGATCCAGTACAATTATGCGGACACGGAAGAGCAGGCAGGAACGGCAGGCCTGGAGTATGCGGCCAGCAAAGGACTGGGAGTGGTTATCATGGAACCGCTTCGGGGAGGAAAGCTGGCGGTGCCGGCGCCTCATCTGGCGGAGGTGTTCCCGAAAGAGAAAAAGCCGGCAGAGTGGGCGCTGGATTTCCTGTGGAACCGTCCGGAGGTCAGCGTGGTGCTCAGCGGCATGAGTACGGAGCAGCAGGTGGAGGAAAATCTGGAATACGCTTCCCGTTCCCATGTGGGAATGCTGAAAGAAGAGGACATGGAGATGTATTGCCGTGCCGGAGAAATTTTCAACACCATGGCGCTTGTGAAATGTACCCGCTGTGAATACTGTATGCCATGTCCGTCCGGCATCAATATTCCGGAAATTTTTTCCATTTACAACCGGACAGCCACCGACGGAAAAAATGCGGCGAAGGAGCTTTATAAAGCACAGGAAACGAAAGCGGACGCGTGCATCCGCTGCCGCAGGTGTGAGAAAGTCTGTCCGCAGCATATCGGAATCAGCGCGATGATGCTGGAAATTCAGGAGGAATTTCAGGACTGACATTCCACGGCAGGAGGCAGAGACAAAGGGTTACCGTAGATTGGGAAATAACAAATAAAAATTTTGTGAAGTAGTAGACTTACGCATAAAATTTGTTATAATATATAAAGACTGGCTGAAAACAGAGCCGCCGTTTCTCAGGCTGAAAATCCGGAGAAACGGCAGCACAGATCTTAGGCTTAGGCTCTGGATTCAGCCTTTTGTTTATTTCAATCAGCCTTTAATACTATGGGAGGAAAAATGAATGGACGGTATTGATTATAAGATTCTGCGGATCCTGCAGAAAAATGCCAGAGAGACGGCGTCCAACATCAGCAAGGAAATCCACCTGTCTGTCTCTGCTGTTATTGAGCGAATAAGAAAAATGGAAGAGACCGGTGTCATCAAAGAATACACGATCATTGTCAATGAAAAAAAGACCGGCAATGAGATGACCGCGATGATGGAGGTCAGCCTGGAGCATCCCAAATTCTTTGATGCGTTTGCAGAGCAGATTCAGGGAATGGACAGCATTGTGTCCTGTTATTATCAGACGGGAGACTTTGATCTTCTGCTGAAGATATCCTGCCGTTCCTCAGAGGAACTGGAGGATATCCACCGTCAGGTGATGAGTCTGACCGGTGTTTCGGCAACCCGTACCCATGTGGTGCTGAAAACAGTAAAAAATATTTATTCCGCGATTCGCAGACCGGAGTGAAAACAGGAAAGAAGGGAAAGAACGTGGAATATTTACGCTGCTATGCGCAGGTTTCGCTGCCTGCCATCGGCCATAATATTGATGAAGTGCGGAAACGTCTGGCTCCCGGCGTGAAGCTGCTGGCGGTGATCAAGGCGGATGCCTACGGGCACGGAGCCTGCCGGGTGGGAAAGTATCTGGAGCCCCGGGTGAACTATTTTGCGGTTGCGACCCTGGAGGAAGCGGTGGAACTGAGAGAGGGCGGGATTACCCGTCCGATCCTGATCCTGAGCTACGTTTCCCCGTCGCAGTATCCGGAACTGGTCCGGTATGAGATCACCCAGACTATTGACAGCCTGGATCAGGCGGAGGCCCTGGAACAGGCTGCCGCACAGGCAGGAAAGCGGGCGAAAATCCATATTGGAGTGGATACGGGGATGACCCGCATCGGTTTTCAGGTGAGAGAGGATGAAGCGGATCGTATCGCGCAGATCGCCGGATTTCCTCATCTGGAGATGGAAGGTATCTTTACTCATTTTTCCTGTGCAGACCAGGAGGACAAGTCGTACTGCCGGATGCAGCTGGACAAGTTTGAACGGATGTACCGGTATCTGGAAGAACGGAAGGTGAACATTCCCATCCGCCATATCTGCAATTCCGCAGGAATTATGGAATTTGACCGGTATCGTTTTGATATGGTACGGTCAGGCATCATCACTTATGGTATGTATCCGTCGGAGGAAGTGATGAAGGAACGTCTGGATCTGATTCCCGCGATGGAGTGGAAGGCGCATGTCATTCATGTGAAGGACGTGGAGGCAGGTGTCAGCGTCGGCTATGGAGCGACCTTTACCACCAGCCGGCCGGTGACCAGGATCGCGACGGTCAGCGTCGGCTATGCGGACGGCTATCCCCGGGCGCTTTCCGGCAGAGGATCGGTTCTGATCCACGGAAAATATGCGCCGATCCTTGGGCGGGTCTGCATGGACCAGATGATGGTGGATGTGACTGGAATTCCGGATGTGAAGGTGGAAGACCTCGTCACACTGGTGGGCCGTGACGGCGAGGAAAGAATCACGATGGAAGACATTGCGGATCCCGCAATGCGTTTCAATTATGAAATGGTCTGCAATATCGGCAAACGTGTTCCGAGAATCTACATTGAGTAGAAAGGGAAATACTTGCTTTTGAGTATCCGATGCGTTATACTTGGTTTTGCAGGAATATGACATCATCTGACATAACCGTGCGGACGATGTCTTTTTCATGAAAAGAAGAAATTCCCCGGCAACGGGGACAATATCCCGATGAAGAACAGGAGAAAGATCTATGAGCCAAACAGACAGATATCAGAGTCCTCTTTCAGAGCGCTACGCAAGCAAAGAGATGCAGTATATTTTCTCTCCGGATATGAAATTCCGTACCTGGAGAAAGCTGTGGATTGCACTTGCGGAGACGGAGAAAGAGCTGGGACTTCCGATCACACAGGAACAGATTGACGAGCTGAAAGCCCACGCGGACGACATCAACTATGACGTGGCGAAGGCAAGAGAAAAAGAATGCCGCCATGACGTTATGTCACACGTTTACGCTTACGGTGTTCAGTGTCCGAAAGCAAAGGGAATCATCCATCTGGGAGCTACCAGCTGCTATGTGGGAGACAACACGGACATCATCGTGATGAACGAGGCGCTGAAGCTGGTGAAGAAAAAACTGGTCAATGTGATCGCTGAACTGGCAAAGTTTGCAGATAAATATAAAGATCAGCCGACGCTGGCATTTACCCATTTCCAGCCGGCACAGCCTACGACCGTGGGCAAGCGCGCAACGCTGTGGATGCAGGAGTTCCTGATGGATCTGGAAGATCTGGAGTACGTACAGAGCACGCTGAAACTGTTGGGAAGCAAGGGAACCACCGGTACACAGGCAAGCTTCCTGGAGCTGTTTGACGGAGATCAGGAGACGATCGATAAGATCGACCCGATGATCGCGGAAAAAATGGGCTTCAAGAACTGCTATCCGGTATCCGGACAGACCTATTCCCGCAAGGTGGACACAAGAGTCCTGAATATCCTGGCAGGCATTGCAGCCAGCGCGACGAAGTTTTCCAACGATATCCGCCTGCTGCAGCATCTGAAGGAAGTGGAAGAGCCGTTTGAGAAGGGCCAGATCGGTTCTTCGGCGATGGCGTATAAGAGAAACCCGATGAGAAGCGAGCGGATCGCTTCCCTGTCCAGATATGTGATCACCGACGCGCTGAATCCGGCGATCACCTCCGCAACCCAGTGGTTTGAACGTACCCTGGACGATTCCGCCAACAAACGTCTCAGCATTCCGGAAGGATTCCTGGCAATTGACGGTATCCTGGATCTGTGTCTGAACGTTGTGGACGGTCTGGTGGTATATCCGAAGGTAATCCGCAAGCATATGATGGCGGAGCTTCCGTTTATGGCGACGGAAAATATCATGATGGATGCGGTAAAGGCAGGCGGCGACCGTCAGGAACTGCATGAGAGAATCCGTGAGCTGTCCATGATCGCAGGAAAACATGTGAAGGAAGAAGGACGGGACAACGATCTGCTGGATCTGATCGCTGAGGATCCGATGTTCAACCTTTCCAGAGAAGAACTGGAGAAGACCATGGATCCGTCCAAATATACCGGACGTGCCAGCGTACAGGTAGACGCATTCCTGAAGAATGTCGTACAGCCGGTGCTGGAGAAAAACCGGGAAGTCCTGGGAATGACTGCGGAAATCAACGTATAAATTCTGCTGTGATTTATAACTGACAGTAATAAAGGTTTAAAATTTATAAGTAATTATAAGTTTCCCTAATGATAGAAATATGATAGAATAATTTCGTGGGAATCCTTGTGGTGCCTGTGGACGTCCGCCCCGTCGCGATGCGATATCTATGGACGAATGCAGCGGCTGTTCTGTTGGTTGAATGGCTTTACGCGATAAGGAAGAACCTCAGAAAAACGAAATGTGATTAGGAGGATGTCAAATGATCAAGGCTGTAGTGGGAGCAAACTGGGGAGACGAAGGAAAAGGTAAGATTACCGATATGTTGGGAAAGGAAGCTGACATTATCGTACGTTTTCAGGGTGGTGCCAACGCAGGACACACCATCGTGAACGATTACGGAAAGTTTGCGCTTCATACCCTGCCGTCCGGTGTTTTCTATGACCATACTACAAGTGTCATCGGAAACGGTGTGGCGCTGAATATCCCGGTACTGTTCAATGAACTGAATGAGATTGTTTCAAAAGGCGTTCCGATGCCGAAAATTAAGATTTCCGACCGGGCACAGATGGTAATGCCTTATCATATCCTGTTTGACCAGTACGAGGAAGAGCGTCTGGGCAAAAATTCCTTTGGTTCCACCAAATCAGGAATCGCCCCGTTCTACTCGGATAAATATGCGAAGATCGGTTTTCAGGTCAACGAGCTGTTTGACGATGACCGTCTGAAAGAGAAACTGAAAAACGTCTGCGAGACGAAGAACGTGCTGCTGGAGCACCTGTACCACAAACCGCTGCTGGATGCGGATGCACTCTATGAGGAGCTGATGGAGTACAAAAAGATGGTAGAGCCATACGTATGTGATACCTCCGCGTTCCTGTGGAATGCGATCCAGGAAGGAAAAGAGATCCTGCTGGAGGGACAGCTGGGCTCTCTGAAAGACCCGGATCACGGTATTTACCCGATGGTTACCTCTTCTTCCACACTGGCTGGCTACGGCGCGATCGGAGCAGGCGTTCCGCCATACGAGATCAAGCAGATCATCACCGTATGCAAGGCTTACTCCAGTGCAGTAGGAGCGGGAGCTTTCGTATCCGAGATCTTCGGCGAGGAAGCAGATGAACTGCGCCGCCGCGGAGGAGACGGCGGAGAGTACGGCGCACTCACCGGACGTCCGAGACGTATGGGATGGTTTGACTGTGTGGCTTCCAGATATGGCTGCCGGATCCAGGGAAGCACAGACGTGGCGTTTACGGTACTGGATGTTCTGGGATATCTGGATGAAATCCCGGTATGCGTTGCATACGAAGTGGATGGAAAACGAGTGGATGATTTCCCGAACACAGGACTTCTGGAGAAGGCAAAACCGATCCTGAAGACACTGCCGGGATGGAAATGCGATATCCGCGGAATCCGCACCTACGAGGAGCTGCCGGAGAACTGCCGCAATTATATCGAATTTATCGAAAAAGAGATTGGATTCCCGATCACCATGATCTCCAATGGTCCGGGAAGAGACGACATCATTTACCGCACCAAGTCAAAAACCCCACAGTAAGCTATAGAGAATCAAATTTGCAGTGCAGCAGAGCTGCGGGGTATTTGACCCTCGCGGCAGTCGCCAAATGGACATGCAAGCATGTCCGTTTGGCTCGTTGCTCGCGGGAATAAAGAGGAACTGAATGAGAAATAACAGAAAGAATCTTTTTCTGTGTGCTGCTGCCGCAGCTGTCCTTGTGACAGGCTGCGGCAGACTGGATCGTGTGGATCAGACGACGGTCTACGCGGATCCGGACAACGGCGTGATCCAGGAGGCGATCGTCGAGGCATACGCAGAGGAAGATACTTATTCGGAAAGTGAACTGAAGGCCTTTGTCGAGGAGGACGCGGCGGCGTACAATGAGGAAACCGGAGAAGAATCGGTGACCGTTTCCGGGGTGAATATCTCCAAAGACCAGGTGGAAATCCAGCTGAGATATTCGGACTGCGAACAGTATGCCGGTTACCACCGGACCGATTTTTTCGCCGGAACCCTTGCGCAGGCGCAGGAAAAAGGATATGATTTTTCAGGAACCTTTCTGGATGCGGAAGGGACGGAAACAACCATTTCCGAAGTCCTTTCGGAACATCCGGATTATCATGTGGTGATCTTTGAGGAACCGATCCAGATCCTGACAGAATCGCCGGTGCTGTACGTTTCTTCCAACGTGACCATCACGTCGGAGACGACAGCCGAAGTGACAGAGGAAAATATCAATCAGGAGGTAGGCGTTGTGACTTCTGAGAAGGCATATGTCATCTATTGAGAGAACAGTCAAAATTGACTCTTGCGGCAGTCGCCAAATGGACATGCAAGCATGTCCGCTTGGCTCGTTGTCCGCAGAAATCAAAAAAGCAGACAGGAGTTTGAAAATTATGGAAAAGACAATGGATAAGATTGTGGCTCTGGCGAAATCCAGAGGCTTCGTGTATCCGGGTTCTGAAATCTACGGCGGACTTGCCAATACCTGGGATTACGGCCCGCTGGGAGTGGAACTGAAGAACAATGTAAAGAGAGCATGGTGGCAGAAATTCATCATGGAGAACCCATACAACGTGGGCGTGGACTGTGCGATCCTGATGAACCCGCAGACATGGGTGGCTTCCGGACATCTGGGCGGATTCTCTGATCCGCTGATGGACTGCCGTGAGTGCCATGAGCGTTTCCGTGCCGATAAAGTGATCGAGGACTATGCGGCAGAGAAAGGCATCCAGCTGGAAGGCAGCGTGGACGCCTGGAGCCAGGAGCAGATGAAGAACTTCATCGAGGAACACCAGATTCCGTGTCCGACCTGCGGAAAGCATAATTTCACCGATATCCGTCAGTTCAACCTGATGTTCAAGACGTTCCAGGGTGTTACCGAGGATGCGAAGAACACCGTATATCTTCGTCCGGAGACTGCACAGGGTATCTTTGTAAACTTCAAGAACGTGCAGAGAACTTCCAGAAAGAAAATTCCGTTCGGAATCGGACAGATCGGTAAATCTTTCCGCAACGAGATCACTCCTGGAAACTTTACGTTCCGTACCCGTGAGTTCGAGCAGATGGAGCTTGAATTTTTCTGCGAGCCGGACACAGATCTGGAATGGTTTGCGTACTGGAAACAGTTCTGTCTGGACTGGCTGCATAACCTGGGACTGAAAGACGATGAGGTACGTTACCGTGACCATGAGAAGGAAGAACTGAGCTTCTACAGCAAGGCGACCACTGACGTGGAATTCCTGTTCCCGTTCGGATGGGGCGAGCTGTGGGGAATCGCAGACCGTACCGATTATGATCTGACCTGTCATCAGAATATTTCCGGACAGGATCTGACCTACTTTGACGATACAAAGAACAAGAAATATCTTCCGTATGTTATCGAGCCGTCTCTGGGCGCGGACCGTATGGTTCTGGCGTTCCTGTGCAGCGCTTATGATGAGGAAGTTCTGGATGCGGAGAAGAATGATGTGCGTACCGTGCTTCATTTCCATCCGGCGCTGGCTCCGGTGAAGATCGGTGTGCTGCCGCTCTCCAAGAAACTGAACGAGGGCGCGGAGAAAATCTTCGCTCAGCTGTCCAAGAAATATAACTGCGAGTTTGATGACCGCGGAAACATCGGAAAGAGATACCGCCGTCAGGACGAGATCGGAACACCGTTCTGCGTGACCTACGATTTCGATTCCGAGAACGATGGAGCGGTAACCGTCCGCGACCGTGATACGATGGAGCAGGAGAGAATCAAGATTGAGGATCTGGATGCTTACTTTGCGGAGAAGTTTGTGTTCTGATGCATAATTGAAAATTGACTTTTTGAAATGAGAGTAGAAACCCTCGCCATGATATGTGCCTGATTTGCAGGCGCGTGTTGTGGCGGGGGTTTTGTTGAAAATAGAGAAAGTTTTTAAGAAAATAAAGAAAAGCATGATAAATAATTGATATACATTATAATATAACTATGAATGAGCAAATCCAAAATATTGCACAAAAGAAAGACACCCTCTGTAGAATGATGTATAATTGAAGTACCAACAAACA
>JACJJN010000028.1 GCA_016899975.1 Lacrimispora saccharolytica | reverse complement strand
TCTTTCGTATTGATTTTAGTATATCAGATTCATTAAAAATTGTCCGAAAAAGTGTCTTAATTTATGAGACCATTATACTTGCTCTCATAGCTGTCAGATATGACACGGAACAGCAGCTGGGCCCCGTCCTTATCGACAGGTACATATCCCCATTCATCCAGTATGAGCAGATCCAGGCTGCGAAGATCCCGCAAAAGTCGCTCCAGCGTCCCGTTTTTCCGCGATTCCGCAAGCTTCAGCACAAGTTCTGTTACGGTATAAAACTTCGTCTTATAACCGAGATTGCAGGCTTTTACACCAGCTGCGATTGCCATATGGGTTTTACCGATGCCCACCGGACCATAGAGTACAAGATTCTTTTTCCCCGGGACAAACTCAAGGGTTTCAAGTTCCTCCCTGCTGAATACAGGGGGAAACTTCACGCAGTGATAGCTGTACTCCTCAAAGGTTTTATAGGTTGGGAACCCGGCCCGCTTGATCAGGCGTTTTCGGCGGTTTTCATCCCGGAAAGTCAGTTCCGCCTGTAGCAGTTCCAGAAGAAACTCCAGCTGCTTTTGCGTCCCTTTTTCCCGGCAGATCTCTGAGATCCTGCCCGAAAGGAAGAGCTGTCGGCTTGCTCCAAGGATCTGTGTACAGAAATCTTCTTTCATCTTCGGTGTCATCATGAAACAGCACCTCCTTCCTTCTGGAACATATCATCATATACTGCAAGGGATGGGCCTGTCTCCGGCGGTGTATAAATACCATATCCGGTGATCCTTGCAGCAAGTACGGAAGCATCGCAGATGTTAATACTGCCCCTCGTACAGGCCATCTCCATAGCGCTGGCCGCTGTTTCCCCATGCTCCGGAGTTTTTCATCAGGACAGCCAGCGTGGTACTGTAATCGCTGAATCCGTGCGGTTATCTCCGTAAGCGCGCCGGTGAGTCGTGATGACCTGTCCGCCATCCGTAAGAATGTCAACGGTATGGGCACGAATTCCTACCAGGACTTGTTTGTTTGCGTTTTCTGGCCTGGTAGAATAGAAATGCTTTCCATCCATATAGACTTTGCCATAACCATCTGCTTTCAGCCATTCATACCGACAGACATCGAACCGCTTTGGCGGCAGCATCCGTAGGGCTTTCCTGTCCTCTTCAAACAATTCCCGGATGGAGATCTGTTTCTTATAATGGAGTTCGGAAGCTTTCTTTTCATGGCGGGCAAGCAACTTCTGGTTATATTTTTCTATCTCATTGAAATGCGGGACCGGAACAAACAGGTTCGCACGGTTATAATCAACTTTGCGCTCCACATTCCCTTTTTCCCAGCCGGAATAGGGGTTGCAGAAGCGCACCCGGAAGTGATAATGGGCTCGGGAACGGGAGAAAAGTTCTGATTCATGGATCGCATCGCCGATCCGCCGCCCGACACCGGTTGCATTGTCAAAGATCAGTAATGGCGGTACGCCGCCGATAAATTCAAAGATATCCTGCAGGCCCTGGCAGACACATTCCGCAGTTTCTCCGCCGAACACCTGGCTGTATCCATCATTGCTGTAGGGGAACGACACGGTCAGATATTTCTTGCGGCAGAGTTTTCCTGTCTCGTAAAAATCTGCTTCCCCAAAATCAACTTGTGCCGGGCCAGGATCCCAGATCAGTTCCAGACTGGCCTTTTCCGTCTGAATGGAACGGCATTTTTTCATGTAGCGTTGGACGGTGCTGTAACTCCCGGTATAGCCATGTTCCTCCACAAGCCGTTCATAGATTCTTTGAGCGGTATGATGCTGCTTGCGCCAATGTTTCTTGTCTTCGTCCAGCCATTCCTGGATGATGGGTTTGAAGGGATCCAGCTTGGAGGGCTTCTCCTGGATAACAGGTGGTCGCGGGGAGAAGTCATCCTGTGCAAGGTACTTGCGTATCGTTTTGGGATCAGCACCTGTTTTTTCAGAGATTTCACTGATCCGGTATCCACAATTGCTCAAGTCTTTGATATGATTGATTTGGGACATAGTGAGCATCTTCCTTTCCTCCTTTATCTTTGGTGGTGCTTAGATAAAGGATAAATGTAATGTAAAGGGGATTCAATATGCCCCGCTTTATTTAGGGAAATTCCCTTGCTTTTTTTCAGGGAATTCTGACGCTTTTTTTCGGTAAATTCAGTGTATCATAAACATGTGATTCAGGTGCCGCAGGGTGAAAGGCGGAAACTGGTTGCAGTGGATGACTGTTATTGGAATGTATTGCGGAAGCATCTGAAGCAAAGCACAGGAAAATGGTGCCTGTATCTGGATGGAGACGAGGGAATTCTTTTTGATGTGGAGGTTTACGAACAGGTTCGACAGATGGTAAAAAAGAGATGCTTTTGAGAGAAGAATCAGAGAAACAGTCAGGATTAACCAATTTTCTTAGAAAACGGGCAATTTTGTAAAGTGGACCATTCTGCACAGGATTAGATTGTGCAGAATGGTTCTTTTTGCTTTATTCAGCAAGTTTTGCATTTAAGAATATGAAGGAAACTTCATATTTGCATTGACAGCATAAGAGCAGCGTGATAATATGAAGTTACCTTCACAAGAAGTAAACTTCACATTGACAGGAGGTGTGCATGAAAACAAAAGTAAAGGAATTGCGAACAGAGGCAAAGATGACGCAGCAGCAGCTTGCCGATCTAGTTCACGTTTCTTCGAGAACAATTATATCCATTGAGAAAGAGCAGTACAGTCCGTCTTTAATGCTTGCGTACCGAATGGCGGAAGTATTTGGCGTGACGGTGGAAGATTTATGCTGTTTAAAGGAAAATAAAGAACTGGAGGATAAGCAGTATGAAGATTTATAACAAGAAAGGGCTTGTGTTCGGAATTTTGTGGGCGGCAATGGGAAGCTTGCTTTTGATTCATGCGCTGATCAAGCCGGAGCCGGAACGGATCAGACAGATAAAAGATCTTATCGTTTCTGTCCTTCTGTTGGCAATCGGAATTACATCGGTGGTGCGGGCATACTCGAAAAAGGCATCGCGTGAAGATTTTATTGAGAAAAGTGATGAGAGGAATCAACTGATTCAACTGAAAACAAAAGCCAGACTGCTGGATTTGATGATCTGGGCGGTTTGCTTTCTGCTGGCGGTCAGCCTGATCGGCTATATGGTGACGGAAAACACAGCCTGGGGATTTCTGTTCTTTGGTCCCTGTCTCTTGCTGATATTTGCATGGATATCATTTATTGTCATAAATATTTACTACGAACATCATGAATAAAGGGATAGGAGGAATGAACGATGAAGCGGGAGCCAAGACAAAGACCGATCAAGGACGAACGCGATCAGCAAATTGAAACAGGCGCAAGAAGTTATGCTCTGGAATGGGTGATTGCTGTCACGCAGGTATTAACTGTGATGTGTCTCGTTAAGGGTAATTCGGCGTGGAAAGGCTGTTTGTCGATTCTCTTTTTCGGAATTGCGTTTGCCTTGTTCTATCAATATGGAGAATATCAGGAAAAGCCGTTTCGCCAGGTGGGGATCGTGTTTCTGATTGCTGGTATTGTGCTGCTGGTATGGTTCGGAATTACAGGATGAGCCGGCGAAGAGAATGATATTTCCATATGTTTTGGAGAATACATATGAAAATATTCTGCAGTTTTCTATGATGTATATGTAGAATATGTATAAATAAAACCCTCTTAAGCAGACAAAGAAAACAATGAACTGTCCTGCCTAAGAGGGATTTTTATAATAGAATCATCCAGGAATGACTATCCGGTGACGGATCCGAGCGCAAGCGCAGCGGCGGTCAAAACAGCCAGAAACACGAGATTCCATATGGTAAATTCTTTCAGAAACGCTCCCTTTTTATCCGGATATTCCCGGGAGAAAAATTTGAATGAGATCAGGCTTGCCAGGGAAGCAATGAGAGTTCCCAGACCGCCCAGATTCACGCCGGTCAGCAGTGAAGAAAAGTCACTGCTGAATCCAGACAGCAGGATTGCGGCGGGCACATTGCTGATGATCTGACTGGCAAGAATTCCGACCAGAAGCTCTCTGCCCTGCACTGCCGAGACAAGAAGGGCATTGATTTCCGGAATCCGCTTCATGTTTCCGATGAAGACAAAGAAACACAAAAAAGTCAGAAGCAGAAAATAATCCACAGACAGATAGAGCTTACGTTTCAGCAGCAGGACTGCAGTCATGACACAGATCAGAACCGGCTGGTAAGGGAGAAGCCGGAACACCACCAAAAGGCACAGGATCAACAAGGCGAAAAAAGGGATTGCAGATCGGAGAAGTCCCGCCTTTGGAGATTCCACAGGTTCCGTTACAACAATTTCCAGAAGTGGTTCGTCTTTTGCTGCGATGATCACTGCGGTCAGAAGGAGGAGCGACAATCCGGCATAAGGCAGTGTCGCCCAGGCGAATTCAGCAGTTGTGAGGTCGGATACGGAATACAGGTAGAGATTCTGGGGATTTCCGATAGGCGTAGCCATGCTTCCCAGGTTTGCGGCGATCGTTTCCAGAACGATCAGTTTCAGTACACGCCGGACCTGACCGCCCATACGGAAGATCAGGATAGTAAACGGGACAAAGGTGATCAGTGTCACATCGTTGGTGATCACCATACTGCTGAAAAAGCAGAGCAGCACCATGACCAGTGACAGGCTGCGAATGCCATGGACTTTTTTCAGAAGAAATTGGCTCAGCATCGAAAAGATTCCAAGAGATTGTAATCCTGCGACAATGATCATCAGGCAGAAAAGAAGCGCCAGCGTCCGGTAGTCGGGATACGTCAGGTATACCGCGTCAGGATGGACGAAAAACGCGGACAGGATCGCAAGCAGGAACGATACACAGAAAACAGTTTCATTTTTAATGAGATTTTTCAGGATTTTCATGAGAGACTCCAATCGGCATGTAAAATACAGAACGGCATTCCGGTATAAGGTTTTGAAAAAGTTATTTGAAAGAAAACCGGAAATTTCGTTTCCAATGTACCAGTTTATCACGAGTTTTAGCATACAACAACTGAAAAATTTCCAATACACTCAGAACGTCTAAAGTACGAGTGAAAACGGAGCCAGAAAGCGAACTTACATGAACTGCTGGAAGATCAAAGGATTGTATGATTGATTAATGCTCAGGAGTGCGGTATAATGCGTTTATATGGAAAGGACGCATAAAAGGTCAGAATAATTTTCCTGCTTGCAGGTGGTTTCTGACATGAAGCAATGCAAACGACAAATGAGAAAATGGAAAGGAATGAGCATATGAAAGTATATGGAGCACAGATCTGTGCGGACTGCAGAAACTATAAGGCAATCCAGAAAAGCCGCGGGTTTGAAGCGGAGTATGTGGATATCATGGAGGATACGGGAAAACTGAAAGAATTTCTTCAGATCAGAGATCATGATCCTGTTCTGGCACCGGTAAAAGAACGCGGAGGAATCGGGATTCCGCTGTTTGTCAATGAGGACGGGCAAAAGACTCTGGATATCGATGAGGCGTTTTCCTGGATCGGACAGCCGCCGGTGCAGCCGGAAGAAATTGTGGAGAAACATTCTTCCTGCGGAATTAATGGATGTAATTGACGGAAATCCAGTCAGCGGTTTCTGAACATGGAATATGGAGAAGAGACCTGTTGGGATAAGAGTACAGACAAAACCTCGGAAGTGTGAAAGCAGCACTTCCGGGGTTTTGTAATACTGTTTTTGTCTGCGAAAGATGCGAAAATGTTTGTCTTTGAAAGATGTGAAAACAGATGGTGATTTACCAAGGAGCATGGTAGAATAAAAGAACAGAAGGCAATGACGTCTTGAGAATACGGTAAGAGTTCAATGTTTGATGCCAGATGTGTGCGTACTCTGTGAGCAGAAATTTTCAGCTGATCCTTTGGCGAGAGGGGATGGCGCAGTGAAAAGAAAATATTTTACGAAAGCTGCCGGATTTTTACTGAAGATCTCCATTGGGATGCTGATTTGTGCCGTACTATATTTATGTGTCTACGGTATGGCATTGATTGGGATTCCGGAGGCTGAAGAAGTGGAGAAAATAACAATTTCGTATTCAGAATTTCCAGACGAAGTGAGGGAACTTACGGAAAAAGAGGATTTGGAAATGGTCATTCAGCTGTCCGATTTCCTCAACTATTCTTTGCTGGGAGAGGATGCTTCAGACAGTCCGCCGATTGTTACCGTAACGTATTTTCTGAAAAATGGTGATACAGTTACCGTTTCGGCAAATCGAACTTCTGTCTGGTGGAAAGGAAAGGTACACGCCCTGAAACAGGAGGATTTGTTTGTCAATCTGACAGAAGGAATATTTTTCTGAAAATGCGGAAAAGTATTGTGAATATGCTGCTGTTTGACGACGTGATCAGCAGTGAAAAATGATTTTGTGAAGCGGAGCAAAACTTTGGAAGGAAAACAAACTTTCCAATATGCCCAGATGACGCAGCAAATATGTCAGGAGGAAGAAAAATGGTACAGAAGAGATGGTTTATGGAAGATTTTTATTTCCTGGAAGATGAGCGTGTAAGACAGTTTCTCATCGTGGGAAAAGAGGAAGCGCTTCTGATCGACACCGGATTTGAAGACAGCCATGTGTATGATGTTGTGAGAAGTATTACAGAGCTGCCAGTCCGGGTTCTTATGACGCACGGGGACAGGGACCACGCGGGCGGGCTGAAAGATTTTGGAGCCTGTCAGATTCATAAAGGCGACTGGAATCTGATCCCGGAGGGTATTCATACGGAGCCACTGAGGGAAGGCGATATCTTTCACTGCGGATCATATACATTAGAAGTGGTTGAAATACCAGGTCATACCTATGGAAGCGTTGCCTTTGTGGAATGGGAAAAGAAACTCCTGCTGCCGGGAGATTCCGTGCAAAAGGATGGTCCGATTTATATGTTTGGGGAACACAGAAATCTTGACCGGTACATAGAAAGTCTGAAAAAGCTCCAGGGTCTGGCGGACAGGGTGGAGACGGTGCTGCCCTGCCATCATGACTGCCCGATTACTCCGGATTATATTGGCAAAAATCTTCAGGATGCAGAGGCGATGAAGAATGGCATGTTATCCGGAAAGAAGCATCCACATCTGCCATGTGCTTCTTATCATGGCAGATGGACAGAGTTTTATTATACGGATTATGTTTCAGAGTGAAAAAGACAACAAGAAAAGAAAAAAGTTTGAGAGGAATTTAAAATGAATGCGGAAATCGATGTTTCACAGGTAGTATTGAAAACAGAACGGCTGACACTAAGACCTTGGAAAGAATCCGATCTGGAAGATTTCTATGAGTATGCCAGAGTGGACGGCGTCGGCCAGATGGCGGGATGGCTGCCGCACAAAGACAGAGAGGAATCCAGGAAGATTCTCAGAATGTTCATCGATGAAAAGAAGACGTTTGCCATTGAGTACGAAGGGAAAGTCATTGGTTCCGTGGGAATTGAGCGGTACGATGAGGAAAAGCTGCCGGAATTTCAGGAAAAGGCGGGTCGTGAACTGGGATTTGTGCTTTCAAAGGATTACTGGGGCAGGGGAATCATGCCGGAAGCGGTCCGGAGGATTATCAGGTATCTGTTTGATGAGATTGGGCTGGATTTTCTTGCCTGCGGCCATTATGTGGAAAATGAACGGTCGAAAAGGGTACAGGAAAAATGTGGTTTCCGCCATTACAGGCTGGTCAAAACGGAAACCAGCTACGGAGAAGAAAGGGACTGCTGGCTGTCGGTATTAGACAGGGCTTCCGGGAATTGAAATTGGAGAGGCTTCCTGAGACGCTTCAAATGAAAGACCGAACAAAAGAAGAAAAGAAAGTATGAGACAACAGTTCAGCCCAGGTCTGCGCACATGCTGCGCAGACCGTAAGAACGTGATTCAGGAGTGCAAAATCCCATCGCCGAAGGCGATTATAAATGGATTTTGCATGCAACGCTTCAGCAAGGCTGAACTGTTGCAGTATGAGGACAGAATGTGAAAAGAGTGCTTGTCATCGGAAGTCCCGGTGCGGGAAAAAGTACGTTTGCAAGAAAGCTGAGAGACGGTACGGGGCTTCCGCTGTATTATCTGGATATGGTCTGGCACAGATCTGACCGGACCAATATCTCCCGGGAGGAATTTGACCAGCGGCTTTGTGAGATCCTGGAAAAAGACCGTTGGATCGTGGATGGAAATTACCTGCGCACGCTGGAGATGCGGCTGAATGCATGTGATACGGTGTTTTTTCTGGATTACCCACTGGAAGTCTGCCTGCAGGGAGTGGAATCCCGGATTGGAAGACAGAGAGAGGATATGCCGTGGGTGGAAACAGAGTTTGATCAGGAGTTTCGCCAGTGGATTCTGGATTTTCCCCGGGAGCAGCGGCCGGAGATCTGCAGGCTGCTGGAAAAATACCGGGAGGGAAGAAGCATCCATATCTTTCATGAGCGGGCGGATGCGGACCGTTTTCTATATCAATCGTAAAAGACAAATGGAACGGGAAGAAATGATTATGACATCGCAGCAGAGAAGGAGGCGGGACAGGTATGGCATTGTATGCGCTGGGAGATTTGCATCTCAGCTTTCAGGCAAATAAGCCAATGGACGCGTTCGGGAAAGTATGGAAACATCATGAACGTAAAATTGAGAAATACGTGAATCAGATCGTCGGCCCGGAGGATACGCTTGTGCTCACCGGCGATCATTCCTGGGGCAGAAAACTGTCAGAATGCCGGGAGGATCTTGCGTTTATCGAACGGCTTCCGGGACGAAAGATTTTGCTTCGGGGAAACCATGATATGTTCTGGGATGTTGGAAAGACAAAGCGTCTCAATGAAGAGTTTGCAGGAAAGATGTTTTTTCTGCAGAATAACTTTGCAGTATATCAGGATTATGCCCTTGTCGGGACGAAAGGATATACGTTTGAAGGACCGTTTTATCTGGACCGAAGGGGAAGGGTAATCGGCTGGGAGGAAGAGCGGGAGGAGCAGGCGAAGAAGCTTGTTTTCCGGGAAATCACCCGGCTTCGGGAATCGTTTCGCATGGCGCAGGAGGCGGGGTATCGAAAGTATCTGATGTTTCTGCATTATCCGCCCACGAATATTCTGGAAGAAACCTCGCCGTTTACGGAGATTGCGGAGGAGTACGGCGTGGAGGCTGTGGTGTATTCCCATTGCCACGGGGAGCAGCGGTTTGGGGACAGTATCCGCGGAACCTTTCATGGGATTCGGTATCTGTTGGTTTCGGGAGATTATCTTGGATTTCGGCCGGAGCTGGTGGTGGAGTGAGCGGTTGTTGAGGGAATGGTTGAATGTTTGTGACAGTTCAGCTGGCTGAACGGGAATGTTTTGAAGAACAGATAGAGAGGAACTTAGATGAAAGGATCAGAAGCTAAGATGACAGGTTTCATGGAAGGTGCCGATAAGCGGTATGTGATACCTGTATACCAAAGAAAATACGATTGGAAACGTGAAAATTGCAGTCAATTATACGAAGATTTAAAAAAGATTATTTTTGACAAACGCGAAAGTCATTTTTTCGGCAGCATTGTTGCTTCCGTTGTTCCCAATGGAAGCAAAATTGAATATCATATTATTGATGGGCAACAGCGTCTGACCACGGTTACACTTTTGCTTCTTGCGATCCGAAATCTGATAGCGCAGGGAAAAATCATTCCGCAGGAGGAGCGACTGGACGAGCAGATCAGCCAACGTTTTCTGATCTCCCCGTGGGCAAAGGAAGAGGATCGGATAAAGCTTCGTCCGGTAAAAGGCGACAGGGAGGCTCTTGCCAAGTTATTTGGTGATGCAGAGGATTATGACCGTGCTTCCAATTTGACGCTGAATTATCAGTTTTTCTGTGATAAAATACTGCAAAAAGAAGTAACCGTCGACGACTTGTACGCAGCAATCGGGAAACTGGAAATTATCAGTATTACCCTGGATCAGAGTGATAATGCGCAGTTGATTTTCGAGAGTTTAAATTCCACTGGTCTTGCCTTGACAGAGGGAGACAAGATTCGGAATTATATTTTGATGGGACTTTCTGCGGAAGAGCAAAATGAATTCTACGAGAACTATTGGACGAAGATCGAAAAATGTACCGCCAATGATGTCAGCGGTTTTGTAAGAGATTATCTCAGCATCAAACAGCAGATGACTCCGACAATCAGTAATGTTTATCCTGCATTCAAAAAATATGCGGAAGAAAACAGGCTTTCAGCCGAAAACCTGTTGAAGGATTTGCTGCGCTATGCAAGGTTTTTTGAAAGGCTGTGGACCTGCAAAAGCAACTTGGAAGAACAGCGGCTGGACGATTGTCTGTATCGGATGAAACGTCTGGAAATAGTTGTTACTCGCCCATTTCTTATGGAAGTGTTCCGACTGAATCAGGATGGCGAAATTACGTCTGACGAGGTATTGAACGTCTTTCTGATCACAGAAAATTATCTTTTTCGAAGAAATATCTGTGAAGTGCCAACGAATGCCCTGAATAAAATTTTTCTGAATTTGAACAAAGAAATTCTTCGGTATGATGGTTCTGCAAATGATTATGTGGAAAAATTTATTTATGCACTGCTGTCCAAGAAAGAAAGTGGACGATTTCCGGATGATGAAGAGTTTATGGCGGCATTATCCTCCAAACAGGTGTATTTGATGCGGGGGAAATACAAGGCGTATTTGTTCGAGCGCTTTGAAAATTTCGGTACTGTCGAGACAAAAGACGTTTATACCCATCTGGACAACAACACATATACCATCGAGCATATTATGCCGCAGCATCTGACTCCGGCATGGACAGAAGCGCTGGGAGAAGATTATGCAAAAATTCATGCGACATGGCTGCATCGCCTTGCCAACCTCACCCTGACGGGGTATAATCCACATCTCAGTAATAATTCTTTTCCTGAGAAGCGGGATGCCAGTGAGGGAGGCTATAAGGCAAGTGGACTCAAAATGAATCAGAAAATTGCCGTGAAGGAGAACTGGGGCTTGCCAGAACTGGAGGAACGCAATGAAGAGATGGTGGCTCTTGCCGCAAAGATATGGTCGTATCCGCAGACATCCTTTCAACCGGCAGTGAAAGAATATGATTCCCGTACCCTGGAGGATGACAGTAAAGATCTGGTTGGAAGGGGAATTGTAAAATATAGCTATCAGAATGCGGAACAGCCCGTTTCCAGCTGGGCGGATATGTTTGAGCATATAGTGAAATTCCTTCATCAAAAAGACAAGTCCGTTCTCTCTGCGCTTGCTTACAATACAGACAGCAGTGTGGAACTCACAAATTACATCAGCAATTCCGAAGAAAATCTGCGCAGCGCATTAAAAATTGATGACAATATTTATATGGAAAAAAACACCAGTACCGTTTTGAAAGTATCAATTTTACGCCGTCTGTTTGCCGCTTATGGTGCAGATCCGATGGATCTGGTATTATTTTTGAAAGATGCTGACAGTGAAATGGGAAATGGTACAGGCAGGGAGGAAATTCGAAAAAGATATTGGACCTATGCGCTTCCGATCATCCAGAAACAGCATATGCATCGCGGAACTTTTCAAAATGTAAATCCGGGAACATCCAATATGATCTCAGGTTTTTTTGGAATCAGCGGATTCAGCATTAACTGTATCGCGAATTATGATGCTGCCAGAGTTGATTTTTATATGGGTAAAGGAGATGCCGCGAAAAATAAGGAAGTTTTTGATATGCTTTTCAGCCATAGAGATGAGATAGAACAGGAACTTGGCGTGGCTTTGGAGTGGGAGAGAGCCAATGAGTATAAAGCATCGTGGATTTCTTATTGCTTGCCTAAGGTAAGCGTTGTACGGGAAAACGACTGGTCTTGTATGGCGGAATTCCATGCAGAATGGAGCGATAAAATGTGTAATGCAATTTTGCCATATTTGCAGGAGGAGACGGAGAATGGTGACAGATTGATGGAGGTTGCTTCCATTCTTCGTGAATGGACAGCAAAAAGAAATACTGTTCAGGAACATCTCGACAAATGTAATCGCACATATACACGGTTTACTACCGCAAGGATGTCTGAGATTCTCCCGGACTTACCGAATATGCCAAGCGGATGGAATTGTGACAATCATTATTTCTATGAGATTGTTAATCGTACCGGTAACAGCATTTATATAAAGCTTGCCCTCAGTTCACAGAATATTACAGATGACTTTCGAAAGATATGTGACAGAATCAATGAAATTTATCCTTCTAAATATGAGAATAAAGACTGGAAATGGCGTACACCGTTTCGAACAAAGACGGTTACATTTGGAGAGAAATTGGACAGAAAAGAAATTTTTGAATGTCTGGACAGGTGCTTGGAAGAAATTACAGCATTTGAAGAGGAATTAAGTAAAAAAATATAAGGAGGAAACACAATATCATGAAAAAAATTATAGAGTTTGCACCTGCTGCTGCCAAAGAGGACAAACTGGAGCAGATTTCCAGTTACCTGGAACAGCTGAAAACAAGCCTTGCGGAACTGACAGAGGAATATGAATCACAGAATGCAGACGAAGAAAAAGTCACCGCCCTGACCGAAGCGCTGGACGCACTGGAAGATGCGTACGACGCTATCGAAGAAGTTCTTTTGGACGAAGTTCGATGATGGATCAGATGGAACTGCAGTGGGATAAGCTGCTGAAGATCAAAACAACCGGGCGGGATGATTCCCATTCGGATCAGTATCGTTATCCATACGAACCAACGCCGTACTGCGTCCTGGAGAGACTGGCGAACAGTGGACTGATCGGCAAGAAAAATGTCGTGCTGGATTATGGAACGGGAAAGGGCCGTGTATGCTTTTTTCTGTCTTATCAGACGAGATGCCGGTCCATTGGAATTGAATACGAGGAAAGAATCTTTTCCGGGGCGGAGGAGAATCGGAATCATGCAGTCTCTGCCGGAAGAACTTCTTTTGTGATGAGCAGTGCGGAGAACTACTCTGTTCCTGTGGAAGTGGATTGCTGCTACTTTTTTAACCCGTTTTCCGTGGAGATTCTGCGGAAAGTGCTGGCGAAGATCTATGATTCTTTTTATGAACATTCAAGGGAGATCCGTCTGTTTTTCTACTACCCGTCGGATGAGTATGTGAGCGAGCTGATGACCCAGGAGCAGCTGCTGTTTTTCGACGAGATAGACTGCAGGGATTTTTTTGGAGGAAAAGATTCCAGAGAGAAGATACTGATTTTTAAAGTGGTATAAGCGCGTATTTGAAAATTTTATAATTCTATTGTAAACTTGGGGCGGGACGTGTATGATAAAATATGATTTCAACAGTCGATATACAAGAGCGTGTTTGCGGATTACAGAAGGCAACATTCAGACGCACTCGGGGTGATCGGCTGCCCGCAGAATACTTTAGGAGGATTTCAGAGATGAAAATAGCGGTAACTTATGATAACGGAAATATTTTTCAGCATTTTGGAAAAACAGAGTTTTTCAAGGTATATGATGTGGAGGACAACAAGGTAATTTCCAGCGAAGTGATCGGTTCCAATGGCGTTGGACATGGCGCACTGGCAGGGCTTCTTGCCGGACAGTCCGTGGATGTACTGATTTGCGGCGGTATTGGCGGCGGAGCGCAGGCTGCCCTTGAGGAGGCAGGTGTGGAGCTTTGCGCCGGTGCTCAGGGGGATGCGGATCAGGCGGTGGAAGCTTATCTGAAAGGCGAACTGGTATCTACCGGAGCGAACTGTGACCACCATCATCATGAGGAGGGACACAGCTGCGGCGATCACGAGGAAGGTCACTCCTGCGGAGGTCACGGGGAAGACCATTCCTGCGGAGGCGGATGCGGCGGCCATGATGATGGCCATTTCTGTGGAGGAAGCTGCGGCGGATGTGGATCTCAGCCTGTACTCACGGGACGCAATGTGGGAAAAACCTGCCGCGCCCATTACAGAGGTACGTTCAACGATGGAACCCAGTTTGATTCTTCTTACGATCGCGGGGAGCCGCTGGAGTTTATCTGCGGCGTCGGTCAGATGATCAGAGGATTTGACGCTGCTGTGGCTGACATGGAAGTGGGCCAGGTGGTGGATGTCCATCTGATGCCGGAAGAAGCCTATGGAATGCCGGATCCCAATGCCATCTTTACCCTTGAGATCGCACAGCTTCCCGGTTCGGAAGAACTGGAGGCAGGCCAGCAGGTGTATCTGACCAATCAGTATGGCCAGCCTTTCCCTGTCAAAGTAGCGGCTAAGGGAGAAACAACGATCACTTTTGACGCCAACCATGAAATGGCTGGCAAAGAATTGAACTTCCGTATCGAATTGGTGGAAGTGAACGAGTAATCGTTTTGCGAAGTTTATCAATTGGATGCAAAGACACTGCCCCGGAGCGGCTGGATCCTTATGGATCCGCCGTCCGGGGCAGTGCCCTTTGGTAGAAAAGTGAGGGGTATGAGTTAGAAGTCAGTCAGCTCATGGTTCCTTTTTCTGACCCGCATGATGCAGATCAGCATCAGAAGTACGGACAGGGAAACGATCGTAAGGACTGCCCAGAATTCGGTCAGGTTTTCATCGGAAGTCTGTGCGCTCATTTTCTTCTGCGCTGCCCAATATTCTTCAATCTCCTTGTCTGTTGCGGTGTAGGTTCTTACAACGGTTCCTTTATAGTTGCCTTTGAAGGTGATGGTCACGGACATGGTCTTGTCTTTCAGTGTCTTTTTGATTTCGTAATCCGTTCCCTGTTTCAGTGTTGTATCGTCGTCCTTGATCTCGAGTTTGGAAGTGTCTGTGCTGCTGTCGATCTTTGGAATGGTGATGCTTCCGTCTTCCTCATAGGCCTTCGGTTCGATGGTGAACGCAACCGCCTTGCTGACGGTTTCGTTGTAGTTTTCCGTTCCGTCCGTGATTCCTTTCAGGTACCAAGTGCCTGCGGTGGAAGGAACGGTTGTGGAATAGGTGCCGTCCTCTTTGCTGCTGTATACGAAATATGGTGTGCCGAAAGCTGTCTTTGCGGTCGGTGTATTTGCCTTGCTGCCGTAGGTCCAGCCTTTTACGGCCGGTTCTTCTGTCCACTGGTTGTCTGCTTTCTGTACCGTTACGGAAAGCTTCAGACCGGACAGGGATTCATAATTTGCAGTGTCTTTTGGTGTGTAGGATGCAGTGAAGCTGCGGGTTCCGACAGCGCCGACCGCAAGTGACGGGTCATCCCAGGCGAATCCTTCCGGCAGGGTCAGTGCGCGGAGGGACTGGCCGTAGGAAGCCTGAAGCTTTGGAAGGTCGGGAGCAGGAACCGCTTTGCGGATCACAAATTCATCGGTCTGCGTCAGTTCTGCGTAGGCGTCACTTGCGGGAACGGTGGCTTTTACATACCAGATGCCTGCCTGAGTCGGTACCTGATCCGTGAAAGTGCCGTCCACAGATGCCCCGTAGGTAAAGATTACGTCGCCGTGAGCTGCTTTTGCGGAAGGTGCGGAAGGCGTCTCGCCATAAGTCCAGTCATCGATAGTAAGTTCCTCGGTCCAGGTGTTCGTTCCCTGCGCAACAGCTACAGGGATGAGACGGTCTACATAATGACCGTCGGCATTGTATCCTTCCACCTCGGAGTAATCGTAATTTTGGTCATCCACCATCAGACGTGCCATATAACCTTCGCTGTCTACAGATACTCTCTGGCTGCTGTTCAGCCAACCCCATCCACCCGAAAGCGTTATGCTGTAAAGAAGAGCATCCTGACGGGAGGTAAGTCCTTCCGGGATTACCGGCTCCGGAGCTTTGGCTTTTGTGATATGGAATTCCAGGATCGTACTCAGCCCGCTGTAATCTTCGGTGGAAGGAACTTCGGCTTTCAGGTACCAGGTACCCACCGGTGCGTTTTCCGGAAGCTCACCGTAAGTGCCGTCTTTCGTACTGCTGTAAGTGAACTGTACGGTACCGAAGGCTGCCTTTGCAGTGGGCGCCGGAGCGGTTCCGTAGGTGATATCTGCAATCGCCGGTGTTTCCGTCCATGTATTTTCAGCGACAGAGATGGTAAAGGTTTTTTCCGCGGATGCGGAGGTGTAGTTGGTGTCGCCGTCCAGGATGGCAATAACTTTATATTCTCCGACATGAACCGAAGCATCGGTCAGCGGAACCCATTCGGAGCCGTTGTTCTTCTGCCACTGGAACCGGACGTCTTTGGCGCTTCCTGTTTTCTGAACTTCCGGAACAACCGGAGGTTCGCCGTCGTAAGTTTTGTCCAGAGACTCTGTGAGAATTACAAGTGTGCTTTCTGCCTGGGCAACGGTAAACGGAACGATTGCCGAAAGTCCCGTATAATCAGGTGTTTCTGCTATTTCTGCTTTCAGATACCAGGAGCCTGCATGGGAAGGCGGCGCTGCCTCAAACGGGCCGTCCTCGGAAGAAGCATAGGTAAAAATGATTTCGCCATATTTTGCCTGACCTGCAGGTGCCGAAGCGGTCTGTCCGAACGTCCAGCCTTCGATGGAAGGCGCGGTAACCCATTCATTGGCCTGCTGGGTACGGACAGCAAATGCGCTTCCGTTCCAGACAAGATCCAGGGTTTCCGGTGCAGCGGTTCCGCGGGTGAGCGTTATCGCATGGTCTGCCGCCTGCGGAACAAGATAGAGTGCAGTACCGGAAGGCACAGCGGTGAATGAGAAAGTAAGCTGATCCATAAGCAGGGAAGTGATGCCCTCCGGATTGTCGATCCGGAATACAGGTACCGCTTCGCCCTGGCTGTTGGTCAGCTGTGTGCCGGAAGAGACATCCGCCGGTTTCATGGCGGAAAGGGTCAAAGTTCCGGATGTACCGTCAAACAGGAAAATACGTTCTGATGTATTCGCGTCGTCTGTGGAATTCCGAATGGTGACGGTTCCCTGGAATCCCTCTGCGATGCTGAGTTTTGAGGTTGGGTCTGTTCCCTGGATCACAACCGTATAAGTACCATTGTGGGTAATGGTCAGTGTATCGTCCGTCTTGGTAAATCCACTGGAAGCGGGAGCGCCGGTGCTGTCCAGAATCTGCAGGTCATCTGCAGTTGTTTCCGAACCGGCGCCATCCGTCTCTGAGACTGACACAGCCCCGGAAGGATCTTCAGTTTCGGCGGCCCAAAGCGGAACCGGCTGTACAAGCCAGATACACATCAGCATCGACAACAGAAGAGAAAGAATACGTGATTTCGTTCTGTTCTTCATAATTCCTACCTCCTTTCTGCCTAGGAATTACACACTTACTCTTGTTACTTTCATCATATATTAAATTCAGATAAAAGTAAAGATAAAAGTAAAAATAAAAGAATAAACAAAAAGATAATGCAAAATAATTATAAAATAACGAGGAAACAATCTAAATATTCCGAATAATTTGAGTTGTAGATGGGAAGGGCTCCTGCCGTTCATATTGACAGTGCTGTGATTTCAGAATATGATGGGGAAAGAAGAAAACGCAGGAAAACGTCAGAAAGAGGAACGCATATGAAATATGAAGGATTAAACAGAAAAATATCAGAAATGCAGGAAGAGATCCTGGCATCCGTGCGGGAAAGCATTCAGATCCGGAGCGTAAAGGGAGAGCCCGCACCGGAAGCTCCTTACGGGGAAGGACCGAAGCATGCGCTGGAACATGCGCTGGAGCTGGGCAGGAAACTGGGCTTTCGGACCGGAAGCATGGATCACCGGGTTGGCTGGATCGAGTACGGAGAGGGAGAGGAGATGGCAGCGGTTCTGGGCCATCTGGATGTCGTGCCGGAGGGCGGCGGCTGGACGTATCCTCCGTTCGGAGGTGAGATCCATGACGGAAAAATGTATGGACGCGGAGTGCTGGACGACAAAGGCCCTGTGATCGGGGCAATCTATGGACTGAAGGCAATCCGTGATGCCGGACTGAAGCTGGACAGGAGACTCCGTGTGATTTTCGGAACCGATGAGGAGAACGGATCCTCCTGTGTGAAATACTATATTCAGAACGGAGGGGAACTTCCCGCGATTGGATTTACTCCCGATGCGGATTATCCGCTGATCTTCTGTGAGAAGGGACAGCTGTTCTGGAAACTTACCAGACCGGCGAAAGCTGGAAAAACGGCAGAAGGCAATGTGCCGGCGGCGAAGCTGATCCGGCTGGAAGGCGGAACGGCAAAGAATGTGGTGATGCCGGAATGTGTCCTCGAAGTTGAGGGAAAACTGAAGGTGAAGAGCGGCGAGGGTATTACGGTGACGGAGGAAAACGGAAGAACCACAGTGACCGCAGTCGGAAAAGGCGCCCACGGCAGTACACCGGAGCTGGGAATCAATGCGGCACAGAAGCTGTTTGCGGCGATTGAAGATTCGGATTTGGAAGAAGGCCTGAGACAGATGGTGCGGTTTGTGCTGGATAAGATTGGAACCGAGACCAATGGAGCCTCTCTTGGAATCTGTTATCAGGACGAGGAGACCGGCGAGACTACGGTAAATCTTGGAACTGCCCGGGGAACGGAAGAGGAGCTTTCTCTGACTCTCGATATCCGTTATCCGAAGAACGGCGACCGTGAGGAGATGATCAGAAACGTAAAAGCCTGTGCTGCGGAGTATGGCTTCCAGGCGGAAGTGGAGGCTGAGGGGCGGCTTTTGTATCTTCCGAAGGATTCCGAACTGGTGAAGAAACTGATGAAGGTCTACCGGGAGCAGACGGGAACGGAGGCAGAGCCGGTGGCAATCGGAGGAGGAACCTACGCCAAGAATTTTGAAAACATGGCGGCATTTGGCCCGGTATTTCCGGGGGACGCGGCGCTGATCCATCAGCCGGATGAGTGCGCCGAAGTGGAGAAGCTGGTGAAATCCTGGCAGATTACAGCCGCGGCCATGTATGAGATTGCAAGAAAGCAGGATGAAGGAGACCAGGCGTGAAAAAGGATGGTTACTATACCTCCGGAGAGTTCGCCGGAATGGCAAACGTTTCCGTGAGGACGATCCGGTTTTATGATAAGAAGAATATCCTGAAACCTTCCCGGGTCAGTGAGTCGGGCATCCGCTATTATACAGATTCGGATTTTGCGCGGCTTCAGCAGATTCTTCTGCTGAAGTATCTGGGATTTTCTCTGGACGATATCCGTGAGATGACGGTGGATGATATGGACTGGCATTATATGCTCAATTCGCTGAAGCTTCAGCAGAAACTGGTGCAGGACAGGATTGAACAGCTTCAGCTGGTGGAGCGGGCGGTCCAGGACACGGCGGCTGCGCTGGAGACGGGACATGAGATCGACTGGAGCCAGATGCTGGAGCTGATCCGTCTGACCGGTATGGAAAAGAGTCTGAAGAGCCAGTATCAGAACGCCAGCAATATTTCCGCCAGGATCCGGCTCCACAGCCTGTATTCCCAGAATCCAAAGGGTTGGTTTCCCTGGGTGTTTGAGCAGTGCGGTCTGCGGGATGGAATGACGGTGCTGGAGCTGGGAAGCGGCAGCGGAAGCCTCTGGACGGAAAACAGGGATCGGCTTCCCCGTGAAGTGAAGATCGTCGTTTCGGACATCTCGGAGGGAATGCTCCGGGATGCGAGGCGGGAGATCGGCAGTGAGGACAGCAGGTTCCGCTTTGAGAATGTGGATGCCCACAGGATTCCGTTTCCGGAGGAAACGTTTGATCTGGTCATTGCCAACCATGTGCTGTTTTACTGTGAGGATATTGACGGTGTCTGCCGGGAAGTGTACAGAGTTCTGCGCAGGGGCGGTACTTTTCTGTGCAGTACTTACAGCAGCAGTCATATGAAAGAAATCAATGAACTGGTGCGGGACTTTGACAGCAGAGTCACCCTGTCGGCGGATAAATTGTATGAACGTTTTGGATTGGAGAATGGAAAGGAATATCTGCAGCCGTATTATGAAAACATAGAAATACGGCGATATGAGGACCGCCTTCTGGTGGACCGTCCGGAACCGTTGGTGGACTATGTGCTGTCCTGCCATGGAAATCAGAACCAGTATCTTCTGGAACGGTATAAGGAATTCCGGAACTATGTAGAGCAGAAAACTTCCCACGTATTTTCCATTACGAAGGATGCCGGTATCTTTATTGGTACAAAAGCGTAATTGGAAAAAACAATAAATTTTGTGAAATTTTTGAGAAAACACTTGAAGATGACGTAACGTCATCTTTTATAATAAGGGCAGACTTGAAGAGAAACTGCAGTTTCGGGTAACCATTTTGCCAGGCCTGTGTATTCAATGACCAGATCGTATGAAAAACATAGTGTGTGGGGACATCTGCTCCATTGCGAAGTGATGTTTCGTGACGGATGCCGGGATGCAGTGAAGCTCAGACCCGTATTATGAAAAAACAAAGGAGACGAATGACAAATGAAAGGAATTATTCTTGCCGGAGGTTCCGGCACACGCCTGTATCCGCTGACCATGGTAACCTCCAAACAGCTGCTGCCGATTTATGACAAACCGATGATCTACTATCCGCTTTCCGTACTGATGAACGCAGGAATCCGTGATATCCTGATCATCTCCACGCCGGACGATACGCCGAGATTCGAAGCTCTGCTGGGAGACGGCCATCAGTTTGGTATTTCCCTGTCTTATGCGGTACAGCCGTCACCGGACGGACTGGCGCAGGCGTTTATCATCGGAGAGGAATTCATCGGTGATGATTCTGTGGCAATGGTTCTGGGAGACAATATTTTTGCAGGCCATGGGCTGAACAAGCGTCTGAAAAATGCTGCGTCCAGAAAGACGGGCGCAACCGTATTCGGTTATTATGTGGACGATCCGGAGCGTTTCGGAATCGTGGAATTTGATGGGGAAGGAAAGGCAGTTTCTATTGAAGAGAAGCCGGAACATCCGAAGAGCAACTATTGTGTGACCGGTCTGTATTTCTACGACAACCGGGTGGTAAAATATGCCAAAGAACTGAAGCCGTCCGCGCGCGGTGAGCTGGAAATTACCGATCTGAACCGGATTTATCTGGAAGAAGGCGAATTGAATGTGGAGCTTCTGGGACAGGGCTTTACCTGGCTGGATACCGGTACTCATGAGTCCCTGGTGGAAGCCACCAATTTTGTCAAGACGGTGGAGACCCACCAGCACCGCAAGATTGCCTGCCTGGAAGAGATTGCTTATCTGAACGGATGGATCAGCAGGGAACAGCTCCTGGAGGATATCCAGCCGCTGAAGAAAAACCAGTACGGCAGCTATCTGATGGATGTCTTGAATGGCAAATATATGGAAAAACTGTATTGATCGTGCGGAGGCGCATCCTGTGAATACAGTAAGAAAGCAGAAACCTGAAGACAGATTTGAAAAACGAAATGGAGATGGATGACATGAGAGTATTGGTGACAGGTGTCAAAGGGCAGCTTGGCCATGATGTGATGAATGAACTGGCGAAAAGGAATCATACCGGTGTCGGTGTGGACATTGAGGAGATGGATATCACGGATGCGGATTCTGTGGAGCGTGTGATCCGGGAATCCAACGTGGAGGCAGTCATTCACTGTGCGGCATGGACGGCTGTGGATCTGGCGGAGGATGAGGATAAGATTGAAAAAGTGCGCCAGGTCAATGCCGGCGGTACGGAGAATATCGCAAAAGTCTGCGCGGAGCTGGATCTGAAGATGATCTATATCAGTACGGATTACGTGTTTGACGGACAGGGCACCCGTCCGTGGGAGCCGGATGATGAGCGTCATCCGCTGAATGTATATGGACAGACCAAATATGAGGGTGAGCTGGCGGTTGAAAAATACCTGACCAGATATTACATTGTCCGCATTGCCTGGGTATTCGGTGTGAACGGAAAGAACTTTATCAAGACCATGCTGAACCTTGGAAAGACTCATGAGGAACTGACGGTTGTGGATGATCAGATCGGTTCTCCGACCTATACCTATGACCTGGCAAGACTGCTGGTGGATATGGTGGAGACAGACAAATATGGCAGATACCATGCGACCAATGAGGGACTTTGCTCCTGGTATGAATTTGCATGTGAGATTTTCCGTCAGGCAGCCAAGATCAATCCGGTTTACGAAAAAGTGCATGTAACTCCGGTGGACAGCAGCCATTACCCGGCGAAGGCAAAACGGCCTTCCAACAGCCGGATGAGCAAAGAAAAACTGACTCAGAACGGATTCGAGCATCTTCCGTCCTGGCAGGATGCGCTGGAGCGGTATCTGAAAGAAATTGAAGTTTAATCGAAGCAGTTCCGTCGGCTGGACGGCTACTGTGCACATAATTGTTGACAAATAAAACGCAGGATGTGGAAAACCCCTCCGGATTTCAAGAGATATGTGGAAATCCGGAGGGGTTTTTGAATCATTTATGGAAGTTTTTCTTTTCTGTATACGGTATCATTAAGGCTGCTGAAGGATTTCTCCCGCCGCCACCTGGGCAAGCAGGGATTTTGCCTGATCCACGGTAGAAGTATCAGGGATCATTACGTACACGGAAGAACTCATGGAATAAGGCACCTGGCTGTCACCGGTTCCGTCGACACTATAGCTTACCACGTTCCAGTTTCCACCGTCGGACAGCTGCTGGCGGACAATTTCAGCGATGGTGTCATAAGGCACGTTCGTTTCCATGCAGCCTTCCGCGCTGTTCAGTACGGAAGTATAGCTGGTCAGGATTGCAGGGCTGGTGGCTTTGTTCAGCACGCCCTGGATGACAGCCATCTGATTCTTTCCACGCTGACGGTCGCCGGAAGAAAAAGCATAACGTTCCCGGCAGAAGGCAAGCGCTTCTTCTCCGTTGACGGTATTCCAGCCCTCATTGAAGTGATAGCCCTGAACATTTCCGGTATCGAAGGTATAATCGGAATAGACTTCAATACCGCCAAGGGCGTCGATGATATCCACGAATCCATTGAAATTCACACGGAAATAGTAATCCAAAGGAACTTCATAGAGCATGGACAGCGTATCCATGCTGACCTGGACGCCGTAAATACCCGCGTGAGTCAGTTTATCCGGAGCGCCGTTGGAGATGGACAGCGGTACATAATAATCACGCGGCGTGGAAATCAGGAGTACCTGTCGTGTCTGGGTATTGATGCTCGCCAGAATATTGACATCGCTGCGGCTGCGGGAAGGCAGCGTGGAAGAACGTGTATCGCTTCCGCTGATGTAAATATTCAGTACAGGATTTTCATCGAGAGACGGAGCGGCGGATGCCTGTGCCTGATCCGCCGGATCCACGATGGTGGTTTCCACGACCTCTGTTGTGAGAGCGCGTACGGAAGTAGGAAAGTCTGTATATCCATCGAACTCTTCATAAAGATCCAGGTAGGCATCGTTCAAAATGACAGCCCCGACTTCGCCGTTTCTCAGGCCGTCGGCTAACTGGGTCAAACCCGCATATTCCGCCGTCTGGATCGTTGTGCCGAGCTGTTCGTTGATACGCGATACCACGGTATCCGTATTTTCACGGTCCAGGGTACTGAGGATTCCGAAGGAATAGCCGGAAGCATCGGTGAGTGTCTGGGCCGGATCATCGGTCAGCACATAGGCGGAAATATTGGACGCTTCGGTTTGAATGCCTGCAATGGTCCTCAGCGTTGATTGAGTCTGAAAGAGATAAACGCCGCCTACCGCAAACACGCCCAGACAGATCAGCCACCATGCGGTGCCCAGGACGAAGGTCAGCCGGTTTCTGAAATTCCGGGTGAGCAGGAAAGTAAGCAGGACAGCCAGAAGACATATGGCGGCTGCTGCGATCACATGGGTGTTTGTGAGCAGCTGCGTCAAAGAAAGCATGAAAAGGAAAAGAATGGAAACCACCAGAAGCAGCAGCGTAAGGACCATTCCGGGCATCCGGTGTTTTTTCTTTGATTTTCTTGAACGATTAGAACTCATGATCATAGTATCCTTTCTCTTTGGTATCATAGCAACAGCGGTATCCGACGAAGAGTACCGGTCTGCATTGCTGTGAAAATTATTATATCTCTCATTTTTCCTGTTGTCCAGTACAGAAGGAGGCAGGATTTGTAATAGTTCAGCCAGCAGAACTGTTACAAATCCGCCCATGAAAAATCGCTTCGCGATGGAGCAAGATGCCCACAGGCACTATGTTTTCATAAAAACAAATGGACAATCCGGCGCGGATACTATAAAATGAGGACAATGAAACATGGGAGCATACAGGCTGTTTTATGCCTGAAATAAGCGAAAAAACAGACAGGACAAAAACATGGAAGAGAAAAATCTGAGAAAAAAAGTTATCAAATATACCGTGGTGCTTGCACTGATCAGCGCAGTGATCATCGGCTGTTCTGCGATCGTAGTGGTGGCTGTGAGGAAGGCGGAGGAACGCTCTTATACAGCTTACGTGGATTCGCTGGTCAATGAATACCGACTGCGGTTTGAGGAGCGGATGGCATCGGCGTTTGAAACTCTGCAACTTATGGGAGAACTGATGGAGGACGGACTTCTGTCAAAGGAGAGTATCGTCACAGACCAGATTCAGAATCTGTCGGAAAATTCTTCTTTTTTTAAGCTGAGTTATTATGATATCCGGTCGGAGGAGCAGCTGTTCCAGCTTCCGGGCAGCGATCCGGAGTATGAGTTCAGCAACCGCCCGGAGGAAGCGCAGGAGGCAATTCGAAGAGCGTGGGAAGGTGAGATGGCGGTTTCTCAGGTATATGAACAGGATGGCGTCCAGGTGATCACTTATGTAATACCGGTATATCAGGAGAATGAGGTGCAGGGAGCGCTTGCAGGCGTTCAGGAACTGAGTCAGTTTTATGATATCATCGGCGGGGAAACGACATCCGGGGACAGGATCAATATCTTCTGGACAGAATCCGATGGAACGGTGCTCACCACCTCGGCGGAGGAATCTGCCGCGGAATATGGAGCTGCGATGATCGAGGAAGCGGATTTCGGAAGCGACGCGGAGCAGGACCGGGAAAAGATTGCAAGGAAAACGGTCCGGTGGGATGGGGAACCTTATACCCTTTACTGTGCATCGGTGGGGACGAATGGATGGAATCTGATTTATATCGATAATGGAAAGGATATCCACAGCCCGATTTACCAGATGATCATTCTGGTGACATGTGCTTTTGCGATCCTGTTTCTGGCATGTATCACAGTCATTATTTATACCTATAAAAATACCAAGAAGGACAACCGGCAGATCCGTTCCCTGGCGGAGCAGGATCAGCTTACCGGAATTGCCAATCTCAGTAAATTCCAGCAGGAAGCGGATAAGCTGCTGGCGCAAGACAGGAATTACTGTATTGCTGTTATCAATTTTCGGCATTTTCAGTATATCAATGACATTTTTGGTATGGATCAGGCAGATGAACTGCTGGTAGAGACTGCGAAGCTGCTGGAAACATCCATCCATGAAAACGAGAGATGCTGCCGCGGAAAAACGGATCAGTTCTATCTGCTTCTGGCGGAAACGAAACAGGCTGCGATACGGAGCAGGCTGCAGAAGATCCTGGATCAAATCAGCGGTCTGACGGCTATTTTCCACAAAAACTACCCGATCACTCTGTACTGCGGAGCTTCTGTGGAACAGGAGGGGATTGAGGGAGAAGAACTGAGAAAGAAGCTCTTATTTCATGCGGAATTCGCCATGAAGATGATCAAGAATGGCCATGAGAATGATATTGCGTTCTATGATCAGAAGATGCACGAAGAGAAGCAAATAGGGCTTATGATCGAGAGCAGTATGCAGGAAGCGTTGGACACCGGAGAATTTCGGCTGTATCTCCAGGCAAAGAAAGATCTCCGGGGAGAAAAGATTTCCGGAGCGGAGGCGCTGGTGCGCTGGATCCGGAAGGATGGCACAATGATTTATCCGGACCGCTTTATTCCGGTGTTTGAGAAGAATGGATTCTGTGCTCAGCTGGACCTGCACATGGTGGAGCTGGTCTGCCAGATGCAGCGCAAGTGGCTGGATATGGGAAAAGAGATCGTTCCCATTTCCGTGAACCAGTCCAAACTGCTGTTTTATCAGGAAGACTATATTGAACGGCTGTGTGAGATCACCGACCGGTATGGAATTTCCAGAAAATACATTGTGCTGGAAATTCTGGAGGGTCTGGCGGCGGAAAACCTGGATGATCTGAACCATACGATCTTCCGTCTGAAGGAGCTGGGCTTCCAGATTTCCATGGACGATTTCGGAAGCGGATATTCTTCTTTGAATATCCTTTCCAGTCTTGAGATCGATGAGGTGAAACTGGACAGGGAATTTCTTCTGGCGATGGGCACCGCAAGAGAGAAAAAGCAGAAGGCAATGATGCGGAACGTGGTCCAGATCGCGAAAGATTTCAAGATCCGTACCGTTGCCGAGGGCGTGGAGACCGAGGAAAACGAACACTTCCTGCAGGAGATCAACTGCGATTACGGACAGGGCTACTACTACAGCCGTCCGATTCCGGCGGCAGAATTTGAAGAGCGGTTTCTGAAGGAAAAGGGAGCGTGATCGTTTCTTGAAATTTTCCGTTTCACATGATACTATAATTCCAGAATAAAATCATGCTGGAAACAGCATTGCCGGTTTCAAAAACTTTGAAGCGCTGTGCTGGTTTCAGTGAAAAATAAGGAGAGGGAAATTATGGCAGATGTAACAGCATTGGGGGAAGTATTGATTGATTTTACGCCGTATGGCACATCCGAAGGCGGACAGGCGCTGTTTGAACAGAATCCGGGAGGAGCTCCAGCCAATGTACTGGCGGCGGTGGCACGTCTTGGGGGGACGGCGGCTTTTATCGGAAAAGTCGGCGACGATATGCATGGAAAGCTTCTGAAAGAAACGCTGGAAAAGGAAGGGATCAATGTCCAGGGGATGATCGAGGATCCCAATTACTTTACCACACTGGCGTTTGTGGCGCTGAAGAATGGGGAGAGAAGTTTTTCCTTTGCCAGAAAACCGGGCGCGGATACACAGCTTCGCAAGGAAGAAATCCCCACAGAGGTTCTGCAGAATACAAAGATTTTTCACTGCGGTTCCCTGTCACTGACGGATGAGCCGGCAAGAAGCGCTACGATGTATGCGGTGGAGGAAGCGAAAAAGGCAGGAGCGATGATCTCCTATGACCCCAACTACCGTCCGCTGCTCTGGGATAGCGAGGAAGAAGCGAAAAAATATATGCGCTCCATGATTCCATATGCCGATATTATGAAAATCTCCGATGAGGAAACCGCGCTGCTGACGGATTTTGCGGATCCTCACGAAGCGGCGGAAGCGCTGCTGGCACAGGGAGTGGGCTGTGTGGTCGTTACCCTTGGAAAAGACGGAGCGCTTCTGAAGACGAAGAATATAGAAGTGCAGGAGAAAGGAAGAGAGTGCAAGGTTGTGGATACCACCGGTGCCGGAGATTCTTTCTGGGGAGGCCTGCTGTATGAACTGGCTCAGAATGATGAAAGGCCAGAGACACTGACGGAAGAAAATGCCCGGATCTACGTCCGTTTTGCCAACGCGGTGGCGGGAATCTGTGTGGAACGGCGCGGTGCGATTCCGGCAATGCCAACTTTAGAGGAAGTATTGAAACAGTTATGAAAATTGTATTAGCAGCAGTCAATGCAAAGTACATTCATTCGAACCTTGCGGTTTACACGTTGAGCGCCTACGCGAAAGCGAAAGGCGCTCAGGTGGAGATCGCCGAGTATACGATCAACCAGCAGAAGGACGAGATCCTGAAAAGTCTCTTCCGGAAGCGGCCGGATGTGCTTTGCATTTCCTGTTATATCTGGAACATTTCTTATGTGGAGGCTCTGGTGACAGAGATTTCCAAAATTCTGCCCCGGACGGAGCTGTGGCTCGGCGGTCCGGAGGTATCTTTCCGTGCGGTGCAGATGCTGGAAAAGCATCCGTGCCTGCGGGGAATCATGAAAGGCGAAGGGGAAAAGACCTTCGCTGAACTGGCGCTGAGTTATCAGGAAACGGAAAGCTGGGAGAAGATATCCGAAAATGGTATGCCGATCAATGATTCAGACGTGCCGGAAAACCGGAAGTTTTTTGAAAAACTGACCGGAATGCCGGGAATCACCTGGCGGGACGCAGACGGAGCGATCCATGAAAATCCCTGGCGGGAAGTGATGGATCTGAGCGAGGTGCCGTTTCCCTATGAGAATCTGGAGAATTTTTCCAATCGTATCATCTATTATGAATCCAGCCGCGGCTGCCCGTTTTCCTGCAGTTACTGTCTGTCGTCTATTGACAAGAGGCTGAGATTCCGCTCCATGGAACTGGTGAAAAAGGAGCTGCAGTTCTTCCTGGATCATGAAGTGCCGCAGGTGAAATTTGTGGACAGAACCTTCAACTGCAGAAAAGACCATGCGATGGAGATCTGGAAGTATCTGGCGGAACATGACAATCAGAAGACAAATTTCCATTTTGAGATCGCGGCGGATCTGATCACGCCGGAGGAGCTGGAGCTGTTTCGAAGGATGCGACCGGGACTGATCCAGCTTGAAATCGGAGTCCAGTCCACCAATCTGGATACGATCCGGGAAATTCACAGAAAAATGGATTTTGAAAAGGTATCGTTCGTCGTCCGTGAAATTCAGAAAGGGAGAAACATTCATCAGCATCTGGATCTGATCGCCGGACTGCCATTTGAGGATTATGACAGTTTCCGGCGGTCTTTTGCGGATGTCTACCGGCTGAAGCCGCAGCAGCTGCAGCTGGGATTTTTGAAGGTGCTCAGCGGATCTTATATGGCGGAGCATACGGCGGATTACCAGTGCCTTTATCAGGAAGAGGAGCCCTACGAGGTGCTGTCTACGAGATGGCTTCCTTACGAGGATGTGCTGCGTCTGAAAAGCGTGGAGGAAATGGTGGAGGTTTATTACAACAGCGGTCAGTTTCACTGTCTGTTGGGGCTGGCAGAGTGCCTCTATGAAAATATGTTTGACTTTTTTGCGGAGCTTGGCCAGTTTTATGAAGCCGGCGGCTATGAAGGGGTTTCCCATACACGGGTCCGCAGATATGAAATTCTGCTGGAGTTTCTGATGAAGAAAAAGAAAGTGGAGCGAAAGGTATGTGAAGCCCTGGCGCTGATCGATCTGTATGCCCGGGAGAATTTGAAATCCCGTCCCGCATTCGCGCCGGATCTCTCGGAACAGAAAGAGATGATTCGCCGTTTCTACCAGTGTGAAGAGCAGGAACACAGATATCTGAAACACTATGACGGTTACCAGTGGAAGCAGCTGATGCGCATGACGCATCTGGAAGTTTTTCCGGCAGATCCACAGGGAACAGAAGGGGAGACGGTTCTGCTGTTTGACTATAGCAGAAGAGATCCGCTGACAGGAAACGCGGAAATCCTGCGGATAGACATGGATGAATATTTCCGGGAGTACAAAAAATGATGGAGAGAAGAATGAAAAATTTTGTTGTGCTGGATCTGGAGACTACAGGACTGATCCCGAAAACGGACCGGATCCTGGAGATCGGGGCTGTCAAAGTGGTTGACGGGGAGATCAAAGAGCGTTATTCTACTTTTATCAATCCTCAGATGGAGATTCCCCGACGGATCACGGAACTGACCGGGATCACCGGGGATATGGTAAAGGATGCGCCGCTCCGGGAGGAGGCGGTGCGCGGTCTGGTGGAGTTTTGCCAGGATCTGCCGCTGCTTGGACATAATATCCTGTTTGATTACAGTTTTGTCAAGCACGATGCGGTGAATCTGGGGCTTGCGTTTGAAAAAGAAGCGCTGGATACCTTGCAGATTGCCCGTCGGGCGCTTCCTGAGCTGGAGAGCCGCAGTCTGGAATTTCTCTGCAGTTACTATGGGATCCGCCGGGAAAACGCCCACCGCGCCATGGACGATGCCATGGAGACCCTGGATTTGTACCGGATCCTGGAAAAACAGTTTGCGGGCGAGCATCCGGAATGGTTTCAGACAAAGCCGCTGATCTGCAAAGTAAAAAAAGAGGGGCCGATCACCAGAGCGCAGATCGGCTATCTGAAGGATCTGATGGAATATCATCATCTGACACTGGATGTGGAAATCGAAAGTATGACGAAAAACGAGGCGTCGAGAACAATCGATTCGATTTTATCAAATTATGGAAGAATAGCGAGGAAAAGAAATGTTTAGAGATCCGAAACGGAAAAGAATCTTTGCCGGAGTGATTGCTGTGATTTTGGTGATCGCAATGGTGGTACCTACGATAATGTCATTTTTAATCTGAGTGTGTCGGAAGATTACAGGAATGAATTTTCAAACACACGATAGGAAGGAAAGATTGCCAATGAGAAAAAAATGGATCCGGGGCCTGGCTGCTGCGGCAGTCAGCCTTTTTGCTGCATTTGGGATTCCGGAGGCAGTGCTTGCCGCTGAGCCGGAGACGGCGCTGGAAGGTATCTATGTGGAGAATATCAGTGTCGGCGGAATGACGGAGGAAGAAATCACGCAGGCGGTCAATGCAAAGGTGGAGGAACTGAAAAATTCAACTATTCAGCTCAATGCGGGAAACCAGTCGATCCAGGTCACAGCCGGGGATCTGGGACTGACTTATACGAATACGGATATCGCCTGCCAGGCACTGTTTGCGGGACAGAGAGGAAATGTCCTGGAACGGTTCCGTGTACAGCGCCATCTGGAAGAGACAGGACCGGAGGTTCTGGAACTGCAGTTTTCCGTGGATGCGGAGGCAGTGCGCAGTGTGATTGAAAATCAGGCCGCAGCGATGAATACGGAGGCGGTAGACGCCAGCCTGACGCTGGAGGACGGCAGTTTTGTTGTTCACGAGGGACAGGACGGATATGTGATCAATGCGGATGCTTCCGTGGAAAAAGTTGTCAACTACATGTCTCAAGAATGGCACGGAGGGAACGGCGGCGTTGTGCTGGTCACCGATGTGGATGAGGCGCAGGGGGACACGGAACAGCTTGCACTGGTTCATGATGCTTTGGGAAGCAGCAGTACCGACTATTCCAGCAGCAATTCCAACCGGAAACAGAACGTTCGGAGAGGAGCAGAACTGATCAACGGAACGGTCCTTTATCCTGGCGAAGAATTTTCCGTGGAGGAGGCGGTTGTGCCGTTTGATGAGGAGAACGGATATGCTCCGGCGGCCTCCTATGAAATGGGCAACGTTGTGGAAACCTATGGCGGCGGTATCTGTCAGGTATCCACCACCCTGTATCTGGCGGTACTTCGGGCTGAGCTGGAGGTCACAGAGCGTTCCAACCATTCGATGATTGTCAATTATGTAAAACCGTCGATGGATGCGGCAATCGCAGAGGGATATAAGGATTTCCGCTTTGTCAACAATACGGACGCACCGATCTATATCATGGGATATGCGGACGGAAGTGAGATTGGATTTATCATTTACGGTCATGAGACCAGGGATCCCAATCGGACGGTAACTTATGAAAGTGAAACACTGACCACGACAGAATCCACGACGGAGTTGGTGGAAGATTCTTCCGCATCTTACGGTTCCGTGACTCAGAAATCCAGCGGCCATACCGGATACACGGCGCGGCTGTGGAAGGTGGTGACGGTCAATGGTGAGGAGACAAGGGAGCAGGTGAATTCCAGTACCTACAATATGACTCCGGACACTTATGCTGTCGGAACAAATACCGATGACTCTGCGGCACTGTCAGCGATGCGTTCGGCGATCGAATCCAATGATCTGAGTAAAGTTGATGCTGCAGCGTCCGCTTATCCGGGAGGACAGTCGCCTCAGACGACTCCGCAGCCAACCGCAGCACCGACACAGGCGGCAGGTTCCGGTGAGGACACTTCTGACGATTCCGGCGAGACGGGCAATGCAGATGCCAACAGCGGAAACAGCACAAACAATGCGGGCAGTACAGGCGCGCAGGGCGGTTCGGATGCTTCGTCCCAGGGAAGCGGCGCTTCCGGCGGGGACGGCAGCCAGGGAACATCGGAACAGACAACGTCCGGACAGGACAGCAGCACTTCGGGAGAAGGGAGCGGCACATGAGAAAAGGAAAACTAACGCAGGCGGCGCTTGACCGCTCAGTGCTCAGGGTGTTGAAAGGAAAACAGGAGGATGTTGTCCAGTATCCGGAGTACGGATGCGGATACGGAGCCTTCCGAAACGGCGGGGAAGCAGGCGGGACGCTGACGGTAACCGCATGCGGAACTTCCGCAGGATTTCCCGGAAGCGCCCCGGAGTTTGCGGTATATGAGGCATGCAGCCATCTGCTTGCCGCCGGGGCAGAACCGACAGGGGTTACGGTACAGCTCCTCCTGCCCGAGGAATACAGCGAGCCGGAACTGAAAACGCTGACTGCCACACTGGATCAGGCGGCAGGACATTACGGAGCGGTTATTTTGGGCGGCCATACGGAAGTGGTTCCAGGACTTGTAAAACTTGTGATCACTGTAACTGCAGTGGGAAAGGCAAAAAGCCTGCCGTTGAAGGCTGAGCCGGAGTTGGATCTGGTTGTTGCGGGAACGATTGCGGGATCCGCTGCGGCCAGACTTGCAGCCGATCAGAGAGAACAGCTGCTGGAATGCTTTTCCGAAGGGTTCCTGAACGATACTGTGAAAATAGGAGAGGAACGAAACCTTCCGGAGGCTGTAAAGATTGCGGCAGAGAATGGTGTCTGCCAAATGAAGGCAGTCTCCAGAGGCGGGATCTTCGGGGCACTTTGGGAGATGGCAGAGCAGGCAAAAGTGGGACTGGATGTGGAACTGAAACGCATACCGATCTGCCAGGAAACCATTGAGATCTGCGAATATTTTTCCCTGAATCCCTATCAGATGTTCTGCACGGACACCCTGCTGGCGGCAGTGCCTGACGGCGCGCAGCTGGTACGGAAGCTGGCCGGCGCACAGATACCGGCTGCGGTCATCGGACGGACGACGAAAGGGAAGGAAAGGATTCTCCGAAACGGGGAGGAAATCCGCTATCTGGACAAACCGCAGACGGATGAATGGTATGCTGGAGAGGAAAGAATAGAATGTCAAAGCTGAATATTGTATTGTTTGAACCGGAAATCCCGTCCAATACCGGAAACATCGGGCGCACCTGCGTTGCGACGGGAACACGGCTCCATCTGATCGAGCCGCTGGGATTCCGGCTGAATGAAAAAGCAATCCAGAGAGCCGGTATGGATTACTGGAACGATCTGGATGTGACCACTTATTTGAATTACGAAGATTTTCTTGCAAAAAACCCAGGAGCCAAAATTTATATGGCGACCACAAAGGCAAGACAGACCTATGCGGAAGTGCAGTATGAAGAAGACTGTTATATCATGTTCGGAAAGGAAAGCGCAGGAATCCCGGAGGAGATCCTGGTGCAGCATCCGGACACGGCGATCCGGATTCCGATGAACGAGAATATCCGGTCGCTGAATCTTGCCAATTCTGTGGCAATCGTTTTGTATGAGGCGCTGCGGCAGCATAATTTCGAACACATGCAGCTGCAAGGCCAACTCCGAAACTTTCAGTGGTAGGGGACGGACGAAGACCGCCGCTGCCGCCCTCACGCCGCGCGTGGGCTGTGGCTTCGGCCGCCGTGCCTGGAGATATGGAATGCGTGCTCACTCCACATTCGGACAGCACAGGGGACAATGTTCGCCGGCTTTCAGAGCGGCGGGCGTGGTGTGGGAGCGGTTGTTTTCTGACCGCTCTGCATCCGTCGGACATTGTCCCCTGTGCTGTCCGTCTGTAGTCGCAAGCACTGCATTTCCATATCTCCAGACCCGGCGACCGAAGCCACAGCCCCACGCGCGGCGTGAGGGCGGGAGGTGGTTGGCTGGTAACGATGGGGTTGGCTCCAGCCAAAAACCTACCGCCCGCCCCGCGTCTCCCTCTTCCCTCCGTCCCTCATTCCGCTTTGTCGAGGGTGAAGATGAATTCGGTTCCGACGCCTTCCGTACTGATCACGTTGATGTTCTGGTTATGGGCGTTGATGATCTCTTTGACGATCGACAGTCCCAGCCCGGTGCCTTTGCGGTCTTTTCCGCGGGAAGCGTCGATCTTGTAAAATCTTTCCCAGATTTTGGAAAGGCTTTCTTTCGGTATTCCGATTCCGGTGTCTTTCACGGAGACGAATACCTTCCGGTATTTTTCCGTCGTCTCTACGGTGATCGTTGAATCGTTGTTGGAGAATTTGATGGCATTGTCGATCAGATTGTAGAGTACCTGCTGGATTTTCCCCATATCCGCTGACACATACAGGGTCTGGGAGGGAATCACCAGGCTGATCGTGATTTTTCTCGAGGTACAGATGCCTTCAAATGCCGCGGCAGTGTTTTTGATCACTGCGTTGATATCAAATTTCGTGATTTCCAGCATGTTGCCTTTGCTGTCGATATCGTTCAGTGTGAGCAGGCTCTGGGTCAGTTTGTTCAGCCGTTCGGTCTCGAACAGGACGATGTTCAGATAGCGGTCCTGCATTTCCGGCGGGATGGTACCGTCGGCGATGGCTTCCACATAGCCTTTGATGGAGGTCAGCGGAGAACGGAAATCGTGGGAGACGTTGGCAACGAATTTTTTCTGATATTCCCCGATCTTATTCAGTTCCCCGGACATGTAGTTCAGGGTTCGTGCCAGATAGCCTAATTCGTCCTGGGAATCTACTTGAATCTGATAGGTGAGATTTCCTTCCGCGTATTCGTCGGCTCCCTGGATGATTTTCTGGAGCGGACGGTAAACCGTAAAGGCGAAAAGCGCCAGAATTCCGAAGGAAAGAAGGAAAATGACCAGAAACATCAGGTCGACCCGCAGGAGCAGGGACTCCCGTTCATGGTAGAGATCGGTGAGCGGCCGGTGGATGGCAACATACCCGTTGATGGAATAGTTGGAGGTGACGGGAACCATGACAGTGAGCATTTCTGTGTCAAACTGCCCGAAAAAATCTCCCGTAGAATAATAATTGCTGCCAAGTTCCACCGGATCAAACCCCTGGATGGTTTTGTATGTTTCCGTATCCAGGGGTTCCTCTGTGTTCAGCAGGATCTCCCCGTCGGGGCTGATCAGCCAGATCTGGGCGTCATGAAAAGAACTAAGTGCGGACAGGGTGTTGTAGAGGGACTGGAGAGTGCGCTCTTCCTTGTAATACAGGCTTGCCTGCCGGCTGGCGATGCTACGCGCTTCCCTGGTCAGTGAGGAACTGCAGGATTCGATCAGATACTGTTCGATGACGCGGGAACCCACGGTGGACAGAAAGACGAATCCTGCAATGCCAAAAATGACGTAGGCAAGGATGAACTTTTTGTAAAGTGTTCGGTTCATGATGTTTTGACCTCAAATTTATATCCGATGCCCCAGACAGTGCTGATGGACCAGGTTTCATGATCTTTGATCTTTTCCCGGAGACGTTTGATATGTACGTCAACGGTGCGGGTGTCACCGATATACTCGTAGCCCCAGATGTGATCCAGAAGCTGTTCTCTGGTGAATACCTGGTTGGGTGAGGAGGCGAGGAAGTACAGAAGTTCCAGTTCCTTTGGCGGCATATCGATGGCTTTTCCCTGGTAAATGACAGAATAGTTGGTCTGGTTGATGATCAGATCCGGGTATTCCACACACTTCGCGTTTGGCTGTGCTGCGGGTACCGGCCGTGCCGCCTGGAAGCGGCGGAGCACTGCTTTGACCCGTGCCACCAGTTCTTTGGAATCAAAGGGTTTGATGATGTAATCGTCCGCGCCCAGTTCCAGTCCCAGGACTTTGTCGAAGACTTCTCCTTTCGCTGAGAGCATGATGATCGGCACGTCCGAACTGTGGCGGATCTCACGGCAGACCTGATAACCGTCCATTCCCGGCAGCATCAGGTCCAGCAGGATCAGATTCGGGCGGAAGGTTTCAAATGCCCGGAGCGCCTCCTCCCCGTCATTGACGATCTGGGTATCATAGCATTCCTTCGTCAGGTACAGGGAGATCAGTTCTGCAATATTGTTATCGTCATCGACGATCAGGATTTTCTGTTTGGATACCATGGGAGCCTCCTTTTTACATGTACTGATTTTGTATCAGTTCAGCCTGCTGAACTGTTATCTACTTTTTAAAAGTGACAATGGTTACGCCTGCGTCGCCTTCGCCGAACTCTGCGAGATGGAATTCGGAAACGTACTTCAGGCGGCGGAGATAGTTGTGGACGCCTTTGCGCAGAGCGCCGGTTCCTTTTCCGTGGACAACGCGGACGCTTGGCAGATGCGCAAGGTAAGCGTCGTCCAGATATTTATCCAGTTCCGCGATCGCCTCGTCAACCGTCTTGCCAAGAAGATTGATCTCGGTGGAGATGGAAGCGGATTTGGAGAGTTTCAGTTTTCCCGTTCCTGTTTTGGACAGAGAAGGTCCGGTGATCACCGGCTCGTCTACCAGTACCAGATCGGAGATATGCACCTTTGAGCGCATGATTCCCATCTGGACGAACAGAAAGCCTTTGCTGTCCGGTTTGGAGCTGACCGTTCCTTTCAGGTTCATGCTGAGAACCTTGACGGAATCCCCGAGGGAAAGGTCGGATGGCTTGAGGTTTCCGGTGCGTTTTGGCTGTTCGGCTTTTGCCTTTTTCTTTTCCATCCGCTCCATTTTTTCCCGGAGAGCGGTACGTTTCTTTTCCATTTCACTGACGGAAACATTTTCTTTTCCGAATTTCTGGAAGTCCCGCATGGTCTGGTCCGCATAATCCTTTGCCTCCCGCAGGATAGCTTCCGCCTTTTCGGAAGCCTGGGCAATGATCTTGTCTCGGCGTTCATCCAGGCGTTCCCGTTCTTTTGCAAGACGGGTCTTCAGTTCCTGAACTTCCTCACGGTAACGGCGCAGTTCCTCCTGTTCTTTTTCCATTGTGATGCGGTTCTGCTCCAGGGTTGTCAGAACGTCCTCAAAAGATTCATCCTGCTCGCTGATCTGTTCCTTTGCTTTTTCGATAATGTAGTCCGGAAGACCAAGTTTGCTGGAAATCGCAAAGGCGTTGCTCTTTCCGGGGACACCGATGAGCAGACGATACGTCGGACTCAGAGTTTCCACATCGAATTCACAGCAGGCATTTTCCACGCCTGGTGTGGAAAGGGCGTAAATTTTCAGTTCGCTGTAATGCGTGGTCGCCATGGTCCGGATTCCCTGTTCGTGGAGGGAAGAGAGGATGGCGATGGCAAGGGCTGCGCCTTCCGTCGGGTCGGTTCCTGCGCCCAGCTCGTCGAACAGGACGAGGGAGTTTGGATCTGCCTTTGAGAGGAAGGAGACCACGTTGGTCATATGGGAAGAGAAAGTACTCAGAGACTGTTCAATGCTCTGCTCGTCTCCGATATCCGCATAGACTTCATCAAAGACGGCAAGAGAGCAGCGGTCCAAAGCCGGAATGTGAAGACCGGACTGTCCCATCAGCGTGAGCAGACCTACGGTCTTCAAAGAAACGGTTTTACCGCCGGTGTTCGGTCCCGTGACGATCAGCAGGTCAAAATCCTCGCCCAGGGTAACGTCGATGGGAACGACCTTCTTTTTGTCAATCAGCGGATGGCGGGCTTTTCTCAGATGGATCTTCCCTTCCGTATTGAAGATCGGCTGATTGGCGTTCTGTTCCATGGCGAGAGAAGCGCGGGCAAAGATGAAATCCAGGGCCACCATATTTTCCAGATTATAGCGCAGGGTTTCCAGATGTTCGGCAACCTGCTCGCTCAGCCTGGAGAGGATGACCTGGATCTCTTCTTCTTCCTTCAGCTCCAGCTCGCGGATATCATTGTTCAGCTTTACAACAGCCATCGGCTCGACGAAGATGGTGGAGCCGGTGGAAGACTGGTCGTGGATCATGCCCGGAACCTGGCTTTTGTATTCTGATTTGACAGGGATACAGTAGCGGCCGTCACGCATGGTGATAACGGCATCCTGCAGGTAGGTGCGGTAAGATCCGTTGACCAGGGAATTCAACTGGGTATGGATCTTGTCGCCGGCTGCACGGATGGAGCGCCGGATCTGTTTCAGCGTAGGGCTGGCGTCATCGCTGACCTCATCCTCCGAGACAATGCATCTGCGGATTTCCGTGGAGAGCGGTGTCAGCGGCTCCAGAGAATCGAAAAGAATATCCAGGGAATCCCCGGCGGTATCGGCATTTTCATGACGGCCGTAGGATTTGACCCGGGCGGTGTTTTCCAGAAGCCCGGCTACCTGGAGCAGTTCCGGAATGTTCAGGGAACTTCCGATTTCCAGGCGTTTCAGAGAACCGCGGATGTCCTTTGTGCCTCCGAACGAAATATGGCCTTTCTTGAACAGGCGGTTCAGCGCATCGTGGGTTTCCGTCTGCATATGCGTGATTTCGGAAATATCGGAAGACGGATGCAGATCCTGGCACAGCTTCTGGCCCATCGGGGAGCTGGCGTAAGTGGTCAGTTGTTCTATAATCTTATCAAACTCAAGAGTCTGAAGAGCTTTTTGATTCATGTTTGTTTCCTCCGGATGATAAAATAGGTCAATCAATCTCATTATAGCGTAAAATTCCTGGGAGGGAAAGGGAATTTTCCGAACAAATTCCTTACAAACGGCGGTGTATCTCATGCAGAAAATAATTTCTCAGTATACGCTGAAAAGGGTGGAAAATTCCGGGGAGAATGTTCATGCATTTCTTCATAAATTGTTCATATTTTTCTGGTAAATTATTAATATATATTTTGCATTTTGTTATCGGGAGGATTGTGCCTATGGACAGTAATCCAAAATCCTATAAATTTATCAAAGAAACGATTAAAAAAGACCCTCCGGACAGAAAAAAATGGATCATCCGCAGCGTACTTTTCGTATGTGCAGCCGTGGGCTTCGGACTTATCGCGGCGGTGACATTCGCGATTGCGGAACCGAAGATTTCGGCAGCGGTCCATGGAACCGGAAAGGTGGATATCCCGGCGGATGAAGAACCGGAACCGGATGCGGATCCGGAAAGCGGCGCGGCGGCTTCCGCGACGCCAACCCCGTCCCCGACGCCAACTACGGAACCGGAACGGGAAATTACCCTTGAGGATTATCAGAATCTGTACAGTGAAATGCTTTCTGTGGCAGAAAAACCACAGCGTTCCCTGGCCACTGTGATCGGGATTACGAATCAGATGGACTATTTCAATCAGAATTATGAAAATCAGCAGCAGATCACAGGTCTGGTTGTTGCGGAAAAAGGCGCGGACCTGTTTATTCTGACCGAATACCGGATCGTGGAGAATGTGGAGAGGATCCAGGTGACTTTCTGGGATTCTTCGACGGTGGATGCCATTTACCAGAGACATGATGCCAATACGGGGCTGACGGTTTTGAAAGTGGAAGCGGCACAGCTTTCCCAGTCTACCAGAGATGGGCTGGAAATCGCGCCGTTGGGAAATTCTTACGGTGTATCCCAGGGGGATCCGGTATTGGCTCTTGGAAGTCCGATGGGGTACAGTGATTCCGTTGCGTATGGAGTGGTGACGTCTGTGACCAATAAAATATCCACGCTGGATACGGAATACACGCTTCTGACTACGGATATTCTCGGAAGTCCTGATGGAAGCGGAATTCTGATCAATCTGGAGGGAGAGATTGTCGGGATCATCGCACAGAATTACAGTTCCGACAGTAAAAATATTGTGACTGGTCTGGCGATTTCGCAGATCAAGTCGCTGATCGAAAGCCTGTCCAACGATGAGGCACGGCCGTATATCGGAATCAAAGGGCAGGATGTCACGGAAGAACTTTCCGAACAGACCGGTATTCCAAAAGGTGTGCTGGTCAACAGTGTGGCGGAAAATTCTCCTGCGATGTTTTCCGGTATGATGGAGTACGATGTGATCGTAAAGATCGGAGAGGAAAAAGTCCAGACGGTGAAACAGTATCAGGAGCAGCTGGGCGAATGCAGCCCCGGCGAGACAATCCGGATCACCGCGATGCGAAAGGGCGCGGAAGGTTACGCGGAAATGGAGTTTGACGTTACGGTGGGAGAAATCTGAGTGGCTGTACAGTCAGATCTGTGCATTTATTCCCGCGGGCAACGAGCCAAGCGGACATGCTTGCATGTCCATTTGGCGACTGTCGCGAGGGTCAAATACCCCGCAGCTCTGCTGCGTTACAAGTTTGATGCCCCGTAGCTTGCTGCGGGGTATTTGACTGTGCAGACCGTATGAAAATATAATGCCTGTGCATAAGCATAAAGAGATTGCAAGCTCATGAAAGATACTATATAATAAAGCAGTTAAAGTTTCTTAATGCCTGATCGGGCATAACAGGAAAGATTCTGCAGCAGGGCGGAAACAGAATCATTGTTACGGAGACTGCGGCAGACAGGAAAATGAGGAGTACAGACAATATGAAGTATATCAATGAGCTGCGCGAAGGAAGCCGCATGTCAGGGATTTATCTGTGCAGGCACCGTCAGGCGGCAGTTACAAAAAATGGAAAACCTTACGAAAATGTGATCCTTCAGGATCGCACCGGAACCATCGACGCGAAGATCTGGGAGCCGAATTCCCAGGGGATCGATGAATTTGACGTGTTTGATTATGTGGATATCGTCGGAGATGTCAGCAGCTACAACGGCGCCCTGCAGGTTTCCATCAAACGTGTGCGTAAAGCACAGGAGGGAGAATACAATCCGGCAGACTATCTTCCCACCAGCCGGTATGATATTGAGCAAATGTATCAGGAGCTTCTGAAATACATAAATGCGGTGAAAAATCCATGGCTTCGGAAGCTTCTGGAGAATCTGCTGGTCAAAGATCCGCAGATGGTGAAACGCTTTAAAATGAGTTCCGCCGCAAAAAGTGTCCATCATGGATTTGTCGGAGGGCTGCTGGAGCATACGCTCAGTGTGGCACGCTTCTGCAATTATATGGCAAAAGCATATCCGATCCTGAATTGGGATCTGCTGATCACCGGGGCAATCCTGCATGATATCGGAAAAACACGGGAACTTTCCGAATTTCCTCAGAATGACTATACGGATGACGGGCAGCTGCTGGGGCATATTATGATCGGCGCTGAGATGATCCACGACGAAGCAAGGAAGATTGAAGGTTTTCCGGCAGATCTGGAAAACAAACTGAAACACTGTATTCTGGCACACCATGGAGAACTGGAGTATGGTTCCCCGAAGAAACCGGCACTGGCGGAGGCTATGGCTCTGAATCTTGCCGACAACGCAGATGCGAAGATGGAAACGCTGACGGAATTGTTCGCATCCAGCGGGGAAGCGTCCGGGGACTGGATCGGTTATAACCGGTTCTTTGAGTCGAACATTCGAAAGACAGGAGAAATATGATGAATTACCAGAAGAATGATATTCTGACGGTGACAATCGAAGATATGGGACACGATGGAGAGGGTATAGGCAAAGCAGATGGCTATACCCTCTTTGTGAAGGATGCAGTGATCGGAGATGTCATCGAAGCAAAGATCATGAAAGCAAAGAAAAATTATGCCTATGCGCGGCTGATGCGGATTCTCGAACCGTCTCCCCATCGGGTGGAGCCGGTCTGTCCTATGGCACGTCCCTGCGGGGGATGCCAGCTGCAGATGATGGATTATCAGGAGCAGCTGCGTTTCAAACAGAAAAAGATCGAGGACAATCTGCGGAGGATCGGAGGATTTGAACAGATTCCCATGGAGCCGATCCTCGGTATGGAACAGCCGTTCCGGTACCGCAACAAGGCACAGTTTCCGGTGGGAACAGATAAAGAAGGGAATCTGGTCACCGGATTTTATGCGGGACGTACTCACGATATTATCAATAACCGGAACTGTTATCTTGGCGTGGAAGAAAACCGGCAGGTACTGGATGTGGTACTGGGCTGGATGGAGAAATATGGAGTTTCTGCTTATGATGAAAAGACCGGAACAGGGCTTGTGCGCCATATCCTGATCCGCTATGGCTTCAAAACCGGGGAGATGATGGTCTGCCTGGTGATCAATGGGGAGCGGGTGCCAAAGCAGGAAGCTCTGGTGGAACGGCTGCGGGAAATTTCCGGAATGACCAGTATTACCACCAGCACCAATCAGGAGCGGACCAATGTGATCATGGGCAGCAAGATCCGGACGCTTTGGGGAACGCCGTATATTTCCGATTATATCGGAGAGGTGAAATACCAGATTTCCCCGCTTTCCTTTTATCAGGTGAATCCGGTACAGACGGAGAAATTGTACGGAACGGCGCTGGAGTACGCGGGACTTGACGGAAATGAAACGGTCTGGGATCTGTACTGCGGAATCGGGACGATTTCTCTGTTTCTGGCGCAGAAGGCGAAGAAGGTATACGGTGTGGAGATCGTTCCTGCGGCGATTGAGGACGCAGGGAGAAATGCGGAACTGAATGGCATCACGAATGCGGAATTCTTTGTCGGCAAGGCGGAAGAAGTGCTGCCGGAGATGTATGCGAAAGGCGAGGCACGGGCGGATGTGATCGTGGTGGATCCGCCGCGGAAAGGCTGTGACGCGGCGCTGCTGGAAACGGTTGTGAAGATGCAGCCGGAACGGATCGTGTATGTTTCCTGTGATTCGGCGACGCTGGCGCGGGATCTGAAGTGGCTTTGCGCGGAAGGGTATGAGTTGAAGAGAGTCAGAGGGGTGGATATGTTTCCGATGACGGGGCATGTGGAGACTGTGTGCCTCTTGAGCAACCGAAAATCAAAGCCTGATACTCATGTGGATCTGACCCTGGATATGGAAGACTATTACAGGATCAAGGATTAGGAGAAACAGTCAAATAAATAATACACAGAACTTAAATCGGCAGCTGCTGATGCGTGAATGCATTGGCAGCTGTTTTTGGTGTGCCCGGCGGGCACACGTTCTAACGGGTGAAAGTCCCTGACCCGCCCGGCAGTGGGAAGGGTGCAGCCAATGGCAAGGGCGTCATCGTGAGGTGGGGTCTGAAGGAAGCCGGAGGCAAATCACTGGCCTGTAAAAGTTGCCCGGATAGGCTGAGAAGCGTGGATGAGGTTGCCAAACAAACCAAAGTCCAATAACTGCACGGAACGCCAACAGTAGACGGGGCAGGTATAAGTGGGAAAGAGCGTGTGAGTACCCGGGGAGGTCTCATGGACATGACAAAGACGATAAAACATTCGTAGCCATGGAGTAAAGCTTGCCATGAGAAGTCAGCAGATGTCATAGTACCGGAACAGCTATAGATGTCCCGGGAAGGACGGAACAATAGGATTTTACCGAAACAAAGGGAAATGCCGTATGCGGGTACACCCTAAGTCAATCAGGAAGATGAAGAACCATCTCAGAGAATTGACAGTAAGGGGGAACAAGTGGAGCAACCCGGAGAGAGAAGAAAAACTCAGGAGATATACGACAGGGTGGATAAACTATTATCGGCTGGCGGATATGAAAAGCCTGATGGAGACCACGGACGAATGGCTTCGCCACAGAATCCGTGCAGTGTATTGGAAACAATGGAAGAAAGTGCGGACGAGATATAAAATACTCCGGACACTACATCTACCAGAATGGAAGGTGCATGAATTGGCGAACTGCCGGAAGGGAACATGGAGAGCGGCGAGTACGCTGAACTCTGTGGTGCTAGAATATAAATAGTGCAAGTCAAAATGAGAAAATTCCAAATAGACAATACATGATACAATAGAAGTATCGTACGGAAGGAGGATCTCATTATGGCAAAGCAACATGACAAACAGTTTAAACTGGATGC
>JACJJN010000027.1 GCA_016899975.1 Lacrimispora saccharolytica | reverse complement strand
CTATACCGTTTTTTAAAAGAGTATAACAGAATAGTCTACATTGTTAAAGTACTGATTCTAAAAGGATGCACCACTAGTAACAAACAAGAAAAGGAAATAAAGAGGAGGTCTCTAAAAATGAAGAAGAGTAGTTTTGTTGCGATGATTTTGGGGATTATCAGCTGTCTGTTTTTTGGTTTGGGAATGTGCATGGCAATGATTCCGGAATGGAATGCGTTTACACCTGGAGTTGTCGTTGGATGTGTAGGTATTGTTTTTGCCTTGATCACAGTATTTGTATGGAGAAAAATGGAGCATAAACAGCCGATTAAAATTACGGGAAAAGCGGTATTGACAGCGGTTATTGGTGGTGTAGGTGCTCTTGCCCTGGGTGCCGGGATGTGTTTCTCCATGGTGTGGGGCAGCATGATTCTGGGTATCGTGATCGGTATCGTCGGAATTATCATTTTGCTTTGTCTGATACCGTTGTGTAAAGGACTGAAATAAGACAAAAATAAATGCGCTTGCAATCAATAGGTCGGGATGGTATTATGTAAACATGACAGGGATGGGTTTTGGGACCTTTCGGAGAGTGGGAGAAAACCGAAAGGAGGAATCATTATCCAAAAAACAAAAATGGACAGAGACGCTGTCCGAACCCTCGCAAACCATGAAAAACGTGTGGAAGAAGCAAGAAAATTTAATCTTTTAAGCAATGTGTTTATGTCTGTGGCATTGAATGACATACCGGCCTGTCAGTATGTGCTGCGGATCCTGACAGGGATCGAGGACCTGGTTGTGAAGGAGGTGCGGTCTCAGTATCGGATTTCTAAGATCCATTCGCACGATGCGATTCTGGATATTCTGGCGGAGGACGGGACTGGGAAACTTTACAATCTGGAGATCCAACGCGCCGATACGATAGATCATGCCAGACGTACCAGATTTTACGGCGCAATGATCGACAGCGAATATCTGGAAAAAGGGAAAACCTATGCAGAGCTGCCGGATGTATACGTCATCTATATCAGTGAGACAGATTTGTGGAAGGCTGGATATACCACATATCCTGTGGAAAAACATTTCGGAAATACCAGTATCCCTTATGAGGATGGACAACATATTTTGTATGTGAATGCGGCTGTAGATGATGGGTCGGAAACTGCAAAGCTGATGCAGTATTTCAAGACGGCAGATCCAAATGACATGACGCACGGTGATCTTTCAAAGAGGGTACATTATCTCAAAGGCGAAGAAGGAGGTTATCAGGAAATGTGTGAAATATCTGAAAAGATCTATAGAGAAGGCATGGAAGATGGGATAGCGCAGGGAATAGAACAAGGAATAGCACAGGGAGTGGCGCAGGGAATAGCACAAGGTAAACTGGAATCTCAGAAAGAAACGGTGAAAAGCCTTGCTGAGATAGGAATGGCTGTGGAGGATATCGCGAAAGCGATGAAAGTCAGTGTAGAACAGGTGCAGGAATGGCTTTCAGAAAGCGAGAGTCCGGCAGAATAAAAAATATTTGATCAAAAATGGATGACAGGGAACGGTTGAAAATGTAAGGGTTCAGCTGTTCCCTGTTTTTGTATGGCAGTTGAACGGTCACACTCTTTTTCTGCTTGCAAGTTTCCCGGTTGTCTGGTATGTTAAGGTTAAAGTCTGCAGCTAAGAAGCTGAACAGAAAGGAAGGGATGGAATGAACGAATTATATGAAATGATTGAAAAAAAGATCCGGGAATCCGGGTATCCGAGGGAAATTTCCGCAATGGATGTCTACGATGATATCTGTGATCAGATTGAAGGCAAGGAGAACGGAGAATATGTCCTTCTGTCGAAATTTGAGGATGATGTGATTTTTGAGTATCATATTACGGTGATGGACGACGAATTCAATCTGGGAATCCTGACGATGCGGACGCCGGAAGGTGTTTTTGAGACAAATTTTGATGAGTGATCCGGAAGGGGAATGGAGGGTTAGCAATGAGGAAAACAATTCAGGTAGAGGTAAGAGAACCACAGTATTCGGTGACAACCAATCTTACTTTCGCACAGGTGGATGCGTGGTTTGGACATACACGGCAGGATCTGAAGATGGATCTGATTTATCCGGAGGACAGCACGAAGGATTATCCGTGTATCGTGTGGATCTGCGGAGGCGCATGGAAGAGTATGGATAAATCCGCGCATCTGGCGTATCTTTCCGGACTGGCGCGGGAAGGGTTTGTCGCAGCATCGGTGCAGTACCGTACAAGCAACGAGGCACAGTTCCCGGCGCAGCTGCAGGATGTTAAGGCGGCAATCCGTTATCTGAGAGCACATGCGGGAAGATATCATATCAATGCGGAAAAGATCGGTGTGATGGGCGAATCCGCAGGCGGTTATCTCACCTGCATGGCGGCACTTGCCAAAGATCCGGTTTACGATGTTGGGGAATACCTGGAATATTCCAGTGAAGTGCAGGCGGCCTGCCCGTGGTATCCGCCGACGGATTTCCGTGGTTTCCATTATGAATCTGCGGAGCAGTGTGCGGCGTCTCCGGAATCTCTGCTGATGGGGAAAAATGTTATGAGAAATCAGGAGGAAGGGCTGGCGGCATGTCCGGTGAGCTTTGTGACAAAGGACGCTCCGCCGTTTCTGATCATTCATGGGGAAGAGGATCATACCGTGCCGTTTTCCCAGGGAGTGTTGATCTATGAAGAGCTGGAAAAGGTGGGATGCGATGTGACCCTGCTGGCGATTGAGGGAGCGGATCATGCGGATCTCCGGTTCTTCCAGAGAGAGATCTGGCAGGAGATCACGAAATTTTTTAAAGAGAAATTATAAGGGTTTCCGGCATTCCAAAAAGTGTACAGGAACAGAGAACTGGAAAATCTATACGGTGGAAAGGAACTATGTGATGAGCGAGAAGGCAGAGTAATCGGCGGCGTCTGATTGGAATCAGGAGGAAACAGAAAGTATGAGAATTGCATTGATCAATGAAAACAGCCAGGCTGCAAAGAACGAAATGATCTGCAGCGTGCTGAAAAAAGTTGTGGAGCCGATGGGGTATGAAGTGCGCAACTATGGGATGTATTCAGCGGAGGATGAATGCCGGACCACCTATGTGCAGGTGGGAATCCTGGCGGCAGTGCTTCTGAACTCCGGCGCAGCGGATTATGTGATCACAGGCTGCGGATCAGGAGCAGGGGCGATGCTCGCCTGCAATTCCTTTCCAGGCGTGATCTGCGGTCTTGCCGAGGATCCGCTGGATGCTTACGCATTCGCTCAGATCAACGACGGAAATGCCCTTTCCATTCCATATGGAAAAGGTTTTGGATGGGGCGGAGAGCTGAATCTTCAGTATATTTTTGAAAAGCTTTTCTGCGAGGAGAGCGGACAGGGATATCCGAAAGAACGTGGGCCATTTATGCAGAAAAATAAAAGGATCCTGGATGAAGTGAGGAAAGCGGCTTATCGTCCGCTGACAGATATTCTGAAAGACCTTGATCCGGAACTGGTAAGAGGCGCTCTGGGAGGCGAGCATTTTCAGGAGTATTTCTTTGCGGACTGTAAGTGTGAGGAGATTGCAGGGGAAGTTCGGAAGATTTTGGAGCTTGTTTGAAAAAGCGGGAGTGGCTTTCGGCCGGCAGATTTGCCGGTTGAAAGCCACTCCCGCTTTTTTTTTTGAAAATCGTTTATGCGCTTTTTGAAAGATCGTTTGTACGTTTTCAGAAAAAGTCGCTTATCTTCGACTCTTTAACCCTCACTGAAATTTAGGTTCACAGGTCACATCGCAGCCCAGTCTCTGGAAGGTTTTTCTGTCCACTTCCGAGAGCATGACAGAGGAGTGAACCTGGCATCCGTGAAGCTGAGGAAGCTGCGCCAGAGCCAGTTTCGCGTCTTCACTTTCTGCGGCTGTCGCAGAAAGCGCGATCAGAATTTCGTCGGTGTGGAGGCGCGGATTCTTGCTGCCGAGATATTTGGTCTTCAGTATCTGGATCGGTTCGATAGCTGTCGGAGCAATGATGTGTTTATCATGGTCGATGCCGGCGAGCTCTTTCAGCGCATTCAGCAGAAGGGCTGCGCAGGCACCCAGCAAATCTCCGGTTTTTCCTGTGATCACTTTTCCGTTAGGAAGTTCCATCGCTGCAGCAGGGGCTCCGGTTGTTTCGGCACGCACAAGCGCGGGGGAAACGGTGCTGCGGTCAGTGGAAGTGATATGTTCCTGTTTCATCAGAAGCTCGATTTTGAATGCTTCTTCCTCACTGCGGGAGCCGTCCGCAATGCCGTCCACCGCCTGATAATAGCGGCGGATGATTTCCTGGCGGGAAGCTTCACGGCAGACTTCATCATCGATGATACAGTTTCCAGCCATGTTGACGCCCATATCTGTCGGAGATTTGTAGGGACTCTGCCCGAAAATCTGCTCGAAGATTGCATTGAGAACGGGGAAGATTTCCACATCACGGTTGTAGTTGACCGTGGTCTTTCCATATGCTTCCAGGTGGAACGGGTCGATCATGTTGATATCATTCAGATCGGCAGTTGCTGCCTCATAGGCAAGATTGACCGGGTGTTTCAGCGGAAGGTTCCAGATTGGGAAGGTTTCGAACTTCGCATATCCAGCGTTTACTCCGCGTTTATGCTCATGGTAGAGCTGGGAAAGACAGGTGGCCATTTTTCCGCTTCCCGGTCCCGGGGCGGTCACCACAACCAGAGGTCTGGTTGTCTCGATATAGTCATTTTTGCCGTATCCTTCGTCGCTGACGATCAGAGGGATATTGCCCGGATAGCCCGGGATGTAATAGAGGATATATACTTTGATTCCCAGGTTTTCCAGTCTCTTTTTAAACATGGCAGCGCTGTGCTGGCCGGAGAACTGTGTGATCACGACACTTCCCACATAGAGGCCTTTTCCGCGGAATTCGTCGATGAGACGAAGGACGTCGCTGTCGTAGGTGATGCCGAGATCACCGCGGACCTTGTTCTTTTCAATCGCATCTGCGCTGATGGCGATGACGATCTCCGCCTGGTCCGCAAGCTGCATCAGCATGCGCAGTTTACTGTCAGGAGCAAATCCCGGAAGAACTCTGGAAGCATGGTAATCGTCAAAAAGCTTTCCGCCAAATTCCAGATACAGTTTATTGTCAAACTGGTTGATTCTTTCACGAATGTGTTCTGACTGCATTTTCAAATACTTTTCGTTATCAAATCCTGTTTTAATGGCTTTTTTCTCCTTTGCTTTATAATATAATACTCACTAAAAAACAAACATCCACACTATAGTATACGAGTGGTTTGGAAAGCAGGCAAGGGTTTTTTTGAAATTTGTCACATTTTAACATGGAAGAGGATGTAAAAAATAGGAATGGGAAAGGATTTCTCCAGAAACCTGGGAGTTCCGTACAATTTTGTTCTGTTCCTGGGACTGACGATCGCTGCGATGATCACAGCTTCTGTGGTTGTTGTGGTCGGGTCGATTTCCTACATCGGGCTGATCGTTCCGAACGTTGTCGCTATGTTCAAAGGTGACAGGATCCGGGGAACGTTGGTGGACACGGCGCTCTTTGGAGCGGTATTTGTCCTTGCCTGCGACATGATCGGAAGAGTGGTGATCGCGCCGTATGAGCTTCCCATTGAACTGATCGTGGGAATTATTGGAAGTATCCTCTTTATCGGGCTTTTGCTGTACCGCCTGAAAAACGGAAGGAAAGCAGTCCGGCTGCAGGGAGCGGGAACATCCGGCTGCAGCTGTGCCGTTTCCGGTCTGGATGGAGGTGACAAACAATGAATACGTCAGCTTGCAGGAAAAACATCCGGAAACTCATGTTCATGCTCCTGCTCGTGGCGCTGGCGGGCGCTGCCTATATGCTGGTGGGTGTGAATTTTGAAAACCAGAAGCTTTTTGCTTATGCGATGAAGATCCGCACGCCGAAGCTGATCGCAATGCTGATCACGGCATTTGCCATCGGCGGGGCATCCATCGTATTTCAGTCGATCATCAACAATACGATCGTGACGCCGTGTCTTCTGGGTATGAATTCGCTGTATACACTGATCCACACGGCGATTGTATTTTTTGCCGGTTCAGGAAGTCTTCTGGCGAGAAACGCCAATGCAGCTTTTGCGGCGGACCTGCTGCTGATGGGAGTGGTGGCTACGGTGGTGTACAGCTATCTGTTTAAGAAAACCAGGCATAATGTTCTGTATGTGCTGCTGATCGGAACTGTGCTGTCGTCATTTTTTTCCAGTATACAGACTACGCTCACCCGTGTCATGGATCCCAATGAATATGACAGCCTTCTTAGCACGCTGGTGGCAAGCTTCAGCAATATCAATTCAGAGATCATTCTGTTTTCTGTTGTCGTTCTGGCTGTGGTGATCTTTGTGCTGAGGAAGGACCTTGCACTTTTGAATGTCATTACGCTGGGAAAGGACCAGGCGGTGAATCTTGGTGTGGATTATGACCGGACCATTCGGCGGCTTCTGCTGGGAGTGACGCTGTGCATCGCGGTGGCGACGGCGATGGTTGGACCAATCTCATTCCTGGGACTGATCATTGCAAATCTGTCCCGGCAGCTTCTGAAAACCTTCCGTCACGGTCAGTTGATCCTTGGATCTGCACTGTTTGGAATGATTGTGCTGGTGGGAGGTCAGCTGATCGTGGAGCAGGTTTTTACATACGCGATCCCGGTCAGCGTGTTTATTACGGTGGGAGGCGGGATTTATTTCCTCTATCTCCTGCTGACAAATCGGAGGGTCTGAATCATGCAGATAAAAAATCTTACAAAAAAATATGATGACAAAGCAGTGGTGGATTCTGTCAGTTTTGAGATTCCAAAAGGAAAGGTGATTTCCCTGATCGGTCCCAACGGTGCGGGAAAATCCACCGTTATGGGAATGATTTCCAGGCTGATCGCTCATGATTCCGGTCAGGTGAATTTTGAGGGGACGGATATTACCAAATGGAAGAGCAAGGAACTGTCCAAACGGCTGGCAATCCTGACCCAGAGCAACAATATCCAGATGAAGCTTACTGTGCGGGAGCTGGTAGCTTTCGGCAGGTTTCCCTATTCCGGTGGGCGCATTACGAAAGAAGATCAGGAGATCATAGACAAGGCGATTTCCTATATGGAGCTGGAGGAATTTCAGGATCGTTTTATCGACGAATTGTCCGGCGGACAGCGGCAGCGCGCCTGCATTGCGATGGTGATCGCGCAGGATACGGAATATGTGCTGCTGGACGAACCGACCAACAATCTGGATATTTATCATGCGACCAATATGATGAAAATCGTCCGCAGACTCTGTGATGAGCTGGGGAAAACGGTGGTTCTGGTACTGCATGAGATCAATTACGCGGCGTTTTATTCCGATTATATCTGTGCGTTTGTGGACGGAAAGATTGCCAAATTCGGAACCGTTGAGGAGGTGATGACCAAGGAGAATCTGTCGGAAATTTATAAAGTTGATTTTGAGATCATGGAAATCGAAGGCAAACCATTGTCTATTTACTATTAAAAGAAAAAGGAGATCTTATATTATGAAGAAAAAAATTATGACACTTGCGTTATCGGCAGTAATGGCAGTTTCTCTCGCAGCGTGCGGAGCCGGAGGGAATTCTGACAGTTCCTCATCAGGAAGCACCTCGGCATCCGGAAGTTCCGCGGTATCTGACGTGTCTTCCGCATCCGCTGCATCGGATGCTTCCACGGCGTCTTCCGGGGAAGAAAAACCGGAGACGATCACGGTCAAGAGCCTGAATGCGAACAAGGAAGAAGTGGATCTGGAAGTGCCGTATGACCCGGAGCGTATCGCGATCCTGGATATGGCTTGCCTGGATATCATCGACAGCCTTGGAGTGGGCGACCGTGTCGTAGGTTCCGCAGGCACTTCCCTGGATTATCTGCAGGATTATGTTACAGACGAGAACATCGAAAATCTTGGAACGATCAAAGAGGCAGATATGGAAGCGGTCATGGCGTGTGAACCGGATGTGATCTTTATCGGCGGCCGCCTTTCTTCCTCCTATGACACGCTCAGCGAGATTGCTCCGGTGGTTTATCTGTCGACAGATACGGAGATCGGAGTCGTGGAAAGCGTGAGAAAAAATGCTTCCACCATTGCGGCGATGTTTGGTCTGGAAGATCAGGTGGATGAGCTGATGGCGGACTTTGATGAGAGAATTGAGACTCTGGAGGCGTTTGCGGAAGGAAAAACAGCAATCGTCGGAATGTGTACCAGCGGAAGCTTTAATGTACTTGGAAACGATGGACGCTGCTCGATGATTGGCAGGGAGATCGGATTTGAGAATGTGGGTGTAGACGCAAACGCAGATACCTCTACCCATGGAAATGAAGCATCCTTCGAATATGTCGTGGAAAAAAATCCGGACTATATTTTTGTGATGGACCGTGACGCGGCGATCGGCACAGACGGAGCGCAGCTTGCACAGGATATCATGGAAAATGAGCTGGTGCAGGGCACAGACGCATATAAAAACGGACAGCTTGTTTACCTGGAGCATCCGGCAGTATGGTACACCGCAGAGGGCGGCGTGCAGGCGCTGAATCTGATGCTGCAGGATCTGGAGAATACACTGTTGGCGTAAGCGATTATTTTTTGGCGAAACGGACGAAAGCAGGCAGGCGCAGGTGGTATGCGTGGACGGCGGGCGGCTGCCTGCTTTCTGACTTTGGCATCGGAAAAATGATTCGCTTGAAATGAGGGGGATGAAATGATACTGGATGTTTGTGAAGTGGGGCGAGAAAATCTTAGCATTCCGGAATTCTTTGTATTATAATAAGGGTATGTGAAAAGATGGAAAGGCATGTCCGGAGTTAGAGCGTGTTTGAAAAATTCATTCCCACAAACTGTGACGCATATCTCGCAGAAAGCAATTTTCAAACACACTCCAGGAAGTTTCAAATAAATTCTGACAGCAATGCAGAAGGACATGTTCCGGAGAGGAGAGAAATATGGAAGAGAGCAGGATCCGGGAGCTGGCTGCGGCGGAAGGGTTTGCAGCAGCGGCAGTCATCCCTGTCAATGAACTTGTTTTTGTGCCGGAGTACAGAAAATATTGTGAAGAAAACAGCTGCGGAAATTACGGGGCAAATTACGGATGTCCGCCGGACTGTGGAACCCCGGAAGTGATGAAAGCGCGGGTGCTCGCCCATACCCATGCGGCAGTTTTTCAGACACGGACGCAGGTCAGGGATTTCATGGATGACAGGGAGATGAAGAAACTGAAGAAACGCCATACGGAAATGACCTGGAAGTTGTTGGAAAAGCTGAAACAGGAAGGCATGGATCAAAACGGATTTCCGATCATGTGCGGTCCCTGCGGAATCTGCCCGGTTTGTCATAAGACAGAAGAAACGCCGTGTGTCTGCCCGGAAAAAATGGCTTCCTGTCTGTCCGCTTACTGTATCGACGCCGGAAAGATGGCGGAAAGCTGCGGGATGGAAATTCAGTGGGATGGGAACATCGTGTCTTTTTTCAGTCTGTACATATATTAAAAAGAGTTGACAAATCCATGGATTTTATGGTATCTTTTGGGTTAGGAGGAACTAACGACAAGCAAAAGCATTCTGCGTGAATGTAGCAGTTATTCCCGCGGGCAACGAGCCAAGCGGACATGCTTGCATGTCCATTTGGCAACTGCCGCGAGGGTCAAATACCCCGTAGCTCTGCTGCGCTGCAAATTTGATGCCCTGTAGCTTGCTGCGGGGTTTTTGACTTAGCAGTCGATGTACTGGGATGTATCTGAAAATTATGGAAATGGATTTTCGGATCAGAGAAAGAAAGGGAGATGATATGAAGAGAAATCCATGGAAATATGTGTGGCTGAGTATTGCTTTTATCAGTTTGGGAATCGGAGCGATCGGTGTGGTTCTGCCGATTCTGCCCACGACGCCGCTTCTGCTTCTGGCGTCCTATTGTTTCGCCCGGGGATCGGAACGGTTTCATCGGTGGTTCTGCGGGACAAAGCTGTATCAGAAGCATCTGGACAGTTTTGTGAAGGAGCGGGCGATGACGCTGAAGACCAAGCTCTGTATTTTGCTGCCGGCTTCCGCAATGCTGATCCTGGCGTTTCTGATGATGCAGAATCTGCCGAGAAGGATTGTGATCGTCGGATTGATCCTGTTCAAATATATTTATTTCTTTACGAAGATCAAAACAGTTCCGGCTGCCTGAGAAGGCAGCCGGAATTTTTCAGTGTCTGAGGATTTTCCAGATCACACATGAGTGGGCAGCCAGTTCTGACTGAAGAGTGGTTCCCGTTGTGTTTGTGTCACAGCCGCTCCAGAGGTCATAGAGTGTTACGGAAACGGTGGAATCCCCATCGTTTTCGGAGAGTCCGAAGGTTTCCGTCAGCTCTTCCAGCTGTACGGATACAGTGGCTGTCTCATCACTGAGATTAAACAGAGCAGCATAAACGTCTCCTGTTTTTGTGTCCCTGGCTGTCCAGACTGCACAGTCGTCATCCAGACGTACCTGTCTGGCATGACAGTCGGAATTCAGCAGATGGAGGACCTCCCGGTTGGTCAGCAGCGCCAGGGTCTCCTGATCCAGCAGGGTCAGCTCCGCGCCCAGCATCATCGGAGATCCGAAGATGCACCACAGTGTCATCATTGTCTTCTGTTCCTCAGGAGTAAACCGTGTGGCGCGTTCCTCCCCGAATCCTTTTCCAAGCGTTCCAAGAGGCAGCATATCGCAGTCGGGCCAGCATCCTTCGGAGACGTGGTTCTGCCACAGTTCACATCGATGGAACATATCTTTCAGCAAATCCCAGTGATCCCAGAAATCATCAGTGATCCGCCACATATTCGCATATTTCTCATAATGCCATGCATGTTCGATCAGCGCCGGTCCCGGAGACAGGGAAAGTACGATGAACCTGCCGCAGCGCTGGATGGCTTTCGCAAGCATTTCGATCTCATGACGCCCGGAAAACGGATCGTTGGGATAGAGATTCGTATTGCAGATGTCATCGCATTTGATGAAATCCACGCCCCAGGAGGCGTACAGTTCCAACAGAGAATCGTAGTAAGCCTGCCCCTCCGGCGTATTGCGCACGCCGTACATATCCGGATTCCAGCCGCAGATGGAACTGGGGTTGGCGATCTGGTCGGCGGTCACGGAGGTTCCTTTGACCGGTGTGTGGAGATGGGCGGCGATCCGCGGAATTCCCCGCATGATGTGGATACCGAATTTCAGTCCCAGGCTGTGGATATATTCAGCCAGCGGACCAAAGCCTTTTCCGTCAGCGGAAGATGGGAAACGTTCCGGCTCGGGGAGAAGACGGGAATATTCGTCCATTTCCAACTGAGAAAAGGGAATGTACTGGAAACGGTCCCTCTGAGAACCGGCTTTGTGTGCGTACCATTCAATATCGATGACCACATACTCCCATCCGTATTCTTTCAGATGTTCTGCCATATATTCAGCGTTTGCTCGCACCTGGGCTTCATTGACGGTAGTGTCGTAATAATCGTAACTGTTCCAGCCCATCGGCGGATGTTTGGCAAAAGTATTTTTGTTCATCAGGCAATCCTCCTTATGATTAAGTGCATTTTTCGGGTAGATATTTGATATCCTCCATTCCTCTTGACCGTTCTTTCTGAAACCTATTATAATTGGATTAATATTGGCAGGAAAGAATGAAAATTTGATTTAAAGGGGTAATTTTTTGATGGAATACAGAGAGGGATTGTTCGGTGTTCTGAACATGGATGAAATGGAGAATGAGCCTTTGGTCCTGCTGGACGGCGGAATCGAATGCAGATGTGGGGAAACCTATGATTTTTATAACGGGAATCGGACAGAGTATGGAGGATTTCTGTTTCAGTATACGCTGCGGGGCGAAGGTTTGTTTGTCCGAAATGGCAGAGAATGCCTTGTAAAGAAGGGAAGCGGCTTTTTCGTGCGTTTTCCGGAGGAAAGCCGGTATTGTCTTCCGGATGAGCCGGGAGCTGTCTGGGAATTTCTTTATCTTCATTTTGAGGGAAACGCTGCGGATGCTTTCGCGGATAAACTGGCAGCGCTCTGTCCCGAACTGATCGAATTGGATCCGGGAAGCGTGCCGGTGCGGATGGCACTGAATCTTCAGGAACGATTGATCGGAAAAGAACGGCTGGAAAAATATGAAGGCGGAGAATTTCTTTACCGCTTTCTCTGCGCGCTTCTGCGGGAGGTGGAACGTCCGGGGAAACCGCTGAAAGATTCTCTGGCGGGGAAAGCGGCGGAGTATATGAAAGAGCGTTATCCGGTGATTCAGGGGATTGAGGAGGCAGCCGGGCAGCTGGGGGTCTCTCCCGCGCATCTGTCTCGCTGCTTCCGGAACGAAATGGGAGTTTCCCCCATTGAATTCCTGACACGGCTGAAGATTCAGTCGGCGATGAATGATCTGCTGGGGACGGAAAAAAGTGTGGAATGTATTGCCAGAGAAAATGGATTTTCCAGCGGAAATTATTTCGGCAAGGTGTTCCGGCGGTATATGGGAATGAGTCCGGGAACTTACAGAAATAGAAAGAATCCTCTGCAGACAGAAAAAGATACAGGAAATTTACGGGAATTTTACAGAGACAAGATAGAGGGTACGGAAAATACAGAATAAAATAATAGTATGGGTTCTTATATCTGCGATACAGCAGCAATCGGGACTGCAGAAAGTCATGTCAGGAGGAGAGAAAAATGAACAGGAATGGATTTACCGAGACAGGAAACTGGTATAAAGGAAACATCCATTGTCATACAACAAATTCGGACGGATGCCTGAAGCCGCAGGAGGTTGTAAAGTTTTATAAAGAAAATGGATACAGCTTTCTGGCGATCAGTGATCATGATCTTTATTCTGATTACCGGGGAGAACTGAATGCAGAAGACTTTATTGTTCTGCCGGCGATCGAGGCATCCGCGGTGCTGTATAAGGACAGGGAGAAAACGGATCGTCTGTGCGTGCATCATATACATGGCATTCTCGGGACGGAGGACATGCAGAAGAATGCGAAAAAGGGTACCTTTGCCCATCTGGAGAAGTATCCGCCGCGAATCTTTTACGGATCGTGGGATGGCGGAAAAGTCGGCCAGGAGCTTGCGCAGGATCTGGAAGATCACGGATGCGTCACGGTATATAATCATCCCGTGTGGTCGAGAGTGAGAGAAGAAGAGTTTGTCAACATCAAGGGGCTTACCGGTCTGGAGATTTATAATTACGGAACGGAAAATGAAAGCGGAACGGGATTTGATACGGTTCACTGGGATATCATGCTCCGCAAAGGGATAAAGATTAACGCGACTGCTTCCGACGATAATCACAACGATGGAAAGATCGAGGACAGTTTCGGAGGATATATTGTTGTAAAAGCAGATTCCCTGGAGCATGATGCAGTGATACGGTCAATTCTGAATGGAAATTATTATTCCAGTACAGGCCCGGAAATCTATGATTGGGGCATCCGGGACAATGTGGCTTATGTGGAATGCAGCCAGGTAAGCCGGGTGAACTTTATTGCCGGAAATTATATCAATGCCGGGGGAACAGTACTCGTGAAAGAAGGACAGCAGTCTGTGGTTCGGGCGGAGTTCCCCCTGAAGGGAAATGAACAGTATCTTCGGGTGGAATGTATCGATGCGCACGGAAAGACCGCGTGGTCGAATCCTTTGTTTTTATGAATTGAGGGAAAGAGCAAATGGCACGATATGTGTTAACCATTACGGAACTGGCGAAACTGAAACAGATTACCAGTGAGACTTTGCGGCATTATGACCGGATCGGCCTGCTGAAGCCGGATCATATTTCAGAGAGCGGACATCGGTATTATTCCATCCGTCAGTATGAGCGGCTTGGGACGATTCTGGAATTGAAAAAGATAGGAATGTCTCTAAAAGAAATTCAGGAGTATTTTAATAACAGAAATTTTGAGAAGTCCTATCAGATGCTGAAAAAGTATCAGGAAGAATTTGAAAAAAATCTGCAGGAACAGATACATCTGAATGAAATCCTGCTGCAGAAGCTGGAGTTTCTGGATAATCTGTCCTCTCTTCCGGAAATGGAAACTGTTTTTGAAAAGGAATTTCCGGTCCGGCATATTGTGACTTTTGGAAGAGAGGCGGGCGACAGAGAAGAGCACGCCATGGCGTTTACAAAACTGGAAAGTTATATCAAGGAAGAGATTCCGATCCTTGCCAGCGACCGTGTCGGTGTTTTTGCGGATGAAAGACTCCTGATACCCAGCGAGGAATTGATCCCGGCGGTTCCGATGCTGTTGGTATCCCCGAAGAATGCAGAGGAATCTTATCTGCAGAAAATTCCGGGAGGGAAATATGTGTGCATGTATTACAGAAATGGAATTCTCGAAAAATATCATCCTTCGTTTGAGAAGATCAAAAGTTATATCAGAGATAAGAAGTACCGGATCCATGGAAAGATCCTTCAGATTTACAAAGTGGATGTGACGCTTACCAGCAATGCGGAGGAAACAGTCATGGAACTTCAGATTCCTGTCGTTTAGCCGGCGGGCTGCTTTGACAAAAAGAAGTCCTGAAATTGGAAAACACGTTTCAATCCGTGTTCTCTGATTTCAGGACTTTTGTTTGCAGTTTTCCAGGATTTTACAATTTTTAACAGATTTTCGGGTAGAACTTTGTGTGGCACAAAGTTTTAAGGTGAAAGAGAACTTGAGACAGAATAAAGAACAAGACGATGAAAATCAGGAGGTATCATTATGAAAAGAAAATCGAAAATTACGAGACTAACCGCGTTGGTTTTGACAGCTGTGACGGTCCTGTCCGGCTGCGGCGGATCAGGAAGTACAACGGCAGAACAGGTGGACCTGAACAGTCTGTCGCTGGATGAGATTGTTGCAAAAGCACAGGAAGAAGGAGAAGTAAATTCCGTTGGTATGCCGGATGACTGGGCCAACTGGGACGACACCTGGGCAGGGCTGAAAGAGACTTACGGACTGGAACACACAGATGTGGATCTTTCCTCCGCGGAAGAGCTTTCGATGTTTGAGACAGAAAAGAACAATGCGACGAAAGATATCGGTGATGTGGGAGAGACCTACGGAGCCGTGGCGGAAGAGCAGGGACTGACGCTGAAATATAAGACGAGTTACTGGGATGAGATTCCGGATTGGGCGAAGGACGATGACGGAGACTGGATCGTGGCATATTACGGAACGATGGCGCTGCTGACAAACAAGAAGCTGGTTCCTGAAGCGCCGACTTCTTTCCAGGATCTTCTGGAAGGAGATTATGTGGTATCCATCGGTGATGTGGCAAGATCCACAAGAGCTCAGTATGCGGTTCTGGCTGCTGCCTACGCGATGGGCGGAGATGAGAGCAACATTCAGCCGGGTCTTGATTTCTTCCGACAGCTGGCGGAGCAGGGTAGACTGGATAAAGGAGAATTTACTCTGGGCCGAATTGAGAAAGGTGAGATCGGAGTAGCAATCATCTGGGATTTCGTAGGAATCGGATACAGAGAGCAGATCAAGGAAAATAATCCGGACGCAGACTTTGAAATCTGTATTCCTGAGGAAGGATCCGTACAGAGCGGGTATACAACGATCATCAATGCGTATACCAAGAGACCGCACGCGGCAGCTCTGACAAGAGAGTATATCTTGAGTGACGAGGGACAGCTGAATCTGGCAAAGGGATATGCAAGAACGGTCCGTGATGTGGAACTGCCTGCGGATCTGGAAGCAAAAATGATTCCGGATGACCAGTATACCAATGTAAAAATGGTCGAAGACGCGGATGCGTGGGAGGAGACCGTATCACAGCTGCCGACCCTTTGGAATGAAGAAGTTATGGCATATGCCCAGTAAGGAGAACAACCATGAAAAAGAAACAGACGAAAAAGTATCTGTTCGCGCTGCTGCCGTTCCTACTTCTGGTGGGGCTGTTTGAGATCGTACCTGTTATTTCCATCGTGATCCGCAGCTTTATGCCTCAGGGCGGTGGAATCGGAGTGACTTTGGAAAATTACACACGGATCTTTACAACGAAGCTCTATCAGTCGGCGATCGTCAACAGCCTGTTTATCGCAGTCTGTTCTTCCGTCATCGGTCTTGCCGTGGCCTTCTTCGGTGCCAAGGCAGCCTACGAAAAAGGCGGAAGAGCGAAGAAGATCTTTATGAGTATTCTCAATATGGTCTCCAATTTTTCGGGAGTGCCTCTGGCATTTGCATACATTATCATGCTGGGCAACACCGGCGTGTTCACTCTGATCGGACAGAAGCTGGGCATCGGATTTCTGGCGGAGTTTCCGCTGTATTCTGTAGTGGGCCTGATGATCACGTACATTTATTTCCAGCTTCCCCTTTCCGCGCTGCTTCTGATCCCGGCGTTTGAGTCGATCAAAAAGGAATGGAAGGACGCGGTAGGGCTGCTGGGCGGCACCAACCGAATCTTCTGGTTCAAGGTAGGGCTTCCCGTCCTTATGCCGAGTATCCTGGGAACCTTCTCTACGATGTTTGCCAATGCGATCTCCGCTTATGCCACAGCCTACGCGCTGGTCATGAACAATCTTTCCATTCTGCCGATCCGTATTTCGGAACAGTTTGTGGGAGATGTGGTGCAGAATCCTCAGCTGGGCGGGGCTCTGGCAGTTGTGCTGATGCTGTTGATGGTCCTTTCCATTGTGATCAATGAAAAAATCTTGCAGGGAAACAGGAGGAAACATCATGCGTAAGAAAAAAGGAATCGGAAACGGAATCATCCTGGTGATCATTGGAATTTATCTTCTGTTTCCGCTGCTGCTGACATTTTTGTACTCGCTTTTTACAGAGTGGATCACAATCCTGCCGGAGGGTTTTTCACTGAGAGCCTATGTGGAACTGTTTCAGGACAGTTATTTCTGGCAGTCCATCGGACGTTCCATTGTGATATCCATCGTACCTATTGCCATCTGTACCGTGGCGGTTCTGCTTGCCATGTATGTGGTTGTGGTTTATCTTCCGGGACTTGACAAGATCATGAGGACGATCTGCACGATCCCTTACGCAATCCAGGGAGTCATCCTTCCAATCAGTGTTTTGGGGCTGTATGCCAATGCACCGGAACCATTTTCCAACCGGGTGTTCATGCTGGTGTGCACTTACTGCATCGTGGTTCTGCCCTACATTTATCAGGGCGTCCGGAACAATCTGAACGCCGTGCATGCGCCAAGGCTTCTGGAGGCTGCTCAGATGCTGGGAGCCGGCAGGTTTTATGCCTTCTGGAAGATCATCCTGCCGAACATCGCCAGCGGTGTGATGGTTTCGGCGATGCTTGCGCTGTCCATTGTGTTCGGTGATTTTGTAATTATCAATACCCTTGCAGGCAATTATTTTCCGACCGGCCAGATGTATCTGTACGCGGCGATGCGGCAGTCCGGTCAGCAGGCGAGCGCGGTGATCGTGGTGCTGTTCGTTGTGACTTTGCTGATTTCTCTGGGAGTTTTCGGACTGCAGAAAGATAAAAAGAAGGAGAGGTAAATCCAGATGTCTTATATCGAGTTTAAGAATATCAATAAATTTTATGGAGACAACCAGGTGCTGAAAGATATCAGCCTGAATGTGGAGAAGGGCCAGTTTGTAACTCTGCTGGGACCTTCGGGCTGCGGGAAGAGTACCCTTTTGCGCTGTCTTTCCGGACTGGAGGACATTTCTTCCGGTCAGATCATTATGGATGGAAAGGATATCACAGATCTGGAGCCAAAGGACAGAAATATCGGAATGGTGTTCCAGCACTACAGTCTGTTCCCCAATATGACCGTGGAAGAAAATATTGCTTTCGGGCTGAAAATGAAAAAGAAACCAAAGGATGAGATTGCCCGGAAAGTCAAGCAGGCCATGGAGATGGTGGAACTGACCGGAAAAGAAAAGCAGTACCCGGATAATCTGTCCGGCGGGCAGCAGCAGAGGGTGGCTCTGGCGAGAAGCATTGTCCAGGAACCGAAGGTTCTGCTTCTGGATGAGCCTTTGAGCGCGATCGACGCAAAGCTGAGAAAATCTCTGCAGAACAGTATCAAGCAGGTGCATAAAGAGCTGGGGCTTACCTCAATCTTTGTCACCCATGATCAGGATGAGGCGATGGTAATGTCTGACACGATCCATCTGTTCCATGAAGGAAAAATCGAACAGTCCAGCGATCCGATCACCATGTACACTTCCCCGGTGAGCAAATTTGCCGCTGCGTTCATTGGCAATTATAACATTCTTACGGAGCAGGAGTTTGAGCAGATGACCGGACGCAGGATTTCTTCGCCGGAAGGAATCGCCATCCGGCCGGAGACACTTCAGATTTCCGATGGAAAGACACCGGAGGCGGAATATGTTTTTGAGGGTGTGATCACAGACAATACACCGAAGGGAAATGTGCTTCAGTACCATGTGGATGTCAATGGGATCCGAGTGAAAGTGGACGTACTGTTCCGGAGCAAAGTCTTATTTGAAGACGGAACCAGAATCCGGATTTCCGTTGCGGACCACAACTGTATCAGATTATAATAGAGGGAAAAGAACAATATGAAATATGGAACAGTAAATTCTCTGAAATCGCCGAGATTTGCAGGCGTGAAAACATTTATGAGAATGCAGAACGCAAGAGTCGTTGAGGATGTTGATTTTGCGGTGGTTGGGATTCCTTTTGATACCTGTGCCACCTATCGGGGCGGTTCCAGGTTTGGCCCCGCGTCCGTCCGGGAAATGTCTTCTCTGGCGGCAAAACCCTATAACCCAAGCCTTGAAGTGGATATTTTTCAGGAGTGTTCCGGGGTGGACTACGGTGATCTGGGATCTGTCCCCGGTTATGTGGAGGAATCGTTTGAGATCATTCAGCAGGAGATGCAGGAGCTTTTTTCCCGTGGAGTAATACCGATCGCCATAGGAGGAGATCACAGTGTGACTCTGCCGGAACTGAGAGCCTGCAGCGCGGTCTACGGGCCAGTGGCTCTGGTGCACTTTGATGCCCATTATGACACGATCTCTGAATATTTCGGCAAGCCCTACAGTCACGGAACTCCATTTTATCACGCGGCGAAAGAAGGACTGGTGGACACGTCCTGTTCCATCCAGCTGGGAATCCGGGAAGGTCTTTACGGCGCTGAGGATAAGGAAAATTCCTCGAAACTCGGATATCTGTCTCTGACTGCCTCCGAGATGCGCAGGAGTACCCTGGAGGAGATCATCCGTCTGATCCATGAGAGAACCAGAGGAAAGAAGGTATTCCTTACCTTTGATATCGACTTTCTGGATCCGGCGTTTGCTCCGGGAACAGGGACGCCGGTGCCGGGAGGATTTTCCACCTGGGAAGCGCTGGAATTGGTGCGGGGGCTGAAGGATCTGGATATCGTTGGATACGACCTGGTGGAGGTAGCTCCTTCCTTTGACGACAGTGGGATCACATCTATTGCGGCGGCAGGATTGATTCAGGAATTTATGTCACATATTGCCTGGAGGAAAAAGTTTGGAAGTAAACTTCCAAATCTACCTTGATGACGCAGCAGGTGCGTCAGGAAAGAGGAAAGCATGGAAAATTTGGAATATCTGATGGAACAAAATCCCTGCCTGAAGAGGCTCAGTGAAGGGAAAGAAGTCGTATGGATGAATCCCGGAAAAATCCCTTTTGAGGAAGCAAAAAACACGTTTCCTCTGACTGAGGAAGATATCAGGGATGCGGAAGAGCGGCTGGTCCGGTTCGCTCCGCTGATCATGAAATATTTCCCGGAAACCAGAGAACAGGGTGGGATCATCGAATCCCCGCTCACAGAAATCTCCGGGATGAAAGAGGTTCTGGAAGGAAGGTACGGGAAACCGCTCAGAGGAAGACTGTTTTTGAAAGAAGACAGCAGCCTGGCGATTGCCGGTTCGGTGAAAGCGCGGGGCGGAATCTATGAGGTTTTGAAACATACGGAAGAACTGGCGCTGAGCCACGGACTTCTCCAGCCGGCGGAAAGCTATGCGGCTCTGGGCGATCAGGAAAAAAGGAAATTTTTCGGAGACTATACCATACAGGTAGGTTCCACGGGCAATCTCGGACTGAGCATCGGTATCATCAGCGCCGTTCTGGGATATCGTGTGATTGTACATATGTCCATGGACGCAAAACAGTGGAAAAAGGATCTTCTGCGAAGCTACGGTGTGGATGTGAGAGAGTATATGTCCGATTACGGGGAGGCGGTGAAGCAGGGAAGGCAGCTTTCTGAGCAGGATCAAAAGAGCTATTTTGTTGACGATGAAAACTCTCAGAATCTGTTTCTCGGATATGCGGTTGCAGGGAAACGGCTGCAGGCGCAGCTTCAGGAAAAAGGAATCACCGTGGACCGGGAGCATCCGCTCTTTGTCTATCTTCCCTGTGGGATCGGAGGAGCTCCGGGAGGCATCAGCTTTGGGCTGAAGCAGATCTACGGGGATCATGTCCACTGTTTCTTTGCGGAACCGGTACAGGCGCCCTGTATGCTTCTGGGAATGGCTACCGGGCTTCACAATGAAATCTCCGTGGAAGATGTAGGACTGACCGGAAAGACCCAGGCAGACGGTCTTGCCGTGGGACGGCCTTCCGCTTTTGTGGGAAAAGTGATGGGGCCGCTTCTCAGCGGTGAAGTTACCGTGGAAGATGAGAAATTGTACCGATATATGAAAGACCTTCTGGATTCCCAGGATATTTTTCTGGAGCCCAGTGCCTGTGCCGGATTTCAGGGGCCGGTAAGTCTTGCAGGAACGCAGGAATTTGAGCAGTATCTGAAGGAAAACGGACTGGAGAACTGTATGGAACAGGCGGTACATATCGTGTGGGCAACAGGAGGAAGCATGGTTCCGAAAGAGGTGCGGGAGGAATACTGCGCGGCGCTTGATGGAAAATAAACGGCACAATACTGCGCTGCTTTTGTAAATGACAATCTTCATAAAACGGATACCCTCAGAGTACAGGGAGAAAGGGATTTCTGTACTCTGAGGGTATTTGTTTTGGGCAGAATTGAGAAATATCTATTGCTCAAAGGGATGGCAGGAATTATAATTTGAAAGAAACGTTATTGCGGACAGGCTTCCTATCGGAAACGGTAACTTTCAGATCAGGAAAAGGCTGAGGTTAAAATCGGAGGAAAAAGATGTACACACTTGGAATTGATATAGGAACCACCTCTATCTGTATCGTGCTGTATGATGTGAAAAACAGAACGATTGCTTTGAGCAGAAATGTTTCAAACAGATTTCTGGCACAGGGAAGTTTTTGGCAGGATGCAGATGAGATTGTATCAAAAGTAAGCCGGCTGCTGGAAGAAATGGAAGAGCTTCCGTTTGAGGCGATCGGCATTTCCAGCCAGATGCATGGGATTGTGTATGTGAATGGGAAAGGCGAGGCGGTGTCACCGTTCTATACATGGAAGGAAGAAAGCGGCAATCAGCCTTTGGATGAGAAGGAAACGTATGCCGGGTACCTGTCCCGGATTACCGGATATCCGTTATACACCGGATATGGGAGCGTCACTCACTTTTATCTGCAGAAGACCGGTGCACTTCCTGCGGATGCGGAGGGATTTGTGGATATTGGTGACTATCTCGCGATGCGTTTGACCGGAAGTGTGCGGCGGGCGGTCAACGAAAGCATCGCGGCAAGTTTTGGAGGGTATGACCTGGAAAACAGATGTTTTGATCATGATGCGCTGAAAAAAGCCGGAGTTGATGTGTTGTTTTATCCGGAAATATGTCCGTATCATGAGTTCGTCGGTTACTATAAGGGAAAGAAAGTTTTTTCGGCAATCGGAGATAATCAGGCGAGCTTTCTGGGAGCAGTTTCCGAACCGGAAAAAAGCATAGGGATCAATGTGGGAACCGGATCCCAGGTTTCCGTCTATTCCCCAGAACTTTGCGTGGCGTGTATGGAAAATGGTACAGACGTGCGGCCTTTTCCAGGGGGCGGTTATTTGTATGTGGGTGCATCCTTGAACGGAGGAAAGGTATATGAGAGGCTTGCCGCTTTCTTCGGGGAAGTATGTGAGCAGTTTACAGGTGAAAAACCGGACATATATGCCAAAATGCAGGAAATTGCCATGGAGAAAGAGGACACAGACTTGAAAGCATACCCGAATCTTTATGGAGCCCGTGGGGGAAAGCCAGGAAGGTCCGGGTGGGATGGACTCAACAGTGATAACTTTCATCCTGCCGATATGATACGCAGTTATCTGCGGGGGATGGCATCGGAATTGAAAGCGCTGTATGAAGTATTCCCAAAGGAAATAAAACAGGGACGTGAAAGTCTTACCGCTTCGGGAAATGGTTTGCGCAAAAATCCGCTGCTTTGCCAGGAAATGGAGAAAGCCTTTGAGCTTCCGGTTACGTTCTCCAGGTACGAGGAAGAAGCAGCAGCCGGCGCAGCGGTTTTTGCGGCTGAAAACAATGGAAATTGCTAACCCTTTCTGTGTTCAGCGCCCAAAACGACGCTTGCCGATTAAAATATACAAAAAACGGATACCCTCAGAGTACAGGGAAACAGGGATTCATGTACTCTGGGGGCATTGTTTTCAGGAGGAATTTCATGGAACGAAAAAGCAAATATTTTCTTCAGGCATTGAGGATCGCGCTCGGCTGCTGCCTTTCCATCTGGATTGCGGAACTGCTGCATCTGGAATACGCGATCTCTGCCGGGTCCATCACGTTCCTGTCGGTGATCACCACCCGGTGGTCAAAGAGCTGACCGTTCCGGAATCTTCGGAAAATGTGTGGAAGCAGCTGGAGGAGCTGGAGACGCCTCTTCCCGCCAGCCGGGAGGAATTTGAGAATCGGGCGATCCTGTATCATATCCTGATGGATCTGGAAGAATTTCTGAAGATGAAGAAGAAATTTGTGGATTCTCTCACGGAAGATCAGATGGAACGGTATTGGCAGAGCAACGGCTGAAAAATAATCTTTGAATTTTCAGTAAGGTGTGGTATTCTTGTTCCAGAAGAAAAAGAAACCTGCCGCGGAGAGTCTCTGTCCGGCAGCACAAGGGAAAAGGTGGAGGAAGCTATGGAAGATATTCTGGTTTTAACCGATGAAAACGGTGCAAAGGTTCGATTTGAAATCCTTGATATCGTGGAATACGAGGGGGAGGAATATGCGGTGCTGTATCCGGCGGACGCAGGAGACGACGAGCCGGTGCATATTCTGAGGATTCATTCTGAGGACATGGACAACGGAGAAGTCCAGTATGAAGGGCTGGAGGACGACCGGCTGATACAGAAGGTATACCGGCTGTTCTGCAAGAGGAACGGAATCTGAGACATACAGACGGACAGAAAACGGAGAAGAAGGCAGCGAAGGGACTAGTTTGCTGTTTTCTTCTTCGTTTTATATGTTTTTTCGTTATGTTTTTGTCATCTGCGACCGGTATTGTTTCGGGGAATTCCCGTTCAGGCGTTTAAAAATCTTGATAAAGTAGTTGATATCGGAATATCCGCAGCTTGCGGCAATCGCGTGGATCGGCAGGGCAGTGGAATTGAGCAGGACCAGTGCATGGCGGATACGGACGCTGTGGATATAATCCGTGATGTTTGTGTCTGTCTCCTTTTTAAACAGCGTGGACAGGTAGGATTTTGTGACGTGGCACATATCCGCAAAAAAGCTCAGCGACAGTGGTTCTGCATAGTGGAAATCGATATAGGTGATGCAGCGCTGGGTAAGCTGGGAATAATTTTTCATGGAGTGATTTCTCACCAGCAGGCAGTATTTGTGGATCATTTCCCCTTCAATCTGATCCAGTTCTGTGTCGGTTTCTGCTTCATTGATCTGAATGGCAAGTCTGGTGGAGAGTTCGTCGATATAGACCGGGTGGACATTTCCGCGCTCCACAGCTTTGCGGCATAAGGTGTTGAGGATGATTAACAGGTTTTTTCTGTTCAGGATCGAGTTGGGATTGCGTGGTGTGATTCTGTAATTGTTCAGCTTCGCATACAGGCGGGCTGCGGCGTTGTAATTTCCGGTGGAAATCATATCGAGGAACTGATTTTCCAGTTCGTAACGTTCTTCAATGCTGCTGATCGCAAGGCTTGGATCCTGATTCAGACGGCGGAACGCGGAGCTGGAATCAAAGGTGATGCTGGAGAATCCCAGGGGCTCCTGAAGATCGTATTTTTCGGAAAACAGGTTTTCTGCGATCACCAGCAGCGTCGCCTCCAACGTTTTTGTGTTGGGAGGAACGGGAAGTTTGGCGTAAAAGGCGGACAGATCTTTGTAGAGCATATCCGGCAGTTTGTTTTTGAACATGATCTTCTGGATATCTGCCAGGGTACATGGTTCTTTCAGTACAGGACCCGCCACAAGGTAAGTATTGTCTGTGGTGACGATTCCCATATCGGAAATGGAACCGTCAGATTCTGTCACCGGTTCGCCGGTGTCCTCAGGACCGCCGGTCTCGCTGCCGGTACTGGGCACGGCAGAGGTGGGACCGGAAGAGGTTTCGGAAGAAGGGGGCAGACACAAAGCGTAGGAGATCAGGCTGAACTCATCGTAAATTTTAAGGATATGCCCGGGCTTGCAGTTCCTGAGCAGGTAATCCCGGAAATCGCTGTAGTCGTAGTCGGAATACAGTTTGTAGCGCAGTTCCAGATCTGTCTTGTACAGATTGGAGAAATCCTTCTCAACGATCGTGCAGGTGATGTTATGTGCCTGTACGATCTGCTGAAACAGATTCAAATTTTCTTTGTTCATAAAAATCCTTTCTTATTATATGTATACTGTCATATGAATGATATTCAGATAAAGTATAACGATATTATACTGAAATATAGTATAACAAAAATTCATCTGATTTCAAAGTAATTTCAAGTCTTTTCTTTTTCCTCTTTTTGGGGTAAGCTGTAATTACAGAAAAAAAGTGTACAAATGGTAACAGTTCAGACAGTAGTAGGAGGTAAAAGAAATATGGGAACAGCAGTAAAAGATCCATATGAAGGATTCGCAAAAACAAAAGATTTCCTCATCTGCATCGATTCGGACGGATGTGCGATGGATACCATGGATATCAAGCATTTTCGTTGCTTCGGTCCCTGCATGATCGAAGAGTGGGGATTGAAAGAGCAGGAAGAAAAGCTTCTTTTCCGCTGGAATCAGGTGAACCTGTATTCCATGACCAGGGGCATCAATCGTTTCAAAGCACTTGCAAAGGTACTGAAGGAAGTCAACGACAGCGGAACCGTGATCGAGGATGTGGATACTCTGGTAAAATGGGCGGAGGAAGCGGACGAGCTGTCCAACGGCGCCATCGCGAAAGAGGCGGAGAAGACGGGAAGCATCGCTCTGAAGAAAGCGCTGAGCTGGTCCGAGAGTGTAAACCAGAGAATCCGTGAACTGCCGGAAGAAGAGAAGAAGCCGTTTCCGGGAGCAAAAGAAGCCATTGCCTGGGCACATGAGCGCGCGGATATCGCGATCGTTTCCTCTGCGAACCTGGATGCTGTGATGGAAGAGTGGGAGAAACATGGAATCCTTCCCCATGTGGATGTTGTCCTGGCACAGAACGCAGGTTCCAAGGCAGCCTGCATTGCCAAACTTCTGACCTACGGATACGACAAGACCAAAGTCCTGATGATCGGCGACGCACCGGGAGACCGGGCGGCAGCTCAGAAGAACGGTGTGTTCTACTATCCGATCCTTGTAACGAAAGAAAAGGAAAGCTGGGAGAGAATGTCTCAGGCGGTTGAGAAACTGATGGACGGAAGCTTCGATGAGGCTTATCAGAATCAGCTGAATGAGGAATTTGAGAAGAATCTTGGCGCGTAATAACTTTACGATTTTGGAAAAGTGAAACGGCAGAAAGCTCTCAGAACAAATGATGAAAGCGAATGGCAGGGAATGTAATTGATATGCTCCCTGCCATTCGCTTTCATATTTTGGGAAGATATTAACTTGCGGCGGTTGTCTGAATGGCTTCATAGCCGGTCTCGCCGGTGCGGATTTTTCTGGCCGAACGGATTTCGTAGGTGAAAATTTTTCCGTCTCCCACTTCTCCGGTATAAGCGGATTTACAGATCGTGTCAATCACTTTCTGTTCCCATTCTTCGGAGGATACGACGATCTCGAATTTAATCTTGGGATGCATCTGTACCTCCACGTCCAGCCCGCGTACGACTTCCTGATAGCCCCGCTGGATCCCGTATCCCATAACCTGAGATACGGTGATGCCATTCACTTCTATGCGTGCGAGGGCTTCTTTGACCTCTTCAAATTTTTCTTCTCTGACAATTGCTTCTATCTTAATTAACATGGTTCCACGCTTCCTTCCTTTTTCTATCATTCGATGTTACTGATCCAGGCCGTTGAAGCTTGGATAAGCGCTTTCTCCGTGCTGGGAGAGATCCAGTCCGATCTGTTCTTCTTTCTGATCCACCCGCAGCGGGGTAAAAATTCTGACGATCGCTACACAGATCAGTGTACCGATGACTGCGAACGCAATGGTGATCAGAATGCCTGCCAGCTGCGCGGCAAACAGGCGGAAGTCGCCGAAGATGAGTCCGTCCCAGCGGGCGGTATCGTTGATGGAACTCTGAGCAAACAGACCGGTGGCGATGCCTCCCCAGATTCCGCCGATGCCATGGCAGCCAAAGGCATCCAGCGCGTCATCGATTTTCAGCTTCTTTTTGACGATGGCAACGCCGCAGTAGCAGATCGGGCTGACCAGGAAACCGATGACAAAAGAAGCCCAGACGGGAACGAACCCGGCCCCCGGTGTGATTGCCACGAGACCAACCACAAGTCCTGTGGAAGCGCCGACCAGCGTTGGACGGCCGTTTTTGATCACATCGATCAGCATCCAGGAAAGCAGTGCGGACGCAGCGGAGATTCCCGAGGTCATAAATGCATGGGCGGCGAGGCCGTCGGCAGCCAGGGCGCTTCCGGCGTTAAAACCGAACCATCCGAACCAGAGCATGGAGGCACCGAGAACGACAAAAGGTATATTGTGGATCCTGTAGGTCATGTGTTCATATCCGCGGCGTTTTCCAAGAAGGAGCGCAAGGACAAGAGCGCTGACGCCGGAGCTGATGTGTACGACGTTTCCGCCGGCAAAATCCACAGAACCGATTGCGGCGAGAAAACCGCCCTCTCCCCATACCATATGCGCCAGAGGGTAATAGACGACCAGCGACCACAGGGCTGTGAACAGAAACAGTGCTTTGAATTTCATACGGCCCACCAGGGAACCTGTGATCAGAGCCGGTGTGATCATGGCAAACATCATCTGAAAGGCGCAGAAGACCAGATGCGGAAGATTTTCTGCGTAAGGACCGGTTTCCATGCCGACGCCGTTCAGGCCGAACCAGCGGAAATCTCCGATGATCCCCAAATGGTTGCCGCCGAAGGCCAGCGAATATCCGAACAGAGCCCACATGACAATGGAAAGTCCCATGATTGATACGCATGCCATCATCGTGTTGCAGACATTTTTTCTGCGGACAAGACCTCCGTAAAAGAATGCCAGTCCCGGTGTCATGAAAAATACAAACGCCGCACAGAGCAGCACAAAAGCAGTATCACCTGTATTCATAATTATTCCTCCTCATACCAACACCTGTTTTGGCAGATCCGGAAGGGCCCTTTCTGAATCCGCGCCGGGAGAATCCCGGAAAATAGAAAATAAAAAAGGTGCCGAATCCGCCGAAGCGATTCAACACCTTTGTTATGCTTCTGGAGTATAGCACAGCTTTTGGAATAATGCAAGAATAAAATTTGACCCGTCCGTTTGGCGCAACTTGTAATCGGGAGAATAAATCAATAAAATGAAAACGTTTACTAAAAAAGTAAATCAGTATACAGCAAAAAATATATTAAACATGGCTAAAACAAATAAAAAATTAATGTGCAATATAAATAAAAAATATGAATAATAAAAAGATATATTAACAAAATATATAAAGAAGATATATTATTATGCTACATAAAAAATGGTGCGCACAAAATAAATATAAACGTTTTAATAAAGGAGGAACATTACGAAATACAGAAAAATACTTGCAGTTCTGATGACTATGATGGTGGGAACCAGTATTTTAAGCGGGTGTGGTGGAGAAGCTTCTTCAGAATCATCATCTTCATCAGTTTCGGATGAAACGTCTGACACACAATCGGCTTCAACGGAAAGCGAGGGTTCTTCCGAAGGTGAAGGAACGGATTATGGCGGAATCACACTGACAGTAATGAATTCAAAACCGGAATTGGAGAGCGCATTGGAAGAAGTTACTGCAGAGTGGGGAGAAAAGCATGGTGTAGAATTTGAAGTGTATCAAACGGATTCGCCCGGAGATACACTGGCGCAGAGATATGCGGCCGGGGATCCTCCGGTATTGGCAATTGTGGATCCGAATAATGTAAAAGAAATGGGAGAAGAAGATTTCCTCGATTTGTCTGATCGGGAATGGATGAAAGATGGCGGAGAGGCAATGGGCGTGAAGATCGGTGATGCTGTTTACGGTTTCCCGTTCTGCGTTGAATCTGCGGGAATGATTTATAATAAAACGGCGCTTGAAGATATTACAGGTGAAGAATTTGATCCGGATGCTTATAAAACTCCTGAAGAATTTCAGAATCTTCTTGACCAGCTGGTGGCAGACGAACCTTTTTTTAAAAGTTATTGAGATAGGGCATAAATCAGTATAAAATAAGAGTTACAGGGACTTCAACTTAATCGTCTGCTGAAAAACGGGGACTAATAAAAAATCGGGAGGAAATCTCAATGCATGTAAAAAATTTGTTTCAGGATTTTGTCGCATACGTCAAAGAGCAACAGTTGTTCGTGGAAGCAGTTGCCGTGGCGGATGAAAAACGTGTACTGATGGAGCATCATTTTGTACCTGATCATGCAAGAAATATCTATTCTCATACCAAAAGCTACATGGTCACAGCAGTTGGGATGGCACTGGCAGAAGGGCGTCTGACGTTGGAAGATCGTCTGACGGATTACTTTCCGGAATATGTGCCGGAAGATCCGGATCCTCGGCTTTTACAGATTACGCTGAGAGATCTGCTGACGATGTCCAGTGGTTTTGGCCATGCGTATTTAATGGGAGATGATCGTCGTCGGGGAGTTGGATTTCCCGATTACATGGAATACATGATGCATCTGCCGATGGAACAGACGCCGGGAACTGCTTTTGAATACTCGACGGCCGACAGTATCCTGGCTGGCCGGATGGTGGAGAAAGCGGTGGGCGAGAATCTGGCAGCATACCTGTACCCGCGTTTGTTTCAGAAACTGGGCCAGGGCTGGCCTCAATGGGAAAGTGACCCGATGGGACATCCCATTGGCGGCGGCGGAATGTATATGCGTTTGACGGATATGATGAAATTGGGACAGTTGTATCTGGCAGATGGAAAGTGGCAGGGAGAGAGATTGCTTGATTCCAAATGGGTTTTGGAAGCTACCAGAAAACAGATTGAGACGCCTCAGACAGAAAACGGTGACATCTGGCGGTGCGGCTATGGATATCAGTTCTGGTGTTCGCCCTATCCAAAGGCATACCGGGCTGATGGAGCTTTCGGACAGGTGACGACGGTATTGCCTGAGAAAGGTCTGGCGATCGCTGTCCAGTGTCCGGAATGGGGTGATTTTGATAAGGTGAAACTGGCATTGCATGAGGTGTTCTTTTCACAACTTTAAAGAATGTCGATCTGTAAGAGATATTATACGAGGAGGAAATGTCATGAAGTTTACGAAAATGCAGGGAATCGGAAACGATTATGTATATGTCAACTGTCTGAAAGAGGAGGTGAAGAATCCGTCAGAAACGGCGAAAATCGTCAGTGACCGTCATTTCGGCATCGGTTCCGACGGTCTGATCCTGATCTGCCCGTCTGACCAGGCGGATTTCCGGATGGCAATGTACAACGCGGACGGTTCCGAAGGAGCCATGTGCGGCAACGGGATCCGCTGTGTCGGAAAATACGTGTACGATTACGGTCTGACAGACAAAACCCAGATCTCTGTAGAGACGAAAAGCGGGATCAAATATCTGGATCTGACGATCGAAGACGGAAAAGCCGTAAAGATCCGTGTCAACATGGGAAAACCGGAACGCTGTGCAAAAAAAATCCCCATTTTGACAGACAAAGAAGAGGTAAAATCAGAAAAAATCGAAGCAGCCGGAAAAACCTGGGAAATGACTGGAATTTCCATGGGCAATCCACACGCCGTCGTACCTTATGACGGAGATCTTGAGACCATGGAAATCGAAAAAATCGGACCACAGTTCGAACACCACAGCTGTTTTCCGGACCGGGTAAACACCGAATTTATCAAAGTCCTGGATGACCACACCGTACAGATGCGCGTCTGGGAGCGCGGCAGCGGAGAAACCCTTGCCTGCGGAACCGGCGCCTGCGCCGTAGCCGTAGCCTCCCTGTGGAACCAGTGGGTCAAAGAAGGTCCGGTAACCGTCAAGCTTCTCGGCGGCGACCTGACCATCGAATGGGACCGCCAGGAAGATCTGGTTTACATGACCGGTCCCGCAGAAATCGTTTTCGAGGGAGAAATCCATCTTTAATCGTCACAGTTCCGTTGGCTGAGCTGTTACCTTTCATTTCCGGATTTTGTGAAAAATTCACAGTCCGCTGTCCCGCCGTAAATGTTGTTTCCATGCTGAAAACCCGGAGAAGACCGTCGAAACCGATTCTCTCTCATTTCGTGCAATATGCTGAAAATCCCGGAAAGGAGAAATAGTCCTTTCTTTTTCCAGGAAAGGATGCTACAATGTGTAATACATATTGTGATGAAAAAAAAGAAATACACAAGATATAGTATTGGAGGGAGAGCATGATATATATCATCAAGAAAGACGGCACCAGGGAAGGCTTTGACGCGCAGAAGATCGTCCGCGCAGTCAATAAGTCTGCACAGAGAATTTTATATACTTTCTCCGACGAAGAAATCTCATTCATCTGCCAGTTTGCAACGGAGCATGCAAAGGCTCTGGGCAAGGAAGAGATACCGATCGCAGACATGCACAACATCGTAGAGGGCGCGCTGGAAAAGGTAAATCCGGCAGTTGCCAAGAGCTACCGTGATTACAGAAATTACAAGACGGATTTCATCCACATGATGGATGAAGTATATACGAAGAGTCAGTCCATCCGCTACATCGGGGACAAGAGCAACGCTAATACGGACAGCGCTCTTGTCGCTACCAAGCGAAGCCTGATCTTCAACGAACTGAACAAGGAACTGTACCGCAAGTTTTTCATGAACCGGAATGAGCTTCAGGCATGCAAGGACGGTTATATTTACATCCATGACCAGTCCGCACGTCTGGATACGATGAATTGCTGTCTGTTTGACGTGGCAAACGTGTTAAAAGGCGGATTTGAGATGGGAAATGTATGGTATAACGAGCCCAAGAGCCTGGATACCGCATTTGACGTCATGGGAGATATCGTGCTGAGTACGGCGGCACAGCAGTACGGCGGATTTACTGTGCCGGAGGTGGATAAGATCCTGGCGCCGTACGCACAGAAGAGCTATGACCATTATGTACAGGAGTTTTTGAAATACTCCGATCCATCCTGGGAAGGACGCGAAGAAAAAGCGGTGGAATACGCGATGGACAAGGTTCGCCGCGAGTGTGACCAGGGATGGCAGGGTATTGAATACAAATTGAATACCGTAGGTTCTTCCCGCGGAGACTACCCGTTTGTCACCGTGACGCTGGGACTTGGAACCGAAATGTTTGAGAAGATGATCTCCATCTCCCTCTTGGAAGTACACAAGGGAGGACAGGGCAAAAAAGGCCATAAAAAGCCGGTGCTTTTCCCGAAGATCGTATTCTTGTATGACAAAGCGATCCACGGTCCAGGATGCATCTGTGAGGATGTTTTTGAGGCGGGCGTGGACTGTTCCGCAAAGACCATGTATCCGGACTGGCTGTCCATGAGCGGAGAAGGATATATCTCCAGCATGTACCAGAAGTACGGCCGCGTGATCAGCCCGATGGGATGCCGTGCGTTCCTGAGCCCGTGGTTTGAGCGCGGAGGCATGGAGCCGGCGGATGATCAGGATAAGCCGGTGTTTGTGGGACGCTTCAATATCGGAGCTGTTTCCCTGCATCTGCCGATGATCCTGGCAAAATCCCGTGCGGAGAACCGTGATTTCCATGAGGTCCTGGATTTCTATCTGGAAATGATCCGTGATCTCCATAAGAGAACGTATGATTATCTCGGAGAAATGCGTGCTTCCACCAACCCGCTGGCATACTGCGAGGGAGGTTTCTACGGCGGCAATCTGAAGCCGTCCGACAAGATCCGTCCTCTGCTGAAGGCGATGACCGCATCCTTTGGAATTACGGCGCTGAACGAGCTGCAGGAACTGTACAATGGAAAATCCATCGCGGAAGACGGACAGTTTGCGCTGGATACCCTGAAATATATCAACGAAAAGGTCAACCAGTATAAAAAAGAAGACGGCATTCTGTACGCAATCTACGGAACTCCGGCAGAGTCCCTGTGCGGACTTCAGGTGGAACAGTTCCGCAAAAAATACGGAATTATCCGCAACGTATCCGACCGTCCGTATGTGAGCAACAGCTTCCACTGCCATGTGACGGAAGACCTGACCCCGATCCAGAAACAGGATCTGGAAGGAAGATTCTGGGAACTGTGCAATGGAGGAAAGATCCAGTATGTCCGCTATCCGGTGGGCTACAACAAAGGCGCGATCAAGACGCTGATCCGCCGTGCGATGGATCTGGGATATTATGAAGGCGTGAACCTTTCCCTTGCTTACTGTGATGACTGCGGTCATGAAGAGCTGGAAATGGATGTCTGCCCGGTCTGCGGTTCCAAAAACCTGACCAAGATCGACCGGATGAACGGTTATCTGTCTTACAGCCGCGTGCATGGCGATACCCGCCTGAATGAGGCGAAGATGGCGGAAATTGCGGAACGGAAGTCTATGTAAAAAACAGAAGTAACAAGTCAGCCTTTGCTGCAGGCGGACGAAAAAATCCCTGAGTCACCCGCTCAGGGATTTTTTTTGCTTTCGTCCGGTCATTTCACTCCATTGTCAAGAACGCCGTCATGGGTTATACTGAAGGCAGTGAATTACTTGAGAGAGGTGACAGACGTGGGAAAAAAGATTCTGGTTGTGGATGATGAGCAGGCGATTGCCGATCTGATCGAGGTTTACCTTGCCGGGGAAGGCTGGGAGGTTATCAAGTGTGACAATGGGACGGATGCGGTCCGGTGCGTGGAGGAAGAAGAACTTTCGATGGCGATCCTCGACGTTATGCTCCCGGATATTGACGGGTTTTCTATTTGCAGAAAGATCCGGGAAAAACATTTTTATCCGGTAATTATGCTCACGGCGAAATCTGAGGATCTGGATAAAATTATGGGACTGACCATCGGCGCGGATGATTATATCACCAAGCCGTTCAATCCGCTGGAGCTGCTGGCGAGAGTAAAGACGCAGTTCCGGCGCTATGAAACGTATAACCGCCCGGAGGGAGCGGCGGAAGCGGTGGAAGAGGAGGATACCATCGATATCCGCGGGCTTTCCATCAGCAAAGCCACCCACAAGTGTACGTTGAACGGAAAGGAGCTGTCGCTGACGCCCATTGAGTTTTCCATTCTCTGGTATCTGTGTGAAAACCGGGGGCGCGTGCTGTCCTCGGAGGAGATTTTTGAAAAGGTCTGGGGCGAAAAATTTTTGGACAGCAACAATACGGTGATGACGCATATCGGCCGCATCCGGGAAAAAATGCACGATTCCGTGCGGAAACCAAAATATATTAAAACAGTGTGGGGAGTGGGGTATCAGATTGAATAAAACGGAATTGAGAGAACTTTCCCAGCGTCTGCGCAAGCAGCTGGTTCAGCGGTTTGTTTTTTTCTACCTGCTGTATCTGGCAGTCGGCGCCGCAGTGTTTGTGCTCGCTTATTTATATTATCAAAGCCGTATCTGGTATGGATATGAGACGTTCTATCAGTTGGTTCACCTGCTGGAACGTTTCTGGGCGTTTCTTCTTCCGGTCTATGCGGGCGGAGGGGCGCTGGGGCTTGGCTGTTATTATATCAAGAAAGCCTGTGCCTATCTGGATGAACTTGTGACGGCGTCGGAGAATCTTTTCCTTGGAAGGGAGCAGGACGCTCCGCTGTCCGAGGAATTGAAGCCGATCGAGGTATATCTGGATTCTGTCCGCCTGCAGATCCAGAACAGCCAGAGAGCCGCCAGGGAAGCGGAGCAGCGGAAAAATGACCTGGTCGTATATCTGGCTCATGACTTGAAGACGCCGCTCACTTCGGTGATCGGATACCTGACGCTGCTCAATGACGAGGAAGAGATCTCGCCGAAGCTGCAGAAGAAGTATCTTTCCGTTTCACTGGACAAGGCGGAACGGCTGGAGGATCTGATCAATGAATTCTTTGAGATTACCCGGTTCAGCCTGACGCATCTGACTCTGGAATTGAGCAGGATCAATCTGTCCAGGATGCTGGAGCAGACGGTCTTTGAATTTGGACCGATGCTTGCGGAAAAGGAGCTGGAGTGCAGGCTGGACGTGCCGCCGGATGTTTTTTACGAGTGCGATCCGGACAAACTGCAGAGGGTGTTTGACAATCTTCTGCGCAATGCGGTGAGCTACAGCCAGCCGGGCGGGGATATCAATATCCGTCTGCGGCAGCAGGAAGGCAGACTGTATCTGTCGGTCCAGAACTTTGGAGTAACGATTCCGGAGGATAAGCTGGAGCGGATTTTCGATCAGTTTTTCCGGCTGGACAGCGCCAGGGCGACGCGAAGCGGCGGCGCGGGGCTTGGGCTGGCGATTGCAAAGGAAATTGTGGAACTGCACGGGGGAACAATCTCGGCGGAGAGTTCCGACGGGCAGGTGACGTTTACTGTAGTGCTTTGAGAGGGAGAAAGCTGCCCCGGCGTGTCTTAGAGCGTGTTTGAACATTGCTTTTGGCAAGATGCGCCGGGGCGTTTTTTGTTATGGGGAGAAGAAGTTAAGAAATTTTTAAAATTTTCGTGGGGAAAAACGTGTACTTTCGTGGGGGAATCTGCGAAAAAGACAAGTTCCTTTCTGCTATGATAATCGCGTAACAGATCAGTTGGCTGACTGTTATAGGATTGCCGGAATGAGGCGGCGTTTGAAAGCGGAAAGTAAGAGTTCACTGGCGGAACTGTTACAGCAGAAAGGATGAGTGGATATGAGACGCACAGACATAAGAAGGGAGACAGCCGTGGTTTCACGGGGCAGAAGGAGAAGACGGAGAAGGAGACGGATACGGCGGCTGGTTCCCGTGGTTTTGATCTGTGTGCTGGCGTTGACACTGTTTTTAGGACTCAGGGACGCACTGCCGCTGAGCGGGTCTTCCGCCAGGCTTCGGCAGTATGCACGGGCGCATGGGATTTCTGTCTCTGAGTATCCGGAGAAACTGATCGATCTCTATCAGCGCAATCCGGAGACGGAGCAGTTTGTGTTTGAATATCCATTGGTGAAGGACAATCCTCCGTCGGATGATCTGAGCGGTCTGGATACATCGTCGGTACCGCTTCTGATGCAGTGGGATCAGCGGTGGGGCTATGGAGAATATGCGGGAAATCTTTTTGGACTGTCCGGCTGCGGTCCCACCTGTCTTTCGATGGCAGCGATTTACCTGACGGGAGATACTTCCATGACGCCCCGGTGGATGGGTGAGTTTGCGGCTTCTCATGGCTACGCTGTGGAGGGCAGCGGTTCGGCATGGGCGCTCTTTTCGGAGGGAGGAAAAGAGCTGGGCTTTGATGTGACGGAGATTCCGCTGGATGAGGAACGGGTGATTGCCAACCTGGAAGTGAACAATCCCATCGTGGCAGTTATGGGACCGGGGGATTTTACGACAACGGGGCATTTCATTGTCCTGACCGGTTATGAGAATGGAAAGATCAAGGTGAACGATCCCAATAACCGGGAAAATTCTGAAAAACTGTGGGAGTTTGATCGTATACAAAGCCAGATCCGGGATCTGTGGGTATTCCGGAATCTATGAGAAAAAATGTGCCGCCAGTGGCGGCACAATGAAAGAACCTCGCGATCTGTTGAAATACAGGCCGCAGGGTTCTTTTTTATGGGTTCACCCGATTATGCTATTAAAGTTTTGTATCCCAGCGTCCGCACCATACATTCTCTTCCGGAGTACCCTGGAACGGGCTGTCGCCGCAGAGTTTTTCGATCAGAGAATCGAGAACCTGCGGAGTATCCTGATAGCAGTTTACATAGGTACGGCTCATGGTCAGGTCGATCAGGTAGTTCGGCAGATACAGGCTGATGAATGCGGTCGGTACCTGGCGTACATACCATGGCTGCTGACCCGGCATGGTCCATTTCACACGCATGGTGTTGTACTGAGCGAAGCCGACCTGGTCGATGAATACCAGAACAGCGTCAGTGTTTTCCATGAATTTCTCCATGCTTCCCTTAGCTGCAACAGCGTCTCCATCTTCTACGATGAAACCGCGCTCCTCAAGCTTTTTGATCAGGTATGCTTTTGTCTTTGCGCCGGAATCGTCTTTGATCAGTTTGCCGGCCACAACACGTCCGTCGCCTTCCAGGAAGTAAACGCGCACGCGTTTCTGCTTGTCCGGATTCAGCGGCAGCATGTTCTGTGTATCTTTTACGAGAGTGATGAACTGATCCGCACACTCTTTTGCGATCTTCTTGTGCTCTTCGCATCCTACAACGCTGATGCCTTCCTTCGGCGGCATCAGGGTTCCCTCTGCCTGTTTCTTGTGCAGGCCGATGCTTGCCTTTACGCCGAGGATACGTCTCAGGGCATCCTGCATACGCTCTTCGGTGATCACGCCGTTCTTGTATCCCGCCATCATGTAGCCGAAATCTTCTTCGATATCGTTGAAGAACAGATACATGTCACAGCCTGCCGCGATTGCCGCAGGTACCTGCTGAGAACGCGGCATAGCGCCGAACATACCGATCATATGGCTGGCATCGGTGACTACCAGACCGTTGAAGCCCAGTTTTTCCTTCAGCAGCCCGGTGATCAGTTCCGGACACAAAGTTGCCGGAAGAATCTCGTGGTCGTCCAGGTCACGGCCGGCCAGTTTGCGCTGCCATGCCGGCTGAGCGATGTGTCCTGCCATGATGGTCTTAACACCTGCGTCGATCAGTTCTTTGTATACCTTTCCGAATGTCTCCATCCAGGTATCACAGTCCAGATCGTTGACGCCCATCATCAGATGCTGGTCGTTTTCCTCAGTTCCGTCACCCGGGAAGTGTTTGATGGTGGTAGCCATGTTGCATTCTTCGGTGCCTTTGATGAACGCTTTTGCATATTCGATGGTGCGGTCCGGATCCGCGCAGAAGGAACGTGTCTGTACGATGGTGTTGCGCCAGTTCTGCAGAAGGTCAACGATCGGAGCGAAATTCCAGTTGGAACCGATTGCCATCGCCTCGGTGCCGCCGACTTTTGCAGCCTTGTATGCAACGTCAGGATTGCGGGAAGCCGCTGTCGCCGCGCCGCAGGATACGCCGGTACCGCCGCCGACGCCGCCGTTTCCGCCGGCCTCACAGTTGGAAGCTACCAGAAGCGGGATTTTGCTGCAGTTCTGGAAGGTGTTTACCATATCCCAGAGTTCTTCCGCAGATTTGTTGTGGTAACGGAGTGCGCCCGGATGATAAGTGTCAGCCACTTTCTTGATTCCTTCCGGAGTAAAGTCGGTTACCATGTTGACAAACAGCTGTCCGACTTTTTCCTCGTCGGTCATTCCTGCGATGGTATCCTCCACCCATTTGATGTCTTCGTCAGAAAGGTAATACGGTTTTGCTTTTAAATCTACCATTCAATCATTCCTCCTAGATTTTTTGAAATTTGTAAGGTAAACTTTTAAATAAAGGTTTCATTTTAATAAGTAAGGCCGAAGCCGTACAGGTATTCGTTGCCGTCGCTGTCCCGGTATGCATAAGTAAGGCCGTCTTTCATATATTTTGCCTTGTCATAGCCAGGTACATCGTTGGGGCTTGCGCACACGCCGTTCTCATCCACCGCGATGGCTGCGTCGCTGCCGGGCAGGGTGATCGGCATCCGTCCTGTCGGTTTCGCCGCGCCGCTGATGACATCGATCGCCGCCCTGGAGAAGGTGTCAAATCCTACCGTGACAGCGTCTGCCAGCGGTTCCACATTGGCAAGCAGATATGGCAGGTTCAGGTTGACATGCATGATGACCTGCGGCACTGCGTCGCGGATCGCGCGGATATGTTCTACATCGATTCCTGTTTCCTTGCACAGATTCAGCTCCAGATAACCTTCCGTTGCCGCGAAATAGCTGCCGCTGGCAGGTTTCAGGAGCAGAAGCGCGATATCTGCGTCATGGTAATCATCCACGAAATTCCAATCCGGGTGATCTTTGCGCACTGCCTTGGAAAAATCTGCGATGGTCTGTTTGGGGTCAAACTTGATGCCTGTCATTGGCAGGTTGTCCAGTTCTTCTTTGGTATATTCCGTACGCATCATCATCTCGACGTATACTTTTTTACCCGCCAGTTTTTCTGCGGTCAGAGGCAGCACGGAGTTGTGGTTCTTCAGCAGTACCACGCTTTCCTGATGTGCTTTGTAGGCAACAGCGCGGCTTGCTTCGGTGTTGACCTGCGCATCGGCTGTCTCCACATCCACATACGGATTCTCAAACAGTCCGAGACGGAAAAATTCTACCAGCAGACGGCATACCGCCCGGTCTACGGTTTCCTTGTCTACAAAACCATTGCGGATGGCTTCCACAAAAGGAGCCGGATCATCCTCGCCGGATACCATATCTGTACCGGCTTTCAGGACTCTCGCCGCGCGGCCGGCTTTGGAATATTCCTCCGCGCCCCACGCCATGCCGGACAGAACGCCGGTATCGGAGTTTACAATGCCGGTAAAGCCCATCTCCCCGCGGAGCGTGCCGTTGATAAACTGGTTGTTGTAGGCAAACGCGATCTCTTCGTCGAAAGCCTCCGCTCCGTTCTGCGGGAAGCTGGATTTCGCGTTGGACGGTATCGCGTAATAAGGCATGATCGAGGATGTGCCCGCCGCGATGGCTGCGCGGAAGCCCGGCAGATGATAGGTTTCCATACTTCCGGGGGTTGCGTAGCAGTTGTATTTGCCCTTGGCATAATGGGGATCAAATCCGTTTTCCCTTGCGCCGCCGCCCGGGAAATGCTTTGTGGTGAGGGCGATACTGTTTTCGTCCACCTGCTCTCCCTGGATTCCGCGGATCACACGGGTGATGATCTCACTGATCAGTTCCGGTTCCTCGCCGAAAGTACCGTAGGTACGGAACCAGCGGGGATCTGTGGCACAGTCCGCCATGTACATATAGCCTTTGCGGATATTTGCCGCATAAAACTCGTCATGGACAATCTGGGCAAACCGGTCGATCAGATCCATATCTCTGGAAGCGGCAAGTCCCAGCGTACCGGGGAAAGTCGTAAATTTATTGTTTTCCTCCTCGGCGCTGTAATGAACATCCGAGCTTTCGTTTTTCGAGTTTGCGGTAACCAGGCAGGGGATACCGAGCCGTGTACCTTCGCACACTTCCTGCATCGCATTGACCCACTCAGCCAGCTGGCTGGCGGAAGCGTTTTCACGTACAATAAAGTGACGGATATGGCGGGTGGCAAGTTTGTAGGTGGTCGGATACTGCATATTTTTATGACCGCGCATCATAACTTCTTCGTGAGCCTCGGCAAGAACACCGTTATGGCTGGTAGGCTGGCCGGGCTTGGAAGAGATACCCATCGGCTGGCTGTTGATGATCAGCATTCCTGCTTTTTCCTCATCGGTCATACGTCCGACAAGGTCTTTGGCACGCTCTTCCGGAGAAAGACGCCAATCCTCATAAGGCTTCAGTTCACCGGTACCATCCAGATCCTTAAAACGCAGGCCGTCCACTTCCAGCACACCTTTTGTGCGGGCGACAATCTGCTTTTGTTCCATATGATTTACACTCCTTTCATCGTTAATCAACAGTTCCGACAGGCGGAAAACTGCAGTTATTATATATCTATAAGTATACCACAATTAGCTGTAAAACATCAACAACTTGTGCATAACAGACAAAAAAATCTGCTATTTTCATCAAAATAAACTAATTTCCATTCAGAAAATAAAGAACATCCTGTATCGATTTATAAAAACTACCATTTGTGTAAATTTACAAAAAAACGGATAGATAGGAAAAAGCAGAGGATCATTTGCCCTTCGAGACCGTGGTTTCAAAATAGACAAAGATTCGGATAATGTTTTCGCAGATTGCCTAAAAATTGTTAAATTTTTATTTATTAATTGAAACATTTGACCAGTTGTGATAAAATGACCTCATAACAAAGGAGTTCTGTTGACTGACGGAAATAACGTGGAAAAACCACTGGGGGAGGCAGAATCTCAGAAAACGCCGACCGTCTGGGCAACAAGTGTAACAGCTTTACATTTGTTGCTATTTTTTTCGTCATCATAGCGGACAATGAAAGGAGAAGGATAACTATGGGCTACAAATCAGACATCGAAATTGCACAGGAATGTACCATGGAGCCGATTACCAAAATCGCGGAGAAAGCGGGCATTGACGAGGAATACCTGGAGCAGTACGGAAAGTACAAAGCGAAGATCGATTACAATTTCCTGAAGAAGACAGATAAAAAGGACGGAAAACTGATTCTGGTAACAGCGATCAACCCGACTCCGGCAGGAGAAGGAAAGACCACGACCACCGTAGGTCTGGCTGACGCTATGCAGAAGCTTGGAAAGAACGTTATGGTAGCGCTTCGTGAGCCATCCCTTGGCCCGGTATTCGGCGTTAAGGGCGGTGCAGCCGGCGGCGGATACGCACAGGTTGTTCCTATGGAAGACATCAACCTGCATTTCACCGGTGACTTCCATGCGATCGGCGCGGCAAACAACCTGCTGGCAGCGATGATTGATAACCATATTTTCCAGGGCAATGAGCTGAACATCGACCCACGTAAGATCACATGGAGAAGATGTGTGGATATGAATGACCGTCAGCTTAGAAACGTGGTAGACGGACTTGGCGGAAGAACCAACGGAATGCCGAGAGAAGACGGCTATGACATCACCGTTGCTTCCGAGATCATGGCAGTTCTGTGTCTGGCAAACGATATCAAAGATCTGAAAGAAAGACTGTCCAGAATTATCATTGGATATACTTACGGAAAAGTTTCCGAGCAGAAACCGGTTACTGCAGGTGACCTTCACGCAGAAGGCGCTATGTGCGCACTGCTGAAAGACGCTCTGAAACCAAACCTGGTACAGACTCTGGAGCATGTACCGGCGATCGTACACGGCGGACCATTCGCAAACATCGCTCACGGATGTAACTCTGTAACAGCAACAAAGATGGCTCTGAAGCTTGGCGATTATGCGATCACCGAGGCTGGATTCGGCGCGGATCTGGGCGCTGAGAAGTTCCTGGATATCAAATGCCGTATGGCAGGCCTGAAACCGAATGCAGTTGTTATCGTAGCGACCGTAAGAGCGCTGAAATACAACGGCGGCGTTCCGAAAGCAGAACTGAACAATGAAAACCTTGAAGCACTGGAAAAAGGTATGCCGAACCTGCTGAAACATGTAAGCAACATCAGAAACGTATACCATCTGCCATGTGTTGTTGCAATCAACGCATTCCCGACCGATACCAAGGCAGAGCTTGATCTGGTAGAAGCAAAATGTAAAGAGCTGGGCGTAAACGTTGCACTGTCTGAAGTATGGGCGAAAGGCGGCGAAGGCGGTATCGCTCTGGCTGAGGAAGTAATCCGTCTGTGCGAGGAGCCGAACGATGGATTCACCTATTCCTACGAGCTGGAAGGCAGCATTGAGGACAAGCTGAACCAGATCGTACAGAAAGTATACGGCGGAAAGAGAGTTGTCCTGACTGCAAACGCGCAGAAACAGGCAAAACAGCTGGAAGACCTGGGATTCGGCAACTGCCCGATCTGTGTTGCGAAGACACAGTACAGCCTGACCGACGACCAGACGAAGCTGGGCGCTCCGACCGATTTCGAAGTAACCGTACGCAACCTGAAGATTTCCGCAGGCGCAGGCTTTATCGTAGCCCTGACCGGCGAGATCATGACCATGCCGGGTCTGCCGAAAGTTCCGGCTGCAGTTCGTATCGACGTCGATGAGGATGGAAAGATTTCCGGACTGTTCTAAAACAGATCCGGACGGCAAATCTGTGATACACTGAATAAGACTGCTGTGACGGGGATTCCTGACCTGTTGTCGGGAGTTCCCGCTGCGCTGTAAATCTGATGCCCCGTAGCTTGCTGCGGGGTATTTGAGTGTCAGTACATCGACTGCCAAAAAACGACCACCTTCACTTGGTTATTTAGCAGTCGATGCACTCCAAACAGAAAGGACGGAAAGAAGTGTGAATCAGAAACAAAAAAATTTGCTGACCAGGACCTGGATGGTTTGTCTGACGGCATTTTTATGCTGTGCGTTGTGGGGCAGCGCGTTTCCGTGTGTCAAGGTGGGATATGAGTTGTTTTCCATCGCGGCGGAGGATGTGGCAAGCCAGATCGTATTCGCGGGAATGCGTTTTGCTCTGGCGGGTGTCCTGGTTATCGGAATTGGAAGTATCGTGAACAGAAAGTTCCTGTGTCCGAAGAAGAGTTCTCTTGGGATGGTAGGAAAGCTTGCGATGGTGCAGACGGTTCTCCAATATCTCTTTTTTTATGTTGGGCTCGCCAATACTACGGGAGTGAAATCTTCGATCCTGGTGGCGTCCAATGTATTTTTTTCCATTCTGATCGCCAGTCTGCTGTTTCATTATGAAAAGCTGACCGTGCCGAAAATCACCGGATGCATTCTGGGATTTGCCGGAGTGGTGATCATCAATCTGACCGGCGCCGGGATGGATGGAGGGCTGTGCCTGACCGGAGAAGGATTTATCCTGTTTTCAGCCCTTGCCTACGCCTTTTCCTCTGTGCTGGTGAAAAAGTATTCGGCAAAGGAAGATCCGGTGGCTCTCAGCGGCTATCAGTTTCTGCTGGGAGGGATTGTGCTGACGGCATGCGGTCTGGCGATGGGAGGCAGAGTCCATGGATTTACCATGGCGTCCACGGGACTTCTGATTTATATGGCGATGATCTCGGCGGTGGCATATACGCTCTGGAGTATTCTGCTGAAATTCAATCCGGTCAGCAAAGTGGCAGTGTTTGGATTTATGAATCCTGTCTGCGGGGTGGTGCTGTCGGCGCTGATCCTCAATGAAAAGAATCAGGCATTCAGTGTTCAGGGGTTTGCGGCGCTGGTGTTGGTGTGTATCGGAATTTATCAGGTCAATCATGTGCCAGAGAAGGGATAAGTTTCTGGAGCTTTTTTTATTCCCGCGGGCAACGAGCCAAGCGGACATGCTTGCATGTCCATTTGGCGACTGCCGCGAGGGTCAAATACCCCGCAGCTCTGCTGCGATACAAGTTTGATGCCCCGTAGCTTGCTGCGGGGTATTTGACTTTCAGTATACATTTGAGTCATACTTTAGTATTGGAAAAAAATAGTTTTTTTCAGCTTTTTATTGAAAGTTTTGTGGAAACAGTCTATACTGGGCTTTGTACAATGAAAATCAGTTCTGGGAGAGAAGGAGCAGAGAAAAAGAAAAGGGAGTAACGAATGAAAAACAAAAAACTGAATAGGTTATTTGCGGGAGGCATATTGTCTGTCGCTGCGGCGGTCTTTCTGTCGGCAGCGGTACCGGCTTTTGGTGCAGGCGATACGCAGAGTGGTTCATCGACGGTCGTTTCCATTTCAGCGGAGAGTGAGACACCGGAGGAGACCCCGGCAGATACTCCGCTTCCGGAGCAGAATACGGCAGTTCCCCAAACGGCTGCGGCGCCGAGCCCTTCAGCGGCGGTATCGGCAAGTCCAACAGCGGCACCGGAAAGCCCAACAGAGACCCCGGCAGCCACAGCGGCACCGGAAAGTCCCACGGAGACCCCGGCGGCAACAGAGACCCCGGCACCGACGGATCCGGTACAGCCGATGGATTTCACACCGGGCTGGAATCTGGTCAACGGGAAATATTATTATTACCTGGATGACGGAACGATGGTTCGGGGACAGTGGTTCAAGGACGGGAATGACTGGTATTATTTCAATGACGACGGAACGATGAAGTCTGCAGAGTGGTTCCGGGATGGAATTGATACATATTATCTGCGCGACTGGGGCGGAATGCTGCATGACCAGTTTTACCGTTACGAAGGCAAATTATATTATTTCCGCGGCTGGGGCGGCATGATGTATAACATAAAGTTCCAGGCGAATGGGAAATGGTATAAGGCAAATGCGGATGGTACCCTGGTGACCGGATGGTCGGAGGAGAACGGAAAATATTACTATTATAATGAAGATGGTTCTCTTTATACCCAGGAAGGCTGGCTGAATCTGAATGGAACGTATTATTATCTGAATGCGGACGGATCCCGTGTGCAGGGTCAGTGGCTGAAAGACAAAAACGACTGGTATTATATGAATGACGACGGCACGATGAAATCCGCAGAATGGTTCCAGGATGGCATTGACTGGTATTATCTGAGAGACTGGGGCGGAATGCTGCATGACCAGTTTTACACGTATAATGGAAATACCTATTATTTCCGTGGCTGGGGCGGCATGATGTACAGTGCATCCTTCCAGGTGAACGGCAAATGGTATACGGCGGACAGCAAGGGAGTTGTCAGCAGCGGCGGATGGGTTCTGATCGACGGAAAATACTATTACCATCAGGCGGATGGAGGTATCTACAGAAAAAAAGGCTGGCTGAATCTGAATGGAACGTATTATTATCTGAATGCGGACGGATCCCGTGTGCAGGGTCAGTGGCTGAAAGA
>JACJJN010000026.1 GCA_016899975.1 Lacrimispora saccharolytica | reverse complement strand
CAAACGTATTCATAGTCATTGCGATTATATGTCGCCAAATGACTTTGAAAAACTATATGAGCAGACACAGACAAACGGACAGCTCTTAGTAAGTTAAGATGAGGATAAATTTCTCATTTTAACTTGCGCTAAATCTTGACATAGGACCAATGATCCGGAATATGGTGAAAAAGGCTACTGCAGTGTTGTTCGTTTTATTCCTGAAGGCGGACAGATGGAGGGAACAGGGAGAAAAGTCAGCGTTCGAGATGCAAAGAGTCTGCTGGTGATTTCCAAAACAGTCAAGCTAGAAAAGAATTTCCGTTTTGGATGTGGAAAAGAACTGAAAAAAGAAATGCAGAAGAACTTCGACTTTGAGGAGCTGAGAAAGGAAAATCAGACATATCTCGGAGAAAAGATGAGAAGATCAGGAATCCGTTTCCGTTCGGACGATCAAGACTATGAAATGGCCGGAGAAGAACTGCTGGCGCAGATACATACAAAAGGACAGCTGGATCCGGTAATGCTTGAAAAACTGTACGATATGGGACGATTTTATCAGATCGCAGATACAGGAACGATTCCTCCGTTGTGGGGGCAGCACAATATCAATACGAATCTGCAGGTCTGTTCCGGAAACAGTACGGGTCTGTTTGAAGAAATGGATACATACTTCCGGTATTACGAAAACAAGTTTGAAGATTTCAGGATAAATGCACAGCGACTGTTTGGAGCAAGAGGTGTACTGGCAAGTATTCATTGTGATTATGATTCCGGGCTTTTGTACCATTTTTCTTCGACATATCCGCATTATTGCTGGACAGGATGCCTGGGATGGATCTACAACGAATTCTGGGGCTATTACCTTGTTACAGGAGATAAAAAATTTCTGGAAGAAAGAATCATTCCGGCACTGAAGGAAATTGCACTGTTTTTTGAGGATTATGCATGTGACAGAGATGAAAACGGAAGGACGATTTTTTATCCGTCGTTTTCCCCTGAAAATCCTACCCCATATTATATTCAGAAACCGGAGGGACTTTGCGCTACCAGCATCAACTCAGTCATGGATATTATGATCTGCAGAGAGGTTTTGGATCATCTGATTGAAGGATGCAAAGAACTTGGAATTGAAAAGGAACAGATTCCTCACTGGGAAAAACAGAGAAAAGAATTGCCCGTTTATCTTCTGGACGAAGAAGGAGGACTCAAGGAATGGGCGTGGCCTGGGATCCCTGAAAATTATAATCATCGGCATGTATCTCATCATTATGCTCTTTGGCCGGGCCACGAACTGACCTGGGAGAATGAACCGGAACTTGCCAGAGCAATTATGATTTCCAACAGAAAGCGAGGTCATCAGGACGAATCTGCACATGGAATCATCCATCGCCTGTTTTCAGCAATACGGCTGAAAGATCTGGAGGATACGGTATATAATCTGCAGTATCTGATGAGCCATGGTTATGTCACAAAAGCATTGAACACTAATCATTATCCATACGCAGTGCGTTTTCCGGATCTGCAGGGAGCCATGCCGGCAATTCTGGCGGAAATGTGCGTATTTTCCAGTCCTGGTATGGTAGAGTTTCTTCCGGCGATGCCGGAAACTTTGAAAACAGGAAGAATTGAAGGAATCTGGTTGTACACATGGATGAAATTGGAATATATGGAATGGAGTCCGGAATGGATTAAAGCAGATCTTGTTTCAGTGCGCGATCAGAAGATCGAAATTATGTACAGAAGGGGAGCGTCTGAATTCCGGATAAACGGAAACATACTGGGAAAAGATCAGAAAAGTATAACCGCTGCATTCCAAGCCGGCGAAAAAATATCCGTGATGATCAGACGGTAAGATAAGGGGAAACTGTAGTGTCGATGACACGACATGGAGGCATCCAATATGTCAGATATCTCTGTTATGACTTCGCAGGAAAACGTTATAATAGAGATAAAATTGGAGAAATACAGGGGATAAAACTGACAGATTTATCCCCTGGAATTACGGGAAGAAAACAGGGAGGAACACCATCATGAAACTGTGGTATCGACAGCCGGCATCCCAGTGGTGCGAAGCACTTCCGACAGGAAACGGAAGACTGGGAGGCATGGTATTCGGAAAAGTAAAAGAGGAGATGATTCAGCTCAACGAGGACAGCGTCTGGAGCGGAAAACCGCTGAACCGGATCAATCCGGACGCGGCAAAGTATCTGGATGAAGTGCGGCGGCTGCTGCGGGAAGGAAAGCCGGAGGAAGCGGAGCGCCTTGCGATGTATGCGCTTTCAGGTACCCCGAATTCTGAGCGGTCTTATCAGACCGCGGGAGAACTGTATCTGAATTTCCATGGACAGGAGCAGGAAGAAGGATATCAAAGAGCGCTGGATCTGGAAACCGGTGTTGTTTCGGTGGATTACATGGCAGGCGGTGTGAAGTATCACAGGGAAGTGATCTCTTCCTGGCCGGCGCAGATTCTGGCGGTCCGTCTGGAGTGTGACCAGGCAGAAGGACTTTCCTTTGACTGTCATCTGGGAAGATGCCATAACTGGACCGATGAAGTCTGCACAGAGGGAGAAGACACCGTATGGTTTACGGCGGGCAGTGAAGCAGACGGAGGAATCGGATTCTGTGTGATGGCACGGATTGTGACGGAAGGCGGAACCGTCAGAAAAATCGGAGAGCATCTGCTTGTGGAACAGGCAGACAGTGCTGTGATCTACCTGGCTGTTGAGACCAGTTTCCGCCATCCGGGCGCTTATGTGGAGGCGGCACGGAAACAGATTGCAGGGGCAGCGGAAAAATCCTGGCAGGAGCTGCGGACAGAACATATCCGGGATTATCAGGAACTGGCCGGTCGTGTCTGCCTGTCTCTGGAAGGAATGGAAGCTATGGATGAGATTCCGACGGATATCCGGCTGCAGAGAGTAAAGGACGGTGAAGAAGATTCCGGAATCGCGGCTCTGTATTATCAGTATGGAAGATATCTTCTGATTGCTTCCAGCCGCGAGGGTTCGCTTCCGGCCAATCTGCAGGGAATCTGGAATGACAGTCTGACACCGGCATGGGAAAGCAAGTACACGATCAATATCAATGCCCAGATGAATTACTGGGCGGCGGAAAGCGGAGCACTTTCCGAATGCCATCTTCCGTTTTTTGAACTGCTGGAACGTGTCTGTGAAAACGGAAAGAAGACAGCACGGGAAATGTACGGATGCCGCGGATCGATGGCGCATCACAACACGGATCTTTACGCGGACACAGCACCGCAGGATCACTGTATTACGTCTACCTTCTGGCCGATGGGAGAGGCGTGGATGGCCACTCATATCTGGGAACATTACAGTTATACTATGGACCGTGAATTTCTGGAGCGGTATTTCCCGGTACTGGAAGAAAACGTGCTGTTTTTCCGGGATTTTCTGATCGAAGGACCGGACGGAACGAGAATTACCTCCCCTTCCATTTCACCGGAAAATACCTATATTCTTCCGAATGGAACCCAGGGCCATCTCTGCGAAGGTCCGATGATGGATGTGGAGATTCTGTACGAACTTTTTGACGGATACCTGAAAGCCTGCAGGGTATTGGGAAAAGAAGGAGAAGAGGTCTGTGCTGCGAAGAAGCTGATGGAATCTTTTCCAAAGCTGAAAATCGGAAAGTATGGTCAGCTGCAGGAATGGATGGAGGATTATGAAGAGGCGGAGCCGGGACACCGCCATATTTCTCATCTTTACGGAATGTACCCGGGAACCATGATAAATCCGGAACAGACGCCGGAACTGATGAAGGCGGCAAGAGTAACGCTGGAACGCCGTCTGGCCAACGGAGGCGGCCATACAGGATGGTCGCGGGCATGGATCATCGGACTGTGGGCAAGGTTCGGAGAGGGAGAAAAAGCATATGAAAACTTCCGGGCGCTTCTTACCGGAAGCACATTCCCGAATCTGATGGACAATCATCCGATGGGAGACGGAGCAATTTTCCAGATCGACGGAAATTTCGGAGCGGCAGCGGCGCTGGCGGAAATGCTGGTACAGAGTCAGACGGATACGGTGTATCTGCTTCCTGCGCTTCCAGAGCAGATGAAGACAGGTTCTGTCAGAGGATTGAGACTGCGGGGCAAAAGTGAACTGGACATGGAATGGAAGGACAGCAAGGTGACCCGCGTGCGCATCGTGTCCGGGTATGACCGGAAGATGAAGCTGCGTGTCAACGGGGCAGAAAAGGAAATTGAACTGAAAGCGGGAACTGCGTATGAAGAAACATTCTGAAAGGGAAATGCATTCCTTCCCGGCCTCAGGCGTGATCCTGAAAGATCCGGTGTTCCGTCACCGGCAGGAGCTGGTCCGGAAGTATCTGGCAGAATTCGATCTTGAACGACTGATGTACAGTTTCAGAAAAAACGCAGGAATGGAGTCGGATGCGGAACCTCTGGAAGGATGGGACTATCTGCTGGGAAACATGGCGGAGGGAAACGATGTGCTTTCGGATCTTCATGCGAATACGCATCTGCCGATGATCACAGGAGCGCTGCACCGGTACGCGGTGACCGGAGAGGAAACGTATCGAAAGGCCGGCGTGAATTTTTACCGGATGATCCGGCCGAGAACCTTTGCCAACGGAAACAGCAGTTCCCGGGCGGAACATTTTCTACGGGGCGGAGTATCGGAACAGGCGGAGCACTGGGGAGCGAACCGGCTGGACCGTACGTACCTGACCGGAGGGGAAAGCGAAAGCTGCTGTGCGCACAATACGGAAAAGATTCTGGAATATCTGCTCCGGTATGACCCGGAACACAGGCTGCAGTATCTGGAGCATCTGGAAAGCCTGAAATACAATGCAGTGCTGAATGCATTCAGCGGAAAAACGGGATTGTCCCAGTATCATCAGCCGATGGGGGCGGACAGCAGAAAAAAATTCAGCAGCCCGTACGGGGATTTCTGGTGCTGCACGGGAAGCGGAGTGGAAGCGGCGGCAGAGCTTCAGAAAAATATCTGGTTTGAGGAGAAGGGCCGGATTTTTCTGAACATGTTTGTGTCGTCCGAACTGCATCTGGAGGAACCAAAGGCAACCCTCTGTCTGCAGTCGGAATTCCCCAAAAAGCCAGGGGCCTGCCTGCAGGTGGAAACGGATCAGGCGGTATCCCTGGAACTTGCTTTCCGCCAGTCGGGTGTGAAAAACGTGCAGGCGCATGGAGCCGTCTGTGAAACCAGCTGTGAGGATGGATTCCTGGTTGTAACGGGAACGTTTGGCGAAGGGAGTTTTCTGGAACTGGAGCTGCAGGCGGAAATCCGGGAAGTTCCGCTTACGCCTGAACCTGCCAGCAGTCGGGGGATATACAGGAAAATCGATGAAAAACAGAAAAAGAAACGGGGAGGCAGAAACGAGATGCTGCACGGAACGGCAAGAGCATCCGGGGAAATCCTGGAATGGTATGAGAAAGACGGAAGCTATTATCTGAAATCGGAGGCGGGAATTCTGCGTATTCGGCCTCTGACCGGCCAGAGTGTCCGGGTATCCTGGACGGAAAACGGAAGTTTTTCCGGAACACAGGGGGCAGAGCTGGAAATTCCCAAAAGACCGGAAGCGGCAGAGAAAGAATGGGAGCTTTGCGAGGAAGAGAAAAAAATAAGGATCAGAAGTTCAAGGCTGTGCATCTGTGTGGAGAAAAGCACAGGACGTCTTGTGTTTGAGAAAGCGGACGGAACGATACTCCTGTCGGAAGCACCAAAAGGCGCCAGAAGAATGGAGGCTTACCAGACCGGAACACTTCTGGAAGGACAGGAAGAGGCGGTGGAAACCGTTCAGACGGCAGATGGGGCAAAGAAGGTGCTTCGTCACGCCAGAAGAAAGATGGATCGGACGCTGTACCGGACCCATATCGGATTCGAATTTTCTGAAGAGGAGTGTCTGTACGGGCTGGGACAGCATCAGCAAGGCGTTCTGAATCTGAGAGGAACCATGCAGTATCTGCATCAGGCCAACCAGAAAATCGCCGTTCCGATGCTGCTTTCCAGCAAGGGCTACGGAATCCTTCTGACGACACAGGGCGCGGCGGTGTTCCATGATGACAGCTTTGGTTCATATTTCCGGACGGAAGGGGATGAAATGCTGGATTACTGTTTCCTGTCCGGGGAAACGATGGAGGAGGCGGCAGCGGAAAACCGGCGTCTGACCGGAAAAGCAGTGATGCTTCCGAAATGGGCGTTCGGATATCTGCAGTCAAAAGAACGATATGAGACGGCCGAAGAGATCGAGCAGACGGTACAGAAGTTCCGGGACAGCGGCTTCCCGCTGGATGGAATTATTCTGGACTGGCAGTCCTGGGAGGGGGATCTGTGGGGACAGAAAACCTTTGATGCCAGGCGGTTTCCGGATCCTGCCGGAATGGTCCGGAGAATCGGGGAAAAGGGTGTTCATTTCATGATGTCCATCTGGCCGAATATGAGCAGAGCGTGTGAAAACTTCCGGGAATTTGAGCAAAGAGGGCTGCTGCTGCCGGGGACGGAGATCTATGATGCGTTTTCCGAAGAGGGAAGGGCGTTGTATGCAAAGCAGCTGGAAGAGGGGCTCGGCTGTCATGGGGTGAATGCCTGGTGGTGTGATTCAAGCGAGCCGGTGACGCCGGAGTGGAATCACAAAGAAGAGCCGGAACCGTCGCGTATGTATCAGGAATATGTGGAGGAAGCCGGAAGCTGCATGCCGATGGACCGGATCAATGCCTACGGGCTGTATCATGCAAAGGCGATCTATGAATCTCAGAGAAACAAGAGCGGGGAAACACGCGTGATGAACCTGACCAGAAGCGGATATACGGGAAGCCAGAAGTACGGCACGGTCCTGTGGTCTGGGGATATTTCCGCCAGCTGGGAGACGCTGCGCCGTCAGATCACGGCAGGTCTTTCCCTGTCCGCCAGCGGTCTGCCGTACTGGACCGTGGATATCGGAGCCTTCTTTGTGACGGAAGGAAATGTGTGGTTCTGGAACGGGGAATATCCGGAGGGAACAGCGGATCCGGCCTACCGGGAACTGTATGTCCGGTGGTTCCAGTTCGGAGCCTTTCTCCCGGTCTTCCGCAGCCACGGAACCGAGTTTGCCAGAGAGCCGTGGGAATTCGGAGCTTTGGGGGAACCGTACTACGATGCGCTGAAAAAGATGTGTGAAGAGAGATACCGTCTGCTGCCGTATCTGTATTCGGCGGCGTGGCAGGTATACAAGGAAGACCGGACAATGCTGCGCCTGCTGGCCTTTGATTTCCCGGAGGACAGAACGGCCTGTGAGCTGAAGGACGAATATCTGCTTGGTGATTCTCTTCTGGTCTGCCCGGTGACGGAGCCGATGGAGGAAAACGGCAAAGCAGAGCGGGAGCGGAAGGAAACAGAAGATCCGAAAGCGGCAGATCCGTGCTTCCGGCGCAGGGTCTACCTTCCGGGAACGATTGGATGGTACGATTACTGGACGGGCAAAAGATATGAGGGCGGACAGTGGATCTTTTCGGATGCTCCCCTTGAGAAGTTTCCGCTGTTTGTGAAAGAGGGAACGCTTCTGCCGACGATGGAACCGAACGTGTGCACCCGCCGGATGGAAGGAATGCCTGTGACGGTAAAGATTTATCCGGGCAAAGACGGAACCGCTGTTCTGTATGAGGATGCCGGAGACGGCTACGGATATGAAACAGGAGAGTTCTGCGAGACCAGACTGGTATGGAACGAGCGGGAACAGAAGGTTTCCTGCGAGACCACCGGAGATCTCAGATGGAGAAAGGGGGACATCGGCTTTGAGATTGTGCGGGAGAGAAGGATCTGAAATGGAAAGGACAGAGAGAAAAAGAGAGAGCCGTCTGCTGAATAATGGCTGGAAATTTGTCTACGGATTCCGCGAAGCGGATGAGACCGGCGACTGGGAACAGTGGCCGGATGTCGGACTGCCGCATTCGTTCGGAATTCCGTATTTTATGGAAAACGAATTTTATGTGGGATACGGGTGCTACCGAAGAGAACTGCAGCTTTCCGCAGAAGATCTGAAAAAACGGCTGCTTCTGGAGTTTCACGGTGTGTTCCAGTGTGCAGAAGTCTTTCTGAATCAGATGCCGGTCGGGGAGCACAGAGGAGGATACACCTCGTTTGTCATTGATCTGACCGGAATGTGCAGAGAGGGTGTCAATGAACTGTTTATCCGTGTGAACAATGAATGGGATGCACAGCTTGCGCCGCGGGCGGGTGAGCATCAGTTCAACGGCGGGATCTATCGCGATGTATCCCTGATTCTGACGGATCCGGTCTGTGTGGACTGGATGGGAACCTTTGTATGGACCAGACAGCTGGAACCGGATGCTGCACGGCTGGAAGCGCAGGTGACGATCCATGTTCCGGAATCGGAAGAACAGAAAAAGACCGCCCTACGTCTGGTCAACAGGATTTCTCTGGATGGAAAGACGGTGGCTGAGAGGGAGCATGCTCTGGAAAACGGCTGCTCACAGACCGTGTCCATGGAGTTTTTGTTGGAGGAACCAAGACTCTGGTCGCCGGAAGATCCGGTGAGATACCGGATGACGAGTGAACTGTATGACGGAACAGAGAAAAAAGATGTCTATGACACAGATTTCGGAATCCGTACGATGCGGTTTGACAAGGATACGGGATTTTATCTGAACGGAAAACCGTATAAGATCTGGGGTGCCAACGTTCATCAGGATCATGCCGGATGGGCGGACGCAGTGACACGGGCAGGAATCACAAGAGATATTCAGAGGATCAAGGACTGCGGCATGAATTTCATCCGGGGCTCCCATTATCCGCATCATCCGTTTTTTGCCGAGGAGTGTGACAGAATCGGTGTACTGTTCTGGTCAGAACTCTGTTTCTGGGGAACCGGGGGACTCAAGCAGGAGGGCTACTGGACAAGCAGCGCCTATCCGGTACGGGAAGAAGACCAGAAGCCTTTTGAGGAAAGCTGCAAAAGGGCGCTGGAGGAAATGATTCTGGTCAACCGGAATCATCCGTCGATTATTATCTGGAGTGTCTGTAACGAACCGTTTTTCAGTGAGGAAGAGGTGCTGCCGAAAGCCAGAGAACTGGTAAAGCAGCTGGTGGAACAGGTGCATGCGCTGGATCCTTCCAGAAAGGCGGCCGTGGGAGGCGCGCAGAGAGGCGGTTTTGATGTTCTGGGAGATGTGGCAGGATACAACGGAGACGGGGCAAGTCTGTATCAGGATCCCGGATTCCCGAGTTTTGTGTCCGAGTACGGAAGTCAGGTTTCCTTCCGTCCCGGTCCGTTTTCCGCTAATTTTCATGACGGAGTGGAGGTGGAAGACCCGAAGTGGCGCTCAGGAAAGGCGCTGTGGTGTGCCTTTCATCACGGAAGTATTCTGGGCAATATGGGAGCCATGGGAATGGTCGACTATTACCGGCTTCCGTTGAACGCCTGGTACTGGTACCGGAAAGAACTTCTGGGGATTCCGGCGCCGGAACCGTCGGTCAGAGGGATTCCGGATCATCTGCAGCTGACGGCTGACCGGGAAGCATTTAAGGCCGATGGGCAGGAAGACGTGTGGCTGTGTGTCACTGCAGAAGACCGCCAGGGCAGACGGGTGGACTGTGACCGGGAAGTAACGATGGAAGTTGTGGAGGGTGACGGTATTTTTCCGACGGGAAAGAGTATCACTTTTTCTACGGAAACCAACAGTTTTCTGGACGGGCAGGCTGCCATTGAGTTCCGAAGCTATTATGGCGGCATCAATCGGATTGAAGCGAGATCAGAAGGAATGGAACCGGTGCGGATTCAGGTGACAGCGGTGGGAGAAAAAAGGAACCGGACACTGGTGCCGATGGAGCGCCCTCCGTATCTGACGCCGGCTCCTGTTGCAGAGGAATATTACGATCTGGCCAATGCCCGTCCGGTGTTTGCAAGCAGTGCAAAGCCGGGGCATGAGCCGAGTCAGGTGACAGATACGGGAAGCGGCTGCTGGATTCCCAGGGAAGAGGAAAATGCGTGGATCTGTCTCGACCTGGAAGGAGAGAAGGAGATTACCGGTGTTGAGGCTGTGTTTGCGGGAAGAACAGGAGAAGAGACTGTGACGGTCTGGGTTTCCTCCGACGGTGAAACATACGAGCCGATGACTCTCGCGTGGAAAGAACCGCTGTATCAGAGGATGGAGACGAAAAAAATACGGTTTGTAAAGCTTTTCTGGAACAGGGAAATGCAGGGAGTCCGTTTCCTCAGAGTATGGGCGGTCAGATAACGGAACAACGGATGTCTGCAGTCAGAAAGCAGGAGAAGGTACAGAAAGGAACTGTGATATGAAAGAACGATTGGACTGGGAAAACCAGCGGGTCACACAGAAAAACAGGGAGCCGATGCACAGTCCCTGGGGAGCGTGGGAATCCGCAGAGGAAGCTGCCAAAGGGGAAAGAGGAAGTTCGGGCAATGTGCTGAGTCTGGACGGAACCTGGAAGTTTCATCTGGCGGCCGGACCTGACTGTGTGCCGGAGGAATTTTATAAAGAAGAATATGATGTTTCAGCGTGGGATAACATAAAAGTTCCCGGAAACTGGGAGACGCAGGGATACAGTTATCCTGTTTATACCAATTATGTCTATCCCATGGGCAGGGCGGATGAAGAACGATATACGATCTGTGCCAGCAGGAAAACGGGAAAGAGAGAGATGAATCCTCCGTTTGTGACCGGTGATAATCCTACGGGATGTTATGTGACGGAGGCAGAGCTGCCTGCGGCGTGGGACGGAAAAAGTATTTATCTGAATTTTGAAGGTGTGGAATCCTGTTTCTATCTCTGGGTCAACGGAATCCTGGCAGGATACTCCCAGGACAGCAAGCTTCCGGCGGAATTTGAAATCACGGAACTGGTACATCCCGGAAAAAACAGGATTGCGCTTCAGGTGATGCGGTTCTGCGACGGAAGTTATCTGGAAGACCAGGATTACTGGTCGTTGTCCGGAATTTTCCGTCCGGTGGCTCTTTATGCAAAGCCGAAGATTCATATCAGAGACTGGAAGGTATTTGCGCTTCCGGATGAAGTGTTGAAAGACGGTCAGGTGACAGCCTGGTGCTATGTGAACCGGGAAGACGGCTATGCGGATACTTCTGTGGAAATGGAACTCCTGGACCCGGAGGGAAGGAGCCTGTGCAGAGTGCAGAGTCCTGTGGGAGGACAGGCCAGCATGTATGACAGAAGCCGTTTTCCGATGGAAACGGGTGCCGCCTTTTTTCAGATCGATGTGAAGGAGATTCTTCTGTGGTCGGATGAGACGCCGCACCTGTATACGCTGGTATTCACACTGAAAAATGAGGCAGGCGAAGCTGTGGATTTTGAACGCCAGAACATCGGTTTTCGAACGGTTGCAATCGGAGAGGACGGAGTGCTGCGGGTAAACAAAAAGCGTCTCATTGTGCGTGGGGTTAACCGTCATGAACATCATGCGGAGTATGGAAGAGCAATCCCGAAAGAATGGATGGAGAAGGAAATCCGTGTGCTGAAGCAGCTGAATTTCAATGCGGTCAGAACGTGTCATTATCCCAACGATCCCAGATGGTATGAGCTGTGCGACCGGTATGGAATTTATCTCGTGGATGAGATCAACATAGAGACACATGGGATTGAAAGAACGCTGTCCACGGATCCTGAGTGGGCCGGAGCGTATCTGGAACGGGCTGTCAGAACAGTACTGCGCGATAAGAATCATCCGTCGATTCTGATCTGGTCGCTGGGAAATGAGTCGGGATCCGGAGCAAATCAGGCGGCTATGGCCGGATGGATCCGGTATTATGATCCGTTCCGTCCGATTCAGTATGAGAGCGGCGATCCGTCATCACTGATCAGCGATATCCGTGTTCCGATGTATCCGGATCTGAAATGGGCAGCCAGGGAGGTACAGGATCCTGCGGACCGCCGTCCGATGATCATGTGTGAATATGCCTATGCCAAGGGAAACAGCAACGGAAATGTCTGGAAATTCTGGGAATGTGTCAGAAATTACCCCAGATTTCAGGGGGGATTTGTCTGGGCGCTGACGGACAAGACCCTGATCTATCGGGATGAGACAGGAGAACCACACTGGGGATATGGAGGAGATTTTAACGAAAACGTGGTGGATTCCACCCCGGATATGTGTCTGGATGGAATTCTGACCCCGGATCTGGAACCGCATCCGGGTGCTCTGGAACTGAAAATTCAGCAGTCTCCGATTGAGATACGTCAAAAGCCGGGGCGTCCGGAAGAGATCACGCTTGTCAACGGGTTCTGCTGGAAAAATATGGAAGAATATCAGCTTCTCTGGAGGGTGGAAAAGAACGGAAGTTCCATACAGAGCGGATGTGTGGAGAACCTGGAAGCGGAACCGGATCAGGAAACAGAACTTCGGCTTCCGCTGGAAACGGAAACCATGGATCCGGATTCCGATTATACCTTGAATCTTTCTGTGGTGCTCAAAGAAGATCAGTGGTGGGCACCAAAAGGATACCCTGTGTTCTGGAAGCAGTTTGTGCTTCAGAAAAAGCGTACAAAGAAACAGGAGAAGAGCGGAGGAAGTCTGAAAACCTCCGTTCTGGGAGACGTAATAAAGATGGAAGACGGGGAAACGGCCGTTGTCTTTGACACAAAGGCCGGGCGGATCACCGAATGGACCGTCAGAGGAAAACAGCTGCTGATGTCCGGGCCGGAGGAAACGTTTTACCGTGCACCGACGGGAATTGACCGCGCCTGCGGCGGTGTGGCGTCTTCCTATGCGGATGCATGGAAAGAAGCAGGGCTGGATCAGCTGAAAGGAACCACCGAGACGGTAAAAACGGAAATCGGAGAAAAAAGTGTCCGGATTACGGTAAGGAGAACCTGGGAATCCGGAACCGGAAGAGAAAAGATCTGTACAGATCTTCACTATACGTTTGAGAGCGGAGGAAAGATCCAGGTGCGCATGGACACCAGCGTGCCGGAAGGATATCCCTGTCTGCCGAGAATCGGGACGGAACTGCAGGTTCCGAAGGAGTTCTGTGAGGTGAACTGGTATGGACGGGGAAAGACGGAAACGTATCCGGACCGGAAGATGAGTGTTCCCATCGGTGCTTACCGGGAACAGGTAGATGAGCAGGAATGCCCGTATCTCGTACCGGGCGAGTGGGGCGGTCATGAGGATACGGAATGGATGGAACTGAGAGATCAGGCAGGCTGCGGCATCAGAATTCAGGCAGAGACGCCGTTTCATTTTGACGCACACAGAAACAGTATCCGGGAGTATGAGCAGGCGGCCCACTGGCATGAACTGCCCGAAGGGGACAGAATCTGGCTTCATATTGACGGAATCTTTGCCGGACTTGGCGGAGATACCGGATGGTTTCAGACCATTCATCCGGAATATCAGATCGGAGCAGGAGAATATACGATGAGCTATCGGATGGAACCGGTGTGATTTTGTCTTTCTGAGGGGGGAGACAAAGCGGGAAAACGGGAGAAGGAGGAAGCAAAAAGATGTTTGAAGCAACGTTTGAATCACTCAGAGAGTTTGAGTGTCCCGAATGGTTCCGGGACGCGAAGCTTGGAATCTGGAGTCACTGGGGGCCGCAGAGTGTACCGATGTTCGGAGACTGGTACGCGAGGAACATGTATGTTCAGGGAAGCCCACAGTACAATTATCACGTCCGGACCTACGGCCATCCGTCCAGATTCGGATACAAGGATGTCTGTGCACTCTGGAAGGCGGAAAATTTCCGTCCGGAAGAACTGATGGAGCTGTATTACAATGCGGGAGCACGGTATTTTGTGGCGCAGGCCACCCATCACGACAACTTTTTCAACTATGATTCCGGAATCAACCGGTTCAATTCCGTGAAGGTGGGCCCTCACAAGGATATCTGTGCTCTGTGGGAGCAGGCTGCCAGAAAGTATGGAATGCGGTTCGGACTGCGGTTGTGAAACTGGCAGAGGATATGGTACACATTCTTCCGGAAACCATGAAACATCTGGAGGGTCTCTATGATTTCCGGGAAGCGGTAACTGTGCTGAAACGGAACGGACTTTATCACTTTACCTGGTCCTGTGATGATACGGGAAGTGAAAATTACCATGTGAATTATGGGACATCAGACAATCTTTACGGACCGGTTTCTTTTGAAAAGGTGATTCTTGAGAAAGATAAAAGGAAAGGTGTGCTCGGAACAGGGCATCACAGTATCTGCAAAGTTCCGGACCGGAATGAGTACGTGATTGCCTTTCACCGGTTCGGCACACCGCTGGAACAGTATCCGGAAGGAAAGGGATGGCACAGAGAAATCTGCACGGCACCTCTGGAGTTTGATGCGGACGGAAAAATGAGAAAAGTGATTGTGTAAAAACAGAAGATCCCCGGGAAAGCGAAAGGTCGTACTGCTTCCCCGGGGATTTTCCAGTATGCGGAAAATCGTTGTCAGTAATGCAGAAATACACGAATCAGTATTGCCGCCAGAAGAATCTGTACGGTTCCCACAGCAAGTCCGTAGCAGAGGGCTTTCGGTCCTTCTGCTGCCAGATCTCTGAATTTTACCCGCATACCGATGGCTGCCAGAGCGATGATTTCAAACTGTCCGCTGATTGTGTGAGCGAGATCCGAAAGAGATTCCGGAATCAGACCAATCGTGTAAAGAACAGCCATCAGGAAAAAGCCGATGATAAACCATGGAATGCCGGTTCGTACAGCATTGTTCCCGGACGGAGTGCGATCAAAAAGTTTTCCTTCTTCAGTGGCGTTCATTCGGGAAAAAGCAAGAGCAACAAAAACGATAAAAACAATCCGAAGAATTTTGAAAATGGTTGCACCGGCGATATATTCCTGACCAATCAGATCGGCAGAAGCGATCACCTGTCCGATGGACTGCAGGACGCCGCCTGTCATTGCGGTGGTCGGGAGCATTTCATGATGATACAGAATCTGGGTGACAAGCGGAAGCAGAACCATCAGGATAGTGCCTGTAAGATTTACGATGGTGACAGAGATTCCTTTTTCTTTTGCATCAGCTTTCAGAACAGGGGAAACCGTGGCAATGGCACTGGATCCGCAGACGGCATTTCCGGCGGACATCAGAAGGGAAAATTTTCGACTGAATTTCATCCGACGGCCGATCAGGTAAGCTGCGGCAATGGTTCCTGTCATCTGAAAAGCGATAAACAGAAGACCGCCAAGGCCCAGAGAAAAAATATCTTTCAGCATAAGTGTGGCACCGGTCAGGACAATGGAGTATTCCAGAAGATTCCGTTCGGAAAAGGAAGTGCCTGCATTCAGATATGCATGGTTCAGAAAGGTATTGCCGCACAGAATGCCAAGGCCGATGGCAAAAACGGCGGCTCCGACTGTCGGAAAAAAACGGGCGGCTGGTGCTGACAGATAAGGGAAAAGAACTGTATGAACTGACACGGAGACTGCATACGATGGACCGGCAGATTGCATTCCGAATGAGACAGGAATCGGAGGTTCCGATTCGTTTCGGTGTGACGCGTTCCATCAATGAAGGGGTGATGCCTCTGATTGCCGGAGATCTTCTGGACCATTATCCGGACCGTCCGGTAGAAATGACAGTAAATAATACAAGAACACTGATTGAACTTCTGGAAGACGGGATTGTTGATTTTGCATTGATCGAAGGGAATTTTGAGCATGGAAAATATGAGTGCAGAGCGTGGATGGATGCAGAGTTTCTGGGATTCTGCGGAAAAAAAGGAAAGTACAGCAGGATGACGGGACTGAGCCAGGCATTTCAGGCACCGCTGCTGCTGCGCGAGCCGGGAAGCGGGACCAGAGATATTCTGGAAAGTGTGTTGTCTGCCAGAGGATTTGAACTCAGTAACTTTCAGAAAATCAGTCAGTTTGAAAGCATTCCTGTGATATTGGAACTTGTGAAGCAGGACAGAGGTATTACCTTTGCTTATCGGGTAGCGGTCAGAAAAGAACTGGAGCGGGAGGAAATTGAGCCTCTGCCGGAACATGTCCTGTATCTGAAACGCCAGTTCTGGTTTGTAACACTTCCATCCTCACCGTTTGCAGAAGATTTTCTGGAACTGTTTGATTTTTTCAGAAAAACAGTCCGGAAGAGAATTCCGGACTGAAGGGAACTTTTTTTGATGAGAAACAGAGACATATCAGTTTTCTCCCTGTTTCCTCCATTCTCTTGCGGACATCCCGTAATACTGGCGGAAAGCTGCCGAAAAATGTTCTACGGAAGAATAGCCGAGCTGGATGGAAATATCGGTGATCGTATGGGAGGGATTCTTCAGCAACAGCCGGGCTGCCGCCATTTTGGCTTCAAATTTTTTCTGGAGAAATGTCTTTCCGTAATGCTTCTGAAGCAGGCGCTCCGTCTGCCTCTGACTTAAGCCAAGACGGGAAGAAAGCTGTTCCAGCGTAAGATCCCGGTATTCATACAGAAAACATTCTTCGATAATCAGGTAGTTGCGGTCCGCCAGAGAGGATTCCGGTGAAGTTTCCTGGTTTCTCGGCATCTCCAGATTCCGGACCGTGAAAACAAGCAGCTGGCAGAGAAGAGCTTCCAGTACCGTGCGGCAGCCGATCTGCCTGTGTTCCAGCTCAGAAAACAACGCTTCCATCAGAGGTCTGAGATTCTGTCTGTCCTGTCCCAGAAACTGTTCTGTCCGGAAAAAGCGATTCAGAAAATCCGGATTCTGTTCCTGGATCAGAGGACGGTTTCTGGAGTCAAACTTCAGGTAGACACAATATTCCACCATGGGATCTTCCGGATCCGGAAGCTGCGAATGTTCCACATGAGGGCCGGTGATAAAGAGTGTGGAAGGACGTACCTGGTACGGCACATGGTTCAGGGTGACGGTACCTTTTCCGGCGGAAATATAGTGGATTTCCCAGCTGTTGCTGCTGTGGCTGTGACTGGGGAAAGAACGGCGTAGTGGTTCAAAGGAGAATTTCAGCGCGTGGCACCGTACATTGCCGATGGAAAAGGAAAGATCAATTTTGTCGTAGAATTTTCCCGTGGTAATCTGTGTCTGTTTCATAAGTCAGCCTTTCCTGTTGTTTCTGTCTGTTTATTATAAAGGGTCCCGGAGGTTTCTTCAACTGAAAGATTACGACTTTCGATGATCCGACATCAATCCGCTGCTTTTGTCGCTGTCCTCTCTTATTCCGTGCGGAAAGACTGCTATAATAAAGACATAGGAAGGAACGATTCGCAAGAGAGTCAGAGAATAAGGAGGAATGATAAAATGGCAGTCAGAATGCTTCCCAAAACAATGGTAGGTGCGACGCTTCCGGGCAACAGCACGGTAGAGATGAAGGAATTTGAAATTCCGAAACCGGGTCCGGGAGAGGTGCTGATCCAGACAAAGGCAACCACTATCTGCGGCAGCGATATCCGCTGTATTTACAGAGAACACACAGGAAAAGGAGCAGAAGGTTATATTCCCGGTATGGTAGCCGGCCATGAGCCATGCGGAGTTATCGTGGAAGAAGGAGAAGGACTGAGACGATTCAAAAAAGGAGACCGCGTCATTGTGTACCATATTTCCGGATGCGGTGTATGCAATGATTGCCGCAGAGGCTATTATATTTCCTGTAAAAGCCGTTTCCGCAGAGCCTACGGATGGCAGAGAAACGGAGGAATGGCGCCGTATATTCTGGCAGAGGAGAAGGATCTGATTGCACTTCCCGATGAACTGACCTACAAAGACGGCGCACAGGTAGCCTGCGGCTTTGGTACCGTTTATGAAGCAATTGAAAAAATCGGCATCTGCGGAAATGATGCTGTTCTGGTTACAGGACTTGGTCCGGTAGGTCTGGCAGCGCTGATGCTGGCAAAGGCGATGGGAGCAAACAAACTGATCGGTGTGGAGATGAATGACTACCGGATTGATCTGGCAAAGAAACTCGGACTTGTCGATCATGTATTCCGTCCCGGTGAGGATACCCTGGAACAGATCCTTAACGTGACCAATGGAAAAGGTGTAGAGCGTGCGATCGATGCAAGCGCCAATGATGCGGGACGTCAGCTGGCCATCCGTGCGACCAGAGAATGGGGAAAAATCGCATTTGTCGGAGAGGGAGGAACCTGTACCTTCATGCCGAGCCCTGATATCATTCACGGACAGAAGACCATCTACGGTTCCTGGGTGACCAGTCTGTGGCGTATGGAAGAACTGGTGGAGCGTCTGGTCAGATGGAACATTCATCCGGAAGATCTGATTACGCATGAATTTCCGATCGAGAAAGCCGGTGAAGCTTATCAGTTGATGGCAAAAGGAAACTGCGGTAAGGTTGCGGTTGTATTTGATCAGGACTGAAGCCGGAACGGGGCCGGCAGAAGAAATGCAGAAATTATCTGACGGTTCCCGGGATCAGAATAAATTGGAAAGGGTGGCAGAACATGGAAACGGAAAAGAAAAACGTGATTCCGGAAGCGGTGGATCCCGCACAGGTGCCGAAACATACGCTGTATACGGGATGTGAGATTCCGGCGGTCGGAATCGGAACCTTTGGCTCCGACAAATACAGCGCAGCAGAAATCGCGGAAGCTGTATACGGTGCAGTGCGCGGCGGATACCGGCTGATTGACTGCGCAAGCGTTTATCAGAATGAAAAAGAGATCGGCGGTGCGCTTACACGGCTGTTTGAAGAAGGAAGTGTAACAAGAGAGGAACTTTTTATCACAGGAAAAGTATGGAACGATATGCACGGAGAAGGTATGGTAGAGCGTTCCTGCCGTCAGAGCCTGGAAGATCTCGGAGTTGATTATCTGGATCTGTATCTGGTGCACTGGCCGTTTCCGAATTACCATGCACCGGGCTGCGACGGGGATTCCAGAAATCCGGATTCCCGGCCGTTTTTTGCAGAGGAGTATATGCAGGTATGGAGACAGTGCGAACGCCTGGTGGAGCTTGGACTGGTCCGCCATATCGGAATGTCGAACATGACAATTCCGAAACTGGAGGCGGTTCTTCCGCAGTGCCGGATCCGGCCGGCAGCCATTGAGATGGAACTGCATCCCGGTTTCCAGCAGCCGGAACTGTTTGCGTATGTGCAGGAACATGGCATGGTACCGATCGGATACTGCCCGATCGGCTCTCCGTCCCGTCCGGAACGTGACAGGACGGCGGAAGATGTCGCTGACACGCAGATGCCGGAGATTGTGAAGATTGCAGAGGCGCACCAGGTGCATCCGGCCATTGTGTGCATCAAGTGGGCAGTGCAGAACGGACAGATTCCGATTCCGTTTTCCGTGAAGCCGGCGCAGTATCTGGAAAATCTCAGATGTGCGGTGACGGATCCGCTGACGGAAGAAGAAATGGAAATGATCCGCCGTGCGGATAAAAACTGCCGTCTGGTCAAAGGACAGGTCTTTCTGTGGCCGGGGGCTTCGGACTGGAAGGATCTGTGGGATGAAGACGGAACAATCTGCGGATGGGAGGAGAAAGGAACATGCTGAAAGGAATACCGAAACTTTTATCTCCGGAACTTCTGAAGGTTCTCTGTGAGATGGGACACAGTGACCGGCTGGTGATTGCAGACGGAAATTTTCCGTCTGAGAGTATTGGAAAGGATGCCAGGGTGATTCGCATGGATGGTCATGGAACTGTGGAAGTGCTGGAGGCAATTCTGCAGCTGTTTCCGCTGGATACCTATGTGGAGCATCCGGTTCAGCTGATGGAAGTGATGCCGGGGGATCCTGTGGAAACTCCGATCTGGGCAGAATACGCAGAGACCGTAAAGAAGTATGAGAAAAGAGGAACGACAGCAATCGGAACCATTGAGCGGTTTGCTTTTTATGAGGAAGCAAGAAAGGCGTACGCAGTCATCGCTACAGGAGAAACGGCGCTCTATGCCAATGTGATGCTACAAAAAGGAGTGGTGACGGAGTGAGCACGGAAACCTTTCGATGGGGGATTCTGGGTGCGGGACAGATCGCGGTGAAATTCTGTGATGCCGTAAAGAGCATATCCAAGATGGGAATCCATCTCCCCTTGAAGCATTGCCTCAAACATAGGTCCAAAGATCTCTTTTAATGCATCCTGCATTTCTTCTGCATTCTTTGGCTGGTATTCATCAATGATTGCCTTGGCAATTGCCATGCCGGCTTTATTACGTTTATTATTTTTTCTGGGTGCCATAAGTGCTGTACTCATTTATCCTTTCATCCTTTCGTTTAGTGTACCGCACTTTATTTTACACTCTCGGGAACATAGGTTTTGTTGAGGGAATCATTTCAATCTGTAATAGCAGATATTCTTTCCCTTGCCTTCTCGTTTCAGTTCACCGGATGCTACCAGTTTACGTAGCGCCCCCTCTACGGAACTGACGCTCAGAGAAGGACAAAGTTCACGGATATCCTGCTTCGTAAAACGCCCGATTTTATTCATTGTAGCTCGGCGTACCGTTTCCAGTGCCGGCAGTTTTGTTTCTACCAGAGCAAAGCGGTCTTCGAAGTCATGGTATGCAGCAAGGATAGTGCCCAGCAGATATTTGATAAACGGAATAGGGTCATCCGTTCCTTCGTGCCATCCGATCTGCGCTTGACCGAGAGCATCGTAATACAAATCTTTGTTCTTTGCGATTTTCGCCTCAAGGGAGATGTATTTTCCCACATAGAATCCGTTTCTATAGAGCAGAAGCGTGGTCAACAGGCGGCTCATTCTGCCGTTGCCGTCATTAAACGGGTGGATGCACAGGAAATCGTGAATGAAAATCGGAATAACAATCAGCGGTTCAACTTCCATATTGCCAATGACACGATTATATTCCTCGCAGATTCTGTCCAGTGCCTCCGGTGTTTCGTAGGGTGCAAGAGGCGTAAAGCGGGTTTCTACATGGCCGTCCGGGTAGGTGGCGCTGATATAGTTCTGCACACTCTTGGTTCTGCCCGCCATAGGGTTATTCATATGACTGTAGAGAATTTTATGAAGCTGCAGGATATAGTTCTGCGTGATTGGAATAGCATCAAAACTCTCATGGATGATATTCAGCGCATCACGATAACCTGCGATTTCCTGTTCATCGCGGTTCCTGGGCGTTGTTTTTTCCTCAACAAGCTGCTTGATTCGTGTATTCGTGGTCACAATGCCTTCTATGGCATTAGAGGCCTCAGTACTCTGTATCTTGGCAATTTCAACGAGTTTTTCCAGTTCCTGCGGGCGCTGTTTCAGATACAGTTCCTGTTTGCCTGCTTCTTTATAGATTGCTGCAATCAGACCGAGAATATCAGAATCCCACTTTTGATTTTTTATCTCAGAATAATTAAATGTTCTCATGACCTCACCTCCGAGATTTTCCCTTAAATTATAGAGTAAAATAAGGGATAAGTCAATCAGATAAGGGAAAGTTCCCTTATTAGTATTGCACTATTAAGGGAAAATATTCTGGGATTATATAAACAAAGGGTCCCGGCTGTCATAAACCGAAGCACTTGTATCATTGCCACAGCGAAATACTAGTATAAGCCACGATAAATACCTTACTGTTTCGGTGAGGATGCTTTTTCGAGCGTGCAGTTGTAAAAACGCAGGCGTAGCGGGCTACGCTGAGGCTTTTACAACTGTGCGATCGGAAAAGCAGACCAGCGAAACATAAGGTTATTTATCGCGGCTTATACTAGGTCAAGTGCCATGATGGTGGCAACAGTACCGTCAATCTTCCCTGTGGATTTTTCCTTGTCCGCCTTGATATTACCTGCCGGGTCGGAACGGATGAAGATGTTGTCCATCATCCACCGCAGCACCGGACCGGCAACCAAGCCGCTGTCTTATGTCCGGAGTCTAAATGTTTTGGGCGCTAAACGATATACCAAAATGCTCGCAACTATGCTGTAAAGCGCGCAGAACGCAATTGTCATTATCCCAAAGATCATAATTGGCATACGCAGCTGCATGAAAGCTAAGCAGACAACATAGGTTACTGACAAAACAATACGGTATGTACCGCTTTTCAGCTCCGTTCCGGCGTTATACGGCTGGAGCAGATAGTAAATCGTAAGGTAATGGATCGAGAAGAACAGGCTCATACACAGGATAGAAACAATCAGAACCACATAGTTCAGCGGATTGTCTGTTCCTCCGGTAGCATACAGGATCAGCGCCAGCCCGACGCCGATAACCATTGCCGGAACAGCGTTGATCTTCATAATTTCACGCAGTCGGATCTGAAACAGCCGCAATATAAAGTTCGGCTGCTTATAAAACGAATAGGTCAGCAGACTATGGTCGCAGTTCATAAAAAGAGCCTGAGTAAAATTCGTACCACGGTTGATGGCGTACATGATAAACACAAAGTACGGAAGCCAAGTCATCACGATTTTGTTGATGGCGGATTTTTCTTCCGGTAACAAGTAAACGATCACAAGCACTGCGGCGACAAGGAAAGCGCACACATAGGAAATCTTCTTCGTTGAGTTCCAAAGTATCTTCTTGTGTCTTTTGATAAACAACTCATTCAGGTATTCGAAGCCTTTACGGTTGCTGGTAATGGAAGTATCCGTTGAAATTTTCTTTTCGTTTACCTGTTTTACAAGCTGAGTCTGTGCCGTGCTGTCCATCTGATTTGTCAAGCCTGACAATAATTCCTTGTTGATTGCATAATAATCACGGAAGGTCAGCACCTTTTTAAGACCGATTGCCCCCAATGGGATACAAACTAAAAAGAGAATCATTGATACCATTTCCGGCACGGCAAATCCAAAGGCAGGCGGAGCATAGGTAACACCTAAAAGCAGAGCAATACATCCCCACACATATTTAGACAGCTTATTTTCATTGTATCCAAAGCCTCTTTTTTCATAATCCCACAGAGTGATAGCAGCATATGTTAACTTCATACCTGCGATACAAAGGGGCAGAAGCAGGCAAAACCACAAAGGCACACCTCTGTCCAAACCAAATAGAAGAGTGAATGGTAAAAACCCGATCACGACCTTCAGAATGGAATAGATATAGTTTACCAGTGTATATTCCCTTGCGTCCATCCTCATAAGGATCATCGCATAATACTTATCCTTTGTCGGGTTAAAAAGGTTGGTATTTGCAAAGCTGCCGATCACAGTTAAAATCAACAGAATATGTAGAAACACCTCATTCTCCGGCAGCTCTTTATACAGGATACCAATACCGCAAACCATCGTAACAAAGTAAAGGAACTTGCCGATGAATGTAGAAAGAATTTCCCATAGTATGGACAATATATTCGCAAAAATTTTAAGCGCCTTTACTTTATACAGTGTTGCCGGAAGCAGCCGCTTTAAGAGAGGAATCTGTTTTAGGGAAAACAGAATACCGTTTACCCGGTATGTGTTTTTCAGGGAGAATGATATTTTAAGCGTCTTATTCATTTCCTTCCTCCCGCAGTGCTGCTATAATCTTATCTTTGAATTCTCTGCTGTCTGAATCTGTTTTCTCCACAACTTCCAGCACGCCGTGATTGAGCAGTACAATCTCATCACAGAGATCAAGCGCTAAGTCCATAATGTGAGTGGAGAAGATGGTAATACGATGTTGCTTCAACGAGCGAAGCAATTGCTTCATTTCTTCCGCTACAACGACATCGAGAGATGTTAAAGGCTCGTCAAGCAACAGAATGTTCGGCTGGGCGATGATGTTGATCAGCATTTGCATTTTATTTTTCATACCGTGAGAATAGTCTTTTAACAGTTTATCACGGTCCCTCGGCTCAATGCTCATATAATCAAAATACTCCTCGATACTTTTCGGATTTTTAATGGACTTCTCATTGATGTCCATAAAAAATTTTAAGAATTCTCGGCCTGTAAGGAATTCCGGTACGGTAGGAGTGGACAGCACATACCCGATCTCATTTGCTGATACATCATGGCGAGTACCGTCCGTATCTATATAAAAGCTGCCGCTGTCTATCTTCAGATCACGATTCAGACAATTGAAAAGTGTTGTTTTGCCAGCGCCGTTCCTGCCGAGCAGCCCGTAGATCTTTCCTTCTTCAAATGTGAAATGGATATCTTTAAGAACTTCTTTTTTCTCAAAGCTTTTCGACAAATGCTCAATAACAAATTTCATATGAATCATCCTCCGTTACATTTTGCTTCATAAGCTGATGTCTTTGAAGTTGTCCCTCTCATAACTGCCCAAAACAGATTTCAACTTAAACACCATTTTGCAATATTTTCAATCAATTTTGCAGGTAATGCGCTGTCATAAGGAAAATATAGTGCATTTTTCTTAGTGACAACGTCTTCTAATTTCAACGCAAACTTTTCAATAGCTTCAACTCCTACATAAAAACTAATATTTCTGTATTGTCGCCTGCAAATGCTTTTGCTGCTTCATCATCGCCTTGAAGATGCCACATAAACCAAGCCGTCACATAGCCATTAGCTGCTTAAAGTGTCTCGTTATGCGGGGTGTCTTTTCTGCGTAACATGACTTTATTATTGTCTATGTCAGAATAGATGGCTTGAAGTTGTTCACCTGTTATGACCCAATCATCTCCACCGCCTGCCCCCGCAATCAATAAAATAGGGGTGTCAACAAGCGTTGCGTCATAATCCCATTCCAGATTATGTGCCAGTTCTTTGTTGGTGGGGGATAGACTTACAGCGGTTTTATATATATCCGCATGCTTCTGTTCTGTAACGGCGTTCAGTACACCGACTCCGCCTTGCGAATGCCCAACAATACCTACATTATCAAAATCTACTTTCTGATAGAATACGTTTTCATTCTCGTCTATTCTTTCGTTATCATTGAGCTTCTGCAAGTGCCTGATACACATTTCTGCGCTAAATCCACTCCAATCATATCCTTCTTCTGTTCCGATTACAATAAATCCCCACGAGGCAAAATGTTCCGGGACAGAAGGAAATTTGGATATAGGAGTGCCGCTTCCATTGCAGACAACGATGACAGGATATTTTTCATCGGTTGTTTCGAGTTCGGTCGGATAATAAATCGTATATTTTGAAAAACTTTGCAATACAGGTTCCTCATAAGTAGATACTTCATGACCACCAGCTGCCATATATTTGGCTTCGATAGAACCTCCAGTTTCGATGTCTTGCGTGTAGTTGGCAGGTACAGCAGGCCGACTATAGTGGCTCAGTTGTCAAGACAAAAATCTAAGATTTTTATAATGAACTGATACGGTGGATAAGTTACAGGGATGAGGTATAGGACGGTGGAATACTCCCATTCCCATATATGCTAAGGTCTGCATGACCAGTGAGCGGGTCAGGGTGCTGAAGATTATGAGAGAGGCAGGGATTCCGACGGTTGTCTGGCTGATGCCGATTCTGCCCTTTATCAATGACACAGAAGAAAATATCGCAAGGATCCTGCACTGCTGTCTGGAAGCCGGGGTAAAGGGGATTATGAATATGGGGATGGGAGTGACCCTGCGTGAAGGTGACAGGGAATACTTTTATCAGGCGCTGAACCAGTATTTTCCGGGATTGAAACAGAAGTACCAGCGTACCTATGGGAATGCTTATGAGATAATGAGTCCCAATCATGATCGCCTTACAGCGCTGTTTGAAACGGCCTGCCGGGAAGCTGGGATCCTGTACCGTGTCGAGGATGTTTTTGCGTATTTAAATGAATTTCCTGAAGAAAGAGAATACAGGCAGTTAAGTCTTTTTGATTAAAAAACACAGGAAGACAATTAGGTAATCTATAGGAAAACATTCACTTGTGAAGCAGTAATTACAACGGAGGAGGAGAGATTATGCAGCATAAAGTGAAATTAACCGTAATTGACAAGAAATTATACCCGGAACTTCAGGCACAGTATTGTGCGAATCCGGAGTCTGGAGCCTGTCCTATGTATGAGATAGGGGATGAATTTATTTTTGAGCGTTATGGAGAGGCGGATGATTTCTGGAAAATGGGAATGGGCAGACAGTGTTCGGAAGCATGGGATGCTGTTGCCAGATATATTTATACGGGATTACAGGACGGATCCATTATGCGGGGCTGGATGAAGGACGAGAGAATCATGATTGCATGCTGCTCTGACGGGACAAGACCGGTTGTTTTCAAAATTGAGCGGATGGACTATAAAGTTCTGTATATTTCGGGGATTGGCTGTGAGAAGTGCAGAGAGAAGATCAGGGCGGCATTGGAAGCGCTGGAAGGTGTAACTACGGTAAGTTTTCGGGAAAAATTCACGGAGGTGTATCTGGAGAACGATGTGGAAGATGCGGCACTGAAAATGGCAGTGGAACAATGTGGAGATTATACGGTTGAGAAAATTGATTGAAAATATATTTTGTGAGAAATTCGTTCCGAACGCAGGAAGCGTAATGTGCTGCCTGAGTTCGGAACAGATTTCCACAAACTGTGACGCATACCTTGAAAAATTTAGTCATACCAGAATTGCAAAAAATTGAAATCGGTGAAGGATGTTTCGGAGGAACGTCCTTCACCAGGAACAGGCATTTTAAAAGAAATCCCGGATCTGACCGGCGACAATTTTCATCAGCCGCTGTCTGGATTCCACAGCCGCCCAGGCGATATGCGGGGTGATGAACAGCCGGCTCTGATCTGTGACAGTGAGCAGCGGGCTGTCTTTCGCCATCGGTTCTTCGCAGAGGACATCCAGACCGGCAGCCAGGATTTCATGATGGTTCAGGGCATCGGCGAGATCTGCTTCGCAGATGATCGGTCCTCTGCCCATGTTCAGAAGGATCGCTTCGGACTTCATTTTGCGGAACGCTTCCGCGTTCATCAGACCCTGCGTATATTCGTTCAGCGGCGCGTGGATGGACAGAATATCTGACCGGCGAAGCAGGGTTTCAAAATCCACCTGATGATATCCTTCCTGTGCGGGAGCGCCGGATGCTGAGTAATAGATCACATCCGCGCCGAACATTCCGGCGATATCTGCCACTCTGCGGCCGATGGCGCCAAGCCCCAGAATTCCCCAGACGGATCCGTTCAGTTCGTGGAAGGTTCTGGAAAAATGGGTAAAGATCTGGTCGTTGATATAATGGCCGTCTTTTACATAATCATCGTAATAGCGCAGATGTTCCATCAGATAAAACAGCACGGCGAAGGTATGCTGCGCCACAGATTCTGTGGAGTATCCGGCGACATTGCGCCACTGGATGTTCCATTTGGCAAGGTACTCTTTGTCCAGATTGTTGGTGCCGGTAGCGGTGACGCAGACAAGCTTCAGCTTTTCCGGGGAAGGGATGGTCCGGGCATTGATCTGTACTTTATTGACCACGAGCACATCAGCGCCTTTGGCGCGTCCGGCAATTTCCTCCGGGGTGGAAAAAGGATATTTCACGACTTCTCCAAGCTGTTCAAAGGGAGTATAGTCAATATCATCTCCCAGTGTCTTTGCGTCTAAAAAAACGATCTTCATTGTTCTCTATTCCTTTCGTATGATCTTTTTCCAGTATAGCATATTGGGAAGCAAATCAACAGTTTTCAATGGAAATGAGGATATTTTTCTTTCGCCGGAGGGAAAAATATCCTCATTTGTTATGAGAAAAGCAGTTGTTGATTGAAGAATCTCGTGCTATACTGCAATCAATTGGGAGAGACGGAGGAAAAAGAAGTGGAGAAACGAGACAGGCGTGAAGCGCTGGATGTGGCGGCTCTGGCAGGGGATATCCTGCTTGCCAGCGGCGCTGAAATTTTTCGGGTGGAGGAGACCATCTTCCGGATTGCCAGGGCATACGGTGTGGAATCCAGCGATGCCTTTGTGCTGAGCAGCGGAATTTTTCTTACCGCTGGGAGCGACCGGGAGCAGGACTTTGCCAGAGTCCGCCATATTCCATTGAGTGCGGCCCGTCTGGACCGGGTGACGGCGGTCAATCAGCTTTCCCGGGAGATCGTGGAAGGAAAACACACGCCCGCACAGGCAAGAGAGCGGCTGATCCAGATCCAAAAAATGCCGCCAAAACCAAAAAGTCATCAGGTTCTTGCCTCCGGAGTGGGCAGCGCCTGTTTCTGCTTTCTGTTCGGCGGAGATCCGGTGGACAGTCTTGCGGCGTTTGCGGCAGGGATTGTTTTGTATCTGTATCTTCTGTATCTGGCACGTGGGCGGCTTTCCAAGATCGCGGCAAATATCTCCGGCGGCGCGCTGGTGACTCTGTTTGGTATTTTGTTGTATCAGTGTGGGATCGGACACCATCTGGGAGAAATGATCATCGGTTCGATCATTCCGCTGGTGCCTGGTGTGGCGTTTACCACTGCAATCCGGGATATTGCGGATGAGGATTATATCGCCGGGGCGGTGCGGATGCTGGACGCTCTGCTGGTGACGTTCTGTATCGCCATGGGCGTCGGTCTGGTTATGATGGGATGGCATCATTTTGCGGGAGGATGGCTGCTTTGAGTGTGAGGATTCTATGGGAATTTTTGGCGGCGTGCATTGGAACGATGGCTTTTGCCCTGTTGTTTCAGGTGCCGAGAAAATATTACGGATTGTGCGGGCTGATCGGCGGAACCGGATGGGTATGTTATGAGATCTTGCTGCTGTGGTGTTCCGAGCCGATCGCGACTTTTTTTGCCAATGTTGTGGTGGTATTCCTGTCACGGCTTTTTGCCGTGAAAAGGAGCTGTCCGGTAACGGTCTTCCTGATTTCCGGGATCTTTCCGCTGGTTCCGGGGGCGGGAATCTACTGGACGGCCTATTATGTTGTGACCAATGAACTGGAGCAGGCGGGGCAGAGAGGGTTTCTGACTTTAAAAATAGCGGTAGCGATCGTTCTTGGCATCCTGCTGGTGTTTGAACTTCCCCAGGGATTGTTCCGCCGACTTTCGGGCAGGAAAAGAACCTCAGAACCGCAGAGGTAAACGGCAAGGAAAAGATGCAGAGGCAGGAATGAATGTTCAAACACATTCTAGGGAGGAAGAAATGAAGCGATTATATCTGATCGGAGGAACGATGGGTGTGGGAAAAACCACGGTCTGTCAGATACTGAAAAGGCAGCTGCCCAACTGTGTGTTTCTGGACGGGGACTGGTGCTGGGACATGGAGCCGTTTCAGGTGAATGAAGAGACGAAAGCGATGGTGATGGAAAATATCTGCTTTCTTCTTAATAATTTTCTCCGGTGCAGTGCCTATGAAACTATTGTTTTCTGCTGGGTGATGCATGAACAGGGGATCATCGATGAGATCCTCCGGAAACTGGACGTCGGGAAATATCAGGTTTACAGAATTTCTCTCGTCTGCGCTCCGGAAGAACTGGAAAGGCGTATCCGAAAGGACATTGAGACGGGACTGCGGACGGAGGATGTGCTGGAGCGGAGCAAGAGCAGGCTGCCGCTGTATGAAACGCTGAATACGATAAAAATCGATGTATCCGGATTCTCACCGCGGGAGACCGCAGGGGAAGTTCTGCGGGTAACAGAGGAACTGTGAGAAAGGGTACAAAACAGTAAAAAAGCAGTAAAATGCAGAAGAAAAATACGACAGGACAAAGGAAATGAAACTGTGAAAGATAAACGTTTTTACCGAACTTTTTTTGCAATGTATATCGTGCTGGTTTTCCAGAATGTGATCTCTCTGAGCGTCAATCTGGCGGACAATATCATGCTGGGAGCTTACAGCGAAACTTCCCTGTCCGGCGTGGCGGCGGTCAATCAGATCCAGTTTATCTACCAGCAGCTTTTAATGGCGGCAGGGGACGGAATGGTTATTTTCTGCAGCCAGTATTGGGGCAAAAAGCAGATCGGACCGGTGAAAAAAATTGCGGCGACAGCGATGCATACAGGGCTGGCATTTGCTCTGATTTTGTTTCTGGCGGTCAGCCTGTTTCCTCATCGGGCGGTGGGACTGTTTACGACGGATGAGGCGATCATTGCCGAGGGTGTGAAATATCTGGCGGTCATCCGTTTTACCTACCTGTTTTTTGCAGTGACAACCATCCTGCTTGCCACGCTCCGCAGTGTTGAGATTGTGAAGATTGCATTTTATCTGTCCGTTTCAACACTGGTGATCAACTGCTGCATCAACTACGTGCTGATCTATGGAAAATTCGGCGCGCCGCAGCTTGGAGTCATCGGCGCGGCAATCGGAACGCTGGCGGCAAGGATCATCGAGTGTGCGGTGGCTGTCTGGTATGTGCTGAAAAAGGAGCCGAACCTGAAGATGCGGATCAGCGATTACTTTCACACAGACAGGATCCTGCGCAAAGATTATTATAAGACAACACTGCCAATGCTGGTGGTACAGGGACTGTGGGGACTCAACACAGCGATGCAAACGGCAATCCTTGGTCATATGACGGCGCGGGCGATCGCGGCAAACAGCGCGGCATCCAATCTGTTCCTGATGATCAAATCCATGGCGGTGGGAGCGTCTTCTGCGGCTTCGGTGCTGATCGGAAAGACCATCGGAGAGGGAGATATGAGCCGCGTGCGGCTGTATGCCCGACGGCTTCAGAAGATGTTTGTAATGATCGGCCTGGTATCGGGGATCTGTCTGTTCTTCCTGCGGATACCGGTTCTGAATCTTTATGATCTGTCACCGGAAACCAGGGAGATGGCGAACAGTTTCCTGATCATTCTCAGCGTGATCTGCGTGACGATGTCCTACCAGATGCCGACGAACAACGGCATCATCCGGGGCGGGGGAAATGCGATGTTCGTGGTGCGGATGGATCTGATCAGTATCTGGTGCATCGTGATCCCGCTGTCTTTGATTATGGCATTTGTGGTGGAAGCGTCGCCGGTGGTCGTTGTGTGCTGCCTGAACGCGGATCAGGTGTTTAAATGTATTCCGGCATTTCTGGAAGTGAATTATGGTAATTGGGTGAAAAAACTGACACGGGATTGAAAGGAGAAATTATGACAAAAGAAGAACTTGCACTGGAAGTGATCGGACGATTGAAGAAAGAATATCCGGATGCCGGCTGTACGCTGGATTATAACGAGGCATGGAAACTGCTGGTCAGCGTCCGGCTGGCGGCACAGTGCACGGATGCCAGGGTCAACGTGGTGGTTCAGGATCTGTATGCAAAATATCCGGATGTCAATGCGCTGGCGAAAGCGGAGGTGGATGAAATCGAAGCCATCGTCCGCCCCTGCGGTCTGGGACGGAGCAAAGCAAGGGATATCAGCGCCTGTATGAAGATCCTGAGGGATGAATACGGCGGACATGTGCCGGACGATTTTGATGCTCTGCTGAAGCTGCCGGGAGTCGGAAGGAAAAGCGCGAACCTGATCATGGGCGATGTGTTTGGAAAACCGGCAATTGTGACGGATACCCACTGCATCCGTCTGGTCAACCGTATCGGCCTGGTGGATGGGATCAAGGAACCGAAAAAGGTGGAGATGGCGCTGTGGAAGATTATCCCGCCGGAGGAAGGCAGTGATTTCTGCCATCGTCTGGTCTACCATGGAAGAGACGTCTGCACAGCCCGCACAAAACCTTACTGCGAGAAATGCTGTCTGAAAGATATCTGCCAGAAAAACGGTGTATGACCGGCGGTGAGCAGGAACCGCAACCGTTGGTTGCATAAAAAATATCAACTCTGATTGATAGAATCCGGTGAGGAAATCTGCTATACTTCTGATAAAGAGAAAAGCTGAATGACAGCGAAAGATTTTGCTGCCAATGGAAGCAGAGCAGATGAGAAAAGAGGATGGAGATATGACCTTATCAGAAAAGATATTGATGTTGAGAAAACAAAAGGGATGGTCCCAGGAGGAACTGGCAGAGCAGCTGGGGGTCTCCCGGCAGTCGGTGTCCAAGTGGGAGAGCGGAACCAGCCTTCCGGATCTGAACCGTATTCTGGATCTGTCCCGGCTGTTTTCTGTGTCCACAGACTTCCTTCTGAAAGAGGAGGAAACCATGGAGGAGGAGACAGAACCCCCGGATCCGGATCAGGAACTGTTTTCCGGGGAGAAGACAGGGAACGAAACGGAAGAACAGGTTCTGGAAGGTGAATGGGTCGCTCCGGAAGAGATGGAAGATGAAAATGGAAAATACTATCGCAGGGTTTCTTTCAGCGAAGCGTTGGATTACCTGGAACAGATGGGGGAATACGGACGTCAGCTGGGCCGCGGTGTCATGCTTTGTATCTTTGCCCCGGCAGCGCTGGTCGGCTCTGTCGCAGCGGGATCTGTGGCCATGGGAAATTCCGTCAGAGCAGAAAATATTGCCGGAGGGATTGGAACCGTACTGCTTTTGCTGCTGATCGCATGGGCGGTAGTGATTTTTATCGGCAGCGCGTCAAAAATAGAGAAATATCAGTATCTTTCCAAAAAGCATTACATTCTTGAACCAGGAGTTGCTGAGGCGGTTCAGGAAGAAAAAGAAGCCTTTGAGGATGTTTACCGCAAAAGTGTGATGGTCGGTGTCTGTATGTGCATTGTCAGTGTCGTTCCTGTGCTCCTTGCAGGCATTTCTGATTCAAAGGAAGTGCTTGTGCTGATGGGAGTGGTGCTGATGTTTCTGATCGTCGGTGTTGGCGTTCATCTGATCGTTTCGGCAACGGTGATCCGCGAAGCGCAGGAAACGCTTTTGAAGCGAGGAATGACAGAGGAAGAAGCGGCAGAGCGGATCATAAAAAAAAAGAAGAAAAAGGGCGGACTGAAAAAATATGAAGATTCTTATTGGATCCTGATCACCGTGATTTACCTGGTCTGCAGTTTTGCGTCGATGAAATGGTGGGGCACATGGATCATCTTCGTGGCTGCAGCTGCGGTGTGGGAATTTCTCACGGCAGCAAAACAGTAGAATTTTACGGTAACGGCAGAAGAATTCTGAAAAAGCTGTAAAGGATCTGCAGAGAATTGACGTTCTCAGAGGAGTGCATTTTACATAGGTTATGTAGAATAGTTGCAGCCGGTCAGCAGGTGGCCTGCGATACGGGCAAAAGTATGCGGGCAGATTCTTTGCTGTGGCAACGGAAAAGAGAGGTAGAACCAATGGTTGAAATAAAAGCGTTTTGTGCAGTGAGACCGAGACAGGATCTGGCGGAGAAAATAGCGGCCCTGCCCTATGACGTATACAGCCGCAGCGAAGCGGCAGAGGAAGTGAAAAAAAATCCTTTTTCCTTTCTGAAAATCGACAGGCCGGAGGCGCAGTTTGACGAGAATACGGATATGTATTCGCCGGCTGTGTACCAGGCGGCAGGAAATGAACTGCGGGAAATGATAGGCAGGGGTGAGTTCATTCAGGAGAAATCACCCTGCCTTTATCTGTATGAATTAACGATGGACGGACGTACTCAGACCGGAGTGTGCTGCTGTGCTTCCGTGGCGGATTATGAAAATGGTGTGATCAAACGCCATGAGAATACCAGACCGGAGAAAGAAGAAGACAGGATTCGTCATGTGGAAGCCTGCGGGGCACAGACGGGTCCGATTTTTCTTGCGTGCAGAAAAAATCAGAAGCTGACGGAACTGGAGGAACGGGAAAAGAAGGCGGTTCCGATTTATTCTTTCACAGCAGAGGATGGAATTCGTCATCAGGTCTGGAAAATTGAAAATGAGGAAACCATCCGGAGCATCTGTGAGATTTTTGAGGCTATGGACAGTCTCTATATTGCGGACGGCCATCACCGGGCAGCCTCTGCGGTGCGGGTGGCGAGAAAGAGAAGAGAAAAGGAAGTTCCGGAAGGACAGCGCCTGGAAGAAAAACCGGAAGCAGAAGCCTTTCTTTCTGTGATTTTTCCGGAAAATGAACTGAAGGTGTTGGATTATAACCGTTGGGTGAAGGATCTGAACGGATATTCCAGGGAGGAATTTCTGAACCACGTGGGTGAGAAATTTCGTATGACACCTCTTCCTTCGGCGGTTCATCCAAAGGAGAAAGGCAGGTTTTCCATGTATCTGGACGGACAGTGGTACGAACTGGAAGAAAAGACGGAGAAAAACCGTACGGATGCGGTGGAGTCGCTGGATGTTTCCATTCTTCAGAATGAGATCTTGTCTCCTGTTCTGGGGATCAAGAATCCCAAAACGGACAAAAGGATTCAGTTTATCGGAGGAATCCGGGGGCTTTCGGAACTGGAAAGACTGGTGGATGCGCAGGGAGGGGCAGCCTTTGCCCTGTATCCCACTTCTATGGAAGAACTGTTCCGTGCAGCCGATCAGGGAAGACTGATGCCGCCCAAATCTACCTGGTTCGAGCCGAAACTGCGCAGCGGATTGTTTCTGCACATGATTTCGTAATGGTGTTTTCCAGCAGTACAGCTTATGTTATAATAGGATTGCTGCAAAGACGGAAAACGAAAATTTTGATGACGCAGCAAGTGTGGCAGGAAGGAGGAAAAAATGAAAGTATGTGAATTGGATCAGTATCTGAAGGTTGATCTGGAAGGAGCTCTGGCGCGTTTTATGGGCAGGGAGGATATGTATGCCAGATTTTTATATAAATTGCAGCAGGATGAGACGTTTCAGAAACTGACGGAAGCGGTGGAATCACAGACCCTGTCGGAAATCGAGCGTTATGCGCACACACTGAAGGGGGTTTTGGGAAACCTGGGGCTGGAAGAAGGATATCAGACCAGCAGTGAACTTGTGCAGGCGGTGAGAGAGGATCATACGGAAAAGATTGAACCTCTGTATCTGGTATTGAAAGAACAGATGCAAACATATCTGAATGTGATCGGCATGCTTGAACAGCCGGGACAGTGACAGACGGGAAGGAGAAACCTATGGCCGGGACAGAGAAAAATTATCTGCTGATCGTAGATGATGTGGAAATGAACCGTGCGATACTCAGCAGCATTTTTGAAGATGAATACAAGATCATAGAGGCGGAGAACGGACAGGAGGCGCTTAAAATGCTGGAGCAGTACGACGGGCAGATTGCCGCAGTCCTGTTGGATGTGGTCATGCCTGTCATGAACGGTTTTGAGATGCTTCAATCTATGAAAGAGCACAATATTGGACAGGATATCCCGGTCTTTCTGATCACGGCAGATGCATCAGAGAAAAACATGTACGAAGGTTACAGTCTCGGAGTCAAGGATATTATCGAAAAGCCTTTCATCCCCTATTTCCTGAAGCAGAGGATCCGGAGCGTGGTCGATCTGTACTGTACCAAGGAGCAGCTGAGAGAAACTGTGGAGCATCAGGCGGAGATCATAGAGGAAAAAGTGAAAGAAGTCAATGCCCTCAGCCGGAATGTGATTGAAACATTGGCTCTTGCCATTGAATTCCGCAGCGGCGAGACGGGACAGCATATTCAGAATATTTACCAGCTGACCCGGATTCTGCTCCGGGCGCTGAGAGAAAAAGGATATCCCGGCTGTGAACTGAGTGACGAACAGATTGAGCAGATCGCGACTGCATCGATGATGCATGACATTGGAAAGATTGCGATTCCCGACAGCATTCTGAACAAACCGGGGCGGCTGACTCCTGAAGAATATGAAGAAATGAAAATACATACGCTGAAGGGCGCAGAAATGATCGAACGGATGCCCAATGTGGAGCAGAATCCTGTATTTTCCTATGCGTATGATATCTGCCGCCATCACCACGAGCGCTGGGACGGTTCCGGTTATCCGGATCATCTGGCTGGAGAAGAAAACAGCATCTGGGCACAGATCGTGGCGTTGGCGGATGTATATGACGCCCTGGTGAGCCGGCGCTGTTACAAGGAACCTTTTGAGAAGGAAAAAGCGGTACAGATGATCAGCAGCGGAGAATGCGGGATGTTCAATCCGGAGCTGGTAGAGGTATTTCTCAAAATAAAGGAAAATCTGTAGGAGAAACGTACTTGACGGTTAGGAAAAGATATGATAATCTTTCAGAGGTGATGCGGCGGACTGCCGCAGAGAATCGAATATTTGGAGCTTTCAAAAGCCATGCCGGTTTTTCTGTTTCAGCATAAACAGAGCGGTGTGGTTTTTTTCTTTCCATGTTCGAAAACAGAAGATTTTATAAAAATGTTAAGGAGCAAAGTTTGGAAGTAAACTTCCAAATCTACCTTGATGACGCAGTAAGTGCGTCAGGAAGGAGGAAACTATGGAAAAACAGAACAACAAGATGGGCGAAAAGCCGGTGCTTTCGCTGCTGTTCAGCATGTCCCTTCCAATGATGCTGTCGATGCTGGTGCAGTCTCTGTATAATATCGTCGACAGTATGTACGTGTCGTGGCTCGGCACGGAGGCACTGACCGCGGTTTCTCTTGCCTATCCCCTGCAGAATATTGTCACGGCGGTATCGGTGGGCATCGGTGTGGGAATCAGTTCCGCCCTTTCCATCAGCCTCGGTGAGAAAAACCAGGAGAAAGCAAATGAGACGGCGACCATGGGAATGGCGCTGACACTGGTACACTGTGTGCTTTTTATAATTTTCGGACTGGTTGTGACAAGGCCGTTTCTGCAGCTGTTTACGGGCAGCCCTGAAATTCTGAAAAATGCCTGCGATTATACGTATGTGGTGCTGTGCGCTTCCTTCGGAAGTCTTCTCCAGATCGCGCTGGAAAAGATTTATCAGGGAATCGGCGCGATGAAGACTACGATGGTTCTGCTGGCTACAGGATGTATTATCAATATCATTCTGGATCCGATCCTGATCTTCGGGCTGCTGGGCTTCCCTGCCATGGGTGTTCGTGGCGCTGCCATCGCAACTGTCATCGGGCAGATCGGCGCTTTTCTTTTATACGTGGTGGTATACCTGCACCGGAATCCGGGCGTGACGATCCACCCCAGATATCTGAAAAAAGACTGGCAGCTGATCCGGAAAATTTATTCCGTGGGGATTCCCTCTTCCATGATGCTGATGATGCCCTCTTTGCTGGTCAGTGCGCTGAACGGCATTCTCGCGGCATTTTCTCAGGTCTATGTGGCGGTGCTTGGAATTTATTTCAAACTGCAGACCTTTATTTATATGCCGGCAAACGGAATGATCCAGGGCATGCGGCCGATCATCGGTTACAATTACGGCGCCGGACAGTATGAGCGGGTGCGTCAGACCATCCGGTACTGCCTCCTTGGAACCGCGGCGATCATGCTGCTTGGAACCATCCTGTCCCTGGCGGTTCCGGGAGGAATCCTGCAGCTGTTCCAGGCAGACGCGGAGCTGCTTGCGGAAGGAGAGACGGCACTGAGGATCATCTCTCTCGGTTTCCTGATCTCCACGGTGGGCACGGTATTTGCCGGAGTATTTGAAGCCCTTGGACGGGGCGGCGAATCCCTGCTCATCTCCCTGCTGCGCCAGCTGGTCATCACCGTTCCCGCAGGATATATCCTGTCACGTTTCCTGGGAGCGTCCGGTATCTGGATTGCCTTCCCGGTATCTGAACTGGCAGCTTCCATCGCGGCGGTCATCCTTCTGAAGCGCTATCAGAACGGAGAGTTTTTTCCGCTGAAACGAGACTAAAAAAATATTCGGCAGAGGGTAAGCTGTACATTGGGCTTTCCCTCTGCCGAAAGTTTTGAAAATAGTTTGCAGCTATTTCGTCAGGTATGGAGATTTACTGCACGCTCCAGCTTAGCAGCTGCTATATTTTAAAACCTCCTCCAGCGGCATAGAGCCGCCGAACAGATCCAGAGCACTTCCGATGGTCACATCAATCCTGCCTTTCCCCTCTTTTTTCAGAAGCTCAAGATCCTGAAAACTCCCGACCCCTCCGGCATAGGTGACCGGAAAATCATCAAGCTCCGCCAGCAGACGCACCAGCGGAACTTCGATCCCCTGCGCTTTCCCTTCCACATCCACCGCATGGATCAGAAACTCATCACAGTGAGAAGAAAGTTCCCGGAGCACCGGAAGAGAAAGTGCCACGTCCGTATACTTCTGCCAGCGGTCCGTAACAATAAAATACTTCCCATCCTTCTTTCGGCAGCTCAGATCCAGAGTAAGATGCTCTTTCCCCACCTCACGCTTCAGCAATTCCAGATTCTCATAAGAAACCCGGCCATCTTTAAAAACAAAAGAAGTAACGATCACATGACTTGCCCCCGCGTCCAGAAAAGAAGCAGCGTTCTCCGTCGTAATCCCGCCGCCAGCCTGGAGCCCGCCCGGAAAAGCACGAAGTGCCCCAAACGCCTGCTGCCGGGTCTTTTCATAAAATCCAGAGTCCCTGGAATTCAACAAAATCACATGCCCCCCGAAAATCCCTCGCTTCCGATAAAACTCCGCAAAAAAAGCCGCATCCTGATCCGCGACAAAATTCTCCACCGCCTGATCCCTCTCATCCCTCAGACTCCCCCCGACAATCTGCTTCACCTTACCATTATGAATATCAATACACGGCCGAAACTTCATCCCTTTCCATCCCTCCAAACTTATTACTTATTCAAAAATTTTACCACATCATCCAACTAAAGTCACCCTACAAAATGATTAAGAAAACATACAAAAGCAATCCAAAATCTTTTCAGCATCTATCATAAATCTATTTTAAATGAATCTTAAATCCCCTATCTCATTCTTCTAATATATTCCCCAAAGCCGTTTACTCATCTAAATGCATTCGATGAAAACTTCGGCAAATTCCAAATGCTCACCACACCCCACCGGAGAATGAGAAGACCAGGAAGAGGGCGGCGGCGCGGGGGCGGGATGCAGGAATTCAGTGCTTGCGACTACAAACTGCCCTGTCTGTCCGGATGTCGGAGTGAGCACGAATCCTGCATCCCGCCCTCTTCCGTCCGCCCTCTTCCGTCCGCCCTCTTCCGTCCGCCCTCTTCCGTCCGCCCTCTTCCGTCCGCCCTCTTCCGTCTGCCCTCTTCCGTCCGCCCTCACCTCCCTTACAAAAATTGACAGTAAAATTATAAAAAGTTGGTGAATATTCTAAAATCTATTGCGTTTTTCCCACGCGATTGCTATAATATACTTACTTACAGGTGGTAATGTAAAACACCGGTAAAATTCTTAGCAAAGGGGTTGGGACATCATGAAGATTACAATTAGCGGAAAAAATATCGACGTAACGGAGGGTTTAAGAGCAGCGGTCCAGGACAAGCTCGGTAAGCTGGAGAGATATTTCACACCCGATACCGAAGTGATTGTCACATTAAGTGTAGAGAAAGAAAGACAAAAGATAGAAGTAACGATACCTGTAAAGGGCAACATCATCCGCTCCGAGCAGGTGAGCAACGATATGTACGTATCTATCGATCTGGTGGAAGAAGTGATCGAGCGCCAGCTGCGCAAATACAAAACAAAGATCGTAGACAAAAAACAGGAAGGCGGCAATTTCCAGAAAGCATATATCGAGAATGACTATATGGAAGACGAGGAGATCCGCATCATCCGCAGCAAGAAATTCGGCATGAAACCGATGTTCCCGGAAGACGCATGTGTACAGATGGAACTGCTGGGACATAATTTCTATGTTTTCCGCAATGCTGAAACAGATGAAGTAAATGTTGTTTACAAGAGAAAAGGAAATACCTATGGACTGATCGAACCGGAGTTTTAAGATTTCTTCCGGCAACAGGAAATGAATAGCAGAAAATAAAAAAAAGAGCGAGGGTGTCTGAATTCTGAAAAGGTTCAGATGCCCTCATTTTCTGCAAAAACATCCTAGATAAGATGAGCTTATAATTGAAATTAGGTATATTAATTTTACTTATAAGAAAGAATATGATACACTGAATACAGCGTAAGACTGCAGACAGGCGCAGACTGTCTGCATCCGAAAGATACCCGGCGCAGCCGCTGCGGCATGTTCGGAAGCCATGAGAAGAAAAATGGAGGAACCTAATGAGTACAGTAAAACGCGTATATGTAGAGAAAAAACCTGATTTTGCAGTGCAGGCGAAAGAGCTGAAACATGAGATCAGACATTATTTGAATCTTTCTTCTGTCACAAACGTGAGAATCCTGATCCGTTACGATGTGGAAAATGTCAGTGACGAGACGTTTGAGAAAGCCTGCCATGTGGTATTTGCAGAGCCGCCGGTAGATGACTTCTATCTGGAGGAGTTCCCGCATCATCCGCAGGATAAAATCTTTTCGGTAGAATTTCTTCCGGGACAGTTTGATCAGAGAGCAGACTCTGCCGTTCAGTGTCTGCAGTTCCTGAAAGAGGACGAGAACCCGATCATCCGTTCCGCAACTACCTATGTGATCGAAGGGGATATTACAGACGATCAGCTGGAGGCAGTGAAGAACCACTGCATCAATCCGGTGGATTCCCGCGAGATCGGTCTGGAAAAACCGGAAACCCTGGTGACAAATTTTGAGGAGCCGGCGGACGTAAAGATTTTCGATGGCTTCACAGAGATGGGACAGCCGGAACTGAAAGAGCTGTATGATTCCCTTGGTCTGGCGATGACTTTCAAGGATTTCCTTCATATTCAGAATTATTTTAAGAATGAGGAGAAAAGAGATCCTTCCATGACGGAGATCCGCGTACTGGATACTTACTGGTCCGATCACTGCCGTCATACGACCTTCTCCACAGAACTGAAAAATGTCACCTTCGGCGAGGGAGATTACAAAGAGCCGATGGTTAAGAGTTATGAAAAATACCTGAGCGACCGGGAAGAGATCTTCCATGGACGTGAGGATAAATTTGTCTGCCTGATGGATCTGGCGCTGATGGCGATGCGCAAACTGAAAGCGGAGGGCAAGCTGCAGGATCAGGAAGAGTCCGATGAGATCAATGCTTGTTCCATCGTTGTACCGGTGGATGTAGACGGTGTGGAGGAAGAATGGCTGATCAACTTCAAGAACGAGACGCACAACCATCCGACGGAGATTGAGCCGTTCGGAGGCGCTGCGACCTGTCTTGGAGGCGCGATCCGCGATCCGCTGTCAGGACGTACTTATGTGTACCAGGCAATGCGTGTGACCGGCGCGGCAGACCCGACCCGTCCGCAGAGCGAAACTCTGGAAGGAAAACTTCCGCAGAAGAAACTGGTACGCGAGGCGGCTCACGGATACAGTTCCTACGGAAACCAGATCGGTCTGGCGACGGGATATGTAAAAGAAATTTATCATCCAAACTATGTGGCAAAACGTATGGAGATCGGAGCAGTTCTCGGAGCGGCGCCAAGAAACGCTGTTGTCCGTGAAAATTCCGATCCGGGCGATATCATCATCCTGCTGGGCGGACGTACCGGTCGTGACGGCTGCGGCGGAGCTACCGGTTCCTCCAAGGTACACACCACAGAGTCCATCGAGACCTGCGGCGCAGAGGTACAGAAAGGAAATGCGCCGACCGAGCGTAAACTGCAGAGACTTTTCCGCAGAAGAGAGGTCAGCCTTCTGATCAAAAAATGTAACGACTTCGGTGCGGGCGGTGTATCTGTTGCCATCGGAGAACTGGCAGCCGGACTGCAGATCAACCTGGACAAGGTGCCGAAAAAATATGCGGGCCTGGACGGAACGGAAATCGCCATTTCCGAATCCCAGGAGCGAATGGCAGTGGTGATCGATCCGAAAGACCGTGAAGCATTTATGAAATATGCAAGGGAAGAAAACCTGGAAGCAACAGAGGTTGCGGTGGTAACGGAAGAGCCGCGTCTGGTGATGAGCTGGAGAGGCAAAGAAATCGTCAATATTTCCCGTGCATTCCTGGATACCAACGGCGCGCATCAGGAAAATGATGTGTATGTGGAAATTCCTGCAAAGGCAGATACGGTGCTGAAACGCTCCGGAGACATTGCCGATGTGAAGGCAAAATGGCTGGAAACGCTGTCCGATCTGAATACATGCTCCCAGAAAGGCCTGGTGGAAATGTTCGATTCCTCCATCGGCGCAGGCAGCACACTGATGCCGTACGGCGGAAAATATCAGATGACAGAGACCCAGGCGATGGTGGCGAAGGTTCCGGTTCCGGATGGAAAGACCGAAACCGTTACGATGATGAGCTACGGCTTTGATCCGTACGTTTCAAGCTGGAGCCCTTACCATGGAGCGATCTATGCGGTGACAGAATCCATCGCAAGGATCGTTGCTGCAGGCGGTGATTTCAAAAAGATCCGCTTTACCTTCCAGGAATATTTCCGCAGAATGACCGAGGATCCGGCACGCTGGAGCCAGCCGTTCGCGGCACTGCTCGGCGCTTATGACGCACAGATGGGATTCCAGCTTCCGTCTATCGGAGGAAAGGACAGTATGTCCGGAACCTTCAACGATATCGACGTTCCGCCGACTCTGGTATCTTTCGCGGTGGATGTGGCGAAGCTGAAAGATGTCGTGACTCCGGAACTGAAGAAGGCAGGAAACCGTCTGGTATGGATCCATATTCCGACGGACAGCTACGATCTGCCGAACTATGAGGAAGTTATGGATCTGTATGAAAGAGTACATCAGGATATGCAGGCAGGCAGAATCGTATCTGCCTACGCCGTAGATCGTCAGGGTATCGCGGCTGCGCTGTCCAAGATGGCATTCGGAAACAGAATGGGCGCAAAGGTAGAGCATAACGTAGATCCGAGAGATCTGTTCAGCCCGCTGTTCGGCGACCTGATCTGCGAGGTGGCAGACGGAAAAGTCGGCGAACTGGCATGCACCTACACGGTGATCGGTGAAGTGACCGACGATGGCGCTTTCTCCTACGGAGATATGAAGCTTTCCGTTGAGGAAGCGGAGAACGCATGGAAAGCACCGCTGGAAAAAGTGTTCCGTACCGTGTCCGGAGCGGAAATTGCTCAGGCAGAGGAACTGAATGTTGCACCGGCGGATCCGCAGGCTTCCATTGTCAACGGACTGTATCGGACGGACAGCGTGCATATCTGCTCTCATAAGCTGGCACAGCCGACCGTGTTTATTCCGGTATTTCCGGGAACCAACTGTGAGTATGACAGTGCAAGAGCGTTTGAACGTGCTGGCGCGAAGGTGATCACCAGAGTCTTCAAGAACCTGACGGCAGAGGATATCCGCGATTCTGTGGAAATCTTTGAAAAAGCTATTGGTGAAGCACAGATCATCATGTTCCCGGGTGGATTTTCCGCAGGTGATGAGCCGGACGGCTCCGCGAAATTCTTTGCAACCGCATTCCAGAATGCGAAGATCAAAGAGGCGGTTATGAAGCTTCTGAATGAAAGAGACGGACTGGCACTTGGTATCTGCAACGGATTCCAGGCGCTGATTAAACTTGGACTGGTTCCATATGGAGAGATTGTTGGACAGCAGGCGGATTCTCCGACACTGACTTTTAATACCATCGGACGCCATATTTCCAAGATGGTTTATACCAAAGTTGTGACCAACAAATCCCCATGGCTTGCAAACGCACAGCTTGGCGGTGTATATACCAACCCGGCATCCCACGGCGAAGGCCGATTTGTTGCAAGCAGGGAATGGATTGAGAAACTCATGGCAAACGGACAGATCGCGACCCGCTACTGTGACCTGGACGGAAACTTCACCAACGACGAGTACTGGAACATCAATGGTTCCTACTGTGGAATCGAGGGAATCACCAGTCCGGATGGACGTGTGCTTGGAAAGATGGCGCATTCCGAGCGGCGTGACAATGGCGTGGCAGTCAACATTTACGGAGAGCAGGATTTGAAGCTGTTTGAATCCGGTGTGGCATACTTCAAATAAGAAAGTTCGGTCGGCGCTAGCCGTGTGCCACCGACACACAGCACCGCCAAATGGACATGCAAGCATGTCCGCTTGGCTCGTTGCCTGCAGGAATAAAAAAGGACTTCCGAAAGAGTGAAAATCTTCCGGAAGTCCTTTTTTGATGAACCGGTTTTTCAGATAAATATTTAAAAAAATGTAAAAAATTTCCTAAAAAAGTGCAAGGTTTCGATATTTCCTTACATTATATATGTAGAAGGGAATCAGAAATGTTCGAAAACCAACGAAGTTAGGAGATTTTTATATGAAAGAAACGAATGAGGAACGGTTTACAAAATATTTCTGCCAATACAGTGATGACTTATTTTTATATCTGGTTCGTGACCTTGGGGTGGAGCGGGAAACGGCAATTGACCTGATGGAAGATGTATGGGTGGTTTTCTGGGAAAAATTTCATGATATCCGGGATCTGAAGGATGCACAGATCAGGAAATGGCTGTGGAAGACAGCTTACTATAAGGTGCGGAATCATAAACGGAGAAAAAATTATTGCAGTGAGATCCTGTATCCCATGGAAGAGATGGAGGGATTCTATGCGGACGAGGAAGAAGACGATTTTGAGCGGGAAATTCTTGAAGAGTGTATCATGGCGCTGCGCCCGGTGGAACGGGAAGTGATCAACAAACGAAGAGAGGGGAAGAGCTACCGGGATATCAGTTTCGGAATGAACAAAAGCATCCAGTCCCTGGAATGCATTTACAGCAGAGCTGTGAAAAAACTGAAAAGTATGGTCGGAAACAAGCTGACTTCTTTCTGGTAAAAAGCTGAAAAGTGTGTTAGAATACCCATAGAGTACTTGGAAAGCAGAAAGGATGGAATTTGCCATGAGTGAGAAATATGTAGCGTATGTGGGAACCTATACACACGGAAGCAGTATAGGCATTCATCTGTATGATGTAGATGTAGAGGAAGGAACTTTGACAGAACGAAAAGTGGTACCGGTCAATAATTCTTCACATATCTGCCGTTCTCTGAACGGAAAATATCTGTATTCCATCGCCGATGAAGGTGTTGCAGTCTTTGCTGTAGAGCCGGATGGAGATCTGACGCCGATCAATAAAGTGGATATCGACGGAATGAGAGGATGTTACCTCTCTGTAGACCAGACCGGCAGATATCTTTTTGTTGCAGGTTACCATGACGGAAAAGTGACGGTTGTACACACCCATCGGGACGGAAGGCTGGGAAGCGTGATGGACGGTGTATTCCATAAAGGCCTGGGAAGCGTGGCAGAGCGCAATTTCCGTCCTCATGTCAGCTGTGTTGTACCGACGCCGGACAATAAATATCTGTGCGCGGTGGACAATGGTATCGACCAGGTAAAACTTTACCGGATCAACCAGCAGAGAGACCGGATCGAACTGGTGGACATCCTTCGCTGTGAGCGGGAGTCCGGTCCGAGAGAACTGTTATTCAGCGCGGACGGAAGATTCGCTTATCTGATTTGTGAGCTTCACAACGAGGTGGAGGTATATACTTATACCAACGGTGACAAAGGACCTGTATTCGAAAAGATTCAGACCGTGAGTACAACCTCTGACAACGTAGACCGTGCCCACGATGCCGCAGCAGGAATCTGCCTGTCACCGGATCACAAATATCTGTTCACATCCACGGCAGGAGACAATACCGTGGCGATGTTCAAGATCGATGAAGAGACCGGATGCCTGGACAAGAAATTTGCGCTGCCGATCAGCGGAGAATATCCGAAAGATATTGCGATGTTCCCGGATGGAAAGCATATCGCAGTGGCAAACCATGAGTCCAATACCGTGACGACATTTGCCATCGATTATGAGAAAAACGTGCTGGTACAGAAAGGCCGTCCGATGAAGGTGGAAACCCCGAACTGCATCCTCATTACCAAACAGGGTGTCTGATAAAAAGCCGGAAGAAATTCAAAAATTGAGGAATTTCTTCCGGTTTTCCCATTGTGTTCTATTTCCAGATTTTGTATAAGTTTTCCAGCTTTGAAACGCTGCCCATCAGCAGAGCGTCTGCCAGTGTCAGGGCAGCCATCGCCTCGACCACAACAACCGCTCTTGGCACGATGACCGGATCGTGGCGTCCTTTGATGGAGAGGGTGATTTCTTCTCCGGCACGGCTGACGGTTTGCTGTTCCGAGGCAATGGACGGCGTCGGTTTGATCGCCGCACGGAGGATGATGTCACTGCCGTCGCTGATTCCGCCCAGGATTCCTCCGGCATGATTGGAGGTCTTCTCGATTATTCCGTCCGGGCGGATATGAAAGCCGTCGTTGTCCGTGAGGCCGGTGGAAGCGGCAACCTGAAATCCATCGCCGATCTCCACGCCTTTGACGGCGCCGATGGACATCACTGCTTTGGCAAGGGAAGCGTCCAGTTTGTCAAATACCGGTTCTCCGAGACCGGCGGGCGTGCCGTGGATGACGCATTCGATGATCCCGCCGGCAGAATTTTTCGCAGCCATGCAGCTTTCCAGATATTCAGAGGCTTTTTCCGCCGCTTCGCTGTCAGGCATGTACAGCTTGTTGTTGAAAATTTCCTCCCTGGAAAAATTCTGGATCTGTACCGGACCGATGGCACGGGTGTAGGTGCAGAAAGAAATACCGAGAGCCGACAGAAGCCTTGCGGCGACAGCGCCTCCTGCGACCCGTCCGATGGTTTCCCTTCCGGAAGAACGTCCGCCGCCACGGTAATCCCGGAAACCATATTTTGCGTCAAAGGTATAATCTGCGTGACCTGGACGGTAGCAGGATGCGATCTCGCTGTAATCTTTTGAATGTTGATCTTTGTTATAAACCAACAGAGAAATGGGCGTTCCGGTCGTCCGGTCTTCAAAAACACCGGAGAGGATCTCTACCCGGTCGGGTTCGCTGCGCTGTGTGGTATAGCGGCTTTGTCCGGGTTTTCTCCGGTTCAGGTATTCCTGAATATCCTGTGCTTTCAGGGGAAGTCCTGCCGGGCAGCCGTCGATCACGACGCCGATGCCTTTGCCGTGGGACTCTCCCCAGGTGGTGATACGAAAAAGTGTTCCAAATGTTGAACCAGGCATAGATACCTCCAGTGATTAAAATTCAGTCCCGTTCCTGTTATAAAATTAACGCTGCTGTTCCAGAAAATAACAGAAAAAATCCGGTCTGTAAAACCTATTATAGCGGATTCGAAAGTCTGCGTAAAGATGAAAAATATGCAGGGAAAAGACCACGGAATTGTTTGACAAACCCATAGGCAGCGATTATAATGGGTTTGTATTTCAAGCAGAAAGGGTACCATATATAAATGAAAAGCCTAATCCCCCAGCTATGCTGGGGTGAATGGAGTAAGCAGGAGCGTGTAGGATATCAATAAAAAGCCT
>JACJJN010000025.1 GCA_016899975.1 Lacrimispora saccharolytica | reverse complement strand
TGTCACAAAGAAAATAGGAAATGACCGGCGCAGCGGGAAGTTCTTCCGCGATCTCCTGTACGATCTGGATCTTTGATTTTGATTTATCGTACAGGATGACGGCATAATTCAGGGTAATCCCGTTGCAGGAAAGCATGACAGAGACAACCTGATGCCCATAGTCCTGGCAGCCTTTTAAATGTGATTGGTGGAAATACGCAGCCTCGATTGGATGAACCGCCTGTGACGAAGGCTGGGTATGTGAGGCAATCGTATCATCCACAATACAGTAAATCGGTTGTCCGGAACGCTGTGCTTCCCTGTAAATAATTTGGAGAATGCTGCTTTTTAGAATATCTTGTAAAGCATGGTCATTCCATTTTCCGTGGTTCAGGAAATAGGCGGTTGTTGTCCTGTGGCACTGGCTGATCTCTTGGAAATCAACCGTTTTTCCCCGGTATCCCCGGAGGAAAACAGAAAGGATGATGGTCAATAAGTGGTTCAGATACACATCGGATAAAAATAAACCGAGATTTAATGCTTTCAGGTAATTGTAAATATGGTTGGAATGATGTATACTGTTTGCAACGGACACCCCCTTGTTTGAGTGAGTATGTTGTTTTTTGGTACTTCAATTATACATCATTCTACAGAGGGTGTCTTTCTTTTGTGCAATATTTTGGATTTGCTCATTCATAGTTTGTAACCTATATGGCTGCACTGAAAGGTGTCCATGACAAAAATGCTGTCAGCGAAGTATTAAAGCAAGTGGAGATGCTGGAATTTTCCAAGCGCAAAATAGGACAGCTGTCCGGCGGAATGAAACGCCGGGTTGGAATCGCACAGGCACTGATCGGCAATCCGCAGATTCTTGTTGTTGATGAGCCGACCGCAGGGCTTGACCCGGAAGAGCGCGTGCGCTTTCGCGGTGTACTTTCACGCTATGCACAGAAAGGGCGTACCGTCCTGCTCTCTACCCATATCGTGGAAGATGTTCACCAGCTATGCAAGGAACTGGCTGTCCTGCGGAAAGGACGTTTGTTTTATGCCGGTACCTCTGTCGCCCTATTGGAACAGGTAAATGGCAAGGTCAAAGTTCTGCATTTGGAAAGTGAAAGTCAACTGATTGACCTGCAAAAGAAATCGGTAGTCTTGTCGACTACTTACGAAAGCCACGGTCTGACCGCGCGAATCATGGACGACGAAGGATATTTCCCGAAAATCGAACCCGCTGCGGCGACTTTGGAAGATGCCTATGTCTATTGTATGGGAGGCAAAGAGCATGCGTAAAATAATTTCCATCATCCATTATGAATACAAAATGCAGTTCGGACAGCCTGCTGCATGGGGCGTACTTTTGGCAGCAACATTGCTTTCCATGCTGGACAACTTCCCCTCCGCAGAAAATTTGGCCCGACTGGAATTTTTGAACGAACCGGCTTACTTTGTTTATCGGATTATGAGCCTTGATACGCTGGTTTTCCTATTTGGTTTCATGTTTTTGTTGGGAGGACGTTTCCCATTGGACGGGAAAACAGAAATGAAATCTTTGCTGATGTCCACCCCTTTACGGAAGTGGCAGTACGTGACAGGAAAATTATGCGGAGGAAATCCGTCTGCCTGACTGTCTCATTCCACTGACAAAAGCAATTTTAATTTCCGGCTTTCCTGTCAGCCTGTTTGTCAGCTTCTGTTCGATTGCTTTACCGGCAATCATGGACATTCGCCTGTTTTATATCCTTGCGGCTGTCTTCTTTGGCTTCAATGCCACTTATGTTGGTTCGGCAGACACTGTTCCGTTTTACCTGATTACTTCCGGCGATCTGATCCGGCTGATATGGGTACATCCAAAATGGCCTTTTCTTCATCCGGGAAGCGTTCTGGCAAATGGAGTTTTTCTTATCGGCAGCGGTCTTCTTGCCGGAAGCCTGCTGTTTTTGAAGCACAGCTTCTGGAGGTCGGAATGAATAAGAAAATTGAAAGTGAAATAAAAGTCATCGGAATAAATTTTTTTATCCTGTCAGCTTTGAAGTTCTTTTCCCGTTTTTTACAACGATTGCCGTAGGCGAATGGGGAAAAACAAGAGCAGACAGCAATTTTGATATCATCGCTGCGCAAAGCAAATCTCTGTTTCAATGGGTACTGTTTCGATATGTGACCGTTTTTGGCTTGTCCAGCGCATTTGCTGTTCTTTGTATGGCGGGTTCCTCTATGATACGATATGAATTACCGATGTGGGAACTGCTTGTCATGTATCTGTCGCCGGCATTCTTTTTATCCTCCTTATGCGCACTGTTGGGAATCCTATATGCACAGGAGCATGCTGCAACGCTATTCTGCGGTATCGTCTGGCTAATCTTTCTGTTAACTCGCAGCCTTCTGAGAATTCCGGGAATCGAATACATTTATTTGTTTATTCGGTATACCGGCGATCAAAATCATATTTGGCTATGGAATAAGGGAATACTTGCCGTATCCGGTCTGCTTCTGTGGGGGATCATTGGTTGGAGATGCGGCAGAAACGGCAGCTTTTAAAACGCAAAATCAGCCGGAGCAGTCAACATTCCTGATAAACCGTACGTACCGCACTTTTTTTGACTGCTCCGGCTGTTTCTTATGCTTTTTTGTCCTGTCTCATACAGCTGCTTTCCAATGTGCAAAAGCATGTTCGAAAATTCATTCCTGCAATCTGCACGTCCCAGTTTGCGGGAAATTCGCTCTAAATTCCTATATCATGCTCCTCGAAAGCTGCAAACTCCGTCAATGCCTCCTGCAGTAGTTCGTGTCCCGGCTCTTCCAATTCCGGATCTTCCGCTAGAAGCTTCGCAGCCGACTGGCTGGCTTTCACCAGTTCTTCGGAATCACGGAAAATATCCGCAAGGGCAAATTCCATCTCTCCACTCTGCCTTGTTCCCAACAGATCTCCGGAACCGCGCAGTTTCAGATCTTCATTGGCGATATAAAATCCATCGTTGGAGTGATTGAGGATATCCAGGCGTTTCATCGTTCCCTCATCGGAGGTTCCCTGTACGAAAATACAGTAAGACTGATGTTCTCCGCGTCCTACCCGCCCCCGGAGCTGATGAAGCTGCGCCAGTCCGAAACGCTCGGCGTTCTCTACCATCATGACCGTCGCGTTTGGCACATTGACGCCGACCTCCACAACCGTTGTGGAGACCAGCACCTGAATCTCATTTCGGGCAAACTGTTCCATGATCTCATTTTTCTCTGCCGGTTTCATCTTTCCGTGAAGGTACCGGACACAGATCTTATCCGGCAGTACCTGCTTCAGCCGTTCCGCATAGTCCAGAACATTTTCCGCATCCATCCCTTCACTCTCTTCCACCATCGGGCAGATCACATAAGCCTGCCGTCCCTGATCCACCTGTCTTTGGATAAAACGGTAGGCATTGGGACGGTATCCCGTATTCACCACGCAGTTTTTGATGGGCAGACGTTTCGCCGGAAGTTCATCGATGACGGAGATGCTCTGATCGCCGTACAGAATGATCGCCAGTGTCCGCGGAATCGGCGTTGCGCTCATAACCAGCACGTTGGACGGCTCGCCTTTTTCCGCCAGGGCTGTCCTCTGGCGCACACCGAATCGGTGCTGCTCGTCGGTAATGACCAGCGCAAGGTTCTGATACTGCACTTTCTCCTGGATCAGCGCATGGGTGCCAATCACCATCCGGCAGCTGCCGTCCGCCAGCTCCTGATAGATCTCTCTTTTTTCTTTCGCAGTTGTGGAACCAGTCAGAAGCCTCGGTCTGTAATCTGTGAGATGGTTGTTTTCCAGAAGCTCACAAAGGGAATCGTAATGCTGCCGTGCCAAAACTTCCGTAGGCACCATCAGCGCACTCTGGTAGCCGTTCTCGGCAGTCAGTATCATCGCCAGGAAAGCCAGCACGGTCTTTCCGCTTCCCACGTCTCCCTGAACCAGCCGTGCCATTCTCGTGGTGCTCTTCAAATCATTTTCGATTTCATTCCACACCCGCATCTGCGCCCTGGTCAGAGGAAACGGAAGATTTTCGATCACTTCCTCCGTCGCCCATACAGCGTGGATGGGGAATGCATTGCGGATGTCTTCCGTCCGCTCCTTCAGCTGACGCATCGCCAGCAGGAAGAAGAAAAATTCATCGAAGACCAGGCGCTTTCTCGCTTTCCGGAGCATTTCCATATTGTCGGGAAAATGAATCTGCTCCACGGCAAAATTAATCTCGCACAAGCCGTTTTCCCTCCGGATCTCTTCCGGCAGGTATTCCTGCTCCAGCGCCCGGTCCTCAAAGATCTGACGGACCGCCCGAACGACCATTTTGTTGGTCAGACCTTTGGTCAGACCGTACACCGGCTGCAGGTGGCTGATCATCTCATCGTAAGCTCCCAGGGTAAAGATTTCCGGCTGTTCCATCACCAGCCGCCCGGATTTTTCCTGTACCTTTCCCCGGAACACGTAGGACGCTCCCTTTTTCAGCGTGGAGCGGAGAAACGGCATGTTAAACCAGGTCAGCTGGAGTCTGGCTGTCCCCTCCGTGAGTTCCAGCAGGATCACGGATTTTCTCGTATTCCCCTTCACCGAAGGGCTGTGAGTGATCCTTCCCTGTACCGCGCATTTTGTGCCTGTCCGAAGGTTCTGCAGGGGAACCGGAGCCGTATACTGGTCGTATTCTCTGGGATAATAATGCAAAAGCTGCCGCAAAGTGGTAACTCCCACTTTTGCGAACAGCTTTTCCGTCTTTTCTCCGATCCCCTTCAGATTTCTTAAAGGTTCGTCTCTCAATTTATTCCACCGAAACCACGCAGTAGTAAATCGGCTGGCCGCCGCAGTTTACTTCCACGTCGCAGTCCGGATATGCCTCGCCGACCATTTCACCCAGTTTTTCGGCATCTTCCTCGCTCATGTCCGCTCCGTAATAGATGCTGATCAGTTCACTGTCCTCATCCATCATCGCGTCAACCATTTCTTTGGCAACCGTCAGTACGTCCTGTCCTACCGCCAGGATTCCACGATCGCCGATTCCCATAATGTCTCCCTGACGGATCTCCTTGTCGTCGATGTGCGTATCACGCACCGCGTAGGTCACCTGTCCGGTCTTTACCTGTTTGATCGCCTCGGTCATTTCCTCTGCGTTTTCTTCCGCGCTCTTCTCCGGCACATAGCTGATCATCGCAGTGATGCCCTGTGGAACCGTAGTGGTTGGAATGACAAATACCTTTTTATCTTTCGTCATCGCCTGCGCCTGGTTGGCTGCCAGGATAATATTTTTATTGTTCGGGAAGATAAAGATATTCTTGGCATTTACTTTTCCGATTGCCGTCAGCATATCTTCCGTACTCGGATTCATCGTCTGTCCGCCTTCGATCAGATAGTCCACGCCCAGCTCTTTGAAGATCTGCGCAATACCATCACCGATGGAAACAGCCAGGAAACCAATCTCTTTCTGTTCCGCTTCCTCCAGCTCATGGCGGCGTTTTTCATCTGCCTCCGCCTGCTCCTTGGCAATCTTCTCTGCGTTCTTGATCAAACGCTCCTGATGTTCCTCGCGCATGTTGTCGATCTTCATTCTCGTCAGCTGGCCATAGGTCAGCGCTTTGGAGATTGCCTTGCCAGGATCATTGGTATGTACATGAACCTTGACAATCTCATCGTCCGCCACCAGTACAATGGAATCACCGATGGAATTGAGGAAATCCTTGAATGACAACTCTTCCTCCTCCGTCATCGGCTGTTCCAGCATGATAATGAACTCGGTGCAGTATCCGAATTTGATCTCCTGCTCAGTCTCTTTGGACGGTTTAACAAATTCTGTCTTTGCCTCCGGAGTCTCAAAATTCAGATCGATCTCCTTGCCCAGGAACGCGTCTCTCGCTCCCTCAAGCACCGTAACCAGACCCTGTCCGCCGGAATCCACAACGCCTGCTTCCTTCAGTACCGGCAGCATCTCCGGCGTCTGGGACAGCACATACTGGGCGTGAGCGATCACATCCTCAATAAAGCTTCCAAGATCCTCACAATCCATCGCAAGCTCCGCCGCTTTCGCAGCAGCTCCCTTCGCAACAGTAAGGATGGTTCCCTCTTTCGGTTTCATAACCGCCTTGTACGCTGTCTCCACCGCTTTCTCCATGGCTGCAGCCAGCACAAGGGCGTCAATCTCGTCATGTTCGCGGATTACCTTAGTAAATCCACGCAGAAGCTGTGATAAAATAACTCCGGAGTTTCCACGGGCTCCCCGTAAAGAACCGGAAGAGATTGCTTTCGCCAGATCGTACATGCTCGGATCTGTAAGGCTGTTGACCTCCTTTACCGCCGACATGATCGTCAGCGTCATATTGGTACCAGTATCGCCATCCGGAACAGGAAATACATTTAATTCATTGATCCATTCCTTTTTCACTTCCAGATTCTTTGCACCCGCCAGAAACATTTTTGTAAAAAGCCCGGCGTCTATCTTATTTGTATCCACTTCTCTCATTTCCTCCTATATCATCAATCAATGACGCGAACGCCTTCCACCATGATGTTGATGTGTTCAATCTCCATACCGGTGAATTCTTCCACTTTATACTTCACATTATTGATCAGGTTGTCCGTCACGGCGCTGATGCTGACGCCGTAGGAAACGATCACATGGAAGTCCAGGGAAATTTTATTGTCGTTGATCACAACATTAATTCCATGCTTCAGGCTGTCCCTCTTCAGAAGCTTGACCAGACCATCTTTCATGTTGACTGCCGCCATACCGACAATGCCGAAGCATTCCACCGCCACACTGCCTGCGTACATGGCAATGACATCCGGATTGATAACGATTTCTCCCAAGCCTGTATTCATTCGACCTTTCATGCCTTAACCCTCCAATTCTATTAAATTGAGTGAAACATTATGATATATTATAACCGCTTTTTGCTGAAAATGAAAGTTGAAAATGAAAAACAATCATATTTTTCATTTTTTACTTGCAAAAAAAGACCGAATCTGTTAGAATAATCTATGTTGTGAGCCTGGATTACCATATCAGGCTTTAGAACGTATGTCAAGGAGGTGCGATCATGGCAAAGTGTGCAATTTGTGAAAAAGGTGCTCATTTCGGAAACAACGTAAGTCATTCACATAGAAGAACCAACAAAATGTGGAAATCTAACGTAAAATCAGTAAAAGTTAAAGTAAACGGCGTACCGCAGAAAATGTACGTATGTACTTCCTGTCTGAGATCCGGAAAAGTTGAGCGTGCTTAATTTTTTAAGATGTTTCGGCAGAGGGGCTGACGCAGTGCTGATGGAAATCGGCGGGCGGCAGCCCTCTTTTTCATTTTAAAAATACATCAGCTGCCCGTCTGACGGAGCAGCTGCAAAATATACTCAGAAAAGCCGCCGGCATTCTTTCGATGCACGACGGCTTTTTTGCGGACATGTTAGTCTAATATATTCTCTGTATTTCTTATGACTCTACTATAACAGAGAAATATTAAAAAAACATGACACTTTTTCTTAAAGATTCTTGAATGAAGTATTAACTGCAGAAAATATTATACCCCAAAAGGAGCAGCAATGCCGCAGCCAGCACACAAAGGAACGAATTCGGTATCAGCATTCCGATCAGAATCCCGATACCGATCCAGAACAGTAAAAAGCCAAGAATCCGACACACATGTCTACTCCTTTTGACTTCCCTCTTGATTTATTATATGCTCTACTTCTTCCGCTGTATACTCCTTTTCTCCGCCCTTCTGGCTGAAACGGCTGATGATGTCCGGAGCCATATCGATCACTTTGGACACCGCATCCTGATTCTTGATATTTACAAGACGGGTTCCGTTTTTGTTGATCACCAGAACGGCGCTGGGTGAGATTTTTCCTCCCATTCCTCCGCCGCCATTGCTCTTGGCATTCTCCTGAAATGCTCCTGCCGCAACACCAAAGGATACGTCCACCAGCGGAAGCAGGATCGTATCGTTAATGTGGATCGCTTCTCCTACAACGGTCTTTGTGGTGATAAAGCTGTCCATTCCCTTGAACAGCGCTTCCACCGTCGACTGAAAATTATTTTCTTTTTCTGCCATTTTTCTGCCTCCTTGTATTGAAATTCTGTAACTATTCAGCCCAGGTTTGCGCATTTACTGCGCAAACCGTATGAAAACATAATGGCTGCATGCATCCGCCCCATCGCAGAGCGATTTTTCATAGGCGGATGCCGTAACAGTTCAGCCGGCTGAACTGTTACGGAATTTTCTGTATAGAATCCTGATATTTCTGTCACGATACAGATGCCAAAGCATCCGGACCAGTGTAATTCCATAAATCCTGCCCGCAAAACTCATATCCGTGCGGAAAAGTTTCTGTTCAAATACCGGCATGATCTTCAGTTCCTGCGGAAGCGCCGGATAAAACAGGCTCAGCGCTCCAAGCGCCTGACCGGTCACAGCCGGATCCTCAAAACCGAATTTCAGTTCGCCTTTTACCTTTCTCGGACGTATTTCCCGGAGCAGCCCGAGGATTTCCCTCATCAGCAGTTTCATACCTTCCTGAAAAGGCTCCGAGGACAAAAATCGTTTCCACTCCCTGCAGGTTCTCTTCAAACGCTGCAGCGATTCCCGGGTTCGGTTCAGAATACCGGCGATGCGCTGCGGGAATCCAAAAAGTTTTCCCAGCCACCGGAATACCATGCGAAAACATCCGGAAACCTTTCTTCCGATCCACTGAAGAAACCGTACGGCTTTCTCCCATGGAATCTCTCCGGAATCCTGCGTTATTTGTTCCGGATGTTCTTCCGCAGAGATTGCTTCCATCTGTCTCCTGCTCTCCTGCTTTGCATCACGCTCCAGTTCCTTTCCCGAAACGCTTTCCTCCGGTTCATAATTCGCTTTCGCAGTTTCTTTTTTCAGGGTTTCTTTTTCCGCAATCACTTTTTTTGCGGCTTCTTTCTCCGGAGTTTCTACGTTCTCTCCCTTTTCTGCCTTTGCGGCCGTTCTTTCGCCTTCCTGCTTTTCTTTCCCTGGCCGGTCTCCTCTGCCGAACCTGTGCAGAGGAATTCCCAGCACTCTGACAGCGCCTTTCGCCTGTCCGTTCCGATAGATGCCCTCCAGTACAAACAGCCGGAACAACCAGGAAACTTTCCCGCGGACCGCCAGTTTTTCCAGACCATCTTCCTGTTTGTGGATCTCTCCGTAATAGCGGACAGGGACAAACAGAAGCGAACAAAGGATCAGAAGCAGCAGGAAAAGGAGAACCAGCAGTACAATTCCTATTATTTTCAGTATCAGCAACAAAATATGTACCATTTGTAACTCCTGTTAAATTTTACCTCCATCTGCCCGCTCCAGAAGCCAGGCTCTGATATTCATATCTTTTGTCTCCCGGTAAACCTCCTGTACGATCTGCACCAAAATCAACAACGCCTCCAGGCGGGTAAAACCGATCCCCACGATCATCGGGCACTGAACCCTCAGCGCTTTCTGAAGCAGAAGCTCTGACGGTATCAGATCCAGATTGTTTTCCTCGTTGGAAGCAATCGTCACAAGCCATACGCCCGGCACCGGTTTTCCTTTCTCCAGCCGCCGGATCAGCTTTCTTTCCTGTCCTCTGACAGTATTTCCCAGATACAGATTTTTATACCATGTCAGCATGAAATCCCATCCTTCAATAATATTTCCGATTTCCCCAGAGATTTGCTTTTTTCAGCTCCAGGTATTCCTCATAGGCAGTCTCCAGTATCTGTTTCTCATTGGAAAATTTCAGCAGATGGTAAGCCTCATGGAATTTGTAATAACCGGAATCCACAAAGTATTCCTCCCGCTGCGGCCTGCTGTGAAAACTCTGAGAACTCATCAGATACCAGTGTACCACTTTGTGTACGTTTCCTTCAGGAATCTTAAAGCTGTACTGGCTCTTGCCCACATACCGGACCGCCGACGCAAGGGCTCCCGCTTCCTCATACACTTCGCGGACAGCAGTTTCCTTAAAATCTTCCCCCTCCTCAACAGTGCCTTTCGGGAGCACCCAGCAGGTATATTTATTTTTATAATTTTTATACAGTGTCAGAATCTTCCCGCGATGAATGACAACTCCTCCACAGCTTACTGCTTCTATCATCTTGCGTCCTCCTGAGTCAAAGTATACGCCATTTTCTTCGCAGACGCAACCATAAAGTGCTGCCGGCCGCACAGCGGAACAGTTCTTTTCCTGTTCCCCGTGTGGCCGGCAGCGTATCTTAACGGTCTCCGTAATATGCTTCAAAAACCTGACGGGCGATCGGAGTCGCCACGGAACTTCCGCTTCCGGCAGCCTCCGCGATCACAGCAACCACCAGATCCGGATCCTCCGCGTTGGAAAATCCGACAAACCAGGAATGAGTATCCTCCGTCATATCTCCATGTTCCGCCGAACCGGTTTTTCCCGCAATATTGTAATCCAGATCATTGAGGGATCTTGCCGTACCGTCTTTCACAACGCCAAGCATCAGCTCCGTCAGCTTATCTGCTTCCGAGGTACTCATCACCTCCGCCAGACGTTCGGATTCGTATTCCTCCACCAGTGTTCCGTCGTGCGATTCCACCCGGTCTACAAAATATGGTTTCATCATCACACCGTCATTTGCCACCGCCGCGGTGATCAGAGCCATCTCCATCGGCGTAACCACCGTATTTCCCTGACCGATGGAAGTCTGCATCATCAGCGCCTCCGCCGTGGAACTGTCCACAGAAAAGCGGGAGCGGCTGGTCGGCAGTTCCAGATCCAGCCTGCTGTTCAGATACAGGCTGTCTGCAAGCGTCTGAAATCCTCCCTTGTCCAGAGACAGTCCGATCGTAGCAAACGCCGTATTGCAGGAATTGGCAAACGCTTCGTAAAAATCCTGCTGCCCATGAACGCTGTTGCCCGCGCAGTGGAGCGTATAGTTTCCGCTGGTCAGTTCTCCCTCACAGTCGAAGGAAAAGCCGTCCACCGTCTGATTCTGACGCAGATACGCCAGGGCCGTTACGATCTTGAACGTTGATCCCGGCGGATACTGGCCCTGAAGTCCCCGGTTCAGGAACACTCCGCTGTCACTGTCCGCGTTCAGGCTTTCCCATTCCTCATCAATATTATTCGGATTGAAGGAAGGCTTGCTGACGCTCACCAGCACCCTTCCCGTATCCGGTTCCAGAGCGATCACCGCGCCCTTATGATCCCCCAATGCATCGTAGGCTACCTGCTGCATATGGGAGTTGATGGTGGTGATCACATTGTCACCAATATTCTTCTGATCCTTAAACTCGTTTTTCAGCCGTTCCAGCGGATCGGCATGGGATTCCAGCAGCTGATAGTTTTGCGTGGCCTCCAGGCCGCTGCTTCCTTTGCTCAGATACCCGACCACATGGGCAAAAAGTTCCGCATGAGGATATACTCTTGTCTCATTTCCCTCCTCATCCACATCGGTACGCGCCAGTTCCACATTGTCCGAGGAAATGATGCTTCCGCGGATGACCTTCTCCGCATAATCCTTCTGTCGGGTATTATGAGAATCGCTCAGATACGTCTCTTTCTGTGTCACATTGAAGTAAACCAGGTACGCGATCAGAGACAGGAAAATACCGATAAACAGATAAGACACGATAAAATACGGCCGTCCCGGATTACCAGCGGAGGCTTTTTTCTGTCTGTTCTTCGATTCTCCGTCCGAGGTCGTCTTCTTCCGGGATGTCTGTTCTTCCCGTTCCGCGGCCTGTTGGCTGCGGCTTTTTCCTGCCGGCGTTCCCTGACGTTTTGTCTGCCGGTCCCGAGCCGGTTTTTGCGGTTGTTTTTGACTTTTTCCGTTTTTGTTTGTTTCTTTTCGCAAGCGCTTCACCTTCGTCTTCCCTTAAGATATACAGTCCCTGAATGATCGAGAACATCAAAATGGTACACAGCATGGAGCTTCCGCCGTAGCTTACCAGCGGCAGCGTGATACCTGTCAGCGGAATAAACTTTGTGATCCCCCCGATGGTCAGGAATACCTGGATCGCGTACTCAGAGCCGAGGCCCATCGCGATCAGTTTATAAAATCTTTTGTTCATCTTCATCGAAATGTTGACAATCAAAAGGAACATGGACATACAGAGCAGGATCAGGCAGATTCCAAAAATAACGCCCATCTCCTCGCAGATCGCACAGAACGTCGCATCCATCGTCGCAAGCGGGATGCTTGTGGGCGATCCCTCAAACAATCCGGTTCCGAACCAGCCGCCGGAGCTCAGTCCGAACAGCGCCTGGATCACCTGGTAACCCGCATCATAATTGCTGAAAGGATCCCTCCAGACCTGAACCCTGGTACGCACATGACTGAAAAGAAAATACGCCGCCACACAGGCGACCGCCATGCCTCCCAGACCAAGCAGCGGATACACGGGCTTTCGCGTCGCCAGATAAATGACCACCACATAAGCCACAAAATACACCAGCGCGGTTCCAAGGTCCGTGGATGCCACCAGGATCAGCACATGCAGCGCCGCCACCACGGTAGTGATCACAACCTTCCGGAAGGAATTGTCCTCCCGGAGCATACCGGCCATAAAGAATACAAGAGTGATCTTGACAAATTCAGAAAACTGGAAGGTAAATCCGTTTTCCCCTCCGAACTGGATGGAAAGCTTGGCGCCTCTCGAGGTCACAGCAAGCACAAGCACCGCTCCGATCATCAAAAGACCGGCGATTCCGTACAGCCAGGTCAGATCTTTCAGTATTTTTACTTTGCGGATGATCACCGGAACGATGAACGAAAGCAGCGTGGATATCACAATGATCTTAAACTGCGTCTCCGCTCTGGCAGCGTTCAGCCTTGTAAGCATGATCAGACCGATACACAGCAGCATACACATATTGTTCAGAAGGATCATGGACGCCTTTTTAAACAACAGCCGGTACACCACCTGCACACCCAGAAGATATCCCAGCGTGCACAGGAACATCTTGATAATATAAAACTCCCGTTCCTGAAGGTACATGACGAAAAAGCAGATAAAGTTCATCAGCAGGATCATAAGGATCTGCTTTTCAAGAATGTAGCTTCTCTCTTCCTCATCCCTCTCCCGCAGCGCCAGAAAAGACTGAACGGTAAAAAGCACCATCAGAAGCGTGATCAGATATTTTGATAATTGTACGATAACATTAACCATATATTTCCCCTTACTCTACCCTGCGGCGGAAATGCCCCCTGGTATATTCTCTGTCCGTTTCCGGCACACTGCCATGCAGATACGCCCGAAGAAACTGCTCCGCAATCTCTTTCGTCTCCCCTGCGCTCTCAAAGGAAAAGGAAAGCCGTACGGAACGCGGCGACAATTTTTTCACCGCCTCCGCTTCCTTCAAAAGCCCCAGCGGCACACTGTTGTAAACCACATTATAACAGAAATCGCAGTAACATTTCACCGGAAAAGACTTCCCGTAACGGTCTTTCAGAGAAACCATCGCCTTCTTCCGGTTGCACCCGTCCATGGTCTTTTTCACACACTGAACGGATACCATCATCGGCAGATAGCCATAGACCACGAGTTCACTACGGCTGTTGTCCCGCTGTGCCAGTTCATACTGGTTCAGCTCATAAGGCACTGTATCTCCGGCGGTCTTTCGCTCCTCCCAGAACTGCTGAGCCTCATGATTCATCGTATACAGGCTGTAATCCGTTAGGATCCGGTCAGCCAGCCCTGCTTCCTGCAAAAAGGCACTGGTTTCCAGATTCCGGATCAGGAAACCGCCCAGGCCTTCCTGAACCAGCTCCCGGAAAGTATCCCTCCAGGGATTGAGCTGCCCGTCTCTCACCGCGTGGGGCAGCGCCAGCCAGAGTTCTTTTCCCTGCGCCTCTGCGGCAGCCAGTGTCATCAGAACTTCTTCCGTATAATTCTCCTGGGAAAAACAGAACATATCCGCATAGATTCTGGATATCTCCGGGATCTCCATCAGAGTCCCGAGCTGATTCTTTGTTTCCGCCAGAGCCGTCACTTTGATTTCTTTGATCTCTGTATTCTCTGCGTTCTGTTTTGCCGGATCCTCTGTCTTTTTTGGTGCCCGGCGGCGGAACGGCAGTACAAGCTCCTGTTCCAGCCGGTCCAGCGCTTCCCGGCGCAGTTCGCTGAGAAACTGCATGGGAAGGAAGATATCCTCATCCATGATAATATCCAGATGTTCAAAATAAAACGGTGTATTTCCCGTCTTTTCCATCTGGCTTCGCACCCTTTCTTCCGTCAGAGGCTGTTTCTGCGCTTTCTGGATTCCTTCCTTTTCCACGGTCACGCAGGCTTCCCCTGCATACACGGTCAGTGCAGCCGGCATCGTTCCGCACAGCGTCAGATAGCCGCTCACCGGCTCTTTGGGCATGGTATCCAGATAATCTCTCTGGATCTCATAGAACAGCTGCTCGTTCCTGCGTCCTCTCCGGCTTCCGACCGTCTGCTTCTCATTCTTCAGCGCCATCATGTCCCGGCCGTTGCGCACTTTATAATAACTCTGATTAAATCCGTCCCGGTTGTAAATATCGTAAAGCTTCTTCAGATCCTCCGGCAGCACCTTGTACCTGCCCGGATTCTGCTCATAAAGATCCAGATATTTCCGGTAAATACTCACAACACCTGCCGTATATTCCGGCTTTTTCATCCTGCCTTCGATCTTCAGGGAGGTCACTCCCGCCCGGAGAATCTCCGGCAGCAGCTCCACGGTACACATATCTTTGGGACTGAGCGGATATTCATCGCCCGGTTCCCCCAGCCTTCTGCCTTTCTCATACACCTCGTAAGGAAGACGGCAGGGCTGCGCGCATCTTCCCCTGTTTCCGCTCCTGCCTCCGATCAAACTGGACATCATGCACTGTCCGGAATAACAGTAGCACAGCGCTCCATGAACAAAGCATTCGATTTCCAGTCCTGTGGTTTTGTGAATCTTCTGGATCTCTGCCAATGACAGCTCCCGTGCCGGAACCACACGGCTCACTCCCTGCTGTTCCAGCATCCGCGCCGCCGCGGAACCGGTCACCGTCATCTGCGTGCTGGCGTGAACCGCCAGATCCGGAAACCAGCGGCGGATCGCCCGCAGCGCTCCCAGATCCTGGACAATGACCGCATCCAGCCCCTGCCGATAGTAAGGCAGAAGATATTCGTAGAGCTGTTCTTCCAGTTCTTCCTCTTTAAAGAGAGTATTGACGGTCAGATACAGTTTTTTTCCATGAAGATGCACGAAATCGATTGCCCGGAGGATTTCCTCCTCCGTCAGATTCTTTGCATACGCTCTTGCGCCAAAAGCCGCGCCGCCCAGATAGACCGCGTCCGCCCCCGCCGCCAGAGCCGCCGTCAGCGCCTCATAAGAGCCTGCCGGCGCCAATAACTCTGTTTTCATCCTCTATCTCCTAAAAACGGGCGATTACTCTTATCTGCAATCCCCCGTTTTCTTTCTTCTTCTTATTTTAACAACTCTTCCAGTTCCTCATTTGTCTTGGAAAGCTGTTCGGAAAGCTCTTCTTTCTCTTTCCTGAGCTGTTCCAGTTCTTCCTTCATGCTCTCCAGACGCACTTTTGTCTCTGCCAGTTCGCTTCGCAGCTCATAGCTCTCAGCATCCTTGGCTTCCATATCTTCTTCCAGCATCTCTGCCTGTTCTCTTGCCTTAAAGTAATCATCCGCCACATTCAGGGAGATCAGTGTATGTTTTGTGTCCACCGACAGCCGATTGTAACCCTGAAGCTGACTCAGTTCGCCGATCTTCTGGTTTATGTATGAAGCTACCTTCTGCAGATACTCAGGGCTTTCATAACCGCTGAGCGTGATGATCTTTCCATCTATTAAAACCTGTGTCGTGTTTTTCACTGCCATCTTATTTGTACTTCCTCCAAATATTCTCATATAGATTATCATATAACGAAAATTCCAGAAAAACAACCTTTTTCTGCAAAATACTCCATCTGCGCCAGAACAGTGCAGCCGACGGAAGGGTTATCTCCGTTATTCAGACGTCGGAAGCGCAAAACCCAGATGGCAGCAGGCCAGCTCTGTGGCAACCCTTCCACGGGGCGTCCGATTGATGAATCCATTCTTGATCAGATACGGTTCATAAACCTCCTCGATCGTCCCTGCATCTTCTCCGACAGCTGCCGCCAGGGTATCCAATCCCACCGGACCGCCGGCAAATTTTTCAATGATCGTAATCAGAAGCAGACGGTCCGTCTGATCCAGACCGTATTTATCCACCTCCAGGAGATCCAATGCGAAAGACGCAACCTCCCGGGTGATCCGTCCGTCGTATTTTACCTGTGCGAAATCCCGCACACGTTTCAGGATCCGGTTGGCAAGACGAGGAGTGCCTCTCGAACGTTTTGCCATCTCCCTGGCTCCCTCCGGATCTACTTCCACATCCAGCACCCGCGCGGAATGCAGGATGATCGCAGCCAGTTCTTCTTCCGTATAAAACTCCAGATGATGGATCACCCCGAAACGGTCCCGGAGCGGAGCGGTCAGAAGACCGGCTCTCGTCGTCGCGCCCACCAGAGTAAAACGGGGCAAGTCCAGCCGGATCGACCGTGCCGATGAACCTTTGCCGATCATAATGTCGATCGCATAATCTTCCATCGCCGGATAAAGGACCTCCTCCACCTGCCGGTTGAGACGATGGATCTCGTCCACAAAAAGGACATCCCCTTCCTGCAAATTGTTCAGGATTGCCGCCATCTCACCCGGCTTCTCGATCGCCGGACCGCTGGTGACTTTCATATGCGTCCCCATCTCGTTGGCAATAATGCCTGCCAGCGTCGTCTTACCCAGACCGGGCGGTCCATAGAACAGGACATGATCCAGCACATCCCCTCTCTGCTTTGCCGCTTCGATATAAACTTTCAGATTTTCCTTGGTCTTTTCCTGACCGATATAGTCGTCCAGAGTCTGAGGACGAAGAGTCCCTTCTATTTTAATATCTTCTTCCAGCACCTCTGTGGTAATCATTCTCTTTCCCATACCCGCTCCTTAAAACAGATACTTCAGTGCAGCTTTCAGGACCGCTTCCGTGTCCATGTCCGCCGCGCCCGCTACCTTCTTCACTGCCTGCAGCGCCTCTGTACCGGAATATCCCAGAGCCACAAGGGCCTGCACCGCTTCGCTGGACGCATCCTCGCCGGCCTGCACCGTCTCTTTCGCCTGAGTTGCGGCAAGCTTCTGTTCAAAAGCTTCCTCCAGACTGAATTTATCCTTCAGTTCCAGGATCAGCTTCTGCGCCGTCTTTTTTCCAATCCCCGGCGCTTTGGCAATCGCCGCCGCATCGTCGGCAAGCACCGCGAAACGAAGCGTGTCGGCGCTCATCGCAGAAAGAACCCCGATTGCCGCCTTCGGTCCGATTCCATTGACGCCGATCAGCAGACGGTAGACCTGCAGATCGTCACGGGTCAGAAAACCAAACAGCTGGAGCGCATCCTCCCTGACATTCAGATAGGTATAAATTTTCAGTTCTTCTCCTTCCCGCAGCCCGGAATCCAGGACGCTGGAGGGAACAAATATCTCATAACCGATCCCTCCGTTTTCCAGGATCAGACGATCGGAAGTCACTTCTTCTACAATTCCCTTGATGTATCCTATCATTTTCTTTTCCTTTCCAATGCACCCGTCAATTATAACAGATGTTTCCGGCAGACGCAAGTGGACCCGGCAGGCGAAAAAAAAACCATTTTCCTGTTGCTTTATGCGGATGGCGGGTTTTATAATGTAGGAAATTCTATTTCAGAGGTGTACGTATGAAAATTGTTTCCTGTTTTTTTACTCCGGATTTTCCTGTTCCGGAACGTTTTCTGTCCGGGATGGATATTTTTTTTGACATCGAAACCACCGGCCTGAACTGGCGCAGGTCGCATCTTTATCTGATCGGCGCCGCGATCTACCATCCCGAATCGAAGATTTGGGAGCTGATCCAGTGGTTTGCGGATGAGCCGGCGCGGGAACTGGACCTGCTGGATGCTTTTGCGGAGTTTCTTGTGCCGTTTCAACGGATCATTCATTATAACGGCGCCGGATTCGACCTTCCTTATCTGCAGAAGAAATATGAGTTTTACCGCCGGGAAGTTCCTTTTTGCGAGATGGATACCCTGGATCTGTACCGCAAATTCCGTCCATTTCAGAAACTGTTCGGTCTTCCCTCCATGAAACAGAAATCCCTGGAAGCATTTGCCGGTTTTTCCCGTGAGGATACCTTCAGCGGCGGAGATCTGATCTATGCGTATGAGGAATATCTTGCCTCTGCAAATCCTGCACTGCTGAAAACACTGTATCTTCACAACAAAGAGGATGTGTTGGGCATGGTACAGATTCTTTCTCTTTATGGGCTGGCAGATCTTTTCTCCGGCAATTTTACGATTTCCGGGATTACACTCAGCCCTCCTTCGCTGATTCTCAGCCTGTCCCTGGAAGTTCCTGTCTTTCTTCCGTTTACCAGGAAATCAGGCGTCTTTTCTGTGACGGCGGACCAGAAGCTGGCTCGCCTGGAAATTCAGGGACAGCGGAGAGAACTGAAATTTTTCTTTCCAAATTATAAGGATTATTATTACCTCCCTCTGGAAGACACCGCGATCCATAAGAGCGTCGGCGCTTACGTGGATGCCGAACACAGAGAAAAAGCCAAAGCATCCAACTGCTATCAGCGCCATCAGAGTCTGTTCTTCCCACAGCCGTCCGAAATCATTTCGCCGGTTTTTCGGGAAGAATATAAAGCAAAGGAATGTTTCTTTGAGTGGAAGGATTCTCTATCGGAAGAAAAAGATCTTCTTTCTCAGTACGCAGCAGCTGTACTGTCACACCAGGGTCACCTGTGAAGCAGCCTCATAGCTTTCCTTCCTTTGATCCGTCTTTTTCTGCGTCTGCATTCTCTTCCTTCCGCTCATCCTGCTTTTTCATCTTCTGAATATGGTTCAGATGTGGATAGGCATCCACGAACCGTCGGATTGAACGATCCAGCAGCTTTTTGCTTTTTTCCCGGGTAATTCCCAGCTTTTCCGCATGTTCCAGGATCTCCCGTTTCACCTTCTCCCTTCGCTGGTTCAGTTCTTCCTTTTTTCCTGTTCCATAATCAACCAGTCCATCCAGCTTCTGACTGCCTTCCTGACGCAGAGTTTCCATATAATTCTTCATGATCTTCCGCGCCTTTCCCGGATAAACCCGTACCTTATGGCCTGTCTCCCGGCGAAAAGCGGAAAATTTCTGTCGGGCCTCTTCCGCCGCACCGGTGAGACGGTTTTTCTGCAGAATTTCCAGAAATTCTGCCCGAAGCTGTTCCATTTTTCTGATCTTGTGATCCATCGTAAATGCCGCTGCCGCCGATATTCCGAAATCAATACAGTAGATCAAAGTAATTACAACAATTACCACTTTTCCCGCACGGACATCGATCTGTCGGAAGATCCAACTCACCCATGGCTGCAGAATATAAAACATCAGAAGCGTAAACACTCCCCAGCAGACTGTACTCTCCGGGCAGATCTTTCCCTGAAAATTCCACTTTTTCTCTGTATAATCCCACCATCTGGTATGAAATACAGCCTCCAACACCTCAGCTGTTACAAATTCCAGAATCGTCGCAAGGACAGCACCGCAGAAAAACAACGGCAGCCATTGCCCAGCCAAAGGCCGCAAAATCAGGTAAACGGAAAGCGCCCCAAATCCATAAATTGTCAAAAACGGACCGGTAACGAAGCCCCTGTTCACCGGATGTCCTTCCACCACGGACATATAACAGCTTTCCCAAACCCAGCCGAGAAAACAATAGATCCAGAACCAGCCCAACAAAAAATAAAGCTCAATGCCTGCTATCTGTAACGTCCACATAGTCCCCTCATAAAACTGCCTCCTGTTCCGGCAGTCCTCTCTTTTGCTGAAAAAAGCTGCCACATCTGACAGTTCCATCAAAACAGCCAATCCCTTACAACGAAATACACTGTTTTGACAGAAACCCTGTCAATGTGACAGCCCTTAATGATTAATCACTTTCAAACAGTAAGCTTACTCTTCCTCAGAAACCTCATCAGAGTATACGGTCTCTTCCTCAGCCGGAGCTTCTGTCTCCAGAACTTTCATGCTCAGAGAAATCTTCTTCTCCTCCTCGTTGAAATCAACAACTTTCGCAGTGATGTTCTGACCAATCTGGAGTACGTCTGCCGGTTTCTCCACATGCTCTCTGGAAATCTGGGATACATGCAGCAGAGCGTCAACACCCGGCTCCAGTTCTACGAAAGCACCGAAATCAGTCATACGTGCAACGGTTCCCTCTACAACATTTCCCACTGCGTATTTCTCAGCAGCGTTCAGCCATGGATTCTCCTCCGGGAATTTCATGGACAGAGCGATCTTGTCACCGTTGATGTCTTTGATCAGAACTTTTACGTTATCGCCAACTTTGAAGACTTTCTTCGGATTTTCCACACGTCCCCAGGACATCTCAGAAATATGAAGCAGTCCGTCTGCGCCGCCCAGATCGATAAATGCGCCGAAATCGGTTACGTTCTTGACAACACCCTCTACTGTGTCTCCCACAGCGATGCGTGCAAACAGCTCTTCCTGCATTTTCTTCTTCTCTTCTACAATCAGCTGTTTTCTGTCGCCGATGATTCTTCTTCTTCTCGGATTGAACTCAGTGATCACAAATTCGATTTCCTGATCTGCATATTTGGAAAGATCTTTCTCGTATACATCAGATACCAGGCTTGCAGGAATAAAGATTCTTGCCTCGTCAATCACAACGCTCAGTCCGCCGTTCAGTACCTGTGAAACTTTCGCTTTAAGAACCTCATGATTCTCGAATGCTTCTTCCAGACGTTTGTTGCCTTTTTCAGCAGCAAGACGTTTGTAGGTCAGAAGTACCTGTCCTTCTCCGTCATTTACCTTCAGAACTTTTACTTCCATTTTGTCCCCAGGCTGTGCTACGGTGTGAAGGTCAATATTGGAATCGTTGGAGTATTCATTTTTCGTAAGAATACCGTCGGCCTTGTAGCCGATGTTCAGAATGATTTCCTCATCCTTAACGTCGATTACCGTTCCTTCAACGACTTCTCCGTTTCTGATTGTTTTAAATGATTCATCCAGCATTTGTTCAAAACTTAATTCTGACATGTTTTTGAACCTCCTCAATTATTTTATTTGGGGTGGATGCCCCTGCTGTAATACCTACACGACCAAATGATTGAAAAGGCTTTGTATCCAAATCAACGAGTGTCTCTATAAAGTAAGTATTTTTACATTCTTCCTTACATATCTCGTACAACTTCTGAGTATTGGAACTGTGCCTGCCGCCTATGACAAGCATCGTATCCACAGTCCCTGCAAGCGTTCTCGCCTCAGTCTGTCTCTCCTCCGTTGCGTTACAGATAGTATTTAAAACACTAATATCATAACTCTTTTTCGAAAAAATTTCAACTAAATCTTTAAATTTGTTGTAATTAAATGTCGTCTGTGCCACGATACTTACTTTTTTTCCATTTTCCGGCACAAAACTGCGCGCTTCTTCCTCCGTGGAAATCACCGTGACCGGACCGCTGGCCCACCCTTTGATTCCTTCTACTTCCGGATGGGGTTCGCTGCCGATGATCACGATATGATTTCCTTTTTCACTCTCCTGCTCGACGATCCGGTGGATCTTCCTCACAAAGGGACAGGTGGCATCCACCAATGTCAGCCCCTGCGCTTTGATCTTGTCACAGATCCTTCGCGGCACCCCGTGGGACCGGATGATCACCGTTCCTTCCGTGATCCGTTCCAGCTCCTCCTCCGAACGGATCACCTGGACGCCCCGGGCTGCCAGATCCTCGACCACCTGCTCATTATGAATGATCGGTCCGTAAGTGTAGACAGGCTTCTGTCCTTTTTCAATCTGCTCATAGACCGTATCCACTGCCCGCTTCACGCCGAAGCAGAAGCCGGCGCTCTTTGCCACTGTCACTTCCATCGGTTCTCTCCTTCTTTTTTTATACGCCGCGCCGTTCCTTGCACAGTCTCTGCACGGTTTCCACCACTTCTTCAATGGTCATATTGGAACTGTCCACTTCCACAGCGTCTTCCGCCCTGCGCAGGGGAGAGATTTCACGGTTCATATCTCTTTGGTCTCTCTCAATGATATCCGCCTCGATCACCGCCAGATCGCCTTCGATTCCTTTCGCTTTCAGTTCTTCATATCTGCGCACGGCACGCACGTGAGAACTGGCGGTGAGATAGATCTTCAGCTGTGCATCCGGCAGCACCGCTGTTCCAATGTCCCGTCCATCCATCACCACATCCTGATTCGCCGCCATCTCTTTCTGCAGCGCCGTCAGCTGCCTGCGGACGCCAGGATAGATACTGGTGGCAGAAGCCATATTTCCGACTTCCTCGTTACGCAGAGATGCAGTCACGTTTTCCCCGTTCAAATAAACCTGTTGTTCACCGTTTTCATATCCGATGGTCACATCCGCTTCCAAAGCCGCAGCCTCAATGGCAGCGGAATCTTTCGGATCAATTCCTTTTCTCAAAAACAGAAGTCCCATCGCCCGGTACATAGCCCCTGTATCCACATAGATAAACGACAGTTCCGCCGCAATCTTTTTCGCAATTGTGCTCTTTCCGGCGCCCGCCGGTCCGTCAATCGCAATATTAAAGCTCATAGCATTTCCCTCTTCTTCCTCTTTTTTCGTTCTCCCATCTTTTCACCGGATGTCTCTTTCCAATTTCCGTCCGACCGGACACTTGTTTTCCGACCTCTCCACGCCGTAGTTCAAAACTGCAGTGCACATGCCGCCGCATATGCCGTTGACCATGCCACCTGCAGATTGAATCCTCCTGTCAGCGCGTCCACATCCAGCACTTCACCGATGAAATACAGGTTTTTCACCTTTTTGGACTCCATCGTTCCCGGATTCACCTCTTTTACGGAAACGCCGCCCTGAGTAATGATCGCCTCACGGTACGGGCGGGTTCCGACAATCGTCAGCGGAAAATGCTTCGTCTTCTCCACCAGCACCCGGCGTTCTTCACGGGATATTCCGTTGACCGGGCGGTCCGGCGCGATCCCGGACAGTTCGATCATCACAGGCACCAGCCTGGACGGAAACAGTTCCGGCACCACATTCTTGAACTGTTTGTTCTGTGCCGCCTGAAACTCCCGGAGCAGACGTTCATCCAGCTGTGTCTCCGTCAGCGCCGGCTTCAGATCGATCTCCGCCTCCATCGGCCAGGGAAGCCCGGATTTTCCGATATAGGAACTGGCGCTCAGCACCAGCGGTCCCGTGATTCCGAAATGAGTAAACATCATTTCCCCAAAGCCTTCATACACCGGCTTTTTCTTTCCTTTCACACGAAGGGCAACATTTCTGAGTGAAAGTCCCTGCAGTTTCGGAATATAAGTCTCCCCGGTTTCCAGCGGCACAAGCGCCGGTTTCAGTTCCGTGACCGTGTGCCCGCATTCCTTTGCAAGCCGGTAGCCGTCCCCGGTAGAGCCGGTGGTCGGATAAGACAAACCGCCGGTAGCGACCATTACCGCATCCATCGCCAGGCGTGTTCCGTTTTCCAGCACAATTCCCCTGACAGCGCCTTCTGCACACTGGAGATGACGTACTTTGGTCCCAAGATGGATCTTAACGCCGGCTTCCTTCAGCGCCCGCTCCAGTCCCCGAATGATATCCGAAGAATGATCCGATGCCGGAAACGCCCTGTTCCCCCGCTCGACCTTCACAGGTACACGATGCTGTTCAAAAAAAGCCATAATGTCCTGGCTGGTGTATCCGTAACCGGAGCTGTACATAAATTTTGCGTTGCTCACAATATTCTGGAAAAATTCTTCCGCCGGGCAGGCATTGGTGAAATTGCACCGTCCCTTTCCGGTGATAAACAACTTTTTCCCAAGCTTCTCATTCTGTTCATACAGATGCACTTCGTGCCCGTATCCCGCCGCCTGCACAGCAGCGAACATTCCCGCCGCGCCGCCGCCGATAATTCCTACCTTAGCCATAATTTTCTCCCGGTTATGATAATTTTATGTCTCCTTTGTCTTTGACCGCGGTGATTTCATCACTGCTGTATACCTGGTACTCATCCCAGATTTCTTCCATGGTCTCCAGTGTATCGACCACGTCCTCCTGGCGTTTCATGCAAAGCGCCACCACCAGCGCATTGATCAGGCTCAGCGGAGCGACCAGGGAATCCACGATGGATGCCATATCACTTTTTGCGATCAGACTGCAGGAAGACCATGCATTGATCGGTGAATGGACACTGTCCGTGATCGTAATGACCTTCGCATGCCGTTTGCTGGCAAATTCCAGCGCTTTCTGGGTGCGCAGGGAATAGCGCGGAAAGCTGATCCCGATCATGACATCTTCCTCACCGATCCGTATCATCTGCTCAAAAATCTCACTGGCGCTGCTGGTCTGTATCAGACGCACATCGTCAAAAATCATATGAAGATAAAACGCGAGAAAACTTGCCAGCGGAGCACAGCTGCGGATTCCCACGATATAAATCGTCCGGGCATTCAACAGCATTTCCACGGACTGCTCAAAGGAAGCGCTGCTGACTTCCTCCATGGTCATTTTGATCTTATCAATATCAGACTGGAGCACAGTATTGAGGATCTCCCCCTGCGGAACTCTTCCGTAAGTCATCTGCATCCGCTGGATCGAGTTGAGTCTCGTCATGACCAACTCCTCCAGCGCCCGGTGAAATTCCGGAAATCCGGCATAGCCAAGCTGCATCGCAAACCGCACGGTCGTGGATTCGCTCACATTCACCTGTGCCCCCAGCTTCGCCGCTGTCATGAAAACTGCCTGGTCATAATGTTCTGAAATATAATCCGCCAGACGTTTCTGTCCCTTGCTCATGGAAGAATACTGCTGATTGAGCCGGGTCAGGAGGTTCTCCTGCGGCTCTGTCTTCCGGCTGTCCCTGGCTTTTTCCTCTTGATTCTCTGTATTACTTTTTTCTGTCATTTTTTACTTCTTTTCCTGCAGTATCGGAAGAATCTCCGGCGCTCCAGATAAACTCCCCTTCCCCCTGCATATATGTATTTCACCGAAGCAAATTCTTTACTTCCTTCGGTCATTAACGCGTTCCGGTTTCGATTATAGCATGGTTTTTTCCCATACGCAAATGTAAAACAAAAAATACCGCCCGGCTTCCAGGACTTCATTGTCCGGGCCGCCAGGCGGATTCTTTACGCTTGGACTTTATTCAATTTATCAAACCGGGTATGCGCCGTTTTCATTGTCGGCTGCAGCCGGATCTACTTTTGTCTTCTGCGCTTCACGGTATTTGAAAAACTCAACCGCTACCTGCGGGAACAGGGCATAGGTCAGAACGTCCTCATCCTGCTCTTTCCATTTCGCCATCTCTGCTTCCAGTTTCGGAAGTTCCGGCTCAAGCAGATCTGCGTAACGGCAGGTGATCGGTTCTGTATCTCCGATGCACTTCTTCTGTACTTCCGGATTGAACGGTTTTACCGTCGCACCGTACTTTCCGCTGAGTACGTCTTTGGTCTCCTTCGTTACCATCTTGTAGCGCTCGCCCATGATAACATTGAATACCGCCTGTGTTCCGACGATCTGAGAAGACGGAGTAACCAGCGGGCACTCGCCCAGGTCTTTTCTTACACGCGGAACCTCTTCCAGTACCTCGTAGAACTTGTCTTCTGCATGCTGTTCTTTCAGCTGAGAAGTCAGGTTGGAAAGCATACCGCCCGGTACCTGATACAGCAGAGTCTTGATGTTTACACCCATGTTCTTCGGGTTCATCAGACCACTCTCCAGAGCTTCGTCTCTCATCGGACGGAAATAATCCGCGATCTCAGAAAGCAGACCCTGATCCAGGCCGGTATCGTACGGAGTTCCCTTGAAGGTTTCCACCATAACTTCGGTTGCCGGCTGGGAGGTACCCATAGCGAACGGAGACATTGCAGTATCGATGATATCCACGCCTGCCTCTACTGCTTTCATGTAGGTCATGGCAGCAACACCGGAAGTGTAGTGTGTATGCAGCTGGATCGGCAGATTGGTAACCTCTTTCAGCGCAGTTACCAGTTCTGTTGCCTTATACGGAACCAGCAGACCAGCCATATCTTTGATACAGATGGAATCTGCACCCATTTCCTCAATTTTCTTTGCCATGTCTACCCAGTATTCCAGAGTATAGGCATCTCCTGTTGTGTAGGACAGAGCCACCTGCGCATGGGCTTTTTCCTTGTTTGCGGCATGAACCGCTGTCTGCAGGTTTCTCAGGTCGTTCATACAGTCAAAAATACGAATGATGTCAATTCCGTTTGCAGCAGATTTCTGTACGAAATACTCTACCACATCGTCTGCGTACGGACGATATCCAAGGATATTCTGTCCGCGGAACAGCATCTGAAGTTTTGTGTTCTTAAATCCGTCGCGGAGCTTGCGAAGTCTCTCCCATGGATCTTCGTGCAGGAAACGAAGGGAAGCATCGAAAGTAGCTCCTCCCCAGCACTCTACCGCATGGTATCCGACTTTATCCATTTTATCAATGATCGGAAGCATCTGCTCGGTTGTCATTCTCGTCGCGATCAGGGACTGATGTGCATCACGAAGCACAGTCTCCATAATTTTGACAGGTTTCTTTACTACTTCTGCCATTTCTATCCTCCTAAAACAGTTCTCATTCTTGATACTGTGATCCGACGGCTGCAGCAGCCATACCGGATCACAGCCATTTTATCATACTCCAAAAATTGCCATGAACGTACCAGCCGCCACCGCAGTGCCGATCACGCCGGCAACATTCGGTCCCATTGCATGCATCAGCAGGAAATTCGTCGGATCCGCCTCAGAACCAACCTTCTGGGAAACGCGGGCTGCCATAGGAACAGCGGAAACTCCCGCCGAACCAATCAGCGGGTTGATCTTGCCGCGCGTCGCTATACACAGCACCTTGCCAAGAAGGACGCCGCCGGCTGTACCAAATGCAAATGCGATCAGCCCAAGGGCAACAATTTTCAGCGTGTCCATGTTGATGAACGCCTCTGCGCTTGTGGAAGCGCCTACCGATGTGCCCAGCAAGATAACTACGATGTACATCAGAGCGTTGGAAGCGGTATCTGCCAGCTGATGTACCACGCCGCTCTCACGGAACAGGTTTCCGAGCATCAGCATACCTACCAGAGGAGCTGTGGACGGAAGAAGCAGGCAGACAACGATGGTGATCACGACCGGGAACAGGATCTTCTCCAGTTTGGAAACCGGACGAAGCTGCTCCATCTTGATCTTACGTTCTTTCTCAGTCGTCAATAGTTTCATAATCGGAGGCTGGATGATCGGAACCAGGGACATATAGGAATATGCCGCCACCGCGATCGGGCCCATCAGGTGCTGCTGTCCCAGTTTGTTCAGCAGGAAAATGGAAGTCGGGCCGTCAGCGCCGCCGATGATGGAGATCGCTGCCGCTTCTCTTCCGTTGAATCCCATGCCAATCGCGATAAAATAAGCAACGTAGATACCAAGCTGCGCAGCCGCACCCATAATAAAGCTGATCGGGTTTGCGATCAACGGACCGAAATCCGTCATCGCTCCTACGCCAAGGAAAATCAGCGACGGAAGAATGCTCCACTCATCCAGCTGGAAGAAGTAATAGAACAATCCGCCCGCATGTTCCAGGCCCTGAACATCCGTATAAGGCTCTGCCATGATATCCGGGTAAATGTTCACAAGCAGCATACCAAATGCGATCGGAACCAGCAGCAGAGGCTCAAACCCGTGCCGGATCGCCAGGTACAGGAAAAAGCATGCCACCAGGATCATCACATAGTTTCCCCATTCCAGATTCAGAAAAGCTGTCTGGTTCAGGAGATTGTTTAAAGTATCTAAAATCATTGTTCCACCTCCGGTCTATCTTACAACGTCTGCTTTAAAATCAGTCCATTGTTGCAAGAACGTCACCGGATTCTACAGCATCGCCTGTGGATACGTTGATGCTTGCAACCGTTCCGTCAGATGGAGCAACAACCGGAATCTCCATTTTCATGGCTTCCAGAACAACGATGGTATCGCCGGCTTTTACTGCCGCTCCTACAGATGCCTCTACCTTGCAGATCTTTCCAGGAACAGATGCAGTTACTTCGATGCTTCCCGCTGCGCCGGCCGGAGCTGCCTTCGGAGCAGGTGCTGCTGCAGGTGCCGGAGCCGCTGCCGGAGCAGGTGCTGCTGCAGGTGCTGGTGCCGGAGCCGGAGCAGGCGCTGCTGCTACCACCGGTGCGCCGGTGGTGATTCCCTCTTCAACGGTTACATTGTACACATTTCCATTCACTGTGATGGTATAATTTTTCATATTCTTATCCTCCTAAGCTCTTTTCCAATTATTTTTTCTGTTTTTGCGGATTGACCGTACCACATAACCATCTCCGCCTGCTGCTCCTGTTTCCTGCTCATACATGGCAATCGCCATCCCAAGCACGATCTGCAGCTCAATATCATCCTGCGGCTGCGCCGCAACAACCGGTGCTGCTGCCGGGGCCGCCGGAGCTGGCGCCGGAGCCGCTTTCTTCTCTTTCGCCGGTTCCTGATTTTTATTTCCACCCATCTTGCCGAACGCCATGATCACCAGAATGAGGAAAATAAGAACCGCAAATACGGTAACCAGTCCCACAACTGTATTCATTCCTGCCTCACCCATCAATTCACTTTTGGAGCTTTCAACGGTAAAAGTCATATCCGTTGCCTGCTGACTGGCCATATTCCAGAACACCCGGATCGTCGCAGGGTTTTTCTCAAATTCCGCCGGAATCGTGCAGGTTACGAATTCGCCTTCCACTTCGTAGGAAGCATCTTCTGTATCATAACTTACCAGAGCGCCCAGCTCATCCTTTGTGGACTGCCATGCCTCTACGGCGCGGGACGTGAACTGGTATTCCGAAGCTTTTAAAGCTTCCAGTTCCTCGTCTCCATAAGCGCAGAGCTCATCGATCAGTGCCTCACTGGTGGTGAGCATGTTTTCCAGGGTGGATTCCTCCACCGGCAGGTAAGCGGGTGTGGAATTGGATTCCGCAAAAACGGAAACTGCGGACATCGCCAGAACGCAGGCCAGACTCAGGAGAAGGCTTACAAGTTTCTTCCAATTCTTATTCATCTGCCCCACCTTCCTTATACCGTACCATGTTTTCTGTCCGGTCTGTCTTCTCTCTTGCTGTAAAGCATTTCAAATGCGCCGATCACATACTTACGTGTGTCTTCCGGCTCAATGATCGTGTCCACATATCCTCTTCTCGCTGCGGAGGTCACATTGTTCTGCAGGGTCGCATACTCCGCTGCTTTCTCATTGATCGTTGCCAGGTCTTCATCCGCATACATGATCTTTGCGGCAGCCTTTGCATCCATCATGCCGATCTCAGCGTTCGGCCATGCGAATACCATATCCGCGCCGATGGATTTGCTGTTCATTGCCAGGTATGCGCTTCCGTATGCCTGTCCGACAACCACGTTTACTTTCGGAACGGTCGCGTCAGCGAACGCATAGGTCAGCTCCGCCACATTCTGTGCCATGAATTTCTCCGAGCACTTGGTTGCCTTAAAGCCTTTTACATTGGTGATCGTGAGCACCGGAATTCCGAATGCGTCACAGAATTTTACGAAAGCTGCTGCTTTCTTCGCGCCTTTTGCGCTTAAGGTGCCGTCGAAGGTCTCCTCAAGTGTTCCGTCTGTACCGTAGATCTCACTGCGGTTCGCAACAGCGCCGACGGTCGCACCATTCAGGCGGATGAAGGCTGTCACCATATCTTTTGCATAATTCTTTTTGGTTTCAAATACAACACCATTGTCGCTGATCTGAGACAGCAGGATACCGGTATCCCCTGCACAGTTGGCAAGGTCCGGGCACGCACGGTTCAGGTTATCGGTGCACTCGGTGTATGCCTCATCCTCATTGTTGGCCGGAAGCATTCCAACCAGCGCGCGGATCTGTGCAAGAATGTCTGCCTCCGTGCCGACGCCGTCTACAAGGCCTGTCTCTTCGCTCTGGAATTTCGCTGCTGCGGTATCGCATTTTGAAGCGATGTTTCCATCCAGCGCATTTGGAGAATTTACAAACAGTTTGCCTTTTTTCTCCTCCATGAACGTAAAGTCTGTCAGAGCCGGGATCAGCGCCATACCGCCGCCGCAGGTACCGAAGATTGCTGTGATCTGCGGAATCACTCCGGATGCCATCGCCTGCGCCATGTAAACCTGTCCGAAACCGTTCAGGGCATCGGTCGCCTCCTGCAGACGCATACCGGCGCAGTCTACAAGGCCGATCACCGGTGCGCCCGTCTTCTGGGCAAACTCATACAGCTTTGCGATTTTTTTCGCGTGCATTTCGCCTACGGTGCCATTCATAACCGATGCGTCCTGGCTGTATACATATACCAGGTTTCCATCGATAACACCATAGCCTGTGATAACACCGTCAGATGGCGTCTCCATCGCCGCCATGTTGAAATCTGTGCTTCTGGCCGTAATCTGGCCGCCGATTTCAACAAAGCTGTTGTCGTCCAGCAAAGAGGCAATTCTTGTGCCCGCTAAACTTTGTGCTGTGTTACTCATTCTTTAAACCTCCATCTTATATAATTCATTATAAAATCTTTAACAAAATTTTATACATGGTAATATCATAGCTGTTTTCACCGATTTTTTCAATAGTTTTTGCGTGTTTTTGTCAGAATTTTGTCACAGTTTTTAAAATCAGTAAAGCCTGATATGGCACGGAATGCCGTTCTGATAAATCACCTGGGATTCGCCCTGGATCAGAGGTTTCAGATACGCGATCAGCTCCGGCATCACGTCGTTGCCTTTCGGATTGATCCATTCCCTCGGAACGGTTTTCTCCGCGTTGGCGGAATCGCTGACTGGCACATCGGTCAGTTCGATCCGGTAAGGCTCGTCACTGATCCGGCGGATCGACGCCATCCGTCCGCTTTTTCCATCCAGCGCACACTGGCAGGCTTTCCGTCCCAGCATCTGAGATTCGCGGATATCGGTGGCGCTGGCGATATGCGCCGCACTTCTCTGCATCAGATTCAGCTCAATGGAGCGCACCTTGCAGCCGATCCGGTCACGAACCAGCTGCTCCAGGATTCCTGCCGCGCCGGCAATGTAGCTGTGGCCGAAATTGTCCACCGCTCCGCTCTGTGTCTGCTCCGAAAGGTAACGTCCCTGAGCGTCTTTCACTCCCTCGCTGACTGCTACCAGTACACTGTCACGGACTTTCAGCTGTTCCTGTACATCTTTCAGGAACTGTTCTGTATCAAACGCCGTCTCACAAAGATAGATCAGCGCCGGTCCTTCTCCTCCGTTCAATCTGGAAAGCGCAGACGCCGCGGTCAGCCATCCGGCGTTTCTTCCCATAACCTCCACGATCGTAACCGCCTTGACATTATAGACATGGCAGTCTCTCTCCAGTTCGGAAAAAGTTGTGGCAATATATTTCGCCGCGGAGCCAAATCCCGGGCAGTGATCCGTTCCCATCAGATCATTGTCGATGGTCTTCGGCGCGCCGACGACCTGGATATCTTCGATTCCATGAGCCCGAACGTAAGCGGAGAGCTTATCCACAGTATCCATGGAGTCATTTCCACCGATATAAATGAAATAATGGATCTCATGTTTCCGGAAAACGGAAATGATCTTCTCATAATCGGAAGGGTCCTTTGCCGGATCCTTCAGCTTCACACGGCAGGAACCAAGCGCCGCCGCCGGAGTCTGGCTCAGAAGCTCCTGATCCTGGGTATTGGAGAGCAGTTCTCTCAGATCCACAAAACGTTCCTCCAGAACACCCTGGATTCCGTTGACCGCTCCATAAATATGATCCACCTTATCCGAACCGATCGCTCCCTGAAAAACACCCGCCAGTGTCGCGTTAATCGCAGCCGTAGGACCGCCGGACTGTGCAACCAAAAGATTTCTCATTCTCTCTCTCCTTTCACTCAATGGCATCCGTGGGAACCACAGGAGTGTTCCTGATGATGTCCCTGGCACTCATGGCCTTCTCCGTGATGATCACAGGTAGTATCCGGATCAAAAGCAAGAGAACCATCCAACAGCGCCTGTACCTGTGCGTCCGCGTCTCCGCTGACACCCGGATACAGTTCAATTCCAGCCTGCGCCAGCGCATTTCTTGCGCCTCCGCCGATTCCTCCGCAGATCAGGACAGAGACACCCTCCTCCTGCAGAAAACCAGCCAGCGCACCATGACCGGTTCCATTGGTGCCGATCACTTTGGAACCGACAATCTTCTTATCCTCCACTTCATATACCTTAAACTGTTCTGTGTGGCCAAAATGCTGGAACACCTGTCCATTTTCGTAAGTAACAGCAATTTTCATCTCTGAACATCCTCCTTTATTTATGGACTCTCCAGTTTTTCGCCTTTCCGCCCAACAAAAACGTACCGGAACATACCTTCCCGAAATTAAAAAATCCCACTCCGGAAACCTCCCGAAAAAAGCAAAAAACCTATCTCTATCATAGGATGATTTTTACTTTCTGTCAATCTTATGACAAAGAAATTCCTTCAACTAAGCAATCACACCGGCACTGCAAATATCCTCCATACCACACATCTGTCCATCCACCTCGTCAACTTTCTTTTTAACACACTTTTACGCAAAAATTCACCCTCTATCACACCCCAGATATAGAAAACCAGAACCCAGGAAACGCCGGAGGCGGGTCTGTGCCCGCTCCCGGCGTTTCCTGGGTTCGTCCGTTTTATATTCTTTAAGCAGTTACTTTTTCGAACTGAGAATTGTAAAGCTGTGAATAGAATCCACCCTTCGCCAGCAGTTCTTCGTGATTTCCCTGCTCGATGATATCTCCATCCTTCATAACAAGGATCAGATCCGCGTCTCGGATCGTCGACAGACGATGCGCGATAATAAAGCTGGTACGTCCCTTCATCAGGTTATCCATCGCCTTCTGGATCAGGATTTCCGTTCTCGTATCTACCGAGGACGTTGCTTCATCCAGGATCAGGATCTTATTGTCCGCCAGGATCGCGCGGGCGATGGTCAGCAGCTGCTTCTGACCCTGGGAAATGTTGCTGGTCTCCTCATTCAGCACCGTCTGATAACCATCCGGCTGCTGCATGATAAATTTATGGGCATGTGCCGCTTTTGCCGCTTCGATGACTTCCTCATCGGTGGCATCCAGACGGCCGTAACGGATATTTTCCATAATCGTGCCGTTGAACAGCCAGGTGTCCTGCAGCACCATTCCGAACATTTCACGGAGTTCGCTGCGGTTGAAATCTTTTACATTGTGGCCGTCAATGCAGATGGCTCCCTGATTCACATCATAGAACCGCATCAGCAGTTTGACCATCGTTGTCTTTCCGGCGCCGGTAGGCCCGACGATGGCGATTTTCTCGCCAAACTTCACGTCTGCGGAAAAGTCTTTGATGATCGTCTGCTCCGGATTGTATCCGAATCCAACATGATCAAAGGTAACGTTTCCTTCCAGATTGGTGATATCCACCGGATGTTCCACGGTCTGGTCTTCCTCTTCCTCTGCGAGGAATTCAAAGACGCGCTCCGAGGATGCCGCAGACAGCTGGAGCATGTTGCTCACCTGTGCGATCTGCTGTACCGGCTGGGTAAAGTTACGGATGTACTGGAAGAAGGACTGGATATCTCCGACCTCGATCGCTCCGCGGATTGCCATAAAGCCTCCGAGGATTGCCACCAGCACATATCCCAGGTTTCCGATAAAGGACATGATCGGCATCATCATACCGGAAAAGAACTGTGCCTTCCACCCGGATTCATACAGCTTCTTGTTGGCTTTTTCAAATTCGCTGACCACATCTTCTTCTTTATTAAATGCCTTTACCACGTTCTGTCCGGAGTAGATCTCTTCCACCTGCCCGTTGACGTTTCCGAGATAACTCTGCTGGTCACGGAAGAACTTCTGAGAGTGCTTCATCACTGTTGTGATGATCAGCATGGAAACCGGCAGGATCAGAAAGGCCGCCAGGGTCATCCATCCGTTGATGGAAATCATCATGATAAGAACACCGATCAGCGTCGTCACAGATGTGATCAGCTGTGTGATGCTCTGGCTGATACCCTGCTGCAGCATATCCACATCGTTGGTCACGCGGGACAGTACCTCACCGTAGGTTCTGCTCTCAAAATATTTCATCGGCATCCGGTTGATCTTCTGTGAAATTTCTTTTCTCAGGCTGTAACTGACATCGTTGGAAATTCCGGTCATCACAAATCCCTGGATCAGCGAGAACGCAGCGCTGACAAGATACAGTGCCATAACACTGAGAAGGATCTGTCCGATCTTTTCAAAATCGATGCCTCCGGTTCCCTGGACCTTTGCCACCAGACCGTTGAACAGCTCCGTGGTGGCTTTTCCGAGAATCTTCGGGCCGACAATACTGAAGGTCGTTCCGGCGATCGCGCACAGAAGCACCAGACACAGACGCACTTTATATCTGCTCATATAGACGATCAGATTTTTGATCGATCCTTTAAAATCTTTTGCCTTTTCTCCGGCTCCCCCGCGATTGGGGCCATGGAATCCTCCTGCTCTGCTCATGCTTCCAATTCCTCCTTTGACAACTGGCTTTTTGCGATCTGCTGATAAACTTCACAGCTTTCCAGCAGTTCTTTATGCGTGCCGCTTCCCACAACGTTTCCGTTGTCCAGTACCATGATCTTATCCGCATGCAGAATGGTGCTGATACGCTGGGCAACGATCAGGGTCGTGGCCTCGGACGTTTCTTTCTTCAGCGCCTGACGCAGCGCTGCGTCTGTCTTATAATCCAGCGCGGAAAAACTGTCGTCGAAAATGTAGATTTCCGGCCGTTTCGCAACCGCTCTTGCAATGGAAAGACGCTGTTTCTGTCCGCCGGACACATTGGTTCCGCTCTGGGCGATCGGAGACTGCATACCGTCATCCTTTGCCGCGATGAATTCGCTTGCCTGGGCAATGTCCGCCGCCTTGTTCAGCTCTTCCATGGAAGCCTCCTGCGCGCCGAAACGAAGGTTGGACTCAATAGTTCCTGAAAACAAGACACCTTTCTGAGGTACATATCCAAGACGGCTGCGCAGATCCTTGATATCCATGTCGCGGATATCCACACCATCGATACAGATCGCTCCTTCGGTAACATCAAAGAAACGCGGGATCAGGTTGACCAGGGTACTCTTGCCGCTTCCGGTACTTCCGATAAACGCCACGGTCTCTCCCTTCTTCGCAGTGAATGTGATATCGTGGAGCACTTCCTCTTCCGCTCCCGGATAACGGAAGGAAACATGGGAGAACGCTACCTCGCCCTTGCGGTCTTCGGAAGGCTTTTTCGGCTGTTCCGGTTCCCGGATCGATACTTCCGTATCCAGAATTTCGGCAATACGATTTGCGGATACGCTGGCTCTCGGCAGCATAACCGACAGCATGGAGATCATCAGAAATGCCATAATGATCTGCATGGTGTACTGAATAAACGCCATCATATCGCCGACCTGCAGCGCGCCTTCATCGATATGATGCGCACCCACATAGACGATCAGTACGGAAATTCCGTTCATGATCAGCATCATCAGCGGCATCATAAACGTCATACAGCGGTTGACAAAAAGGTTCGTCTTCATCAGACGGTGATTGGCTTCCTCAAAACGCTCCTCCTCATGCTTCTCGGTGGAGAATGCGCGGATGACAGAAAGTCCCGTCAGAATTTCACGGGTGATCAGGTTCAGCCGGTCGATCAGCGTCTGCAGTTTCCGGAACCGGGGCATCGCCACCACCAGAAGGGTCACGATCAGAACCGCCAGAGCCGCTACGGCAACGGCAAGGATCCAGGTCATTCCCGACTCGGTCTCCAGCACTTTGGTGATACCTCCGATACCGATGATCGGGGCATACAGAACAATACGGAAAACCATCGTCATCAGCATCTGCACCTGCTGGATGTCATTGGTGGAGCGTGTGATCAGAGATGCTGTGGAAAAATGATTCATCTCCGCGCTGGAGAAAGAAATTACTTTCCGGTAAACCATATTTCTAAGATCATGACCGAGCAGCGCCGCCACACGGCTGGCAAGGAAAGTCACGAGCACGGCCGCGAGCATGGAAATCAGTGCGAGGCCAAGCATCTGCAGACCGGAACGGATCAGGTAATTCATCTGAATCTGATCCAGATCCTCACCCATAGCTGCATATTCCTGCTGTACAAAAGTCACCGCCATCTGTGTGACAATGCTGTCGGAAATCTGCTCTTTCTGCTCATCCGCCTGTTCCAGCATCATCTGGATCTGTTCCTGGGGAACCTGGTTGATATCGATCCCCTCGGAAGACAGGGTCATGGAAACCATCATTGCCAGTCCCAGGGAATCATTCAGTTCTTCCCGCTCTTCGTCACGGATGTCCTTCAGCTCACAGATTCCGTCTTCCGCCTCTGTGTACGCCGCTGTCACCTGATCGGCATCGTCAGGCTCCATCAGCATAGTCAGTCCGTTTAATGTCGTCTCCCGGATTTTCTCCGGAACCGCATCCGGAATTCCTTTCTGCTGGATACCGGTATCCACAATCTGTGAAGTGTACTCCGGCAATGCCAGATCACTGTACGCCTGAACAAACAGAAGCGCAACGATCAGCACGATCCAGCCAATGCTCTTCTTCATATACTTCAGCATTTTTAACATATCATACTTCCTCCTGTCTGCAGCATCCGCCGCTCTTCTTCGATTCCTGCTCCAGATTGCTGAGGATCCGGTTCAGGTAACCCTTCAGCTGTTCCTTTTCTTCTTCTGTGAATCCATGAATGATCGCTTTCTCATTTTTCTCCAGGATTTCTCCAAAGGTCCGGTAACAGCCCCGCAGTTTTTCCGTCACATATACTTTCACGATCCGCGGATGCATCGCATCCCGTTTTCTCACGATCAGGCCGTTTTTCTCCATCCGCTCGATGGAAACAGAGACGGTGGAAGGCCTGATCCGAAGCGCTTCCCCGATCTCTTTCTGACGGCAGCCATCGTGATGATACAGATATCCGCAGATTGGAACCTGGCCGGGATGGATTCCCAGATTTTTCGCTTCCTGGAACATCATGGAATAGCTCATATGCGCTATTTTTCCAAGGAGCATATTGACAGAATCCCGGTACCGCCCCTCCATCTGATCCATTTTCATCACCTCATTTTTTATTTAGTCGACTAACTTAGTTTACTCTCTTTCACAAAAATACGCAACAGAATTTGTGCATTTTTTATAGTTATTTTAGATTTTTTGTTTTTCTCAAAAAGAGCAGTGCGAACTTTCTGAAAGGTGTCCAACAAAAAACCGGAAACGCAAACGAATGCGGCACTGTCTCACCTGCCGCATCCGTTTGCCTTTCCGGTTTTCCTTTTCTTTCTCGTTTCCGCCGTATATTCAACGCTCCTGCATCAGTTCATATCTGTCCGCCACCTGCTCCAGACACCAGGAAAAATCGATCTTTTCCACACGTTCTCCCGTATACACCGGATAGGACGCAATCTCCTCTCCTTCCAGCGTATAGACCACCTCCCCGACCTGTTTCCCTTCCGCCACCGGAGCTTCCAGGACTTTGGGAAGCCGCGCCGTCACCTTCACCTTTTCCTCTTCCTTTAGCAGCAGTTCCAGTGTTTCCTCCGCCGGGTCCACGGAAAGCTTCAGCGGCACACTGGCAGCCGTCTCCCCAAGAGTCCCTTCATACTGTCCCTGAGACACTTCCACCTCCCCGGGCGTCCAGTCATGAAGAAAAACGTCCCGGTACTGATAATTTTCCAGCCCGTACTCCATCAACAGCCGGGTGTCCGTCCATTTATAGGATCTGTTGTTGGGCCAGCCGCAGGCAAGCAGCGCGACGATCAGGCATTTCCCGTCCCGCTCCAGAGCTCCCACATAACAGTAGCCCGCTTTGGAGGTAAAACCTGTTTTCCCGGACAGGGCGCCGTCCATCATCTGAAGAAAGCTGTTATGATTGCTGCAGGTATAAACCTGTGTATGCTCCACATCCCAGAAGGTATACAGATCCGTCTGTGTCACCGCCAGAAATTCCTGCGCCTTCGGCGACTGGCGGATACAGTACCGCATAATAAGGGCAAGATCCGCCGCCGTCGTGTGATGTTCGCCCTGATCGTCCGACGCATCCAGTCCGTTGGGCGTGACAAAATGTGTATTCTTGCATCCAATCTCTTCCGCCTTCTGGTTCATCTGTCCGGCAAACGCCTCCACCGACCCGGCAACTCCCTCCGCGATCATCACCGCCGCGTCGTTGAACGATTCCAGCATCAGCGCATACAGAAGATCTTCCATAATAAACTGCTGCCCCTCCCGGATTCCCAGATGCACCTTTGGCTGCCCCGCCGCCCGCGCCGACGCTGTCACCACCTGCTGCATATCCCCCTGCTCCAGCGCGAGAATACAGGTCATGATCTTTGTGGTGCTCGCCATCGGCAGAGGTACTGCCTCGTCCTTTCCATACAGGACCCTTCCCGAATCCCCATCCAGAAGGCAGGCGGATTTGGCATACAGATCCTCCGGCGCCGGCTCTTCCGCCGAAACTGCCTGTCCGTTCCACAGAAACACTCCCTGAATCGCCACCACAGCAGCCAGCAGCCATGCCAGCAGCCGTTTTCTCATCTTTTTCTTTTCCATTTCACACCCCCGTGATACTCCTGCCGCCGTCCGGACAACGGTCTTTCCGCCGGCACGGACAGCTCCGGCCTTTTCTATAAATATGCCCGGCAAATTCATTTCATAACCGATACAATTTCTGTTGACAGGAAACGACAGCATCCTGTATAATTCATTTCGGTCTGCGGTATAGTAAGACTAAACTTTGAGTTTAAATGAAAGGTTGAAAATAAATCGATGAAGATAGGAGAAAAAATCAGACAGCTGCGCATGCAGTACGGTCTTACACAGGAAGAACTCGCCGACCGGTGCGAACTTTCCAAGGGCTTCATCTCTCAGCTGGAAAATGACATCACCTCCCCTTCGATCGCCACACTGGTGGATATCCTCACCTGTCTGGGAACGGATCTGAAAACCTTTTTCGACGATGACAGGGAGCAGAAGATCGCCTTCGGCCCGGAAGATTACTCGGTCAAACAGGATACCCAGCGAAACAACGAGATTGCCTGGATCATCCCCAGCGCGCAGAAAAACTCCATGGAACCGATCCGGCTCCTGCTGGAACCCGGCGGAAGCACCGCTCCGGATTCCCCCCACGAAGGAGAGGAATTCGGCTATGTCCTGTCCGGCCAGATCCTGCTGCATCTGGGAGGCAGAATCTGCCGGATCAAAAAAGGCGGAAGCTTTTATTTTACCCCGTCCGCGGTCCATTATCTGGAAAACCCGGGAAAAACCAGAGCCGTTGTACTCTGGGTCAGTTCCCCTCCAAGCTTTTAAAATAGAAAAGAATTACCATAGAAAACGTTGAAAGGAGTTCCGCCATGAGCAACAAACTGATCAATCTGGTGGATATCACCAAAATCTACGATGGAGTCACCATTCTGGACAACCTGAACCTCTATATCCGGGAAAATGAATTTCTGACTCTGCTGGGTCCCAGCGGCTGCGGCAAGACCACGACCCTCCGGATCCTGGGCGGATTCGAAAATCCTGACGAGGGACGCGTACTCTTTGACGGCAAAGACATCACCAAACTTCCGCCGAACAAGCGGCAGCTGAACACCGTTTTTCAGAAATACGCACTTTTCACCCATATGACCATCGCTGAAAACATTGCTTTCGGCCTGAAGATCAAGGGAAAGTCCAAAGCTTATATTGATGACAAGATCAAATACGCGCTGAAACTGGTCAACCTGGAAGGCTACGAAAACCGCTCTCCCGCGCTTCTGTCCGGCGGACAGCAGCAGCGGATCGCCATCGCGAGAGCCATCGTCAATGAACCGAAGGTCCTTCTTCTGGATGAGCCCCTGGGCGCTCTGGATCTGAAGCTGCGCCAGGACATGCAGTACGAGCTGATCCGTCTGAAAAATGAGCTTGGCATCACCTTCGTCTACGTCACCCACGACCAGGAAGAGGCGCTGACCATGTCCGACACCATCGTCGTGATGAATCAGGGATATATCCAGCAGATCGGAACTCCGGAAGATATCTACAACGAACCACAGAACGCTTTCGTCGCCGACTTCATCGGAGACAGCAACATTGTCGACGGACTGATGCTCCAGGATCGCCTGGTGGAGATCCTTGGCGCCAAGTTTCCCTGCGTAGACGAAGGCTTCGGCGTGCGCAAACCGGTGGATGTTGTTATCCGCCCGGAGGACATTAATCTGGTAAAACCGGAGGACGGCATCATTACCGGACGGGTGACCCACCTGATCTTCAAAGGCGTCCATTATGAGATGGAAGTCGCCGCCAACGGCTATACCTGGCTGGTGCATTCCACAGATATGGTGCCGGTAGGCGAGGAAGTGGGACTCTGGGTGAATCCATTCGATATCCAGATCATGAACAAACCGGAATCCGAAGATGAGGAGGCGCCGTCCCTTGAAGAATAATACAAGAAAATGGCTGGCAGCGCCCTATTCGGTCTGGGCTGTCGGTTTTATCATCATTCCTCTGTTTGTGATCCTTTATTATGCGTTCACTTCCGAGGAAGGAGCGCTGACCCTTGCGAATTTCTCCTACGTACTGACGAAAGAAAATCTCAAGGCACTGGGACTTTCCCTGTGGCTCTCCTTTTTAAGTACCGTGATCTGTCTGGTGCTGGCTTACCCTCTTGCGATGATCCTCACAAGCCGGAACGTCAGCCAGACCAGTTTTATTGTGCTGCTCTTTATTCTGCCCATGTGGATGAACTCCCTGCTGCGCACCCTTGCGTGGCAGACACTATTGGAAAAAAACGGTGTGATCAACAGCATCCTTTCTTTCCTGCATCTGCCGGCGCTGAATATCATCAACACACCGGCGGCCATTGTCCTTGGCATGGTATACAACTTCCTGCCGTTCATGGTGCTGCCTCTTTACAACATCCTGCTGAAGATTGACAAGGATGTCATCAACGCCGCACGGGATCTGGGCGCCAACAGCGTACAGACCTTCTTCCAGATCCTTCTGCCGCTGAGCATGCCCGGCATTGTCAGCGGAGTTACCATGGTCTTTATCCCGGCGCTGACCACCTTTGTAATCTCCGACCTGCTGGGAGGAAGCAAGATCCTGCTGATCGGCAACGTCATCGAACAGGAATTCAAACAGACCAACAACTGGAACGCCGGCAGCGCATTGTCGATGATCCTGATGATCTTTATCGTCTTCTCCATGTTCCTTATGAACAAATATGACAAAGAAGGGGAGGGAAGCGTATTTTGAAACGGAAACTTGAAAAACTTTATATGGCATTCATCATCTTTCTTCTGTATGCGCCGATCTTTACCCTGATCGTCCTCTCCTTTAACTCTTCCAGAACAAGGGCGAAATGGGGAGGTTTCACTCTGCAGTGGTACCAGGCGCTGTTTGCCAATGAAGATATCATGAACGCCCTCTATACCACTCTGGTGATCGCTCTTCTGTCCGCAATCATCGCGACCGTGCTGGGAACAGCGGCCTCCGTCGGCATCACCAGCATGAAACCGCGCGCCAAGACGGTCTTTATGGGTGTCACCAACATTCCCATGCTCAACGGCGAGATCGTCATGGGAATTTCCCTGATGCTGCTGTTTATCATCGGCCGTATCGAGCTGGGATTCGGAACCATCCTGCTGGCGCATATTACCTTTAACCTGCCGTATGTCATCCTGAGCGTCATGCCAAAGATGAAGCAGACCAGCCGCGCCACCTATGAGGCCGCCCTGGATCTGGGCGCATCGCCGATGTATGCCTTCTGGAAAATCACCTTTCCGGATATCATGCCCGGTGTGATTTCCGGTTTTCTTCTTGCCTTTACCATGTCCCTGGATGATTTCGTCATCACATACTTTACCAAAGGGCCTGGAATCGATACCCTGTCCACGAAGATTTATTCCGAAGTGCGCAAGGGAATCAAACCGGAGATGTATTCCCTGTCCACCATTTTGTTTGCCACCGTGCTGATCCTGCTTCTGCTGGTAAACTTCAGCCCTTCCGACAAAAACGCCGGACAGGAAGCGCAGAAAGCACATCGTCTCTCAAAAAAGAAACGCTCTTTCGGCCGTATCCCGCAGATCATTGTCGGCCGCGTGCTGCCTGTGCTGATGGTCGTTGTCATTGCCGGCGGCGGCATTTATTACGGCAGAGCGAATCTGACTTCCGGCACAGAACAGGTGATCATCTACAACTGGGGCGAATATATTGACCCGGAAGTCCTTGATATGTTTGAGGAAGAGACCGGTATTCAGGTCATCTATGAAGAATTTGAAACCAATGAGATCATGTATCCGAAAATCCAGTCCGGCGCCATCGCCTATGATCTGGTATGCCCTTCCGATTACATGATCCAGAAAATGATCCAGAACGACCTGCTCCAGCCGCTGAATTTTGACAACATTCCAAACGCAAAGAACATCGGACAGGTCTATTATGAAAAATCACGCCAGTTCGATCCGGACAATCAGTACTCCATCCCCTACTGCTGGGGAACTGTCGGAATCCTTTACAACACAAAGATGGTGGAGGAGCCCATCGATTCCTGGACCGTGCTGTGGGATACCCAGTACAAAGACAACATCCTGATGCAGGACAGCGTCCGCGACGCATTTGCGGTAGCATTGAAGACCCTCGGCTATTCTCTGAATTCCACCAGCATCCATGAGCTGACACAGGCGAAAGATCTTCTGGTACAGCAGAAGCCGCTGGTACAGGCTTACGTCATCGACCAGGTGCGCGACAAGATGATCGGCAACGAGGCTGCCATCGGCGTGATCTACTCCGGGGAGGCCATTTATACACAGACGGAAAACCCGGATCTGGCTTACGTGGTCCCCAAGGAAGGCTCCAACATGTGGATCGATTCCTGGGTGATGCCAAAGAATGCGCCGAACAAGGAGAACGCGGAGAAATTCCTCGATTTCCTGTGCCGTCCGGAAATTGCGCTGATGAACTTTGAGTATATTACTTATTCAACGCCAAATGAAAAGGCCCGTGAGCTGATCGAAGACCCGGCAATCCGCAACAGCGAAATCGCGTTCCCGGGGGATTCCATTCTCAGCCGCTGTGAAACCTTTACTTATCTTGGCGAGGACGCGGATGAAGTCTATAACCAGCTTTGGCGGGAAGTGAAGTCGAACTGATCGGAGCAGCCGCGATTTCTTCACAAAATCAAAAGATCCCTGGAACAGCTTGCCCTTTACTGGCACAGCTGCTCCAGGGTTTTTGTCTTTCGCCCAATCCATTCGACATTACAATTTTCTCAGAATCTCCAGAATCCCTGTTCTGCTCCCCGAAAATGACTTTCAGGAACCAGCACCGCCCGCTCCCCATTCTCGATAAAGTAACAGCGAATTTTTTTCGGAAGTTCTTCTTCTTCCTTTTCATCGGGAGAAATCGTCCATAACAATGTCTCTGCCGCCGGAATCTCATTTCCCTGCCCTTCCACTTCGACAGCGCTTGTCGCAACGCACCGGTAAATAATCCGGTATGCCCTGCCCTGAATTTTTTTCGGAACCGCCTGCAGCTGCGCCAGCATATTCCGGTATCTTTCCGGTTGGCACAAACCCAGTATCATCCGTTTTTCCCAGAACATCTTCGCCATAATAAAGGAATTTCCAGAAAAACACCTGTGATACTCCTCACAGATTTCCTGCGGAATCGCTGAACTTCTCAGATAGACCAGTTCATCCGTATCTTCATCCTTCAGCTTTCTCCGCGCCAGCTCATAATCGAGATGAGGAGAAAACAGAAAATACATGTTTTGATCTGCCTCCGTAGGGGTATAAATGGAAAACTGCTGTCTTGGTTCCGTCTGCGCTTCACTGAACAGCATCACCAGTTCCATAGATACCTCTGCTTCGATCAACGAATTTTTATTCAGCAGTGTGCGGTATCCCTCGTCATCCGGCCAGAAATTTTTTTCATAACAGATGCAGTTCACTGTAAATTCATTCACTGGCGCCGGAGTGATCTCGATCAAGGTCAGCCAGTTTTCCGTCTGTTGGAAATCTTCCCGGCAGTCCGATGTAAAAATCACCAGCTTTCCTCTGTCTGCCCATTCCTTTGCCATCTGATAAAAGGCTGTCCGTATGTTATCTTTTCCCTGAAGTTCGTTCAGATAATCGATCAGAATGATTGGCTCCCCGGGAACAAACTGGCGGAAATCAGATAACGGGACGGAAGCATCTGTTTCATCATTCTTAAAAAACTTCTGATATAATTCTCCGGCAGATACACGGTATATCTCTCTGTCTTCAAAACAATCTGACAAAAAGGTAGCCTTCCCGCTGGCAATCGGTCCGTACAGACCGAAAATTCCCACGGCACCATGGCGCCACTGCCAGCGGTATCTCATCAGGTGCATGTTTTCTTTTGTGAAAATAAAACGTTCCATTTCAACTCCCCTTTCATCCTTCCACGCAAAAGACACTCAGATACTCCGGAGGTACACTGTCCGTCAGCCAAATTTCATTTTCTTTTTGTCCCCTTTTAATCTTTTCTCTCCGATTGCTATTAAAAACACCACGGTACCTGCAGCCGCCACGACAAAACCGATGACTCTATTGATTTGATCGCTTGAAACCACTTTCAGTTCTATCGTATCCTTTGTCCCATCATAACTCACTGCAGATAAAAATCAGTTTCTTCATGCTTATTTATCATCGCCCTTTCCATTGCACCTGCCTCTTTCTCCATAAGTCCTGGATTTGCATATCTGGACAAACGCCCATAAGTATTTTTATGATTTGCTGTAATTACGAACGGCATACCATTTCTCTGTATAATGTTTCTACCTTTTCTTTTAAATCTGCATTCATACGAACTTGAAGTGTTGCTTCTCTTGCCATAAAATCCCCTTCTTTGTAATACAAAGTAATACAAAGGTATTACAAAGATGGGGATTCTGTTAATAGGATTTTTATCGTGAGCGCCAAATATTCCTGCGGATTTCCTGATTCTCAAGGTTTGCCTATCATTGTAGTCGATAGATATTTAGACGATTTCACTACAATGATGGATGGGTTATGGCAGGTACTCGCAACGCTCGTACCTTGACAATTCACACACGATTGAAGTTGCTAAGAAGGATATTATCCATTGACGGACTCTGCGCTGTTATCGAAGACCAGCTTAAGATGGATCCCTCGTCCAGTGCACTTTTCCTTTTGAATGTTCTCTTTTCTTACTCTTTCTCCTGTTCCGCAGCTCCGTCCTTCAGCAGATTCGTCATACTGCTCATACCGATGTACAACGTCGAACAATTATGAAGCAGAGCGGAAGTCGCCGGCATCAGGATCCCTGCGACCCCCAGAAGAATCAATCCCAGATTGAATCCGATCACAAATCGATAATTTCTTTGGATCCGTTTCATCAACCCTGTACTGATCTGACGCAGAGGCACCAGGCTGTTCAAGCCATCCCCTGTGATCATGATATCCGCCACTTCTCTGGTGATCGCCGCGCCGCTGCTGATGGCTATCCCCGCGTCTGCGGCTGACAGCGCCGGGGAATCATTGATTCCATCGCCGATCATGATCACTTTATGACCGCCTTCCTGTTCCTTTTTGACAAAATAAGCTTTATCCTCCGGAAGCACTTCCGAATCAAAGCTGTCCACGCCAATCCTTGCCGCGATGGCGGCGGCCGTGCGGTGACTGTCGCCCGTCATCATCACAAGATTCTTGAAACCGTTCTTACGCAGATCCGCAATCACTTCCGGTACTTCCGGCCGCAGCGGATCTTCAATACAAATAACCGCCGCCAGCACCCCGGAGATCGCAAGATACAGATGGGAAAACTCATCCGGAATCTCCTGGAACTTTTCTTCCTCATTTTCCGGGATTCTGCACTTTTCATCCTCAAACACAAAGTGATAACTTCCGATCACCACTTTGTCTTCTCCGATGGAAGACGCAATTCCATGAGCCACAATATAGTGCACTTTGGAATGCATCTCCTCATGCTGCAGTCCTCTTCGCTTCGCTTCCTGAACGACCGCGGTCGCCATGGAATGGGGAAAATGCTCCTCCAAGCAGGCCGCTGTGCGCAGGATTTCATTTTCTGCTTTTCCTCCAAATGGAATCACACAGGCCACTCTCGGCTTCGCCTCCGTGAGCGTTCCGGTCTTGTCAAAAACAAGGGTGTCTGCCTGAGCCACTGCCTCCAGATATTTGCCGCCTTTCACCGTAATCTGATACTGACCGGCTTCCCGCATCGCCGAGAGAACCGCAATGGGCATCGCCAGCTTCAACGCACAGGAAAAGTCCACCATCAGAATGGACAATGCTTTCTGCACATTTCTCGTCAGAAACCAGGTCAGGATCGTTCCTCCGAGGCTGAACGGAACGAGACGGTCCGCCAGCGCAGCCGCCTTTCCTTCCACGGAAGACTTCAGCTGTTCCGATTCTTCGATCATATGGACAATTTTTTCATACCGTGTGGAACCGGAAATTCCGGTGATCCGAATCACGATCTCACCTTCCTCCACCACGGTTCCCGCATATACAATGGCATCCTTCACTTTCCACACCGGTATGGATTCTCCGGTCAGAGACGCCTGATTGACCATAGCCTCCCCACTCTGCACCACACCATCCAGCGGAATCAGATTTCCCATGCGCACCACAATCTCATCTTCCGGCTGCACATCCCGCACAGACACCAGCACTTCCTGATCTCCTGCCTTTTTCCAGACCTTCTCCACCTGCAAACTCATACTTCTTGCCAGATCGTCCACAGACTTTTTATGGGTCCATTCCTCCAGAATCTCTCCAATCTTCAGAAGGAACATTACGGAACTTGCTGTCTTGAAATCCCCACGCAGAAGCGATACAGTGATCGCCGTGGCATCCAGAACCTCCACTTCCAGCTTTCTGGCGATCAGTGAGCGAATTCCCTTGGCGATATACCGCACAGCCTGCACTGTGGTGTAGACTGCACGCACAGGAGCGGGGAGAAGAAAGGAGGTGGCGGCTTTTGTCAGCACAGTTTCGATCAGCCTGTCCTGATAATGCATTGCCAGGCTTCTTCCCGACTGTTCCGGAACACGCTCAGCCAGTCCCTCGATCTCATAGTGGAATTCTCCAAGCCGTTTCAGAACCGCTTTTCGATCTCCCCGATACCAGACTGCCACATCTCCGGTCCTCGGATAAGCTTTCACACGCTGAACAAACGCAGCCTGCTCCAGCCAGGCACAGACCAGATCCGCCTCCCTGCAGGTCATCGATCCCTGCTCCAGATGAACACGGATACGTCCCTCCATCTTATGTTTGATTTGAAATTTCATGATGTCACTCTTCTTCTGATTACTCTTCTACACTTTCTTCACAGGAATCCTCGCAGGCCTCCTCACATGCTTTTGCGTCCTCTGCTTCTTTTTCCTTTCTCTTCGCGTTGATCGCCTCTGCCTCAGCCAGGATGTCCTCTGCGTTCTCCTGTACCTTTGTTGTAGTTTCCAGAACGCTCTCTTTTGCTCTCAGAACTGCAGCCGTACAGTTTGTGTATACTTTCTTGGCGTCCTTGCTTCCCAGAACCTTGATGCCGGCAGTACCGAACAGTACTCCACCTGCGAAAATTGCTGCTTTTTTCCAATCGATGTTGATCATTTTCTTATCCTCCGTTGATTTGTGCGGACACATCCGTTGATGTGTCCTGGATTTGATATTCCTTTTCAGGGAATGTAACTTGTAAGTATGGAACCTTGCCTTTACCACTTACTTGTGCTTGTAACCGGTATAGAACACCATCGCCATGCAGACGACTGCCGCCCATGCCCAGAACCTGTGCTGCTTCATGATATTCCTCCGTTTCTTTTGATTTGATTAGTTTGGTCTAACCAATTAATATCTTATCCTTTTTTTGGGGGATTGTCAAGAAATGAACATTCGAACAAAATAAATATAAGTACCATAAATCTTAAAAAAAATATTGACTTATTTTTTTATAACCCTTTTCTTCTTTGATGAGAAATATATGCCAAATCCCTTTCTACATCCTGCCTGTATTTCTGGTAATGCTTCTGAAATGGATTATGATAATGAAATACTGCTGTTCCAAGCGCGATTACAGACACAAGATTCCCAGCTGCTCTCCAGAAAAAATCCTGATGATCCATCATACGAATCTTTTCATCCCATCCAATGCTGCGAATCTTTTCTGTCCTGGCTACATATAAATTTGGAACCTTTCCCATGACAAAATGATTGCCGTCAATCTGTGTCATATGTGGAATGCGAAGGGGCTTCGGAGCACCTTGCATACTGAAAGATGTAAATCTGCTTACTTCTTCATCAGGATTTTTGCAGCGAATTGCTGTCAGTGTACAAAAAGCAACCAAATCAATTTCGGGATGATGTTCTAAAAACAGTACCTGATCACCTAAACATGTCTTTAAAGTCAGCAGCTCATCATCATCCATACGCATCACATATGGAGTTTTTACCTTTTCCAGTGCTCGATTCAGGCCATAGCTCAATCAGCTGTTAAACGGCAATTGCAAAACTTCAAGTGACTCGCCCTGAAGTTCCAAAGGGTGCGAACTGTCATCCGCTATGATCACCTGAATTCCCGGATAATAATACTGAAGATTTCTATATAAGCGCTTAGCCAGCTTCTGGCGTTCAAAAGATTTGAAAATAACCGTTACATTTTTGCAGATAAAATCAATTTCGTCTTGTCCAGGTTTTTCCCAGTTCTGCTTCTTCCACTTTCTGGAAAAATACCGGTATTCAAGATTTGAAATGATTGTAAATGCTAATGATGCGATTGGCGACAGCGGACCATATATTAGCTTTTTGCGTAATTGCTTTATCATGTCTGTGAGGCTCCTTTTATTTGAATTTAAAATACTATAAAAGCACAAATGTGGTGAAGCATTGTAAGCGCCAAATATTCCTGTGAATTTTCTAATTCCCGAGTTTCACCTATAATTATAGTCGGAAGATATTAAGACTATTTCACTACAATTATGGGCTTGTTGACCTATGTCAGAAGCTATAACCAAAGCTCTCATTCCTCGCTGAAAGGGCTCTCCCCGCAGGATCGCTTCTTTCAGGAACCGGAACTGATCAGCCGCCTGCCTGAG
>JACJJN010000024.1 GCA_016899975.1 Lacrimispora saccharolytica | reverse complement strand
TTTTTTTCCTGTCTGCAGTCTGTTACTGTGCTTACATAATCTAAAAGTGCTTTCATAGAAGAACCCCATCCTTTTTTTCTTTGAGTATACCAGAAAATCAGGATGGGTGTCACAATTTATTCATTCATGCGTTTGTCGTGAGCTTTGCCCGGTTATTTTTCCGCCTCTTCCATTTTGAGACTAAAAGTGCTATACTGTCCGTAAAAAGTGTCAGGAGGTAAAGAAATGGAACTGGAAGCATTGAGAAAAGACATGGTTGCGGCAATGAAAGCGAAAGACAAACCGAGAAAAGAGGCAATCTCATCCCTGGTATCCGCAGTGAAAAAGGCAGCGATCGACGCGGGATGCCGTGACGATATCCCGTCTTCTATGGTGGATCAGGTCATTCTGAAGGAACTGAAAACCGTAAAAGAGCAGATTGATACCTGTCCGGAGAGCCGGCAGGATCTGAAGGAAGAGTATCAGTTCCGTTACGATGTGATCAACGAGTATGCTCCGAAACAGATGAATGCGGAAGAAGTGAAAGCATATATTACTGAAAAATTCCCGGAACAGCTTGCAACCAAGAATAAAGGCATGATCATGAAAGCTGTTATGGCGGATATGAAAGGCAAAGCAGATGGAAAACTGATCAATCAGGTCGTTGCAGAGCTTTGCAAATAAGTTTCGCACCAAGCATCAAAAGAACAGTAATCGTTTAGCCAGATGAACGGTTGCTAAGAACAATCTATGAGGGTGTCAGGAAGGTCTTTTCCTATTGAAAGTCCTGCGGCGCGATGGAAAGCACCGTGTTTTGAGCAGGCGGCGGAAGACTTTTGGTGACGCCCTCATGAATTTTTGACTCTGACACAGTGGGAGGGGAATCGGATGGTTCAGACCTGTATTTTTGATCTGTATGGCACATTGGTGGATATTCATACCGATGAGGAAAAACCGGAAGTTTGGAAGAAGCTTGCGTTGTTTTTCCGTTATTATGGAGCAGATTACACACAGGAAGAATTAAAAGAGGCTTATTCATTTCAAGTGCAGAAACTGACGGAAATGTTTCGGGAAGAGCAGGAGAAACAGGCGGGAAACGAAAAGGACGGACGGCTGGAGAAAGAGAATGGAAAGGATTCCTCCGGAAAGCACTCGCCGGAGTATGAAAGCAGCCCGGAGATTCAGATGGAAGAGGTGTTTCTGCGGCTTTACCGGGAACGGGGTGTGGAGGCGGATCAGACGCTGGCGGTCCATACCGGACAGTTTTTCCGAAGTCTTTCCACGGATTATCTTCGGCTGTACGACGGTGTGGAATCCGTGCTTTCTGAACTGAGGCAGGCAGGGAAAAAGGTTTATCTCCACACCAATCTTTCTCCGGAGGAAATCGTGACGGAAGCGGATGCGGTCATCGAGGGAGCGGACATGGAGCGGCTGAAAGAGCTTCTTCTTGGAAGTTCAGGAAGCAATAAAGAGAAAGTTACAGAAAAAGAAAGCAACAAAAGAGAAAATAGAAAAAATTTGCAAAAAAGTAAGGAAAAAAGAAAGCAGCCATAAAGGAGTTTCCGGAATGAATATACTGAACATTGAACATGTGAGCAAAATTTACGGAGAGAAGACGATTTTTGACGATGCGTCTTTCGGCATCCATGAAGGGGAGAAGATCGGAATCATCGGGATCAACGGCACCGGAAAGACGACGCTGCTGCGGATGGCAGCAGGTCTGGAAGAGCCGGACGAAGGACAGATCATCCGTCAGAACGGACTGAGGATCGCCTATCTTCCGCAGAATCCGGAATTTCCGGAGGGAGCGACGATCCAGTCCTATATTGAGGATGCGGAATCGGAGAACAGCTGGATGGTGCAGAGCAATCTGACGCGCCTTGGAATCATGGAATATGACACGCCCATCGCCCATCTTTCCGGAGGTCAGAAGAAAAAGGTTGCCTTGGCGAAGATTCTGGAGACTCCGGCGGATCTTCTGCTTCTGGACGAGCCCACCAACCATCTGGACAATGAGATGATCACATGGCTGGAGGACTATCTGAGAGGCTTCCGCGGCGTTGTGCTGATGGTTACCCACGACCGGTATTTTCTTGACCGTGTGACCAATAAGATTCTCGAAATCAGCCACGGAAAAATGTATGGATACGAGGCAAATTATTCAAAATTTCTGGAGCTGAAAGCGGAACGGGAAGAGATGGAACTTGCCTCCGAGAGGAAGCGTCAGAGTATCCTTCGGATCGAGCTGGAATGGGCGAAGCGGGGATGCCGTGCCAGAACCACCAAGCAGAGAGCCCGTCTGGAACGTCTGGAAGCCCTGAAAAACGGACAGGCGCCGGTGCAGGATCAGAATGTGGAACTGGATTCCGTGGAAACGCGCATGGGCAGAAAGACCATAGAACTGCACCATATCAGCAAAAGCTACGGGGAGAAGAAGCTGGTCGAGGATTTCGACTATATCTTTCTGAAAAACCAGAAGGTTGGTTTTATCGGACCGAACGGCTGCGGAAAATCAACGCTGCTGAAAATGATTGCGGGGATCGTGGAGCCGGACAGCGGAACGGTGGAGATCGGCGAGACGGTGCGGATCGCTTACTTTGCCCAGGAACTGCCGGAACTGGATACGCGCCAGAGGGTCATCGATTATGTGAAAGACATCGGGGAATACGTCCAGACCAGAGACGGAAGGATCACGGCGTCCCAGATGCTGGAGCGGTTTTTGTTCACTCCAGACATGCAGTATGCGCCCATCGAAAAGCTTTCCGGCGGGGAGAAAAAGCGCCTGTATCTTCTTGGAATTCTTCAGTCCAATCCCAACTGCCTGATCCTGGATGAGAGCAACAACGATCTGGACATTCCTACATTGACAATCCTGGAGGATTATCTGAACGCGTTTTCCGGGATTGTGATTACGGTTTCTCATGACCGTTATTTCCTGGACAATGTGGCGGACAGAATTTTTGAGTTCAGCGGAGACGGAACACTTACCCAGTACGAGGGAGGCTATACGGACTATCTGGAAGCAAAACAGAGGATGGAAAACAGCGGCGCAGGAACCGGCGGAGCAGGCGCAGCAGCGGCAGGTTCAGGCGCCGGAGGAAAGAGCGGCAAAGGGAAAAACAGTTCGGGCGGTCAGAATGGAAACGGCAGTCCGGAAGAAAAAGACAGCCGCAGTACCTGGAAACAGAATCGCCCGGTCAAGCTGAAATTTACTTTTAAAGAACAGAGAGAGTTCGAGACGATCGACGACGAGATCGCGGCGCTGGAACAGAAACTGGAGGATCTGGACGGCGAGATGATGGCAAACGCGACCAACTCCATGAAGCTTTCTGAACTGACTGCGGAGAAAGAGAAGACAGAAAAAGAACTGGAAGAAAAGATGGACCGCTGGGTGTATCTGAACGATCTGGCGGAAAGAATTGAGGCACAGAAGAATGCGTAAAGGAAACGCCTGCCTGCAGCTTGGGCAATACCAGCCGGCTGCAGGCAGGCGTTTTTGCGAAACACCAAACAGCGGTATATTTACTTTTGGTTTTTCCGGCTTTTCCAGACCGCAGCCAGAATATCTTTTAAGACCAGCATAGCATTCAATTCATCATATCCGTACCTTTTCTGAAGGTCATCCAGCAATCTGCTCAGTTCCACGGCATATCGCTCCGTTTCGACTTCCTTCTGATAAGTGGCGAGAATGGGATACTTTTTGCTCCAGGCTTTTGTCCAGTCGATTTTTTCCGTGAGAGCATCGCTGGTCTTGTCGATAGCTTCCTGGATCTCTTTCATATCAATATCGTATTCCACCAGCTCATCCAAAGTCATGCCATACAGATTTGCAAGCTTCTTTGACTGATAGATGTCCGGCAGGGTTTCGCCGAGTTCCCATTTTGAGATCGTCTGTCTGCTTACGCCCAGCTTCTCAGAGACTTCTTCCTGGGACATGCCTTTTTTCTTTCGTGCGTTGAAGAGATTGTTTCCCAAATTCATGAACATTTCCTCCTGTGTTTTTCTTTGCTGAAATTATAAAGCATGCAAAAGCAGAAATCTACCGACGGTATGTTCCATTTGCGCCCGTATTCCTGACAATTTTCAGAGAGTCAAAAAAAGCGGTGATTATACTTTAATTGTCCGTATAAGGTAAACCCGAAGGAAATGCTTACTGCCAGAAGCAAAATCGACGACTTTGTCGACTCGTCCCAAAGTTCCGGGAAAGACGACAGGATAAGAGCAACGCCAGTGATCAGATTTCCCGTACCGATCGCTCTTCCGTATTTGGGCAGGTCTTCTTCCCTGACTTTTCTGCGGTGCCTGTAACGGATCGTGCTGACATTTCCTCTTATATTTATAAGTGCATGCGGGAACGGGAACCGACGGCTCAGACACGCTTTAGGTAAAAGCAAACGGCACAATTCGTCAGAAAAATAACAAAGTTTATGTATTTTTAACAATACATCTCTTCTATTTCTTTTTCAATCGTGGACATTGTCCAAAAAGAGTGTTATAATTCAATTATGTATGTGATATCTAATAAGGAGGATATAAAGAAATGGCAAGAAAAATGAAAACCATGGATGGTAATCATGCTGCCGCTCACGCTTCTTATGCGTATTCTGACGTAGCAGCGATTTACCCAATCACCCCGTCTTCTGTTATGGCGGAAGCCACAGACGAATGGGCAACTCAGGGAAGAAAGAACATCTTCGGACAGGAAGTTCAGGTAACTGAGATGCAGTCCGAGGCAGGTGCTGCAGGTGCGGTACATGGTTCTCTGGCAGCAGGTGCCCTGACAACAACCTACACAGCTTCCCAGGGTCTTCTGCTGATGATCCCGAACCTGTACAAGATCGCAGGTGAGCAGCTTCCGGGTGTGTTCAACGTATCTGCACGTGCACTGGCAAGCCATGCACTGTCCATCTTCGGTGATCACTCCGATGTTTACGCCTGTCGTCAGACTGGTGCAGCAATGCTGTGTGAGTCCAGCGTACAGGAAGTTATGGACCTGACTCCGGTTGCTCACTGCGCAGCAATCAAGGGAAAAGTTCCGTTCATTAACTTCTTCGACGGTTTCCGTACTTCTCATGAGATCCAGAAGATCGAAACATGGGATTACGAAGATCTGAAAGATATGGTTGATATGGATGCAGTGGACGAGTTCCGTAAACATGCACTGAACCCGAATCATCCGTGCCAGAGAGGTTCTGCACAGAACCCGGATATCTTCTTCCAGGCAAGAGAGGCATGTAACCCGTATTACGATGCGCTTCCGGCAATCGTACAGGAGTACATGGACAAAGTCAATGAGAAGATCGGAACAGATTACAAACTGTTCAACTACTATGGAGCAGCAGACGCAGAGCATGTGATCATCGCTATGGGTTCTGTATGTGATACCATCGAAGAGACCATCGATTACCTGATGGCAGCAGGCGAGAAAGTCGGCGTTGTAAAAGTACGTCTGTACCGTCCGTTCTGCGCACAGGCTCTGATCGATGCAATTCCTGAGACTGTAAAACAGATCTCTGTCCTGGACAGAACAAAAGAGCCGGGCGCACTGGGCGAGCCGCTGTACCTGGATGTTGTTGCAGCTCTGAAGGGAACAAAATTTGATGCAGTAGAGATCTTTACCGGACGTTACGGTCTTGGTTCCAAGGACACCACACCGGCTCAGATCGTAGCTGTATACCACAACAACGAGAAGAAGAAATTCACCATCGGTATCGTGGATGATGTTACAAACCTGTCTCTGGAAGTTGGCGCTCCGATCGTTACAACTCCGGAAGGAACCATCAACTGCAAGTTCTGGGGACTTGGCGCAGATGGTACTGTAGGTGCAAACAAGAACTCCATCAAGATCATCGGTGACAACACAGATATGTACGCACAGGCTTACTTTGATTATGACTCCAAGAAGTCCGGCGGTGTTACCATGTCTCACCTGAGATTCGGTAAGAAACCGATCAAATCTACCTATCTGATTCATAAAGCGAACTTTGTTGCATGTCATAATCCTTCTTATGTGCATAAGTACAACATGGTTCAGGAACTGGTAGACGGAGGAACCTTCCTTCTGAACTGCCCATGGGATGAGGCAGGACTGGAAGAGCATCTGCCAGGCCAGGTAAAAGCATTTATCGCTAACCATAATATCAAATTCTACACCATCGACGGTGTGAAGATCGGTATTGAAACCGGTATGGGACCGACCCGTATCAATACAATCCTGCAGTCCGCATTCTTCAAACTGGCTGACATTATTCCGCAGGACAAGGCAAACGAACTGATGAAAGCAGCTGCAAAAGCTACCTACGGACGTAAAGGTGACGATGTCGTTGCCAAGAACTGGGCAGCAATCGATGCAGGTGCTCAGCAGGTAAAAGAAGTAAAAGTTCCGGAAAGCTGGAAGAACGCAGCAGACGAAGGACTTCAGTCCACACATGCAGACAAGGGCTCCAAGGAAGTTGTTGAATTCGTAAACAACATCCAGTCCAAAGTTACTTCTCAGGAAGGAAACTCTCTGCCGGTATCCGCATTCAAGGATTTCGTAGACGGAACAACTCCGTCCGGTACCTCCGCATACGAGAAACGTGGTATCGCAGTAAATATCCCTGTATGGCAGCCGGAAAACTGTATCCAGTGTAACCGTTGTGCATATGTCTGCCCGCATGCAGTTATCCGTCCGATCGCTATGACTGCAGAAGAAGCAGCAAACGCACCGGAAGGAATCAAGACTCTGCCGATGACAGGTATGCCGGAATACACCTTCACAATGGCTATTTCCGCACTTGACTGTACCGGATGTGGTTCCTGTGCAAACGTATGTCCTGGCAAGAAGGGCGTAAAAGCTCTGGCTATGGAAAATATGGAAGCAAACGTTGAGTCTCAGAAATACTTCGATTATGCAGCAGCTCTTCCGGAGAAATCCGACGTTGTTGCGAAGTTCAAAGAGACAACTGTTAAGGGAAGCCAGTTCAAGAAACCTCTGCTTGAGTTCTCCGGCGCATGTGCAGGATGTGGTGAGACACCATACGCAAAACTGATCACCCAGCTGTTCGGTGACAGAATGTACATTGCAAACGCAACAGGATGTTCCTCCATCTGGGGCAACTCCTCACCGTCCACACCATACACAGTAAACGACGCAGGCAAAGGCCCGGCATGGTCCAACTCCCTGTTCGAGGATAACGCTGAGTTTGGTTACGGTATGCTGCTTGCAAACAAAGCAATCCGTAATGGACTGAAGACAAAAGTTGAAACTGTTATGAACAGTGAAAATGCTTCTGAAGAAGTGAAGGCAGCATGCCAGGAATACCTGGATACCTTCAACGTAGGAGCAACCAACGGAACCGCTACCGACAAACTGGTAGAGGCAATCAAAGATATCGACTGCGATGTATGCAGAGACATCGTTAAGAACAAAGACTTCCTGGCGAAGAAATCCCAGTGGATCTTCGGTGGTGACGGATGGGCTTACGATATCGGATTCGGCGGTGTTGACCATGTTCTCGCAAGCGGACAGGATATCAACATCATGGTATTCGATACCGAGGTTTACTCCAACACAGGCGGACAGTCTTCCAAAGCTACACCTACCGGCGCAGTTGCACAGTTCGCAGCAGGCGGTAAAGAAGTGAAGAAGAAAGACCTGGCAAGCATCGCAATGAGCTACGGCTATGTATACGTTGCTCAGATCGCTATGGGCGCTGACTACGCACAGACCGTAAAAGCGATCGCAGAGGCTGAGGCTTATCCGGGACCGTCCCTGATCATTGCTTACGCTCCGTGTATCAACCACGGTATCAAGAAGGGTATGAGCAAAGCACAGACAGAGGAAGAACTGGCAGTAAAAGCTGGTTACTGGCATTGCTTCCGCTTCAACCCGGCACTGACCGCAGAAGGCAAGAGCGCATTCACTCTGGATTCCAAGGCTCCGACCGGAGATTATCAGGAATTCCTGGATGGAGAGGTACGTTACAATTCTCTGAAACGTGCAAATCCGGAGAAGGCTGCAAGACTGTTTGCTAAGAACGAGAGTGAGGCTAAGGCACGTTACAACTACCTGACCAGACTCGGCGCTCTGTACAGCCCGGAAGAGCAGTAAGAAAATTCCCTTGTGGAAGTAAAAGATAGTATCCAAGCGATGAAATAGAAATCCGCCCGCAGACCGGTTCTCTTTTCGGAGATCCGGACTGCGGGCGTTTTTTTGATACAGATTAAAAAAAGTCCTTGCAATCTTTTGGCAGAAGAGGTATAATAGCAGAGTCGGTAAAGACATGGACGGATTCCCGAGTGGCCAAAGGGGACAGACTGTAAATCTGCTGCAAATTGCTTCGATGGTTCGAATCCATCTCCGTCCAGGCTGGAGTCACAGTAAAGTGACTCCTTTTTTTATGTTTTAAAAAGTTTTTTAGATGCTCCCACAGGAAAAAAGCGATGTTCTATGTCGGATAATGGACTTTTGCCGTCGTTTCGCCCGAAATATGACGAAAACCAATGAAATAGTATAAAATATAACCAAAGAAATCTTAAAAATTCCAATGAAAAGAAAAAAATATTCTATGTTTCCGGAGGCTGATATCCGCTATACTGTCAATATCAACAAGAAACAAGGCAATGCGTGTCGAACGGAAGGAGAAAGAATATGAAGAAAAAAATGGTTGTATTGACAATGGCAGCTCTGCTTGCATTCTCAGCAACTGCATGTGGATCTGACGGATCATCAGGCAGCAGCACAGCAAGCAGCGCAAGCACAGGAAGCACATCAACTCAGGCAGAAAGCACTGCTTCAGAAGGCGGAGAGGTAGCAAACAAAGACAAACCTCTGGTATGGTTCAATCGACAGCCGTCCAACAGTTCCACAGGAGAACTGGATATGACAGCGCTGAGCTTCAACGAAGATACCTATTATGTAGGTTTCGATGCAAATCAGGGTGCTGAGCTGCAGGGTACGATGGTTATGGATTATATTCAGGCAAATATTGATACCATTGACCGCAACGGCGACGGTGTGATCGGCTACGTTCTGGCAATTGGAGATATCGGACATAACGATTCCATCGCACGTACGAGAGGTGTTCGTAAAGCCCTTGGTACAGGCGTTGAGAAAGATGGAGCGATCAACAGTGAGCCGGTAGGAACCAATACTGATGGGTCCGCAACCGCTGTGCAGGATGGAACACTGGAAGCAGGCGGAAAATCTTATGTGATCCGCGAGCTTGCCTCTCAGGAAATGAAGAACTCCGCAGGAGCTACCTGGGATGCAGCGACTGCAGGAAACGCGATCGGAACATGGTCCTCCTCTTTTGGAGATGAGATTGATGTTGTCGTTTCCAACAACGATGGAATGGGAATGTCCATGTTCAATGCATGGTCCAGAGATAACGAAGTACCAACTTTCGGTTATGATGCAAACAACGATGCGGTTGCCGCAATCGCAGAAGGATACGGCGGAACCATCAGCCAGCATGCAGACGTACAGGCATATCTGACACTTCGTGTTCTGCGCAACGCACTGGACGGCGTTGACGTTGATACAGGTATCGGCACCGCAGACGAGGCAGGCAATGTTCTGAGCGACGATGTATACGTATACAATGAGGAAGAACGTTCCTACTATGCACTGAATGTTGCGGTTACTGCTGACAACTATCAGGAATTTACAGATTCCACCAAGGTTTACGAGCCGGTATCCAATCAGCTGGATGAAAGCTCTCATGCAGCCAAGAAAGTATGGCTGAATATCTATAATTCTTCCGATAACTTCCTGAGCTCCACCTATCAGCCGCTGCTTGAGAAATACGATGATCTGCTGAATCTGGAAGTTGACTACATCGGCGGCGACGGACAGACAGAGTCCAACATTACAAACCGTCTGGGCAACCCGAGCCAGTATGACGCATTTGCGATCAATATGGTTAAGACAGACAATGCCGCTTCTTATACAGCTCTGCTTAGTCAGTGATTTTTATCAAACAGTGAGACTTGCGATTAGGGAGAAGAGATTCTCCCTAATTGCTCTCTGTAAACGATCATGTATCTGCAGAATCTGAAAATATCCACATACATATACAACAGGAGTAGAGAGTATGGCAGAAAAGAAAGATGATATCGTCTTATCGATCCGTGGTATGAGTAAGTCCTTTGGCCGGAACAGGGTTCTTGATCACATTAATCTGGATGTGAAGCGCGGAACCGTTATGGGACTTATGGGAGAGAATGGCGCCGGTAAGTCGACAATGATGAAATGTCTTTTCGGTACTTACCAGAAAGATGAAGGCAATATCTTCCTTGACGGCAGGGAAGTGAGCTTTTCCGGACCGAAAGATGCTCTTGAGAACGGAATCGCTATGGTGCATCAGGAGCTGAATCAGTGTCTGGAACGAAACGTAATTGACAATTTATTCCTAGGACGTTATCCGGTAAATTCCATGGGGATCGTCGATGAGGGACGAATGAAAAAAGAGGCGTCTGAGCTGTTCCGAAAGCTTGGAATGACTGTCAACCTCACGCAGCCCATGCGCAACATGTCTGTATCTCAGAGACAGATGTGTGAGATTGCAAAGGCAATTTCTTACAATTCAAAGGTAATCGTTCTGGATGAGCCGACTTCCTCGCTGACCGTACAGGAGGTTGACAAACTTTTTGAAATGATGAGAATGCTGAAGGAACAGGGAATCTCTCTGATCTATATTTCTCACAAGATGGATGAGATTTTTGAAATCTGTGATGAGATCTCAGTGCTTCGGGATGGAAATCTTGTCATGACCAAACGCGCGGAAGATACCAATATGAACGAATTGATCGCAGCAATGGTTGGACGTTCGCTTGACAATCGTTTTCCGCCGGTTGACAACAAACCAAAAGATGTGATTTTGTCTATCCAGCATCTGTCCACAAAGTTTGAGCCGCATCTGCAGGATATCTCCTTTGATGTACGGGAGGGCGAGATCTTCGGATTGTACGGACTGGTAGGCGCGGGAAGGACGGAACTTCTGGAAACCATCTTCGGTGTGCGCACCAGGGCGGCAGGGCGTGTCTATTTTAACAACCGCCTGATGAACTTCAACAGTGCGAAGGAAGCGATGGACCATGGATTTGCGATGATCACCGAGGAGCGGAAGGCAAACGGTCTCTTCCTGAAAGGCGATCTTACATTTAACACGACGATCGCAAATCTGAATCAGTATAAGTCGGGACCGGCACTGTCCGATGCAAAGATGGTAAAAGCCACAGCGAAAGAAATCAAGATCATGCACACGAAATGCCTGGGACCGGAAGATATGATTTCAAGCCTTTCCGGCGGTAATCAGCAGAAAGTCATTTTCGGAAAATGGCTGGAGCGGGAACCGCAGGTGTTTATGATGGATGAGCCGACCAGAGGAATCGATGTCGGTGCAAAATATGAAATCTATGAGTTGATCATCAATATGGCGAAACAGGGAAAGACGATCATCGTTGTTTCCTCTGAGATGCCGGAGATTCTGGGAATCACAAACCGTATTGGTGTTATGTCCAATGGACATCTTTCCGGAATTGTCAACACCAAAGAGACAAACCAGGAAGAACTTTTAAGGCTCAGTGCAAAATACCTATAACGAGGGAGCGTGACGGATATGGCGAATGCAAACAGTAAGATTCTTACGGCTGAGCAGGAATTAAAGCTGCGTAAGCCGATCGATGAATATGTCGGAAAAATTCAGAAACAGATTGACAGTCTGAGAGCCGACGGTACCGATAAAGTCGTTTCTATCCAGAATCAGATGGATGGAATCAGGAGAGACAAGAGCCTCACCAAAGGTGAGAAAGAAAACAGGCTTTCCGATGCCGGGAAAGAACTGGAAAAGGCAAAAGCAGTGGAGGCAAAGAACAAAGATGAGATTGCCAAGCTGATTGCCGATGCGGAGGCTTACATCAAGGCACATTTTGATGCCGAATATTATCAGTCGGTGAAAGTAAGCTGCGCACAGGAGAAAGTGCAGGCGCAGGAAAAGTACAATGCCAGAGTTGCGGAGCTGAAAAAGCAGCATCAGGAAACCATGGCGAAGCTTTCGGATCATCAGGAGATCAAAGATGAAAAATATGTTCAGAAAAACCGCCTGTTTGATGCGAAAATGGAACGTGACAAAGATTTCCAGCAGATCAAGGACAGAAGACACAATGCCTACAGCTATAAATATCATCTGATCGATATGCTCCGTATGTCGAAGTTCACATTCCTGGAGACGAGAGCGCAGAAGTGGGAAAACTATAAGTATACCTTTAACCGCAGAAACTTTTTGCTGCAGAATGGTCTGTATATTGCGATCCTCCTGATCTTCATTGCGCTGTGTATCATTACACCGATTGTGAAAGGATCGCCGCTTCTTACCTACAACAACGTACTGAATATCCTTCAGCAGGCTTCTCCGAGAATGTTCCTTGCCCTCGGCGTTGCGGGACTGATCCTTCTGACTGGTACGGATCTTTCCATTGGCCGTATGGTTGGTATGGGCATGACCACAGCTACCATCATTATGCATCAGGGTATCAATACAGGTTCCGTGTTCGGACATGTTTTTGACTTTACAGGAGTACCGGTTGCGGGAAGAGTGGTTCTTGCGCTGGCAGCGTGTGTGGTTCTGTGTACGTTCTTCACAACCATCGCAGGCTTTTTTACAGCCAAATTTAAAATGCACCCGTTCATTTCCACAATGGCGAACATGCTGGTAATCTTCGGACTTGTTACATACGCAACAAAAGGTGTATCCTTTGGCGCGATTGAGCCGACGATCCCGAATATGGTGATCCCGAAAATCAATGGTTTCCCGACCATTATCCTCTGGGCAGTAGCAGCAATCGTGATCGTATGGTTCATCTGGAACAAAACAACTTTCGGAAAAAATCTGTATGCGGTCGGCGGCAACCCGGAAGCAGCAGCGGTTTCCGGTATTTCCGTTTTCCGTGTAACCGTAGGCGCATTCATTCTGGCTGGTATTCTGTATGGTTTTGGTTCCTGGCTGGAGTGTGCGCGAATGGTAGGTTCCGGTTCTGCAGCTTATGGACAGGGCTGGGAGATGGATGCAATCGCGGCCTGTGTAGTCGGCGGTGTATCCTTTACCGGTGGTATCGGTAAAATTTCAGGCGTCGTAGTCGGTGTCGTTATCTTTACCGCACTTACTTATTCCCTGACCATCCTTGGTATCGATACAAACCTGCAGTTCGTATTCTCCGGAATTATCATCCTTGTGGCAGTAACACTTGACTGTCTGAAATACGTTCAGAAGAAATAGAAACAGTGATGCAAACCTGACAAAGGCGCTGCTGTGCGGAACATTCCGCACGGCGGCGTCTTTTCCTGATACCGGAGACAGCTGCCGCTCTGATATCTGCTGCCGGTTCGGGTACGGTCGTTTACATTTTTCAGGGTGTTTGATATAATACAAAACAAACGGGAAATACACAAATACGGAGAAAAGATATGGAAAAATATACGGTACTTTTGGTGGATGATGAAGAAGAAGTCATACAGGTGATCATGAAAAAAATCAACTGGGAAGGGCTCGGTTTTTCTGTGATCGGATACGCCAACAACGGCGTGAAAGCGCTTGAGATGGTGGAGGAATTCCAGCCGGATGTTGTCATGACGGATATCCGGATGCCGTATATGGACGGAATGGAATTATCCAGCCGCATCAAGACAGAATTTCCGGCGACCAAGATCCTGCTCTTCACAGGGTTCGATGAGTTTGAATACGCGAAAGAAGCCATCCATCTGGAACTGGAAGAATACATACTGAAGCCGGTCAATTCCGTGGAACTGACGAATGTGTTTACCAAACTGAAGATTAAGCTGGATCAGGAGATCAGCGAAAAACAGAACGTGGAAGAATTGCAGAAGTATTATATGGAATCGCTGCCGCTCCTGCGGGCGAATTTCTATTCTACGTTGATGGAAGGAAGGATCAAAAGAGAAGATCTTCCCAAATATCTCTCTGATTATCAGATTTCCTTTACCGGATCTTTTTTCTGCTGTGTAGTTGTCCATACTTCCTCCAGACGGGTGCCGAAAAACATGAACCCGCTGCTTCTTGCCACTTCTGTACAGAAACAGGTCAAAGAGTATTTTGGGAAAAAGTGGGATGCAAAATGCTTCAGCTATCTTGGCAACACTGTGCTGATCCCGCAGCTCAGCAGCGAAAACGAGGTGTCGGAGCTGACGGATGAATGTGACCGGTTCTGCAAATACGCTGAGCGTATCATCGGTGCGGTGGTGACGGTGGGCATCGGACAGGTCTGTGAGGATATTCTGGAACTGGCACAGTCTTACAGCAGTGCGAGAGAAGCTGTCTCCTACCGGGCGATTTACGGGGCTTCAAGGGCGATCAATATCAAAGAGATCGCGCCTCAGGAGATGAGTGAATCCGGAATTGCTAATGACACAGAGTTGGCAAATCTGTTTAAGATGATCCGTGTGAGTTCCGAAAAAGAGATTGTGGAGGCAGTGGATAAGTATCTGAGCCGGATTTTTATTCCGTCGAAGTCTCTGCAGCAGCATCATATTGCCGTCATGGAACTGGTAAGCGCTTTGTATCGTTTTGCGGTGAACAACGAGATAACGATTCAGGGATTTTCCGAAGATATGGGGAATCTTTACAGCAGCCTTCTGGAACTGGAACCGGACGCCCTGAGAAAATGGTTTACGGATACCAGTCTTTCTTTCCACGAACAGCTTGTCAATGCGCGGAATAAATCTACCAAATCCTTTGTGTCGAAGGCGAAGGAATACGTTCACAATCATTATTCGGATGAAGATCTTTCGCTGGATCATATCTGCCAGGCGCTGGGGGTATCGAATTCTTACTTTTCCACGATTTTCAAGAAGGAGACGGGGAATTCGTTTATCGGATATCTGACGGAGTATCGTATGGAACAGGCTTCCCGCCTGCTGATGGAGACGAATGAAAAAAGCTATGTCATAGCAAAAAGCGTTGGTTATACGGATCCGAATTATTTCAGTTATGTCTTCAAGCGCCAGTTTGGGGTTTCGCCTTCCAAATATAGAACGGAGCATACAGAAAGTGAAAAATAAGTATGTCATAAATTTGAAAAAACTGAAGCCGAGAGGCATGCAGTCTACGGTTATGATCGCATTCTCTGTCATATCAGTTTCCATTATGCTGATCCTGGGCGTTGTGATGTATTTCAGGTTCTCTGCGGCATCCAGGCAGGAGGTCGTGCAGAGTACCCAGAAACTGATGGAACAGACGGCGGAAAATCTCGAGGATTATCTGGTCAGCATGCGGCAGATTTCAGATACAGTGTACTACAACGTGATAAAGGAAAGTGATTTTTCCAGTCAGGAGCAGGATATACAGACGAAGATGAATCTTCTGTATGAGGCGAACAAGGATAATCTCCGCAGTATTGCCATTTATAACAATTATGGAAGCCTGCTGGCGGCGGAGCCGGTGGCGTCTCAGAAAGAGGATCCGAATGTGACCAGACAGGGCTGGTACCAGCAGGCGATGGAAGAGATGGAAAATATGCATTTTTCCACACCACATATTCAGAATCTGTTCGACGATTCCACGATGCGTTATTACTGGGTGATCTCTCTGAGCCGTGTGGTTGAGATCACACAGGATGGTGTGTCCCAGCTGGGCGTGCTCCTGGTAGATATGGATTATACGGGTATTTCCAGGATGATGAAACAGATCAACACCTTTGACAACGGGCAGTATTTTTATGTCTGTGACGGCAATGGAGAGATCATTTACCATCCGCGGCAGATACAGATCAGCGACGGGATCACCAGTGAAAACAGTATAGAAGCAGCAACCTATAAGGCTGGGGTCTATGATGAGAAATTTGAGGGGGAACGCCGGAAGATTGTTGTCAATACGATCAGTTATACCGGATGGAAGCTGGTGGGGGTGATTCCCTATTCCACCTTCACTCACGGCATGGTCAATATGCGTTATTTCATTCTTCTGCTGATGTGTCTGATGGGGATGATGCTTGCGGTGATCAACCGGCTGGTTTCCGTCAGCATTTCCAGGCCGATCCTGAAGCTGAACCATTCAGTCTTGGAATATGAAGCGGGGAAAAAGCCGGAGATTTATATCGGAGGGTCGCTGGAGATCCGGCATCTTGGAAATTCTATCCAACGTTCCTATGAGCAGATTGATTCTCTGATGAAAAAGATCGTTCTGGAGCAGAATGAGCGGAGAAAGAGTGAGCTGGACGCGCTGCAGAGCCAGATCAATCCGCATTTTCTTTACAATACACTGGAGTCCATCACCTGGATGGTGGAGGGTGAGCGGAATGACGAGGCGGTCTTTATGATCTCTCAGCTGGCAAGGTTGTTCCGGATCAGCCTGTCCCAGGGGCGCACGATCATCACAGTGAAAGAGGAGCTGCAGCATGCGGAAAGCTATATGAATATCCAGAAGGTCCGGTACAAGAATACGTTTTCCGTTGAATTCGACGTGGATCCTTCCCTGTATTCCTGCTGTACGGTCAAGCTGATCCTGCAGCCGATCCTGGAAAATGCGATCAATTATGGTGTCAGCAGCATGGAAGACTGCGGAGAGATCCGGGTGACCGGAAGGCGGGAGGACGGAAATGTTATCCTTGCGGTCAGCGACAACGGGATCGGGATGTCGGAAGAGGAAGTGGATCTCGTACTGACAGACAGCAACCGGATCCATAAACATGGCTCAGGAGTCGGCCTTGTGAATGTCAACAATCGGATCCAGATTCTGTTTGGAACAGAATACGGTCTCTCCATCGAAAGCGAACCCGATGAGGGAACGACGGTTTCTATCTGTATACCGGAGATTCCGTATACGGAAGAAAACAGAAAGATTCTTGAGAGAGGCAGTATCTTCCGGAAAGAAGAAATGGAAGACAAGGGAATGCGGGAAAACAGAGATGAAGAATGATAAAAAAGTGTTTTTTTTAATAGAGGCGGTTCTCGGCATCATGGTCGTGGTGCTGGCGTTTTTGATGCTGCAGGAGAAAAACGGGAAAGATCTTGCCAAAGTTTCCATCATTCTCCAGAATTCGGAGGATAACCAGTGGGCTGGTTTTAAGTACGGACTGAAAATGGCGGCGGAAGATCATGGGATTGAAATGTCTGTGGTTACAACGGAAGGCGCATGGAACGCGGCGGACGAAATGGATCTGATTGAAGCCGAAATCGAACACGGGGCGGATGCGGTGATCGTACAGCCGGCGCCCGGAGCGGAGACGGAAAAGGCGCTGAAAAAGATTCAGAAGAAAGTCCCTGTCATGCTGGTGGGGTCGGCGGCGTCCGAGGAAAGAGATGACTCGGAACTACCGGTCACAGAGCCGGATCATTACGCAATGGGAGCGGCTCTGGCACAGGAGCTGCTGAACGATTATAACGGAAATATCAGCGGAAAGACCATCGGGATCCTTTCTGAGACCAAAGAAACAGAGGCGGCGGAGAACCGGGAGCAGGGCTTCCGTGAGAAGCTGGAGGATTCCGGTGCTGAGATCAGCTGGTCGGTTTCCGGTTCTTTCGGGCAGGATGGGGATCAGTCTCTGTCGGCAATGCCGAAGGTGGACGTGATAGCCGCGCTGGACGATAACAGTCTGACTGAGGCGGGGAAAAATGGAGCGGCGAACGATCTGCATGGAGCGCTGGTATATGGAATCGGCCATTCCATGGAAGCTTTCTATTATCTCGACGTTACCGCTGTGGAATGCCTGGTGGTGCCGGATGAATTCAATATGGGTTATCAAAGCCTGACACAGATTGCAGAGCGTCTCCGGAATCGTTTCTACCGCCCGGAAGACCAAACGATCTCCTATACGGTGATCCGAAAGGAGACGATGTTTACAAAAGAGAACCAGGAAATCCTTTTTACAATGAGCTAGAGCAATAATACATCGGTTCGAAAACCAGACAGAGGTGGAGCATGAGAAGAAGAAAAATTTTGGCGGCAGGGATCGTTTTTTGTATGTGCATGCGGTCTTTATGTGCCTGTGAAAGCCAGCAGTTGTCGGGAGAGGATAAGGTCCGTGTGGGAGTGGCATATTATAATCAAAGCGATACGTTTCTCAATGAGCTGATCGCGTGTTTCAAAGAGGAGCTTCAGTCTTTTGAGAGCGATGACCTTGAGGTTACTGTGACGGTCCGTGATGCGGCAGGCTCCCAGCGTACCCAGGATGATCAGGTAAAAGAGATGCTCGATGCGGGCTGCAATGTCCTCTGTGTGAATCTGGTGGACCGGGCAGATCCGTCGGAGATCATCGATCTTGCCAGGGAGCGTGACATACCGATCATATTTTTCAACCGTGAGCCTGTGGCGGAAGATCTGATGCAGCAGGACGGTCTCTACTATGTGGGAGCAGAGGCGGAAGAATCCGGTATTATGCAGGGAGAATTGGCAGTCGATGCGATACGCCAAAATGACCGGATCGACCGCAACAAAGACGGAAAGATCCAGTATGTGGTGCTGGAAGGGGAAGCGGGACATCAGGATGCCATCATCCGGACAGAGAATGCCGTGGAGACTTTGAAGAGCAATGGAATTGCCCTGGAAAAACTCAGCTACCAGATTGCAAACTGGAACCGGGCGCAGGCGCAGAACCGGATGGAGCAGATGATCGGCCAGTATCAGAACAAGATCGAGCTTGTTCTGGCAAACAATGATGATATGGCGCTGGGCGCGATGGACGCTTACCGGAAACTGAATTATACGGAGTCCGCGCTGCCGGTGTTTTTCGGGATTGACGGCACGGATGTGGGCCTGCAGGCAGTCCGGGATGGAAAGATGGCGGGAACGGTTTACAATGACAAAGAAGGACAGGCGGAAGCCATGGCAAAGCTGGCGGTGGCGGCTGCCACAGGAGAGGGGATGGAAGACATTGAATTTGAAAACGAGAAATATATTTATCTTCCTTACCAGAAAGTAACGCCTGATCAGATTGATGAATTTCTCGATGAGGAAGCATAAGAGTTTGGCTGCTGTCTGCGGCCAGCGCTTTACGAGGGGGCATGCGGTTTGCATGTCCCCTCGCTGGTTCTGCTCAGGAGAGATAATTTTTCATGGAACGAAGCGCTGATTTTTCCAGACGGCTTACCTGTGCCTGTGAGATCCCGATCTCATCGGCAACTTCCATCTGGGTTCTTCCCTGGAAGAAACGCAGGTTGATGATATGGCGTTCCCGGTCGCTGAGACGGTCGATGGCGTCCTGAAGGGCAAGATCCTGGACCCAGTTTTCCTCGCGGTTTTTCTTGTCGCTGAGCTGATCCATCACATAGAGGGTATCGCCGCCCTCGGAATATACCGGTTCATAGAGACTCATGGGACTCTGGATGGCGTCCAGGGCATAGACGATGTCTTCTTTTTCGATGCCGATTTCTTCCGCAATCTCTTCGATGGTAGGTTCTTTCTGATGGGTACGGACATAAGCTTCCCGCATGCTGAGCGCTTTGTAGGCGGTATCGCGCAGGGAGCGGCTGACACGGATGGCGTTGTTGTCCCTCAGGTAACGGCGGATCTCGCCGATGATCATCGGGACTGCGTAAGTGGAAAATTTGACATTCAAAGTCGTGTCAAAGTTATCGATCGCCTTGATCAGGCCGATACATCCGATCTGGAAGAGGTCGTCCGGATTTTCATTGCTGTTGGAAAAGCGCCGGATCACGCTGAGCACGAGGCGAAGATTTCCCTGAATGTACCGTTCTCTGGCGGCAGAATCCCCTTCTTTGATCCTGGTAAGTAACGTTTCTTTTTCCTCATTGGTGAGCACCGGAAGCTTCGAAGTGTTGACTCCGCATATCTCAACCTTATTTGTAGCCATGTTTGAATCCTCCTGTCGTTTCATATGCCTCCCGGCAGAAACCGGGACTTATCTGCGGTGATATGCAAGATAAAGGTGTATGGTAAAATCATTCCATTTCCCGGTTTTGAATATACGAAACGAAGGAAAATTTAATAAAGTTTTGCCCCTTGACAAAACGATGGCAATAGTTCAGCCAGATCTGCGTATTTCCTGTGCAGACCTGGCTGAACCGTTATCAACATTGTTTAATTTTCAGAAATCCAGACTCTCATTTCTCCTTCCGAGCGGTTTCCCCAGAGATAATAAGGAATGGCATGAAGCGGAACGCTTTCCGCCTTTGCCGGCCGTTCGCTGTAGAGGCTGCCGTCAGGGATCAGGCGAAGGCCGGAGACGGAGACTGCCGTGTAGGAGCCGAGCACCGGATCTGTGGTTTCAAAAGCAGACAGGGCGGCGTCTTTTGGGATACGGATGGTCTGAAGCTGCGCGCCGTTGTCTTCCTGTTCCAGGCAGTAGACGAGAGGACCGCGCATCAGAGCTACACGTCCGGCATTTTCACGTACCAGCGGATTTGCGTAGATGCGGCGCACCGGAAGATCCAGTGTAAGCTCCAGGAGATCGCCGTTTTTCCAGGAACGGTTCAGATACAGGTAGCCGTCACGGATATCCAGCGTTTCCTGATCCAGAACGTTTCTGTTCAGGGAGAAGGAGAAGGCGCTGCACCATTCCGGAATGCGCACGGACAGGGTAAAGTCCGCGGTTGTCTGTTCCGGGAGTACCGTATAGCGCACGGTGCCGTTCCAGGGGTATCCGGTCTCTGTCTTTATGGTCACGCCGCCGCCTGCCTTAGAGGTAAAGGTTCCTCCGATGTACAGGTGGGAATACAGTGTGTCGGTGCGGTCAGCATCAGTTGTCTTCGGATGAATGGCTTCTCCCCACGCGTAAACGGACAGGGAGGTGAGAAGACGGGCAATGTTCGGCGGACAGCAGGCGCAGGCATACCATTTGGGGCGCTTCGGAAGCACATGGCGGTATTCCTGCTGCTGTCCGGACAGTCCCGGGATCACCTCCAGAGGATTTACGTAGAAGAAACGCTTTCCGTCATGCTGCATGCCGCTGAGCACACCGTTGTAAAGCGCCCGTTCCATCACATCGGAGAAACGGCGGTCCGGTTTCAGTTCCAGCATCCGGCGGGCAAAGAAGACCAGTCCGATGGAAGCACAGGTTTCCGCGTAGATGGTATCGTTTGGCAGGTCGTAGTCGGTGGTGAAAGCTTCCCCGTGTACCGTGGAACCGATTCCTCCGGTGATATACATCTGACGGTTTACGGTGTTGTCGAACAAACGCAGACATGCCTGCCAGAGGGCATCGTCGTGGATCTCGCCTGCAAGATCCGCCATCGCCGTATACAGATACACGGCTCTTACACTGTGGCCAGCCGCATGGTCCTGTTTTCGGACAGGGGCATAGTTCTGGGCATAGTTTCTGTTGGAGCCGTCCGTGGACCAGTAATGCCAGCCGCGGTTCTTTTCTTCTTCCTCGAAATAGTCCGGTTCTGTTCCCCGTTCGTCGATGAAATACTGCGCAAGGTGCAGATAACGGTCCTCGCCGGTAGCGCGGTAAAGGCGCAGGAGCGCAAGCTCGATCTCTTCATGGCCGGGGACTCCCCTGGTCTTTCCTTTTCCGAAGCGATGGTCAATATGGTCAGCCATCCGGCACATGATATCCAGCAGGTCCCGCTTGCCCGTTGCCTCATAATATGCGACGGCAGCTTCTATCATATGTCCGGCACAGTACAGTTCGTGGCAGTCATGAAGATTCTGCCAGCGGTGCTCCGGTTCTTTGACGGTGAAATAGGTGTTCAGATAACCATCTTCCTGTTGAGCTCTGCCGATCAGTGCAATGATGTCGTCGGCACGTTTTTCCAGTTCAGGATCGGGGCTGAGCGCCAGAGAGTATGCCACGGCTTCCAGCCATTTTGCCACGTCACTGTCCTGGAAGACCATGCCGTAATATTCGCCGTCGGACTCTCCGGCAGCGATCCGGAAATTTTCAATGGCATGGCTCTTCTCCACATCCGGAAGCTCATCTTTCAGGATCTGTTCCTGATAGGGGATCACGGTGTCTTTGACAAGGTCCTGGAAATAAGACCAGAAGCTGTCCTGGATCCGAAAGCTGGAAAGCGAGATTTCATGTTCCTGTTTTTTTACCATAATGTCTGTTTCTCCTTTCAGTGGGTACGATTCGCCGGATGACCGGCAACTGTTGAAATAAGTATATGTAACAGTTCAGCCAGCTGAACTGTTACGGCATCCAGCCATTAAAAATCGCTTCGCGATGGGCCGGATGCTCGCAGGCACTCTACTTTCATACGGTCTGTGCAGTGAATGCACAGACCTGGCTGAACTGTAACAAGTATATCGCATAAGGGGAAAAAAGAAATGGACAAAGCGGGAAAAAACATGTATAATTCGGCAGAAAGGAGGAGATGCGATGATTTTTCTTGGAACGGAGCAGAGGAGGAAGGTCTGCGAGTGCAACGTCAATTACAGCCCGGAGGGAATCCTTCATCCGGATCGTGTGATGGATGTTTATGATCTGTTGTATCTGACGGAAGGGAACTGGGAAATCTGGGAGGAGGACTGCTGTTATTCCATGGAGAAGGGGCAGGTTCTGCTGCTGGAGCCGGGCAAACATCATTTCAGCAGGGGAAAATGTACGCCGGGCATGAGAAATATGTACATTCATTTCGCCGGGCTGGAGGCGGACGGAAAAGAAAAAGGGAAGGGGCTGTGGATTCCGAAGCTTTCCGAAAGTGCCGGAAACAGGGAAATCCCTCGGCTGTTTGAGCAGATGGTGGAAGCGTTCTGGTCGGGAGGCGTACAGCAGGAGCTGAGGACAACGGCGCTTCTGGAACTTTTGCTGTGTGAACTTTCTGTGGAGGAGAAGGAAGAAAGGCAGAATCTGGATCCGGTGATACGGGAAATCCTTCAGCGTTTTTACGCGTCTCCGGAACGTTTCTTCTCGCCGGAGGAACTGGCGAAGGAATATGGATTCAGTATCCGGAACATCAGCAGCCGTTTCCGGAACCATACCGGAACCTCCATCCATCAATACCAGATGCAGATGAAATTGAATATGGCGCGGGCGCTGATCTGCCAGGACCTGCGCAGAGGGCTGAAAGATATCGCGCACAGTTTTGGATTTTATGACGAATTTCAGTTCAGCCGTCTGTTCCGCAGACAGTTCGGCTATCCTCCGTCCGCCTGCCGCAGACTTGAAAAAAAAGTATGATTATGATAGTATTTTATGACAGAAATAGTCAAAAAAGATTGCCTGAACACTGTGAATGGCAGCGGAAAAGCAGGCATGTGGTAACTGTTCAGCTGGCTGAACTGTTACGGTATGTGAATGTGGCAGTGATCTGGCAGTGGATAACATTGGTGTGAGAGACTGCAGGATGGAGAGATACAGATGAAATTAAGAGAGACACAGACGGAGAGATCCTATGTTGTGACAGGAATGGATCTTCCGGTAGATATGGAACGCAGGCTCCAGGCACTGGGGCTGACCTGCGGGAGCAAGATTCTGGTTATGAACCGGAAACGTCACGGGGCGATGATCGTGAAGATCCGCGGAACCAGATTTGCGGTGGGCAGGATGCTGACAGAAAATATAGAAGTAGGAGAGACGCAGGACGATGAGTGATAAATTTTTGAATGTAGCGTTTATCGGCAATCCCAACTGTGGAAAGACCACGTTGTTCAACGCGTACACCGGCGCGAATCTGAAAGTGGCAAACTGGCCGGGGGTGACGGTGGAAAAGGTGGAAGGCTCCTTCCGGTTTCAGGATTACCAGATGAAACTGGTGGATCTTCCGGGTACCTACAGCCTGACATCCTATACAATGGAAGAAAAGGTTTCCAGGGAGTATATACTGAGCGACGCGGTGGATGTGATCATCGACGTTGCGGATGCGTCTTCTCTGGAGCGGAATCTCTACCTGACGCTTCAGCTGATCGAGCTTGGCAAACCGGTGGTGCTTGCGCTGAATATGATGGATATCGTGGAAAAGCGGGGAATGGAGATCGATCTGCACCGCCTGCCGGAGATGCTTGGAATACCGGTTGTGCCGGTCAGTGCGAGAAAACGGCGGGGATTGGATATCCTGATGCACGCGGCAGTTCACCATAAGGATCATCAGGAAAAGACTCCTGTGATCCATCATCATGGCAACCGGCAGTCACAGCATCCCCATGACCACCACAGGGAATTTGCGATGGTCTACAGCGATGAGGTGGAAGACAAGATTGATGTCATCAAGGAGCAGCTGAAGCAGAAGTATCCGGAGATGTTCAACCACCGTTGGCACGCCATTAAGATCCTGGAAGGCGACGAGGAAGTGACGAAGCGTTATCCGGTGGAACTTCCGGAGGGCTTTGTCTGTAACTATGAACAGCAGATCATCAATGAGAAATATGATTTTATCGAAGAGATCATGGATGAGGTCATGGTTCACCGGGAGCAGAAGGCGGCGGCCACGGACCGGGTGGACGCAATCCTAACGAACCAGTGGCTTGGGCTTCCGATCTTTTTGGTGATCATGGCAGGGGTATTTTTCCTGACGTTCACCATCGGCGACTGGCTGAAAGAATATATGGCGCTGTTTATCGAAATGATTTCTCAGAGAACGGTGGGTGCGCTGGAAGCGCTGGAGGTCAATCAGGCGCTGACCTCTCTGATCGTGGACGGTATTATCTCCGGAGTCGGAGGAATCCTGACCTTCCTGCCCAACATTTTCATTTTGTTCCTGGCGCTTGCGTTCCTGGAGGACAGCGGATATATGGCGCGCGTCGCCTATGTGATGGACGGTCTGATGGGAAAAGTAGGTCTTTCGGGACGGGCATTTATTCCGATGATCCTTGGATTTGGATGTACGGTTCCTGCGATCATGGCTTCCCGGGCGCTGGAAAACCGGCATGACCGGCTGAAGACTATGCTGGTGACACCGTTTATGTCCTGCAGTGCGAGACTTCCTATTTATCTGCTGTTTTCCCAGGTGTTTTTTGGAGAACACGCAATGGTGGCGGCATATTCCATGTATGTGCTCGGACTGGCGGTGGCGATCCTGGTTGCTTTTGTTGTCCACCTGATGGACAAAGGAAAAAGCCAGTATAATCTTCTGATCGAGCTGCCGGAGTATAAGGCGCCGAGCGCGCGGACGATCGCCATCTATGTATGGGAGAAGGTTAAGGATTATCTGACAAAAGCCGGAACTACGATTTTTATCGCGTCGATCCTGATGTGGTTCCTGTTGAATTTCGGAACCGGAGGATATACGACGGAGATTCAGGAGAGCTTTGGTTCTGTGATAGGAAAGGCGGTTGAGCCGCTGTTTGCGCCGGCTGGTCTGGGATACTGGCAGATCGTTGTGGCACTGATCGCTGGAATTTCAGCGAAGGAAGTGGTTGTCTCCAGTTGTTCCGTACTGTTTGGTATTGGAAACATCACTTCCGCAGAAGGAATGGCAGCCCTTGGAACGCTGCTGGAAGGCATGGGCTTTGGCGGACTGAACGCGTACTGCCTGATGGTATTCGCGCTGCTGTATACGCCGTGTATCGCTGCCCTTGCGACGATCCATAGAGAGTCACGCAGCTGGAAATGGACGGGACTTTGCGTGGTCTTCCAGTTTGCGGTGGCATGGATCGCGGCCGTACTGATTTTCCAGGCGGGCAGCCTGTTCCTGGGAGGATGACGGTATGAATCAGGAAGAGAGAAGACAGGAAATACTGGACTGTATCCGCGGAAGCGATACTCCCGTGTCCGGAACCTGGCTGGCAGGAAAATGCGGCGTCAGCCGTCAGATCATTGTTCAGGATATCGCGGCGCTCCGTGCAGCCGGATATGACATCCTTTCAACCAATAAGGGATATATCTGCCGGATCCCGGCACAGGCGGAGCAGGTGTTCAAGGTACGGCACACGGATCAGCAGATTGAGGATGAACTGAACCTGATCGTGGATAACGGCGGGATCGTGCTGGATGTTTTTGTGGATCATGAGGTGTATGGAAAGATCCGGGCGGACCTGAACGTCAGTTCCAGACGGAAAGTGGCGGAATTTCTTCAGGAGATCCATGCGGGAAAATCCAGCCCGCTGAAAAATATCACCAGCGGGATCCACTTTCATACGGTTCGGGCGGATTCGGAAGAGACCCTGGAACATATCCGGCAGGAGCTGGAGGCGAGAGGATATCTGATGGAATAAAAAGAGTTTATATATAGAAAGTGCTTATAAAGGATGAAAAAGATGGCAACTGTTCGGGCAGCTGAACGGTTGCCATTTTTTTCTGAACAGGAGTTTTTCACAATTTTCAAGTGGTTTTGAAAAGAACTTTATGCCTGAAACGGGCACAAACCGGAAAAAAGCATAAGGTTCAGATTTTATCAATATATAACATGACGAAAAATGCTGGAAAATAAGAGAAACAGACGTGCAGAAGATACAAAAAAATAAGAAATTCTTGTACAGATGGAAAAAATCTTTAAGAATTGACAAATTCAAAAAACAGCAGTACCTTATATTAAACTTATATTAAATAAGTAGAAAATTTTTCAGAAGGGAGGGAGCAACACGGCAGAATTCAAAGATGATTTAATTGAGCAGCTGACTTGTCAGACAGCCTTCCGCCTTCCAATCCTGGGAGACATTGACGAATCGGTTGTTGTGACATGGATCATTATGGCGGCGCTGGTGCTGGTTTCCATCTGGCTGACCCACGACCTGCGGGTGGAAAATCCAGGCAAAAAACAGTTGGCGCTGGAGTCCTTTTACTGTTGGATCAAAGGATTCTTTGAAGATATCCTGGGAGAAAACGGAAAACGGTATACCAATTATATGATTACCGTGATTATGTATCTGGGAGTCTCCAACATGATCGGGCTGCTCGGCTTTAAACCGCCGACCAAGGACATGAACGTGACGATTGCCCTCGCGCTCATGAGTATTATTCTGATTGAATACGCAGGTATTCATTACCGTGGTGTCAAAGGATGGGTGAAATCCTTCGCGGAGCCGATGCCGATGATCGCGCCGATCAATGTGATGGAGATTTTTATACGTCCCGTATCATTGTGTATGCGATTGTTCGGAAATATCCTGGGAGGTTTTGTGGTCATGGAACTGATCAAGGGCGTCGCCCCTGTAGGTGTCCCCATACCGTTCAGCCTGTACTTTGATGTATTTGACGGCCTGATCCAGGCCTATGTTTTTGTTTTCCTGACCTCTCTGTTTATCAAAGAACAGATCGAGGACTGATAAGGAATGGGACCGGAAGCGTTCCCGGAGACAGAAAGGTTTTATAGAGAAATTGAAAAAAGCCAAAAAAAGAAATTCAAAGAAGCCTGCAGAAGTTCAGGAAGAATTTCGTAACAGTTCATCTCAGGGCTGCGCAGACCGTAAGAACGTGATTCAGGAGTGCAAAATCCCATCGCCAAAGGCGATTTTAAATGGATTTTGCATGTAACGGTTCAGCAAAGCTGAACTGTTACAGAATTTCAAAAAATCAAATTGGAAAAGAAAAGGAGAAAATGTCATGGAATATTTAGTAGCAATCGGAGCAGCAATCGCAGCTTTAACAGGTATCGGAGCAGGTGTAGGTATCGGTCTGGCAACCGGTAAGGCAACAGAAGCTGTTGCGAGACAGCCGGAAGCAGAGAGCAAGATCAGCAAGACCCTGCTGCTGGGCGCGGCTCTGGCCGAGGCAACTGCTATTTATGGTTTCGTTATCGGTCTGCTTCTGATCTTCGTACTGTAATTTTGAGTGATCTGACATTGACGAAATCAAGAATAGGCAGGTGCGACAGGTGTTAAGAATAGATATCAATCTGGTATATATCATCATCAATATACTGATCCTTTACTTCCTTCTGAAAAAGTTTCTGATCAAGCCGCTGGACAACATTCTTGCTCAGCGCCAGGCGAAGGTGGACGGGATGCTGAATCATGCCAGCGCCACAGAGACCGAGGCTATGCAGTTAAAGGAAAAATACGAGAATCAGATCGCAGCTGTTCAAAGCGAATCCGACAGGATTGTGGAGCAGGCAAAGAAAGATGCCCAGTTTGAGCGTGACAAGATCCTGGATCAGGCAAACGGCCAGGCGAAAGACATTCTCACAAAGGCAAGAGAGACGGTAACTCTGGAGCGCGAGAAGGCGATGCGCGAGATGGAGACAGAGGTTGCCGGGCTGGCTTTAACTGCGGCGCAGAAGATTCTTGGAGACAGGAGCGGTGCAGAGAGTGACCAGTTACTCTATGACCAGTTCCTGGACAAAGCAGGTGATAGTGATGACACAGACCTCAATTAGTTATGCAACGGTTCTGTATGAGCTGAAGACAGACAGGGAAGCGGTGGAAACGACCAGACAGATCCTGAGAGAAGTGCCGCAGGTGCAGAAAGCGCTGGAGGATCCGAGGGTTTCTCTGGAGGCGAAGCATCGTCTGGTGGAGAGGATCTTCCCGAAAGAAATGCAGAACTTTTTAAAGACCATGTGCGACCATGACCAGGCCGCAAAAGCGGAGGAAATCTTCCGGGCTTATCAGGAATACGCGGATAAGCAGGAGAATATCCTCACGGCAACGTTGTCTTACGTTACTTTGCCAACGGAAGAGCAGATGGAAAAAATCAGACAGTTTCTCTGCAGGAAATATCACAGCAGAGAGGCGAAGATCGAGCTGGTTGAGAATCCGGAGCTGATCGGCGGCTTCATCCTGAAGGCGGGCAGCAGCGAATATGACTGGAGCCTGAAAGGACGTTTGCAACAGTTGACACAACAAATAATCCGGAGGTGAATGAGTTGAGTTCAATCAATTCAGAAGAAATCATTTCGATTTTGAAAGAAGAAATAGAGAACTATGACGCCATTGCCCGGGACCAGGAGACAGGTACGGTCATCTATGTCGGTGACGGAATCGCCAATGTCTACGGCATTGATCATGCGATGTACGGCGAGATTGTTACCTTTGAGAATGGTCTGAAGGGTATGGTGCAGGATATCCGAAGAAACCAGATCGGCGTCATTCTGTTTGGAAAAGATACAGGGATCAAAGAAGGAACCAAAGTGGTGCGGACCGGAAAAAAAGCCGGCGTGCCAGTGGGCGAGAAATTCATCGGCCGTGTGGTAAATGCTCTGGGTGAGCCGATTGACGGAAAAGGTCCGATCGAGGCAGACGGTTACCGCCCCATCGAGCAGGAGGCTCCGGGCATCGTAGAGCGTAAATCCGTGGATACACCGATGGAAACCGGTATTCTGGCAATCGATTCCATGTTCCCGATTGGCCGCGGACAGCGTGAGCTGATCATCGGAGACCGCCAGACCGGAAAGACATCCATTGCCACAGATACGATCATCAACCAGAAAGGCAAAGATGTGATCTGCATCTACGTGGCAATCGGACAGAAGGCATCTACGGTGGCAAAAGTGGTTTCCAGTCTGGAAAAACATGGCGCGATGGAGTATTCCATCATCATATCCGCCACTGCCAGTGACTGTGCTCCGCTCCAGTACATCGTACCGTATGCGGGAACTTCCATGGCGGAATACTTTATGCATCAGGGAAAAGATGTCCTGATCGTATATGACGATCTTTCCAAGCATGCGGTGGCTTATCGTGCGCTGTCTCTGCTTCTGGAGCGTTCTCCGGGACGTGAGGCATATCCGGGTGACGTCTTCTATCTGCATTCCAGACTTCTGGAGCGTTCCAGCCGTCTGTCAGATGAGCTGGGCGGCGGTTCCATTACGGCGCTGCCGATCATCGAGACACAGGCGGGCGATGTTTCCGCTTATATTCCGACGAACGTGATTTCCATCACAGACGGACAGATTTTCCTGGAAAGCGACCTGTTCAATTCCGGTATGCGTCCTGCCGTCAACGTGGGTCTTTCCGTATCCCGTGTAGGCGGTGCGGCTCAGACGAAGGCGATGAAGAAAGCAGCAGGTTCGGTCCGTATCGATCTTGCCCAGTACCGTGAGATGGAAGTATTTACCCAGTTCTCCTCAGACCTGGATGACGCGACACAGGAACAGCTGCGGTACGGAAAAGGGCTGATGGAACTGCTGAAACAGCCGCTGTGCAACCCGCTGAGCCTGCATCAGCAGGTGATCACTCTGGTTGCGGCGACCCACAAGAAGATGATGCATGTGGAAGTCAAAAAGATGAAAGCTTATCAGATGGAGATGCTGGAATACTTCGACCGCACCTATCCGGAGATCGGACAGGAGATTGAAGAGAAGAAGGTACTCACTGAGGAGCTGATCGAAAAGATTGAACGTGCGGCAGAGGAATTCAAAGACAAGAGCAGGTGTTGATAGATGGCAAATATGAAAGAAATCCAGGACAGGATCCGAAGCGTTCAGGATACGATGAAGATCACCAACGCGATGTATACGATTTCTTCTTCCAAACTGAAAAAGGCGAAAAAAGCCCTTGAGGATACCGAGCCGTATTTCTATGCTCTGCAGGGTGCGATTTCCCGTACCCTGCGCCATGTGCCGGATCTGGAGCACCGTTATTTTGATGAACGGGGAACTGTTCAGGGAAAAGAACGGAAAGTCGGCTACGTCGTCATCACCGGTGACAAAGGTATGGCGGGCGCTTACAACCACAATGTGGAGAAGCTTGCCGAGGATAAGATGGCGGTGAGAGATTGTGACAGTTATCTGTTCGTTCTGGGTGAGATGGGACGCCAGTATTTCACACGGCGGAATATGGCGATCGATACCCAGTTTCATTATACCGTGCAGAATCCAACGATGCACAGGGCCCGCGTGATCTCGGAACTGTTGGTGGATAAATTCAACAAAGGCGAACTGGATGAGGTGTATATCATCTTTACCCAGATGAACAATTCGGTTGCCATGGAGCCGCGGATGATCCAGCTGCTGCCATTGAAAAAAGCGACCTTTGAAGTGAAGACGCCTGCAATTGTGGATATCCACCAGGAGGAGATCGAGATGGTGCCTTCTGAGGAGGCAGTGCTGGATATGATCGTGCCGAACTATATTACCGGAATGATCTACAGCTGTCTGGTCGAGTCCTATTCAAGTGAGCAGAACTCGAGAATGATCGCCATGCAGAATTCCACCGACAGTGCGAAGGAAATCCTGCATGAGCTGAATATCTCCTACAACCGTGCAAGACAGGCAAGTATTACTCAGGAAATCACCGAGGTAATCAGCGGTGCCAGAGCACAGAAAAGGTAACCGTTCAGCTGGCTGAACAGTTGCCAGAAATAGAAATAGAGGAGAAATCGTATGAAGAATGGAAAAATTGTACAGGTTATGGGACCTGTCGTAGACGTAGAATTTGGGGATAACGATCTTCCTATGATTAAAGATGCCCTCACCGTCCAGAACGGAGAAAAAAAATGCGTGATGGAGGTTGCGCAGCATATCGGAAACAATACGGTCCGCTGTATCATGCTGTCAGCCAGCGAGGGACTTCACAAGGATATGGAAGTTATTCCGACAGGCGCCGGCATTTCCGTGCCGGTGGGAGATAAAACACTGGGGCGTCTGTTCAACGTGCTGGGCGACGCGATCGACGGCGGAGAAGATCTGTCCGGCGAGCAGCACTGGGTCATCCACAGAGATCCGCCGAGCTTTGAAGATCAGAGTCCGGTGGTAGAGGTGCTGGAGACCGGTATCAAGGTCATCGACCTGCTGGCTCCGTACGCAAAGGGCGGTAAGATCGGTCTGTTCGGCGGCGCCGGCGTAGGAAAGACCGTCCTGATCCAGGAGCTGATCACAAACATTGCAACGGAGCACGGCGGATATTCTATTTTTACCGGTGTGGGAGAGCGTTCCCGTGAGGGAAATGATCTCTGGTGCGAGATGAAAGAATCCGGCGTTCTGGAGAAGACCGCTCTGGTCTTCGGACAGATGAACGAGCCGCCGGGAGCGCGTATGCGTGTGGCGGAGACCGGACTTACCATGGCGGAGTATTTCCGTGACGAGGAGCATCAGAACGTGCTTCTGTTCATCGACAATATCTTCCGTTTCGTGCAGGCAGGCTCCGAGGTTTCCGCGCTGCTGGGCCGTATGCCTTCCGCAGTAGGATATCAGCCGACACTGGCAACGGATGTCGGTGAACTTCAGGAGCGTATCGCTTCCACGAAGAACGGTTCCGTTACTTCCGTTCAGGCAGTCTATGTGCCGGCGGACGACCTGACCGACCCGGCTCCGGCGACGACGTTCGCCCATCTGGACGCGACGACGGTACTTTCCCGTAAGATCGTGGAGCAGGGAATCTATCCGGCGGTAGATCCGCTGGAGTCCACGTCCAGAATCCTGGAGGCGGAGATTGTCGGCGAGGAGCACTACGAAGTGGCGCGCCGTGTACAGGAGATTCTGCAGAAGTACAAAGAACTGCAGGATATCATCGCGATCCTTGGTATGGAAGAGCTGTCCGAGGAGGATAAGCAGACCGTATACCGGGCGAGAAAAATTCAGAGATTCCTGTCCCAGCCGTTTCATGTGGCTGAGACCTTTACCGGAGTCCCGGGCAAATATGTTCCGCTGAAGGAGACGATCCGAGGCTTTAAGATGATCATCGACGGTGAGATGGATCAGTATCCGGAAGCTGCGTTCTTCAATGTGGGAACCATCGACGACGTGATCGAGAAAGCGAAGACACTGCAGGGAGAAGCATAAAGAAGAGGAGGATGACGGATGGCAGAGAATGGTGAAAAAAATACCTTCTATCTGAAAGTCATTGCGGCAGACCGTGTCTTCTTTCAGGGAAGATGTCTTTCTGTGGTGCTTCCGGCGGTGGATGGTGAACATGCGATTCTTGCGCACCATTCCGATATGATGATCGCTACCAGTACGGGAACCATCCGTTTCCGCACGGAGAGCGGGGAAGTACATGAGGCGGTCGTAGGTACAGGCTTTACGCAGGTGATCAACAACCGTGTGACCATCCTTGTGGAATTTGCCGAGCGGCCGGAAGAAATCGACGCGCTGCGTGCCAGAGAGGCGATGGAGCGCGCGCAGGAACAGCTTCGCCAGAAGCAGAGCCAGCAGGAATATTATCACACCCAGGCGTCGCTGGCAAGAGCGATGGCGCGTCTGCGGATGACGAACAAGAACAATATTAACAGGAAGTAGCCGTGTTTTTCTGTACATCAGACGGCTGCAGACAGGAAACAGCCAGAAGACCTTCCGGTCGGGTACCGGAGGGGCTTCTGGCTGTTTTGATGTTCAGACGTATTCGAAGATGTATGGTCGCACGTCTGTAACCGTTTAGTCGGCTGAACGGTTACGCAGATCCAAATCCTCTGTCAGGATTCAAGAGTGAGCGACAAGGTTTTACTGTTCAGCCTTGCTGTTTTTCAGGGAGGACAGGTAGTTGATCAGTGCATCAAAATCACCGTGAGGGTACTGGTTGATATCCACGGATTTCTGGTTGATCAGGCAGTCGGTCTGCAGGAAGACGGAGATGCCAAGAGTGGCTGCCGCCAGGTCTTCCGTGGTATCGTTTCCGACCATCATGCATTCTTCCGGTTTTATCTGTGCTCTGGTCAGGATATCCTGATAGTAGGCAGAATTTGGCTTGCAGTGGGTGGAATTTTCGTAGGTTGTATAGAATTCAAAGTCTTCCGGCTCCAGCCCTGCCCAGCGGATACGGGATTCGGTGGCGATGGAAGGGAAGAGCGGGTTGGTGGCAAGAATGACCCGGAAACCGAGGGAACGGGCAAATTCGACGGCTTCACGGGCTTTTGGGTTATAACCGCATACTTTCTGCGCCTGCTGGAATTCGTTGCGGTAAAAATCTTCAAACACCGGGATGTCGTCCCGCACCTGTTCGCCGAACTGTTTGGCAAAGAAGTTCCAGAATACTTCCTCGTTGGTGCATGTTCCGGGATTCTTCACCATAGCGGCGGTGCCTGCCCAGACGGCGTCGAGCAGTGCCTGTGGCTCGTAGCCCAGAGGGGCGACGCGTGCGGCAAGCGCTTTAAAGTATGTTTTTACAAAGAGTTCCTGATCCATCGGAAGAAGTGTTCCGTCCAGATCGAAGAGGATTGTCGTTATCATTGGCTTTGCTCTCCTTTTTTGATTCATGATTTCTGAATTTTCAAAGCAGTTTTATTGTAACATGGAAGAAAGGAAATGTCACTTGCTTTCCAGAATCCATGAAAAGGAAAAAAATCAAAAAACTTGTTGACAATTTAGAAACAATACTGTACAATATCTACTGTTGACAAGTTCAACAGAGGCATGTGCGTTTAGCTCAGCTGGATAGAGCGTTTGGCTACGGACCAAAAGGTCGGGAGTTCGAATCTTCTAACGCACGGATAAAAGTCCCGGAAGGGCAGAGAAAAGCACTCCACAGGTTGGAGTGCTTTTTTTCTGTGTAAACTCAGTACGTTATTTACTTGACAAATGTATGATGTCAGATAAAAAAGGTATCATGGAGAGAAATTCCGGAAGGAATTGTCTAAACCAGATCTTTCGTAAAGAAAAAGGTTCTGAGCCTGTCGGGTATTGTTTCTCAGGCGAAAATATTATATACTAGAGCGTGTTTGAAAATTCATTCCTGCAATCTGCACGCCCCACTTTGCGGGAAATTTGCCCCAAAATCAGTCAGCGTAGCCCGCTACGCCTCCTGATTTCGGAACAGTCACAGAAACTTAGATCAGACAGGAGATTATTATGAATATTTCAGAGGGAATGAATCCAAGACAGATGGAGGCAGTGGAATATACCGAGGGACCGCTGCTGATTCTGGCAGGCGCCGGTTCCGGAAAGACCAGGGTACTGACGCACAGGATTGCATATTTAATAGAAGAAAAGCAGGTGCCGCCTTATCAGATCATGGCGATCACCTTTACCAATAAAGCGGCGCAGGAAATGCGGGAGAGGGTTGACCGGATCGTTTCCTTCGGCGCGGAGCAGGTCTGGGTCAGCACCTTCCACTCCAGTTGTGTGCGGATCCTGCGCAGGTATGCCGACCGTATCGGATATGGCAACAATTTCACCATTTATGATACGGAGGATTCCAAAACCCTGATGAAGGCGATCATCAAGAAGCTGAACCTGGATACCAAGACCTTCAAGGACCGCTCGCTGCTGTCAGCGATCTCAGCGGCAAAAAATGAGATGATTTCCCCGGAGCAGTACCGGAAGGATGCCGGGATTGACTGGAAATTGAGAAAGATTGCGGATGTCTACGACGAATATCAGGAACAGCTCCGCTCCAACAATGCTATGGATTTTGACGATCTGCTGGTCAACGCGGTGGAGCTGTTTACGCAGTGTCCGGAGGTACTGGAATCTTATCAGGAACGTCTGCGTTATCTCATGGTGGACGAGTACCAGGATACGAATACCGTGCAGTTCCGCTTTATCAGTCTGCTGGCGCAGAAGTACAGAAATCTTTGTGTGGTCGGCGATGACGATCAGTCGATTTACAAATTCCGCGGCGCGAACATTGAGAATATTCTGAGCTTTGAAAAGATTTTTCCGGATGCGAAAGTGGTCAAACTGGAACAGAATTACCGTTCTACCGGAAATATTCTGTCGGCGGCGAATGAAGTGATCGCCAACAATAAGGGGCGGAAAGAGAAAAAGCTGTGGACGGAAAACGGAGACGGGCCTCTGGTGAATTACCGTCAGTTTCTGACCGGTTTTGAGGAAGCCGAGTATATTGCGGGGGAAATTTCTAAAAAAGTCCGGACGGAACACAGCCGCTATCGTGATTTTGCGGTGCTGTACCGCACCAATGCCCAGTCCCGGCTGTTTGAGGAAAAATTCCTGATGGCGAATATTCCTTATAAGATTGTCGGCGGAATCAATTTCTATGCACGAAAGGAGATCAAGGATCTGCTCAGTTATCTGAAAGTATTGGATAATGCGGAGGATGATCTGGCGGTACAGAGAATCATCAATATTCCCAAAAGGGGAATCGGAGCAGCGAGTATTGGGAAAGCGCAGGAATGGGCGGATTTCCATGGTATCAGTTTCTTTGACGCACTGCTGGAGGCAGAGATGATCCCGACGATGGGAAGAGCCGCCTCAAAGATCCGTTCGTTTACTTCCCTGATCGAAGTGATGCGGGCAAAGGCGGAATACCTGTCGGTCAAAGAAATTCTCGAGCTTGTGATCGAGGAGACTGGTTATGTGGCGGAATTGCAGGCGGAAGATACGGAGGAAGCTCAGGCAAGGATTGAAAATATCGACGAACTGATTTCAAAGATCGTCACTTACCAGGACGAGACGGAGAATCCGACACTGGGAGGATTTCTTCAGGATGTAGCGCTTGTCTCCGATATTGATTCTGTGGATGAGGACAGTGATTATGTGCTGCTGATGACGCTGCACAGCGCCAAGGGTCTGGAATTTCCCCATGTATTTCTTGCCGGAATGGAAGATGGGATTTTCCCAAGTTACCTGACGATCACCAGCGATGATCCCGGTGATCTGGAGGAAGAGCGCCGGCTCTGTTATGTGGGGATCACCAGGGCGATGAAGGAACTGACCATGACCAGTGCGAAACAGCGGATGATCCGGGGCGAGACCCAGTATAACAAAACATCCCGCTTTGTCCGGGAAATCCCGAGAGAGCTGGTGGATATGGGACGTACCTTCGAGGAAGTGAAGCAGAAGCCCCAGGTGGATCCGCAGCCGAAGAGCGGGCTCTATGGAGCGATGAAAAGCCTGTATCAGACCAACAGCTTCCAGCCCCGTCAGTTTAAGGTGACAAAGGCGGATCACCTGGACTATGAAGTGGGGGATACCGTGCGCCACGTGAAATTCGGCGTGGGAATCGTCAAAGCCATTGTCGAGGGCGGCAAGGATTTCGAAGTGACTGTAGAGTTTGAGAAAGCAGGGGTTAAGAAGATGTTTGCTTCTTTTGCCAAGCTGAAAAAGATCTAGAGCGTGTTTGAAAATTGCATAACGTATGGAGAGACTGTCTCAAAAGCCATTTTGATTTCAAATTGAAGTGGCTTTTTGGCGGTCTTTTTTATTTCAGATGGAAATATACAATTATTTCGCCTGGTTTGCGTAATAAATTGGCAGTTCCTGGCTGAATGGTAACGGAACTTAAACAAAACATAAGATTTTCCCGTGGTTTTCCTAAGATTTTTCCAACGGGATTCTCAAGATATTTGTTGTAGGATAGTTTCAGAAAAAGACGTAACCGTTCAGCTGGCTGAAAGGTTACAGGAAAGTGAAGGAGAAGGAGGAAGAGAATGAAAAAATTTTTCAAACACGCAAACCGCGGAGTGATCCTGGCGATTGTGGCGGTGCTGTGCGTTGCCGTCTATGTGCTGGTGGACAACGCACGTTTCAAGGAGGCAAAACCGGAAATTGAGCAGGCGGTCCGGCAGTACATGGAAGAGATAAAGACCGTCAATCTGGCGGCGCCCCAGGAAAGGATTGCCAGGACCCAGGAACTTCTGGAAAAATACTGGACGGAATCTCAGGACAATGGTTATTACTTCGGATATACAAAGGAAGATGTCCGGAATTATCTCGCCTATCGGGAACGTTATGCGGCCAATGATCCGGAGATTGTCGATTACACGGAGGTTCTGAAAGATATCTCTATCAGCCAGAACGGGCCGAAGGGTGCGAAGATCAGGGCAGGGTATTCCGTCAGTCTGGAGATGAGCAGGGAAGATCTCCTGTATCCAGTCTATGGATTGTCCGGAGAGGACGGCAGTTTTGTTTCGTCTCAGCCATCCGGAAACGGTACGAATGTGGTGCAGAATTTCGACTATACGGTGGAAATCACCATGTATCAGGACGGCGGACAGTGGAAAATCGGCAATATGGTCGCTTATATGGCAGAGAATGCATAAAGGAGACGAAAATGGGAACGGAGACAAAGACAGAGGGAAAGAAAACTATGACAACAAACGCAGAGCAGAACCAGAAAGCTGTCATTGAGATTCGGCATGTCAGCAAATATTTCGGAAAACGAAAGGTCGTCAATGATCTTTCCATGACGACCTACGCAGGGGAGGTATTCGGATTTCTTGGACCGAACGGCGCGGGAAAGACGACAACGATCAAAATGCTGGTAGGGCTGATCGGGATTGACGAGGGAAGTATCGCCGTCTGTGGTCAGGATGTGACCAGGCAGTTTGAAAAGGCGATGGCAAACGTCGGCGCCATTGTGGAAAATCCTGAGATGTATAAATATATGACCGGGATGCAGAATCTGATGCAGTATGCCCGGATGAGAAAGGGCGTGACCGAAAAAAGGATCCGTGAGGTGGTTGAACTGGTAGGGCTTTCCAACCGGATTCATGAGAAAGTGGGAAAGTATTCCCTTGGTATGCGGCAGAGGCTTGGCGTCGCCCAGGCACTGCTCCATCACCCGAAAGTGCTGATCCTCGATGAACCCACCAACGGACTGGACCCGGCGGGGATCCGGAATCTGAGAGATATCCTGAAAAATCTGGCGCATCAGGAAGGAATCTGCGTAATGGTATCCAGCCACCTGATGAGTGAGATGCAGCTGATGTGTGACCGGGTGGGGATTCTGGTCAACGGTACGCTGATCCAGGTGACCTCGGTGGAGGAAATGGTGGAGGGTATGCAGCAGAAAGCACCCAGGTATCGTTATCATGTGGAGGATGCCGCCAGGGCGGCAGCTCTTCTGGAGCAGGAACCGCAGTGCAGTGTGGAGTACGGTGATCCGGAACATCTGGAAGTGAAGCTCCAGGGGGAAGATATCCAGAGACATCTGGGAGAGATCAACCGGAAGATCATGGAGACGGGAATTTTGGTGTATACCGTTTCTCCGGTGGAGACACAGCGGCTGGAGGATGCGTTTATTGAACTGACAAAGGGGGAAACACAAATTGTTTAAGCTGATACAGAATGAACTGATTAAAATTTTCAGCAAGGTGAGCACATACATCATGCTCGGAATCCTTTTGATTCTTATCGTTGGTGTGGCGGCGCTGATGAAAATATCCGGAAGTTACAGTTACAGTGGTTATACCTATACGGAACAGGATCTGCGGTCCGAACTGGAATATTTGAACAGCAGCAAGCCGGACGGTTATGAGGTACAGGCTGCGGAATACGAATATATGCTGCAGAGCGGAAAAGAATGGAACATTGATTCCTGGGAGTATGAAGCTTTGGATGAGGCTTACTACAGTTTTCAGTCTCCGCTGATTTATCAGAAAGATATGCTTACGGCGGAGGAAACTGCAGAATACCAGAAAAATTTTGACGACATCATTCAGACGATCGAGGCGGAGGACTGGACAGCTTACGCCAATCTGCGTCTGGAACAGATGGAAGCCGGAAGCGAAGAAGCACCGGTCAAAGAAGCGAGAGGGTATTGGTATCGGTATATGCTGGATCAGCAGATTGAGCCGGATACCGGCGACTGGAGGGAAGATGCTGCGAGGGAAGCGGGAAGCGCGCTTCTGGAAGTGGCACAGCTGGAGCAGCAGAAAGCAGAGGGAAGGTATGTCTCCGATACAAGCTATGAAGAGGCACAGAATCAGGCGGCAATCTGTGAGTACCGTCTGGAACACGGCATCGAATCCTATATCGATGAAGATGGAAGCACAGAGAGCGCATACTGGACCTCGTTTCTGGAAGGAGCCATGATGATCACAATTGTCAGCGTCATCATGATCGTGCTTGCAGGCGGATGCGTCGCCAATGAATTTGCCAACGGAACCATTAAATTTTTACTGGTCAATCCAGTCACACGGAGGAAAATCATTATCAGCAAATATCTTACGATGCTGATTTTGTCCTTCCTTCTGATCCTCGGTGTTTATGCGGCGACGGCTCTGATCAACATTCCGTTTTTTGGAGCGGATTTTTCCGTGCCGTATCTGACGGCGGCGCAGGGTGAAGTGTCTGTCGGAAGCGGATTCGTGTATGCGCTGAAAAATTATCTGCTGGAAGGCGTCAGCCTGGTCGCGATGACGACGATGGCATTTATGATCTCTTCCATGATGCGCAGCTCTGCGCTGGCGATCGGAATCGGCGTGACGGCGCTGATGGGAGGAAGCATTGTCGTGGCATTTCTGGCACAGCTGGGATGTGACTGGGGAAGATATCTGATCTTTGCAAATATGAATCTGTCCCAGGCGGCTTCCGGAAATACAGTGTTTCCAAACCAGACCCTTGGATTTTCCATCGGCGTTCTGGCAGTTCATATGATCCTCTTTTTGATCACCGCGTATGACGGATTTACGCGGAGGGAAGTGTAATATTTCATTTTTGGCAAGGCGGACGAAAGCAGTCAGGCGCAGGTGGTATGCGTGGACGGCGGGCGGCTGCAAAGACGTGGAAACTCTAAATGTTTCGAAGCACCTCTGGACGGGCACCGGAGCGATTCGTCAGGAATTGTTGATCAATTCCCGACTCAGCGCTCCTCAGGCTCCGGGCTTGATGCCCTTCGCCTGTCCCGTCCTCCGGCACTTCGAAACATTAAGAGTTTCTCACGCCTTTGCAGATGCCCGCCGTCCACGCATACCACCTGCGCCTGACTGCTTTCTGGTGTTTGCGAACGGAAAGAAATTGGGCTGAACGGTTGCGATTGATGAAAGCTTTCTTTTCTGATAAAATGAAATTTACACAGTTGGTAAGGTATTTAATGAGAATAATATGGGAGGGCATATGGTAGTTCGAAAGGCGCGTGAAGAAGAGGCGGAAAAAATCTTGGCTTTGTATCGGTCGGTCATTGATTCAGAGTTTTGCACCTGGAATGTATATTATCCAGGGGAGGAAGAGATTGCTGTGGATCTGGAATATGGCAATTTGTTTGTGCTGTTGGACGGAGACGGTCCGGCGGATGGGGAGCAGGTGATTGGTGCGGCGTCCATTGTGCCGGAAAATGAGTTGGAGGATCTGCTGTTCTGGAAAGAGCCTGAGGACGGAAAGATGGTCTGTGAGATTGCGCGGATTGTTATTTCTCCGGAGTATCAGGGAAGAGGGCTTGCGAAAACACTGGTAACTTCTCTGGAAGAGGTTTTGAAAGAAAGAGGATGCGGTGCGGCAAGACTGCTGGTTGCGGCGAAAAATGTGCCGGCGTACCGTACTTATCTGCACTGTGGATTTCAGACTGCAGGAGAATGCGATATGTATGGCGATCATTATTATGCGTGTGAAAAAGTATTGTAAACGGAAGGAAATGTTTCATGATGCAGAAAAAACAGAAAAAGGGAACTTTCCGTCCGGTTCCGGGGTTGAGCCGGGAGGACGAGGAAAAGCAGCTGAAAGAAATCATCGATATTGCGCAGGCGAATCTGATCAGGACGGAGAGTTATGTGAAGGCGCTGTCGGATGAGTACCATGATCTGGTGGAGACATACGGACCAAAAGACAAGGAAGCGCTGGCGATGCTTCATAATACCCAGGCGCAGATGAGAGAGCGGCAGAGGGATCTGGTGCGGTGCCGGAAGGCGAGAAAGACCCCGTATTTTGGCAGAATTGATTTCAAAGATGTCAGTCAGCCTCAGGAGGATTCTTATTATGTGGGGAGGGTCGGCATTTCCAAAGAGGCGGCGGAACCTGTCGTGATCGACTGGAGAGCGCCGCTGGCGTCGGTTTATTATGAAAATAATACGGGAAGATGTACTTACACGGTAAAGGGCGAAGGTACGTTTGAAGTGGATCTGAAGCGAAAGCGAACCTATGAAATCGCCGATGACCGGCTGAAGGATTTCTTTGATTCCGATGTGGTGGCGAACGATGAGCTTCTGACCAAGTATCTGGCGAGAAACAAGACGGCGGTGCTTGGAGAGATCATTGCGACGATTCAGGCGGAGCAGAATGATATGATCCGAAGAACGCCGAAGCGGAATCTGATCGTCCAGGGAGTGGCGGGATCGGGAAAGACCACGGTGGCGATGCACAGGATCTCTTATATTCTTTACAATTATGAGGAAGAATTCCGCCCGCAGGACTTTTATATTATCGGCAGCAACCGGATTCTGCTGAACTATATTACCAGCGTTCTGCCGGATCTGGATGTGTACGGTGTCTCCCAGATGACGATGGAACAGCTGTTTGTAAGGCTTCTCTATGAAGACTGGGACCCGAAGGTTCAAAGGATCCGATCCGTGGATAAGAAGGACGAAACGGCGTGCAGGAAAGGCAGCTATGGGTGGTTTCATGATCTGGAACAGTTTTGCCGGGAATACGAAAGGGAAGCAGTTTCCCATGAGGAAATCCGTCTGGAGAAAAACGGTGTTCTGCTGATGGATGAGGATACGATCAGCAGTTACCTGGAACACAATCCAAGAGTTTCCATGCAGGGCAAGATCAATATGCTCAATGAAATCCTCCGGTCAAGGCTGGAAAATGAACTTTCCGGAAAGTATGTCTCCTATTCGCCGGAGGAGAAAAAGGAACTGCAGAGGATGTACCGCTGGCATTTTGGAAAAGATGTATGGAAAGGCTCCGTTTATGAGGTTTACCGGGAGTTTCTGACGGCACAGGCAGAGCAGGGAAAAGCCGTGCCGTTTCCGGAAGATGCATTTGATCTCTACGATCTGGCGGCGCTTGCGTATCTGTACAAACGGATCAAGGAAACCGACGGAATCCGGGAGGCGAGCCATGTGATCATCGACGAGGCACAGGATTTTGGAATGATGGCATACGGAGCGCTGGAATACTGTCTCCGGGGTTGTACCTATACAATCATGGGCGACGTGTCCCAGAACATTCATTTCGGATACGGTCTGAACGACTGGGAAGAACTGAGAAAACTGATGCTTTCCACGAATCCAGACGGTTTCGGGCTGCTGAAGAAAAGCTACCGCAACACGGTGGAGATTTCTCATTTTGCAACGGAAATCCTGCGGCATGGAAATTTTGCGATTTATCCGGTGGAACCTATCAGCCGTCATGGAAGTCAGGTACGCGTGACTCAGTGCAAAAATGAAGAGGAGATGCTTGCTGAGACCGAAAAAAATATCCGGCAATGGATGCAGGAAGGCAGGGAAACCATTGCGGTGATCTGCAGGGATGAAGAGGAAGCGGAGATGGTAAGCAGACGTCTGGGCGAAAAGCTTCCGCTGGCGGACAGCAATCCGGAAACTGCAAACTTTACCCAGGGAATCATGGTGCTTCCGGTAGAATATACGAAAGGCCTGGAATTTGACGGGGTATTGCTCTATCACCCGTCCGCGGAACATTATCCGGCGGAAGACAGGTACGTAAAGCTTCTGTATGTGGCGGCGACCCGTGCCCTTCATGAACTGACGGTCGTCCACCAGGGAGACCTCACCGATCTGATCGCCAGACCTGTGTCCGGAGAAAAGAGGATGCAGCTGCTGGAAGAGGAGAAAAAGGTGCAGCGGGAAAAAGCGGACAGACAGCAGAAAAGACCGGAAATTAGGAAGCCCAAAGCAGTGCACGCGTTGGAGAAGAGAAACGATACGGAAGGTTCCGCACAGACGTTGGAGAACGGAAGCGGTATCGATGAATTTGTCCAGACCAGAAAGATTTTTGAAAGGAATCCGGCTGTGCGGCCGCTGAAGAAAAACGAGAATCCGGATACATCCGGTCAGCAGCCGGTCAATACATCCCTGCATCGCTTCGGTGAAATCCCACAGGAAAGCATTCTGCGCCCGAAAGGGCACAGCCGCATCGACTGTTCGGTTCGGATCCTGAAGAAAGGGAAAAAGTATCTGGAAATGATCAGCAGATACGGAATCCTGCGGCTGACGCCTCTGACTCCAGAAATCATCCGAGTACAATTCCTGAAAGGTACGATGGGAAGCTTTCATGAGGGATACTGGAACTACCAGCCGGACACCCTGCCTTCGTGGAGCGCCAAAGCAGGGAAAACGCTGGTGGAGATTGCGACAGAAAATCTCATCGTCCGGATCGATAAAAGAACCGGAGCCCTGCAGTTCTGCGACAGGAAAGGAAAACTTCTTCTGACGGAGAAAGCAGACCTGCCGCGGCAGATCGAGACGGGTTCCCACAGCGACACATGGACGTACTTTGACTGGGGGAAAACCGAAAAAATATATGCGAAAGGAAGTCTGAACGAAGACCTGGAACGTATGAACCAGAAAGCAAGATACATCAGTTTCGGAGGAAGAACTATGCGTATGCCTCTTCTGATTTCCGATAAGGGATATGGCATCGGAATAACTGCGGAACATTCGGTCATCTGCTGTACGATCCCAACGTATGGAAACTATGTATATACAGACGGTACAGATCAGATTGATTATTACTTTATCTATGGCGGAGACAGTAAAAATACTCTGGAATTGTACAAAAAAATAACCGGCTGAGACAGGGAAAAGAATTATGCAGGAGATTTGAGGAGAGCAGACACATGACGTGCTGTTCTCCTCTTTTATACATACGAGAAAGAAAATGACAGGGGAATAACGGGGTGTTATAATATAAGGGGATTTGGAAATCATGGACTAAGGGGTATCTTATGGGAGAAAGCAAAGGAATGGCTTCAGTTTGTTGTAAATTGTCGACTAGGTCTGAAACATGATTATGATATTGTGGAGGGGCCGATGGCAGATGATACAATATGGGATTATGTGGAAGATTATATGGCAGAAAGAATATCAAAAGAAGCTTTCTGGGAACTGGTTAGATTCAAGTATCCGACACATCAGATTGTATTCTGCACAGAGAGAGCATTGCAGACTATCAAATTTGAAGGGAGTTATTCGTTATGATGAACAAATTTTTTCCCGAGGAACAGATAACCGAGAACGATCTTTATTTTCTGTGTTATATGATAGAACGTGTGGCAAGAAAATTACATCAGAAGAACAAATATATTGTCAATTCAATACCAAAAGCTGAATGGGAGCGGCTGATCAGCATTGCGAATGTACTACATTGCGAAAACCCATTAAAAATTGAACATGAATGGATTGAAGAGTATAGATTGGAAAAAGGAGATTTTGATGTAGCGGATATCGATCCAGAGCTGGTGGACAAGATTCCATCAGAAACACAGATGGGAAAGGTGTATACAAGGCTGATTTTGTCAACGTTGCAGCCAGAAGAAGATTATATTGATGGAATGCTTCGGATATATAATGATGAGATATGCGATACGATCGACAACTACAATAGCAGTGCGTATTATGAGCCGTCTTATGTAATAACCAGAGCTTATAACGATGGCGGATTCTAGAAATATTTAGGAGAAAGAGAAAATATGGACTTCCGTTCCCGCTGTCTGTCCATATCATACCTTATATAAATTATAGTGTATGGATGGCCGAAAAAAAGGACCCTGCACTGTCTTTTCAAAGGCAGTACAAAGTCCTTTCCCTTCTTTTTTCTCTTATGCCAGTCCCTTTTCCTCTAACCAGTTATCCAGAGTCCTTTTTCCTCTTTTCATCTTAAGGGTTCGGATCTGGAACTCCAGAATGGTCAGCAGGGTAAAGACGATCCACAAAACGGTCAGGAATATTACGGCTTCCTGAATACTTTCTCCTCCTGATATGGTACTTCGGAAGGCTTCCACCGTATAAGTGAACGGTACCCAGTCATGAAGATAAGGGACAAAGCTTCCGGACAGTTCCAGGGGGTAGGTTCCCACAGAACCTGCCAGCTGGATCACCATAAATACCAGCATCAGGAAACTTCCCACTTTGCCAAAAGTATTGGTAAAGAAATACATCACAGACATAAAAGCCACCGAAGCCAGACAGGCCACCGCCAGGGTTTTCCCCATTTCCACCGGCTCAAAACCGTCACACAGATGAAGCATAAAGATCATCACCGCTGCCTGGAGCAGGGCAATCAGATACAGTACCGATGCCTTGCTTCCCCACCAGGCCAGACCGGATTTCAGCTTTCCGCTGTACTTTGTCAGCGGATACATAAGACTAAAGGCAATACAGCCTACCCAAAGTGCCACAGACATCATATAGGGGGCCATGGCATGGCCGTTATTTTCTACCCTGGTGATCTGTGTTTCTTTTGTTTCCACAGGAGCTGCAAACATATCCGCCGTATCTTCTCCTTTATTCGTATCCCGGATCTGTTTTGCCCCCTCTGCCAGACTGTCTTTTAAAGTCCTAGTTCCTTCCGCCAGCTGTTCAATCCCGGATCCAAGAGTTTTACTTCCATCATGAAGCTGGGAAGCTCCGCTGCTGATCTGGGAGGCTCCGTCCTCCAGCTGTACCGCTCCTCCAAGAAGAGCCTGATTGTTTGCAGTAAGCTGGCCGGTTCCCTGGGACAACTTGCTGGTTCCGGCTACCAAGGTATCCATACCCGCCGAAAGAGTTCCTGCTCCCTGAGAAAGGGTCTGGGCTCCTGTCTTCAGACTTCCAGTTCCCTGTTTCAGATCCTTTGCTCCCTGGGACAGCTGTTCCACTCCCTGGGAAAGAGCCGGAAGCTGTCCCTGCATTTCCTGTACTCCTTTATCCAGATCAGAACTCCCCTGTACCAGACGGCCAAATCCCTCATCCAGCTGCCCGGCTCCCTGTACCAGTGCTTCCGTTCCCTGTGTCTTCAGTGCTCCGGCTCCATCCTTTGCACTCTGGATTCCGCCGGCAAGTGCAGGTGCCGCCTCAGTCAGCTGTTCTACTCCCCGGTTCACTTCTCCACTTCCCTGGGTAAGACGGTCAGCACCTTCCCTCAGCTGAGACAGACTGTCTCCAACCTGTGTGCCGATTCCGCTCTTCAGCTGCTCCATGCCGCTGTCCACTCCTGCCAGATACTGTTCTCCGGCTGTTTCTGTCTGAGCAGACAACTGTCCCAGACCTTCTGATAATGCCTGAAGACCCTTTACCACACTGCTCAGGTCTGTAGAATTTTCCCCTGCCAAACCGGCCCCGGTCATATCCCGGGCCTGCCGGGCTGCCTCTGCCATGGTCTGCTGATCCTGAGACAGGGCGGCACTGCTGTTCCCAAGAGCCTGAGAAGCTTCCTGGAGACGGCTTCCCGCCTCATTGGCTGCATCGGCGTTTTGCTGTGCAGCTGCCACTGCCTTCCAGGCAACGGATGCCACTGCATCTATATCTCCTGAATCAATTGCCTGCTGCAAGGAATCACTTAAATAAGAGGCGTCTGTACTTTCCACACCTCCCAGATTTTCTGCCGCAGCCTGGGCTGCCTCTGCCTGGTTTCCGGCTTCCTGGGCATTCCTCTCTAAAGTATCGCCCAGCTGGTCCCCACTTCCTGTTTCCTGGGACATGCTCTCCGTTCCCTGAATCCCCGCAAGGAGCTGATCGGCACTGGATTTTAACTGGTCCGCGCCCTCTTTCACAGAGTCAAAAACCTGTTTTCCTCCATCCTGCAGCTGTCCGTTTACCTGATCAATACTGGCAGAAATGCCGGGGACTGCCTGTTCTTCCAGAAGCTTCATTCCCTGGGAAAGCTGAGCTGCCCCTTCATAAACCTCATTTGTACCTTCCTGAAGTTTCTGTGTCTGCCCGGGAAGCTGGGATGCTGCACTGTTCAGCTGATCCAGTCCTTCCTGTAAAGATGCAAGACCCCTGTCTGTCTGTTCAGCTCCTGCCTTCAGACTTTTGCTTCCCTCTCCCGCTGTCTTGACACCTGCGGCAAGCTGGGAAGACCCCTGGGATAATGCCCGGACTCCCTGAGAAAGTCCCGGGATCTTTCCTTCTAACTGTCCCATGCCCTCTTCCAGGGACTGGGCTCCTGCATCCAGGCTTTCACTTCCGCCGGCAAGTTCTTTTGCCCCGCTGTCCAGGGTTTTCGTCCCCTTGTTCAGTTCACTGGCCCCATCCTGAAGTTCACGTGCTCCCTTGTCTACGGCTGTTACTCCATCTGTATAAGTCTTTAGTCCCTCTTCTAGGGTCTGACTGCCATCTCTGAATACCAGAGTACTATCTGCCAGAACCTGTAAATTCTCTTCGATCTGTTCATTTCCTGAGGCAAGTGCCCGAGTTCCCTCCTGGAGCTTCCCGGAACCATCTGCCGCTTCCTCCATTCCGTCCCCGGCCTTACCGATCTGTTCAAAAACCGCTTCTGCATAGGTGCGGGTAACTTCTTCCCGGACAGAACTCTGGATTTTCTCCATAGCTGTCTCGCTCATCTTAGAAGCAATGTAATTGGTACCCGGGTTTGTTTCATAAGAAAGTTCCATTTTTTCAGGTTTTTCCCGGGTAAGGGTGGCTGCATTGGCTGAAAAATCCTCCGGTATGGTAATGACCATATAATAACTTCCGTCTTTCAGCCCCTGCCGGGCCCTTTCCTTATCTGTAAAAGAAAAATTCAGAGAACTGTCCTCTTTCAGATTCTCCACCATTTCTTTTCCTATGTTTAATGTTTCTCCCTCATATTCTACCGGTTTATCCTCATTCACCACAGCCACGGGCAATTTGTCCATATTGCCATAAGGATCCCACATGGATCCCAGAAAAAGGGTGGTATAAATGGTAGGAATTGCAATAATCGCAACAATAACTACCAACATGAGTTTATTACTCAGTAGCTTTTTCCACTCTAGTTTCAGCATTCTCCTGTCTCCTTTCTGTCTGCGCAACTAGTTATAGTTTAATAGATACTATGTTGATTATTTACACATACTGCATTATACTAGGGTTATAAATACCTTACAACCGACAATAATCCTTCGTTGCGTCTATTAATAGACAAAATGTCTATCTAGTGTCTATGGTTTATAATTTTTTTATATTTTCGAAAGGAGAAATCTATGAAAGAAAAAACTGACCGGAGAATCCGCAAAACAAAAGCCCAGCTTCGAGCCGGGCTTGCAAAACTTATGCAGGAAAAAAGTATTAAAGAAATTACTGTAAAAGAACTGGTAGAGGAAGTGGATATCAACCGTTCTACTTTCTATCTCCATTATACGGATATTTTCAATATGCTTTCCACCATTGAAGAAGAACTGCTGGAAGAGATCCGCCAGACCATTCAGAATCATCCGGTCAGTCCCTTTAACGAATCCAGCTTTCCTTTTATTGAGGATATTTTTCATATCCTGGCAGAAAACAAAGATATCTGCAACGCCTTGCTGGGGCCAAACGGGGATATCGCGTTTATCCATCGCATTGAAAATCTGATTTCCACCCACAGTCTTAACGTACTGCGCCGGACTTTTCCGGACACTATTGAAGACCTGAAATATTCCTATTCTTTCTGTCTTTCCGGCTGCATCGGTCTGGTGAAAACCTGGCTAACATCCGATACCGATGAAACGCCTCAATATATGGCCCAGCTCACCTTCCGGCTGATCATGAACGCCCTCCGTCATATGTATCCTGATAACACGCCCTCACAGACCCCTCTGTCAGGTTCCAAAAGCCCTCTGCCGGAATAGATCCGGCAGACACTTCTTCAGGATCTGTGTCTGACCGGGATTTTTATTGCTTTTCCAGAGCTTTCTGATACTCTTCCTTCAGTTCTTTGATTTTTTCCTCCTTTTCCCTGTCATAAAGCTGATTGTCCTCTTCAATAACTCTCCTTTCTCCCTTGTCGGGTAGTAATCAGCGCCGGATACAGCGCATAAGCTTTGTTACTTTCGTCGAAAGTAACGCAAAAAGCACTTTTGACAGCCGTTCCGTCCATCAAAAGCTGCCTTTGCGCCCTGCCGGGGGTGCAAGACGTCCGGTGGACGTCTGCTCTGCACCGACCGAAGCGGAGCGTAGACCTTTCCCGTCCTATGGACGGGGCTGTAGTTCCCGCCGCTTGCATCCGAAGTCATCGCCTTTCGGATCGCAGAGACTACATTCGCCACAGTATTTTCCGCCCGTTTTACAAGCCAGATTAGCGTCTGCATTTCTGCCTCGCTCAACTCCACATTCCCGAAAACCTCATTGAGCATGGCAATTCTCCCAGCTTCATTTTAATAGAATAATTCCGTTTCGTTCCGGCTTTTCCTGTCCGGCTGAATGATCATCTAATATCACCCTTTCTCTTGTCTGTAATAGACAGGCGCATGCCACGGCTTTCTGACTTCTTGACGATTACATTCTGTTCAACCGCCCCATCTGCCAATATCTCAAGCAGGAATTCTTTTGCCTCCTTTATTTTCTTTCCCCGGCAGTTGCCGCTAAGCAAATCGTCAGCGCTGATGTCATATTCCCCGATCCATTCAAATCCACTATCCTTGTCCAAACGAAAAGCGATAGATTTCCCCTCTGGTGCAAGAGAACTTTTTACATGACACACTACTCTGATTTCTGGTTCGTTCTTTACTCGTCCAACGATCAGGACGCTCCTTGCAGCTGCCTGAAAGTCAATGGAGCCAAGTCCTCTGTATGAAGATTTACCGTTACTGTTCTTGTTCATATGACCGATCAGGACAATCGAACAGTGATATTTTTCCGCCAGCACAGATACCCGTTTCATCAACGGACGGATCTCATTTGCCCGGTGCATATCCACTTCTGCCCCAAGGAAACTCTGTAGGGGATCCAGTACTACAAGGCGGGAATTTGTCTGCCGGATTGCCTGCTCCAAACGTTCATCTAACATGGTCAAAGGCTGATCACTATCGTCAATGACAAGCACTTTGGAACAGTCAGCGCCAGCCGACAGCAAACGAGGCTTTATGGTATCCCCAAGCCCGTTTTCTGCGGTCCGGTAGATCACATTGACTGGCTCGCCTATCTGTTCTGTTGGTTTTTCCTCACCATCTTTTTCCGGTAGCACAGGCTCCCCTTTTGTCAGTTTTGCTATGATCTGCAATACCATTGTTGTTTTGCCTTCTCCAGGATCGCCCTGTATGATTGTAACTTTCCCATGCCTTAGATGCATAGACTGCTCCCTGATCGCTATGGAGTATCATCTCATACTGTGGATACTGTTTCTTCAAGCCAATCAGATCATCCAGACCACTCAGATATGTCATCCGGTCGCCCCGTCTGGACGAAAGAGCGTGAGCGAGAATCTCGTTGTTCCAAAGATCCATGTACAGGGTAAGCTCATAGTAAATACCCTTCACATAGAAAGCTGTCATGTCACTGACAACACATTGCAAGG
>JACJJN010000023.1 GCA_016899975.1 Lacrimispora saccharolytica | reverse complement strand
AGATGTGTATAAGAGACAGACTTTACAGAATTTTTAGTCTTATTTCATTGTTACTATTGAGTATCTGTGTTAGAATTGTTGCAGAAATAGTTTCACCTTCAAAACCGAAGGGAAATCTAAAAACAGGGCTCGAAGGAAACAGAACAGCCCTGATTCTACAGGACGGAGTGACAAGACCATGAAAATTACGGTATATGGAGCAGAGGGGGAGATCGGACAGAAGGTGATCAGCTATGCTCTGAGCCAGGGCGCATTTGTGACTGCCTGTATCTGTGATGCAGGGATTTTATGGCCCAGAAAAAACCTGACGGTGGTGCAGGGGATGATGAACAATAAAGAAAAAGTAATCGAGGCGATGCTGGAGGCGGATATTATCATCAGTGCGCTGACCTGTGGAAGCACGAGCAGAAAATCTTCGGGAACTCCGGTGGCGGACGCAAACGCGACGATCATCTCGGCGATGGAGCAGCTGGGAAAGACACGGCTGGTAGTGCTCGGAAGCATCTGTATTCCCGCGTTTGGAGACCAGCAGGGGCTGCTGCAGCGGCTTCACCCGAAACTTGCGGCAATTCTGTATGCGGAAAAGATCAGAGACCTGCTCAAGACCGGACAGATCGTCACGCGTTCACATCTGAACTGGACACTTGTGCGTGTGGTGAATCTTCAGGCAAAAGACAGTGGAAAAGGTTACGGCGTTTCTTTGGACGGCAGCCGGTGCGGTATGTGGGTGTCGCCCAGCAACGCAGCCCATTTTCTGTACGATGTGGCGCTGGAGCCGGTGATGTTCAGCCGGAAAATGCCGATCGTTTATAACAAAAACTGAAAAAGAGGAGAGCTGAGGGGGACAAATGAAAATTGGAAAGATATTGAAAGAGTATACGGTGCTGACGCTTGCCACCTGTGTGCTGAACCTGGGAATCTATGTCTTTAAGTTTCCGAACAATTTTTCTTTCGGAGGAGTCAGCGGTCTGGCGGTCGTTCTGGGCAGTGCGTTCGGAGTCAGCACCAGTGGATGCAACCTGGTGATCAATATGGTGCTGATCTTGCTGGGATTTGCGTTTCTGGGAAGAAAATTCGGTATTAAGACGGTGTATGTCAGTGTGCTGTCATCGGTGGGACTGTCACTGATGGAACGCTTTTTCCCGATGAGCGGGCCGATGACGGATCAGCCTATGCTGGAGCTGATCTTTGCGATCCTTCTGCCTGCCGTTGCTTCCGCGGTGTTGTTTAATATGGATGCATCCGGCGGCGGTACGGATATCCTGGCGATGATCCTGAGAAAATACAGCAGCGTGGACATTGGCATCGGGCTGTTTGTGGTGGACCTGGCGGTGACAGTATCTGCGTTCTTCGTGTTCGGCGTGGAGACCGGTCTGTATTCCTGCTGCGGTCTGATGGCAAAGTCTCTGGTCATCGACGGTGTGATTGAAAATATCAATCTTTGCAAGTTCTTTACGATCATCACGGATACGCCGGAACTGATCTGCGACTTTATCCAGATCGAGCTGAACCGTTCTGCGACGATCACTCCGGCGGAAGGCGCATATACTGGAAAGAAAAAGTTTGTGGTGCTGACTGTAGTCAACCGGCATCAGGCGGTGCTTTTGAGAAATTTTATCAAAAAGGAATCCCCGAAGAGTTTTCTGATGATTACCAACAGCAGTGAGATCATTGGAAAAGGTTTCCGCGGATTTAATTCATAGCATAAGGACATAATTTTAATTGCATCAGGAGGAAAAAATGAATATTTTTATTGGGCTTATGATCCCGTTTCTCGGTACGACTCTCGGTTCCGCAATGGTATTTTTTATGAGAAAAGAAATGAAGGCAGGTGTGCAGAAGTTTCTTTCGGGATTTGCGGCGGGCGTTATGGTTGCCGCATCGGTATGGTCGCTGCTGATTCCGGCGATGGAGATGTCGGAACCGATGGGGAAACTGGCGTTTGTGCCGGCGGCTGTGGGATTTCTGGCAGGAATCGGATTTCTGCTTGCGCTGGATGAATTGATCCCGCATCTTCATGTCAATGAGGAGAAGCCGGAGGGCGTTCATGCCGCACTGAAGAAGACGACGATGCTGGTTCTGGCGGTGACGCTGCATAACATTCCGGAAGGAATGGCGGTGGGAGTCGTATTTGCCGGTATGATTACGGACAATGCGCAGATCACCCTGTCCGGAGCCCTTGCTCTGTCCATCGGAATCGCTATCCAGAATTTCCCGGAGGGCGCAATCATTTCGATGCCGCTGAAAAGCGCCGGAGGAAAACGGGGGAAAGCGTTTCTCTATGGTATGCTTTCCGGCGCGGTGGAGCCGATAGGAGCGTTTATTACGATCCTGCTGGCGGCATGGCTGCTGCCAATCCTGCCGTATCTGCTGGCATTTGCTGCCGGGGCGATGATCTACGTGGTTGTGGAGGAATTGGTGCCGGAAGCGGTGGAAGGAGAGCATTCCAATATCGGAACGATCGCCTTTGCCGTGGGATTTGTGCTGATGATGGTACTGGACGTGGCGCTGGGATAAACAGAGAGGAATTTTATGGAATTTGAAATACTGTATTTTCTGCAGGGGCTGCACCAGCCCCTGCTGGACCGGCTGATGGTGGGAATCACTTCGCTGGGCAATGGGGGATGGTTCTGGATTGCGCTGACCGTCCTGTTTTTATGTCTGCCGAAATACCGCCGCTGTGGGATCACGATGGCGGTGGCTCTGGTCCTGAATTTTCTGATCTGCAATGTGGCGGTCAAAAATCTGGTGGCGAGGGAGAGACCCTGCTGGATCGACCCGTCGGTGGAGCTGCTGATACCGGTGCCGAAGGATTTTTCCTTTCCGTCGGGACATTCGTCGGTTTCCTTTGCAGCTGCCGCAGCCATTTTTCTTTCTCATAAACGCGAGGGAATCGCGGCGCTGGTACTGGCGGCGCTGATCGCGTTTTCCAGGCTGTATCTGTTTGTCCATTTTCCGACGGACGTACTGGGAGGAATCCTGACCGGAATATTCTGTGCAGCGGCGGCGTTTTATTTAACCAGAGCTGTGGAAAAAAAGAAACAAAAGAAAAGAGGGCGTGGATAATTATGGAAAAAAAGAAGCCGCTTCAGGCGGATCTGGAGCAGATGGAGGAGCTGCAGAATATTACGCAGCCGTTTATGCAGATGCTTATGGAATATCAGTGTGCGATGGAGGAGGTTGCGACGAAGCTCAAGAATCTAAATGAGGAATTCGCGCTTCTCTACAACCGGAATCCTTTTGAGACGATCAAGACAAGGCTTAAAAGGCCGACGAGCATTCTGGAAAAAATGAAGCGCAGGGGCTTTGCGGTAACGATCGACAATATGCGCCGGGAACTTACAGATATCGCCGGCGTGCGGGTGATCTGTTCCTTTCAGGAGGATATCTACACGCTGGCAGATCTTTTGCTGGAACAGGACGATATCCGCCTGATCCAGAAAAAAGATTACATAAAAAATCCAAAACCAAACGGTTACCGGAGCCTTCACTTGATCGTTGAGGTGCCGGTTTTCCTTTCCAGCGGCAAACTGCTGCGGAAGGTGGAGATCCAGTTCCGCACCATCGCAATGGATTTCTGGGCAAGCCTGGATCATAAGCTGCGGTACAAAAAGGACCTTCAAAACGGAGAAGTGATCGCCGCTCAGCTGAAAGAATGTGCGGATGCCATCAGTGGTATTGATGAAAAGATGCAGGACATCCTGATCCAGATTGAAGGGGATGACGAACCGAAGAGAAAGCGGTTTTCCAATCTGGAGGAGGAATAAATAGACCTCTTGTCATTTTTTTCGGAAACTGCTAAAATGAGGGATAGCAGTTCAGCCGTCTGAACTGCTGCAAAATGAGAGCAGCAGAGAAATGAGGAGGAGACAGGATGTATCATGTGATTTTCAACCCGGGATCCCGTTCCGGCGCCGGAAACAGGATCTGGCTGAAACTGAGGAGCAGGCTTCTTGCGGAAAATGTAAATTTCAGGGAATACCGCACCTGTTACCGAGGACATGCGAGAAAGATCACGTCCTCCATTACAGCGCCGGGCGTCTGGAAAGAGGAAGACGTCCTGATCGTCATCGGCGGCGACGGAACGGTCAATGAGGTGGTGTCAGGAATCCGGCAGCTTTCTAAAGTGACGCTGGGTTACATTCCAAGCGGTTCCGGCAATGATTTTGCCCGAGGGCTTCAGATTCCTGCCGATGTGGAAAAGGCAGTGGAAATTCTCAGGAAGGGATATTGTACATCCATCGATGTAGGACGGGTGAACGTCGGAGGAAAGGTACGGCGGTTTGTCATCAGCAGCGGAATCGGTTTTGACGCCTCCATCTGCCATGAAGCCCTTTCTTCCAGGATCAAAAACGTACTGAACCGGATGCATCTTGGCAAACTCACGTACATGGTGATCGCTCTGCGGCAATTATTTTTCTTTCGGGATTTCCGTATGGAATTTGTCACTGAGGACAGACGGAAAGTGACCTGTGACAAGGTACTGTTTGCGGCCGCGATGAATATGAAATGTGAGGGCGGAGGCGTAAAGTTCTGCCCGGGAGCGGACTGTACGGACGGGGTCATGGATTGGATCGTAGTGGAAGGCCTGGCAAAATGGAAACGCCTGGCAGTGTTTCCGCTGGCGGTTCTTGGAAAACATACAGGATTTCACGAAGTACATATCCGTAAGGTAAAGACAGCAACGCTTAAGACGGACAGAAAGCTTCCTGTGCATCTGGATGGGGAATCCGGAGGTATGCAGGATTACCTGACGGTTACAGTGGAACCGGAAAAACTCCGGGTTCTTACTGGAACACATATTTGAGCATAGGTAAAAACGGATTTGACAAACCGTGACAGGAGAGATGAGCGTATGAAATTATTAATCTTGATTCTGGCCGTATTGGTTGTGCTTAATATCCTGGGATTCTTTTATTCGACAGCTCCCCGCATGGCAAGACGCAAGGACTGTGAGGAATTTACCAGATGGATGTATGCCCACAGAGGTTTGTGGAGCGAAGAAAAGGAAATTCCGGAAAATTCACTGCCGGCTTTTCAGCGCGCTGTGGAATCCGGTTATGCCATTGAACTGGACGTGCAGATCACAAAAGACAACCGGCTGGTAGTCTTTCATGATGATACGCTGAACCGGATGTGCCGGAAAGAGGGAAGGGTCTGCACCTATACCCTGGAAGAACTGAAACAGCTGCAGCTGAAAGATACCGAGTTCAAAATCCCGGAATTCAGGGAAGTTCTGGAAATTGTCGATGGAAAGGTACCATTGTTAATAGAAATCAAGCTTCCGACACATAATACAAAGACATGCATGATCCTGAACCGGGAGCTGAAAAATTATCATGGAAAGTACTGCATTGAATCCTTCAACAGTCTGGCGCTGCGCTGGTTCAAACGTCATCGTCCGGGAATCGTACGGGGACAGCTTTCCGACCGCTTCCGGAAATCTGACGGGGTGAATCTGATCCTGCGTTTCCTGGCAGCGAGATTGATGCTCAACTGGGTCGGACGTCCGGATTTTATTGCATATAATTACCGCCATGCCAATAAACTGGCATTGAGACTGCAGAGAATACTGTTTCGCGTACCGACGTTTGCATGGACCGTACAGAATCAGCCGGACTGCAGGCAATGCTGCAGGAAATTTGACACAGTGATCTTTGACGGGTTTCTGCCGGAGAAGGAATATAAAAAAGCTTCATAACTGTTTCGTGGAACTGCACATTTTTTCTTAAGAATTTTTTAGTTTGTATAGAAGAATGATGAATTAAATGAAGGTTTTCTTAAAAAGAGGTAAAGGTCATTGACTTGAAATGTTGTTGTGTTATACTTACAGCAGTTAAGAAAAACATCAAAGAAAAGTGACAGACATGGAAAACGAGGTGAGGCGGAGATGAAACTTCTGAAAAAATATAAGCATATATTGATCATTCCGGCATACGCGGTATTTTATCTGCTGGGTTTCTTCTGGCTGGAGCATAAGGTAACCAATGATTACCATATTATTCATATGCCGCTGGACGACATCATTCCTTTTTGTGAATACTTTATTGTGCCATATTTCCTGTGGTTTGCGTTTATCGCTGCTGCACTGATTTATTTTGGATTTTTCAATAAAGATCTCAAAGAATATTACCAGCTGATTTTTAACCTCGGGATCGGGATGACCCTGTTTCTGATCATCTCCTACATTTACCCCAACGGACAGGATTTACGGCCGGAGACCTTTGCAAATGACAATGTCTTCACGCAGATGGTACAGTATCTGTATTCCATCGATACGCCGACGAACGTCTTTCCAAGCATCCACGTATACAATTCCGTGGCGGTAGGCATCGCGTTCATGACCTGCAAACGCCTCCAGAAACACCCAGTGATCCGCTACAGCACAGTAGCGCTGGCAGTGTCCATCGTACTTGCCACCATGTTCCTGAAACAGCATTCCGTATCGGATGTATGCTGTGCGCTGATCATGAATCTTGGAAGCTACATGCTGTTGTATCATCCTCACAAAGTCAGAAGTGTTTCGCTGGCATCAAGAAAAAAGAAACGGGAAATTCCAACATAAAATATCACAAAAACCACAAGCGGCTTTCTTCGGAAAGCCGTTTTTTGAATGCAGTTATGAGTTTTGGTGGCAAAGCGGACGAAAGCATCCAGGGCCAGGTGGTATGCGTGGACGGCGGGCGGCTGAAAAGATGTGGAAAATCTAACCGTTCCGAAGCCCCTTCGGACGGGTACCGGAGCGATTCGTCAGGAAAGCTTTATGCTTTCCCGACTCAGCGCTCCTCAGGCTCAGTGCGAGAAGCACTTCGCCTGCCCCGTCCTCCGGGGCTTCGGAACGCCAAGATTTTCTCACATCTTTTCAGATGCCCGCCGTCCACGCATACCACCTGACCCTGGATGCTTTCTGGGCTTGAATTCCGGAGCGTCATAAGCTGCAGGGGATGGTGTAGTTGTTGGATTCGATTATATCCGAGCTTCACACCTTACAACCGGTACATCCGTTCCGTACTTTTCGGTATCAGAAAACAGAAAAAATCCCTGCGCGGGCGGCATCCGTGTACGGGGCATCTGAAAAGCGTCGAGAAAATCTTAGCGTCCCGGAGCCGTTCGGACCGGGGCAGGCGAAGTGCTTCTCGCACTGAGCCTGAGGAGCGCTGAACCGGGAATTGATAAACAATTCCTGATGAATCGCTCCGGTACCCGGTCCGGACGGTTCCGGGACGGTTAGATTTTCCGGCGCTTTTCAGCCGCCCCGTCCACGGATGCCACCCGCGCAGGGATTTTTTCGTCCGCTTACCCAATAAAGACGGAACGGATCTGCCGACATACTTTATTCACGAAAAATTCATTGTTTAATTTGCTAAAAGGTGGTAAAATAATAAGGCATGTAAAAAACGGAACATAGAAGATTTAGGAGTGTATACACATGAAAGTAGCGGAAAAGCTTTTCGGCACCCACAGCTCCAGAGAGCTGAAGAGAATCACGCCGATCGTAGATAAGATCGAGGCGCTGCGCCCCGAGATGCAGAAACTCTCAGATGAGGAGCTTCGTGCAAAGACAAAAGAATACAAAGAACGTTATCAAAAAGGTGAGACGCTGGATTCCCTCCTTCCGGAAGCATTTGCCACCGTACGCGAGGCAGCAAAGCGTGTGCTGGGGATGGAACATTACCGGGTACAGCTGATTGGTGGAATTATTCTTCACCAGGGACGTATCGCGGAGATGAAGACTGGTGAAGGTAAGACGCTGGTATCCACTCTGCCTGCATATCTGAATGCGCTGACCGGACGCGGCGTTCATATCGTTACGGTCAATGATTATCTGGCTAACCGAGATGCCGAATGGATGGGAAAAGTCCATGAATTTCTGGGACTTACTGTCGGTGTCGTGCTGAATGATATGAAAAATGATGAGCGCCGCAAGCAGTATGCCTGCGACATCACTTATATCACCAATAACGAACTGGGCTTTGACTACCTTCGTGACAACATGGTGATTTATAAAGAACAGCTGGTACAGAGAGATCTTTGCTACTGTATCATTGACGAGGTCGACTCTGTCCTGATCGATGAGGCGCGTACGCCGCTGATCATTTCCGGACAGAGCGGAAAATCCACAAAACTTTATGAGACCTGTGATATCCTGGCGCATCAGATGGAACGCGGGGAGGCCAGCGCGGAGATGACCAAGATGACCGCGATCATGGGCGAAGAGATCGTGGAGACCGGAGACTTTATTGTCAACGAAAAAGATAAGATTGTAACCCTGACGGAACAGGGTGTTCATAAAGTAGAGGAATTCTTCCATATTGAAAACCTTTCCGATCCGGAGAACATGGAGATCCAGCACAATATCATTCTTGCGCTGCGTGCCAACTACCTGATGTTCCGGGATAAGGATTATGTGGTAAAAGACGATGAGGTTCTGATCGTCGATGAGTTTACCGGACGTATCATGCCGGGACGCCGTTATTCCGACGGATTGCATCAGGCGATCGAGGCGAAGGAGCATGTAAAGGTACGCCGGGAGAGCAAGACGCTGGCGACGATCACGTTCCAGAACTTCTTCAATAAGTATGAGAAGAAAGCAGGTATGACCGGTACCGCTCTGACAGAAGAGCAGGAATTCCGTGATATCTATGGAATGGACGTTATCGAGATCCCGACCAACCGTCCGGTGATCCGTAAGGATCTGGAAGACGCGGTATATATGACCCAGAAAGAGAAATTCCATGCGGTTGTGGAAGCGGTCAAGGAAGCGCATGCGAAAAATCAGCCGGTACTGGTAGGTACCGTAACCATCGAAACCTCTGAACTGCTCAGCCGGATGCTGAAGAAAGAGGGAATCAAGCATCAGGTGCTGAACGCGAAATTCCATGAGCTGGAGGCGGAGATCGTTGCCCATGCGGGTGAGGCTGGCACCGTAACCATTGCCACCAACATGGCAGGACGTGGTACCGATATCAAGCTGGACGATGTGGCGAAAGAAGCCGGCGGTCTGAAGATCATCGGTACAGAGCGTCATGAGTCCCGCCGTATTGACAATCAGCTCCGCGGACGTTCCGGACGTCAGGGAGATCCGGGTGAATCCCGTTTCTATATCTCTCTGGAAGACGATCTGATGCGTCTGTTCGGTTCTGAAAAACTGATGACGGTATTCAAGTCTCTTGGTGTTCCGGAGAATGAACAGATCGAGCATAAGATGCTTTCCTCCGCAATTGAAAAGGCACAGAGAAAGATTGAGGGAAATAACTACGGAATCCGTAAGAACCTGCTGGAGTACGATCAGGTAAACAACGAGCAGCGTGAGATTATTTACAAAGAGCGCCGCCGTGTTCTCGACGGAGAGAGTATGCGTGATTCCATCTTCAAGATGATCACAGATACCATCGACAATGTCGTGGATCTGTGCATTGGCGAAAATGCAGATCCGGAAGACTGGAACCTGACAGAGCTGAACGAAGTGCTGATCCCTGTGATCCCGGTGAAAGTGATTCAGCGGGAAGATGTACGGAAAATGAGCAAAAATCAGCTGAAACAGCATCTGAAAGAAGAGGCTGTGAAACTGTATGAAGAAAAAGAAGCAGAATTTCCGGAAATCGAGCAGATCCGTGAACTGGAACGTGTGCTTCTGCTGAAAGTCATCGACCAGAAATGGATGGATCATATCGACGATATGGATCAGCTCCGCGAAGGAATCGGCCTGCAGGCTTATGGTCAGAGAAACCCGAAAGTAGAGTACAAGATGACGGCCTACGATATGTTCAATGAGATGCTGGCATCCATCCAGCAGGATACCCTGCGTCTGCTGTATCACGTACGCATCGAACAGAAAGTAGAGCGTGAACAGGTGGCTAAAGTAACCGGAACCAACAAAGACGAGACAGGACCGAAAAAACCGGTACAGCGCGCCGAAAAGAAAATATATCCGAACGACCCATGCCCATGCGGAAGCGGAAAGAAATACAAACAATGCTGCGGACGTGTTAGGGTTTAACTCAGGTCTGCGCACATGCTGCGCAGACCGTAAGAATGTGATTCATGAGTGCAAAATCCCATCGCCGGAGGCGATTTTAAATGGATTTTGCAGGTAACAGTTCAGCAGAGCTGAACTGTTACGCGGACGTAAAGTGGTATAAGGAAAAAGGTTGCATAACTCCTATGCCGATGGTATGATGGAAAAGAAATACAAAAAAGAAAGCAGGTGAAGCAATGGTTGAATTAGACCAGTTCAAGAGCGAATTGAACACATTTGACGAACCATTAGTGGAAGTGAGGGATTCACTTTGACCTCGCTAATAAAGAGCGCAGGATCGAAGAATTAGAGCGCCGCATGGAGGAACCGGATTTCTGGGACCGTCCGGAGGAAGCTCAGGAGTTAATGAAGCAGTTAAGCAGCATGAAGGATGACCGGGACACGTATCAGAGACTTGTATCCGCGAAAGAGGATATGGAGACGCTGATCGAGATGGGCTACGAAGAAAACGACGCGTCTGTCATTCCGGAGATTCAGGAAATGCTGGATAGTTTTAAAGAGGATTTCGAAGCAATCCGTATCAAGACACTCCTTTCCGGAGAATTTGATACCAACAATGCGATTATCAAGCTGAACGCGGGAGCGGGCGGAACGGAAGCCTGCGACTGGTGCGGAATGCTGTACCGGATGTACACCCGCTGGGCGGAGCGCAAAGGCTTTACTCTGGAAGAGCTGGATTTTCTGGAGGGTGAGGAAGCCGGCGTGAAGTCTGTGACCTTCCAGGTCAACGGAGTGAATGCTTACGGGTATCTGAAATCGGAAAAAGGCGTGCACCGTCTGGTGCGTATTTCTCCGTTCAATGCGGCAGGAAAACGTCAGACCTCCTTTGTGTCCTGTGATGTCATGCCGGACATTGACAAGGAGATCGAGGTGGAGGTCCGCGATGAGGACCTGAGGATCGATACCTATCGTTCCAGCGGCGCCGGCGGACAGCATATCAACAAAACTTCCTCAGCAATCCGTATCACCCACCTTCCTACCGGAATCGTGGTAACGTGTCAGAATGAGCGTTCCCAGTTCCAGAACAAGGATAAGGCGATGCAGATGCTCCGCGCCAAGCTGTATATGCTGAAACTGCAGGAGCAGGAGGAAAAGCTTTCGGGAATCCGCGGCGAAGTGACGGAGATTGGCTGGGGAAACCAGATCCGTTCTTACGTTATGCAGCCGTATACTATGGTCAAGGATCACAGAACCAATGCGGAGACAGGAAATGTGGACGCGGTGATGGATGGTGGAATTGACCTGTTCATTAATGCGTATCTGAAGTGGATCGCACTTGGAAACAAAGAAGCACAGGAACAGTAAATTACAGACCGGGCGGACGACCGGGTAGTGAAAGTGAAAGACCGTCTGGTGTCAGCGGACTGCGAACATGCAGCGGAGCGTGACATCAGGCGGTCTTTTTCTATCAACGCTTTGCGGTATGGATAGGAGGTAGTCATTATGGGAATTATCAGAGCAGCAGTATCGACAGTAAAAGGAAGTCTTGAGGATCAGTGGCTGGAGGTAGTGGAACCTTACGAGATGGACGCACAGACGGTGTGTACCAGAGGTGTTGTCATGCGCAAAGGGCGTGAAAAGAAGGGAAGCCCGGATGTTCTTTCCAATGGTTCTGTAATCCATGTGGATGAGAACCAGTTTATGATCCTGACGGACGGGGGAAGGATCATCGATTATACGGCGGAGCCGGGATACTATACCATCGAGGATTTCGCTCAGCCGTCCATGTTCAGCGGTCAGTTCGGGGAGGCGCTGAAGGATACTTTCAACCGTTTCCGCTTCGGCGGCGGAACGCCTCAGTCTCAGAAAGTGTACTATATTAATCTGCAGGAGATCACAGGAATCCGCTTCGGAACAAGAAATCCTGTCAACTATTTTGACAGTTTCTATAATGCGGAACTGTTTCTGCGTGCTCATGGAACCTATTCCATCCGTATTGTGGATCCGCTGCTGTTTTACGCGGAGGCAGTTCCGAGAAATGCAGAGCGGGTCGAGGTTCAGGACATCAACGAACAATTTCTCAATGAATTTCTGGAAGGAATTCAGGTGGCGGTCAACCGGATGTCAGCGGACGGAATCCGGATCTCCTATGTGGCGTCAAAAAGCACAGAGCTTTCCAGATATATGGCGGATGCGTTGGATGACAGCTGGCGGGCGCGCAGGGGAATGGAAGTACAGTCGGTGGCGATCGCCAGCATCTCTTACGATGAGGAATCTCAGAAACTGATCCATATGAGAAACCAGGGAGCAATGCTGCAGGATCCTGTCATCCGCGAAGGATACCTGCAGGGTGCTGCGGGACGCGCGATGGAGGCGGCAGCTTCCAACCCCAACGGATCCATGGCAGGGTTTATGGGATTTGGCATGGGAATGCAGAGCGGAGGAAATATCCTGAATGCGGCGTCCGCAGCCAATGCACAGCAGATGCAGAACAGCCAGCCGGGACAGAACTGGAATCAGGCAGCGCCGCAGGGTCAGCCGGGACAGAGCTGGAGCCAGGCAGCGCCGCAGAGTCAGCCGGGACAGAGCTGGAACCAGGCAGCGCCGCAAGACCAGCCGGATCCTATGCAGAACGGCAGCGGAGTCTGGACCTGCGGCTGTGGTGCGGAGAATACAGGCAATTTCTGTACAAACTGTGGAAAACCGCGTCCCGCTGCGGCATGGATCTGCAGCTGCGGGACGGCAAACACCGGAAATTTCTGTTCTAACTGCGGCAAGCCGCGTCAGTGAGGGAATGCAATATGGCGGTGATTTCTTACAAATGCCCCAACTGCGGGGGCGAACTGGTCTTCGACCCTGAAACACAAAAGTACAAATGCGGTTACTGCCTTTCGGAATTCACAGATGTGGAAGCGGAGCAGGCAAATCCAAAAGCAGCCGCCGGGACTGATGCCAGGGAGGAAGAGCCCTCCGAAGCGGTGGTCTATACCTGCCCCAACTGCGGCGCGGAACTACTGACCGACGGGACAACGGCGGCTACTTTCTGTTTTTACTGCCACAGTCCCGTCGTGCTTTCCGGACGGGTTTCCGGAAAGTATCTGCCGGACAGGATCCTGCCGTTTGCCATTGACCGCAAGGAAGCGGTGGACCGGTTTCTGAAAGACGTGCGAAAGAAATTTTTTATTCCAAGGGATTTCTTTTCCAAAGCGCAGATTGAGAAGGTTTCCGGTATCTATTTTCCGTACTGGCTGTACGGAGGCTCTTTCGATGTGGATTACAGAGCGAAGGGAAGGAAAGTCCGGACCTGGAGAGCCGGAGAGATGGAGTATACGGAAACCAGCATTTTTGATGTGGAGCGAAAAGGAGACATTGCGCTGGAAGGACTGGGCCATAATGCGCTGCAGAAAGCCAACCGGGATCTGATGGAGAGCGTGCAGCCTTATGGAATCGATGATCTGCAGCCGTTCTCCATGGGATATCTTTCCGGATTTCTTGCGGAAAAGCGGGATATGGAATGGGAGGTATTTGCCGGGGAGACGAAGGATCAGAGGGAACAGATGATACAGAATGAAATGCGCTCGACAGCCGGGGAATATGTGTCGATGACAGGTGAAAGCCTGGACGTTCGTGTGAAAGATGAGAAATGGTCTTATGTGATGCTGCCGGTCTGGACGGTGACTTATCAGGGAAAAGATCAGAAGATCTATTTCTACGCGATGAACGGACAGAGCGGAAAGATCAGCGGAGATTTTCCCATTGCATACGGAAAGCTGTCTCTTGTTTCAGCGGTATGCGGGATCGCCGTCTTTCTGCTGGCGCTTTTGGGAGGATATTTCTTATGATAAAAAGAAGTGCTGTTCTGATACTGACATTTGTTTTGTTGGTTTTCTGTCCAACGATATCCCTTTCCGCACAGGAGACAGAGACCACGCATGTTTATGATGAAGCCGGCCTTTTGTCCGCTGAGGAAGTTGCGGATCTGGAACAGAGGTGCCGGGAAATCGAGACGCAGAACCGGATACATATTTTGATGGTGACGACAGAGGACACCGAAGGGAAGACCCAGGAAGAATACGCGGATGATTTCTATGACAGCGTTTACCCGGAGGAGAAAGATGAAAACGGCGCGCTGTTTCTCATCGATATGGGAGAGAGGGAACTTTGGATTTCCACTGCGGGGATTATGCAGTACTATATGTCCGACCGGGAGATTGATGAACTTCTGGATCATATGTATGACGAAGTCAGCCAGCAGGATTATTCCGGCGCTTTCCAGGACGTGGCAGACGATGTGGAAGCGGTCATCGCCCGGGGAGTGTCAAGCGGAGATTATCTGATTGACGAGAATGGAAAGATCATCCGATACCGCAGTATTACGACAGTAGAGGTTGTGCTTGCGGCTATCGCCGGAGTGATGGTATTCTGCCTGGTATTTTTCAGTGTCCGTTATTCCTATCAGAAGAAGGTGAAATCGGATGTCAGAGGTTACGGGCGGGTCAGCGGTATCAGGCTGGAAACGAACCGTGATACGCTGATCGGCCATCATGTAACTTCCCGCCGGATTCCCACCGGTCCGCCGCCGGGATCCGGCGGTCCGGGAGGAGGAAGCAGCGTTCATACTTCCTCCAGCGGAAGAAGTCATGGCGGCGGAGGACGCAGTTTTTAAGTTTTGCTTGAATATCCGTTCAGAATATGCTACTATCTTTCTAGTAAAAACAAATGTATTTCTCAGAGAGAATTTCCAGGGGAAACAGATAGAAAACATACGATAATGAACGGGAGAGAGCAATGAATACAGGAAAAACAAAATACTATGTCCTGAAAGAGAAAGCGGTTCCTGAGGTATTGCTGAAGGTGATCGAGGCGAAGAAGCTCATGGAAACCGGGCATCTCACGGTTCAGGAAGCGACTGAGAGGGCAGGGATCAGCAGGAGCTCATTCTATAAATATAAAGATGATATCTTTCCGTTTCACGACAATGCAAAAGGCAAGACCATCACCTTTCTGCTGCAGATGGATGATGCGCCGGGCCTTTTGTCTGATGTACTGAAACAGATTGCTGCATGCCACGGAAATATACTGACGATCCACCAGTCCATCCCCCTGAACGGTGTGGCGTCGCTGACGATCAGCGTGGATATTGCCAGAGATGTGGGAGACGCGTCGGCAATGGTGGAAAAGATTGAGAGTCTGCCGGGCGTACATTATTTTAAAATTCTTGGACAGCAGGCACAGTAGTATTCTGCAGAAATGACATGAAAAGACAGACAGCACATGGAAGTGAACGGTCTGGGAATAGAGGAGGAGAAGAACAATGGTTCAGATTGCAGTTCTGGGTTACGGCACCGTAGGCTCAGGAGTGGTAGAGGTAATAGATACCAACCATGAAAGTATCAACAGAAAAGCAGGGGACGAGATCAACATCAAATATGTGCTGGATCTGAGAGATTTCCCGGGAGATCCGGTACAGGAAATTCTGGTTCATGATTTTGAGACGATCATCAACGATCCGGAAGTGGATATCATCGTGGAAGTTATGGGCGGTCTGGAACCTGCCTATACCTTCACAAGAAGAGCGCTGGAAGCAGGAAAGAGTGTCTGCACTTCCAATAAGGAACTGGTTGCGGAACACGGCGTGGAACTTCTGGAGCTTGCAAGAAAGAATAACATTAATTACCTGTTTGAGGCGAGTTGCGGCGGCGGAATTCCGATCATCCGTCCGCTGAATTCTTCACTGACCGCCGATGAGATCGACGAGGTGACAGGAATCCTCAACGGAACCACAAACTATATCCTGACGAAAATGGCAAGCGACGGTTCCGAGTTTGAGGAGGCGCTGAAGGAAGCACAGAATTACGGATATGCGGAGAGAAATCCGGAGGCGGATGTGGAAGGTTACGATGCCTGCCGGAAGATCGCGATCCTTTCTTCTCTCGCTTACGGAAATCATGTGCGCTATGAAGACATCTATACGGAAGGAATTACAAAGATCACTGCGGCGGATATCAAATATGCTGTCGCGATGGGAACCAGCATCAAGCTTCTTGCCACCAGCAGAAAGATGGAGGAAGGCTTTTACGCGATGGTGAGCCCTGTGATGATCAGCAAAAAGAGCCCGCTGTACAGCGTCAACGGAGTGTTCAACGCGATCTTCATTCATGGAAATGTCCTGGGAGACGCGATGTTCTACGGAAGCGGAGCAGGAAAGCTTCCGACTGCCAGCGCGGTGGTTTCCGATGTGGTGGACTGCGCGAAACATCTGCACAGAAGTATAATGGTGAACTGGAGCAACAGAAAACTGGAGTTGATGAACATCGATGAGGTGAGAAGCCGTTTCTTCGTGCGTGTCAGCGGAACGCCGGCACAGAGAAAAGAAGAGGTGGAGAACCTGTTCGGTCCGGTGGATATTGTCACAGTACCGGGTCTGACGGAGGAATTTGCGTTTGTCACCGGAATGATCACAGAGCGTTCGTTCCGGGAACGCGCCGAAAAAATGGATGGAATTCTCAGCAGGATCCGCGCGAGAATTTGAAAAAACTTATAAAAAGGCAACCGTTGGAATGGTCTGCGCAATTGCTGCGCAGACCATAAACATATCAGAGTTTTCGGCAGGGAGGGAACAAAATGAAGTATATCGTGGTACTTGGAGATGGAATGGCAGATGAACCGTTGGAAATGTTGGGCGGAAAAACGCCGCTGGAATATGCGTCTACCCCGCAGATGGACCGGCTGGCATCGCAGTCGGAGATCGGCATGGCGGTGACGATCCCGGAGGGAATGGCGCCGGGCAGCGACACGGCGAATCTTTCAGTCCTTGGTTATGATCCGCAAAAGTATTATACCGGACGTTCCCCGCTGGAAGCGCTGAGCATCGGAGCCGGAATGGAAGAGGGAGACGTTGCTTTCCGATGTAATCTCGTTACATTGACGGAGAAGGATGCGCCCTATGAGAAACAGACGATCCTGGATCACAGTTCCGACGAGATCCGTACCGAAGATGCGAAGATTCTGCTCCAGGCAGTTCTAGACCGGATGGAGGTTCCAGATGGAAAGTTTTATGTGGGAACCAGCTACCGGCACTGTATGATATGGAAAAACGGCATGCCCGGGGAACTGACTCCTCCCCACGATATTCTGGAGCAGGAGATCGGACCGTGGCTTCCCTCTGATCCGCGGCTGCTGCAGATGCAGAAATGCAGTTATGAGATCCTGAAGGAGCATCCGCTGAATCTTGAACGGAAGCGGCAGGGAAAGAATCCAGCCAACAGTTTCTGGTTCTGGGGCGCGGGTACACGGCCGGCGCTTCCGGATTTCAGGAAAACCTTCGGAAAGAGGGGCATCATGATCTCGGCGGTGGATCTGCTCAAAGGAATTGCCATCGGCGCGGGGATGGACTGCGCGGAGGTTCCGGGAGCAAATGGAGGCCTGGATACCAATTATGAGGGCAAGGCTCAGGCGGCGGTGGACGCGCTGCTGAAAGACGGGTATGATCTTGCGTATCTTCATATTGAAGCGCCGGATGAGATGGGGCATCAGGGAAGCGCGGAGCGGAAGATCCAGGCAATCGAAAACATTGACCGGCGGGTGCTGGGACCATTGACCCGCCAGCTGGATGATGCAGGAACTCCGTACCGCCTGCTGGTGCTGCCGGATCATCCTACTCCGGTGCGTCTGCGCACCCATGTGGCGGAGCCGGTACCGTATCTGCTGTACGACAGTACGGAAAAGCGTGTTCATTCCTGGAACTATAATGAAAGAGAAGCTGCTTTATCAGGAGCGGCTGTGGAGCGCGGATGTGAGCTGATGAAACTTCTGCTGCAGCAGGTACGGCTATGACCCACGAAGAACAGAGGATCTATCTGATCCGGGAGCTGTTGGCAGAAGAACCGGGATATCGTGAGATTGAGATACCAGACCATGAGGAGGAACAAAAAAGGCTTCTCCGAAGTCTGATGAATATTCGCCCTCCACGCCCGATCAGCAATGAGTTTCTGAAAATTCAGGATGAATATTTAAAGGAAGAAGTTGCAAGAAAAGGAGTCACAGACAGTGCATCGCTGCCCGTGTCATCCCTTGATCGACGTCTGGTACTGTGGCGTGGAGATATTACAACGCTGAAGATTGATGCCATTGTAAACGCAGCCAACAGCGCTTTGCGGGGATGCTTCGTACCCTGCCATTCCTGCGTGGACAACATCATTCACAGCGTAAGCGGGATACAGCTCCGTTTGGCTTGCGATAAGATTATGAAGGAGCAGGGATACGACGAGCCAACGGGAAAGGCGAAAATCACACCTGCGTATAATCTGCCTTCTGAATATGTGCTTCATACGGTCGGACCAATCGTGTCAGGACGCTTGACGGACAAACATTGCAGACAGCTTGCTGACTGCTATCAATCCTGCCTGAAGCTTGCAGCAGAGAATGGACTGAAAAGCATTGCGTTCTGCTGTATTTCTACGGGAGAATTTCATTTCCCGCAGAAAAAAGCAGCTGAAATTGCGGTACGGACAGTCAGGGATTATCTGAAGACGGACATACGCATTGAGAAGGTGGTCTTTAATATATTTAAACAAGAGGATTATGATATTTATCGGGAGCTCATTGAATAACATTGTGTCCTGGAAAAGATGGGATTGCCGAAATGTGCAGAAAGACTGCAGAGCCGGTTTTCCTTACCAAAAATGGCGAGGGAGATTTAGTTGTTATGGATATTGAAACATATAACCGCAGGGAGAAGATGCTGAAACTCCATGAAGAACTTCTTGCAGTTGAGGAAGACAGGATGCACGGGAGTAAAGGATACTCTGTTGATGAAGTCGCAGCTATGATGCGTGGCGCAATCAAGGAGGCGACAGATTGTGGAAAATCAGAGTAAATATCGTGTCATCGTATCAGAACGGGCGGCGCAGATGCTTGTTTCTCACGCCGCATTTTTGGCACAGGTCAGTACAGAAGCAGCGGAAAGGCTTACCGATTTATCTTGTTTGAAAAAAAGTATATGATCATCTTCCAAATCATAGACCATATAGTGTATGCGGATTATGTGGTGGACTGCAGGCAGGATTACAGTTGGCTCATTCGTTGACAATAGAATATCAGAAGGGAAATCGTCACTTGATTGCAGGTGGCGATTTTTATATGGCGGAATGGAAATTATACGCAAAAGGCATAGAAAAAGATATCTGACAGGTATTAGACATTGAAAGAGAGCGCTTTTATAATAAAATCATAAAAGCAGTTGATACTGAATGTAACAAGTTCAGCTGGCTGAACTGTTGCTGCAGAATGGAAAGAAGGAGGAATCACAGGATGCAATATACAAAATTAGGAAATTCAGATCTGACGGTTTCACGTATCTGTATGGGATGTATGGGATTTGGCGACGCCCGGAACGGACAGCATGGATGGACACTGGATGAGGAACATTCCCGGGAGATCATCAAACGGGGGCTGGAGCTTGGCGTCAACTTTTTTGACACAGCCATCGGTTACCAGAGCGGCACCAGTGAGCAGTATGTAGGACGGGCGGTCCGTGACTTTGCAAAGCGGGATGATGTGGTGATCGCAACCAAATTTCTGCCGCGCACCCAGGAAGAGATCGCTGCCGGGATCACCGGCCAGCAGCATATTGAGCAGATGATCAATACCAGCCTGAAGAATCTTGGACTGGATTATGTGGATCTCTATATTTATCATATGTGGGATTACGAAACGCCGCTTTATGATATTATGGATGGCTTGAACCGTATTGTGAAAGAGGGAAAAGCCCGGTATATCGGAATTTCCAACTGTTTTGCCTATCAGCTGGCAAAGGCGAATGCTCTGGCGGAAAAAGAAGGCTTTGCGAAATTTGTCTCCGTCCAGGGGCATTATAATCTGATCTTTCGTGAGGAAGAGCGGGAGATGGCAAGACTCTGTGCCGAGGACAACATCGCCATGACGCCTTACAGCGCCCTTGCCGGAGGCAGGCTTTCCAAACATCCCGGCGAAACATCCAAACGGCTGGAGGAAGACAGCTATGCAAAATTCAAGTATGACGCCACAGCAAAACAGGATCAGGTAATCATCAATCGTGTGGCGGAGCTTGCTGAAAAGAGAGGTGTGTCCATGACGGAAATCTCTCTGGCATGGCTTCTGACAAAGGTTACTGCCCCGGTGACAGGAGCCACCAAACTGCATCATATCGAGGGAGCAGCCAGGGCGGTGAACCTTGCACTGACACCGGAAGAGCTCATCTATCTGGAGGAAGCGTATGTTCCCCATAAGCTGGTGGGCGTGATGGCTCAGAATACACCGGCAGCAGCAAAAGAACCGCATGTCTGGTCTACAGGCAGCCAGAAAATTGAACGCGACTAAAAGAAAACGACCTGAAAAACTCAGATTTCGTTTTTCAGGTCGCGGTAAAAGTAAGCAAATGTAGTTTCCATATAAGGCGTGATCCAGAGCATGCCAATCCCGCAGGTTACGGAACCGAGCAGCAACATGCCGAAGAAACTGATGGAGACATAGAAATAACGTGCTTTGTGTCCTTTCATCATCCGCGCGCTTTCTTTCAGCGCCTGGATTCCGCTGAGGTCCTCATATTCTATCAGCAGATAGGAAGCCATGGCAAAACGCAGGGCAATGATGGTGTAGATCAGCGTGGAGATGGAAGAACACAGCAGGGAAAAATATAAGTATCCAATTGCCTCTTCCAGTCCGTAATTATGTGTCAGGAAGGTACTGGAATAAAGATCGTCGAGCACATAAACGGGAATCTGCAGCACCGATTGGATTGCAACAAGTACCAGTGACATGATCAGAAACCGATCCGGGTGATGGAAAAAAGGATAGAGCATATTTCCAAAGGGAGGTTTTTGTCCGCGGGTGACATCCAGCGCAAGACATGCCATACCGGCTCCGAACAGGCTGATCAGAAGCGAGGTTACAATACTGACTGCAAACTGGCAGATCTGGCTGAAAACAGAAGTTCCGGGAAAAATCCACAGAGGGATCAGGATCGCAAGAAAATTCAGTGCGGTCAGCAGTGCAGTGGCGCCTGCCATCACGCCGTAACGGCCGACCAGGGCTTCTCGTGCCAGCTGTTTCAGTTCGGCAGAACGTTTCTTTTTTTCGTACATGGTAAATTCTCCTTTGATGTTGTCATTGACGCAGCAGTTCAGTCCGCTGAACCGTTACGCAGTGTTAGCAAGCTGCCGGATCAGATAATGGTTCCGCTATCCGGTGAAGTGTCCGGGGTACGGTACCAGCCGTCCCCAGGAGAAAAATAGTCGTCGTAGCCATCACCAAATTCATCCAGGAAATCATTGTAATCGTCATCGTAATCATCGCTGTATTCCCTGTAATACCGGTCAATTTGCTCATACTGCTGGTCGATCGTAGTATTCTGGAGCAGAAACGCGGTCAGGAAGATCAGGATTCCTGTGCCGATCACAAGGCCGAAGATGGAAGCGATCAAACCGGCTCTTCCGGTAACACTCATTTTTCCGGAACCGCGGCTGAGCAGCGCAAGAAGGATACCGAGGCTTCCGAGAAGCGGAGAAAGACCGCTGATCACAAAGATAAAGGAACAGACACCGAGGATCACAGAGGCTACCGCCATTCCGGAGGAGCCGGGTTCTTTGTACCTTTGCGGCTGCTGATAAGGGTTCTGCTGATAGGGATCCTGCGGATTCTGCCCGTAAGGATCCTGGTGATAGGGATTCTGCTGATAAGGATCCTGTTGATACGGATCCTGTGGGTTTTGCTGATATAGATTCATAAAAGTCTCCCTTCTCATTCCCGCGGGCAACGAGCCAAGCGGACATGCTTGCATGTCCATTTGGCGACTGCCGCGAGGGTCAGATATCCCGCAGCTCTGCTGCGCTACAAGCTTGCTGCCCCGTAGCTTGCTGCGGGGGATTTGACTGGTTTGCGATTTTAAGATGATTTTATCATGCACAGTTGACAAAAGCAAGTGCTCTTGATAAGGTATTAACAGGCAAAAACCAAGGAGGAATTATTAGCATGAATATAAATAAGGTACTGGCAGAAGAGCTGAACGTTCGTGAAGAACAGGTGGATGCTGCAGTAAAACTGATCGATGAGGGCAATACCATTCCGTTTATTGCCCGTTACCGGAAAGAAATGACGGGATCGCTCAACGACGAAGTGCTGCGTGCGCTGTCGGAACGTCTGACTTACCTGCGTAATCTGGAAGACCGGAAAAAACAGGTGCTTTCCAGTATTGAAGATCAGGGCAAGCTGACGGAAGAACTGAAAGCGTCGATTCAGGCTGCGCAGACCCTTGTGGTCGTTGAGGATCTTTACCGCCCGTACCGTCCGAAACGGCGTACCCGCGCTACCATTGCGAAGGAGAAAGGACTGGAACCGCTGGCACAGGCAATCCTGGCGCAGGAGGCAAAAGAGCCGCTGGAAAAACTGGCGGAACCGTATCTTTCCGAGGAAAAAGAGGTTACTACGGTGCAGGAAGCGCTGGCAGGAGCCTGTGATATCCTGGCGGAAATGATTTCCGATGAAGCAGATTACCGGATGGAAATCCGTAAGCGGACGATGAAGAAAGGCCAGATCGTATCCTCTGCGAGGGATGAAAATGCTTCCTCTGTCTACGAGAAATATTACGATGCGTCCGAGCCGGTTTCACAGATCGCTTCCCACCGTGTCCTGGCTCTGAACCGCGGGGAAAAGGAGAAATTCCTGACGGTCAAGATTGAAGCGCCGGTGGAGGAGATCCTCCGGTATCTGGAAAAGCAGATCATCAAAACGGAAAATCCGTATACCACACCAGTGCTCAGGGCGACGATCGCTGATGCCTATAACCGTCTGATCGCGCCTGCCATCGAGCGTGAGGTGCGAAGCGAGCTGACGGAAAAGGCGGAGGATTCGTCGATCCGCGTCTTTGGAAAGAATCTGGAACAGCTGCTTCTGCAGCCGCCGATTGCGGGGCAGGTGGTGCTTGGATGGGATCCGGCGTTCCGTACGGGATGCAAGCTGGCGGTTGTGGATGAGACCGGAAAGGTGTTGGATACCGCTGTCGTATATCCGACCGCTCCGACCAATGAGAGGAAGATCCAGGCGGCAAAGGACAAAGTCAAAGAACTGATCCATACTTACGGAGTGACGCTGATTTCTGTGGGAAATGGAACCGCATGCCGGGAATCCGAACAGATCATCGTGGAGATCCTGAAAGAAATTCCGGAGAAGGTTTCTTATGTGATCACCAATGAAGCGGGTGCTTCTGTCTATTCCGCCAGCAAACTGGCGACGGAAGAATTTCCGAATTTTGACGTGGGACAGAGAAGCGCGGCATCCATTGCAAGAAGAGTGCAGGATCCGCTGGCGGAACTGGTGAAGATCGATCCGAAGTCCATCGGTGTGGGACAGTATCAGCATGATATGAACCAGAAGAAACTGGGCGAAGCTTTGACAGGCGTCGTGGAGGATTCGGTCAACAAAGTCGGCGTCGACCTGAATACAGCTTCCGCGTCTCTGCTGGAATATATCTCCGGAATTTCAAAGGCAATCGCGAAAAATATCGTCGCTTACCGGGAGGAAAACGGACGTTTCCAGAGCAGAAAGGAACTGATGAAGGTTTCCAAGCTGGGACCGAAGGCGTTTGAACAGTGTGCCGGATTTCTGCGGATCACCGGAGGAAAAGACCCTCTGGATGCAACCAGCGTTCACCCGGAAAGCTATGAGGCGGCGAGAAAGCTGCTGGAGAAAATGGGAATGAAGCCGGAACAGATTCTGGACGGAACGGCAGTCATCTTCATTCAGGATTATAAGAAGATGGCGGCAGAACTGGGAATCGGAGAGATTACGCTGAGAGATATCGAAAAAGAACTGAAAAAACCGGGACGAGATCCCCGTGATGAAATGCCGAAACCGATCCTTCGTACCGATGTTCTGGAAATGAAAGATCTGAAAGAGGGAATGGTACTGAAAGGTACCGTCCGCAACGTCATTGATTTCGGCGCGTTTGTGGATATCGGAGTCCATCAGGACGGACTGGTCCATATCTCCCAGATCACCAACAAAAAATTCATCAAACATCCGCTGGATGTCATTCATGTGGGTGACATCGTAGAGGTGAAAGTCATCGGTGTGGATCTGAAAAAGAACAGAATTTCCCTTTCGATGATCCTGTGATAAGAAGAAACATCCGGGCGTGTCTGAAAACAGGGTGCTGTTTTGGACACGCTCGAAAACGTTAGAAACGAAAGGAAGAACGGAATGAATGAGGAGCAGTGGCTGGAAAAGCGTGTGGAGGAACTTGCGGAGAAATGCAGGATGCGGGATATTCCGACCCATACGGAATTTCTCAATCTGAATGAACAGGACATTTTTTACCGCACCATGCGGAAACAGAAAGGGGTACGCTACGTGCTGGCGGGAGGATATCCTATGGCGGAGCGGAAAGTTGGAATGTTCCTGCCCTCTTATCTGGAGGAAGGAGACGAATCCATGCTTCCGGTTTCCTGCGTCCATATCCTCCCGCTCAACGAAAAGTTTGCCGACAAACTCAGCCACCGGGACTATCTGGGCGCGCTGATGAATCTTGGGATTGAACGCCATAAGACCGGAGATATCGTGACGGATGGAACGAGAGCCTGGCTGTTCTGTATGACGGATCTGGCGGATTATATCTGTGAGAATCTGGGACAGGTGCGCCATACAAGGGTATACGCGGAAATCGGAGAAGTTCCGGCGGAAGTGCTGCAGCCGGAGTTTGAGACGATCGAGGGAAGTGTTGCGTCGGTGAGACTGGACGCGCTGCTTGCGCTGGCGTTCAAGACCTCCCGGAGCAAGATGGTGCCCTGCCTGGAGGCAGGTCAGGTGTTTGTTAACGGCCGGCTTGTGATGTCCGCGTCGGAAGTTCCGGCGGAAGGAGCGATCGTCTCTGTGCGCCATATGGGCCGGTTTGTCTACCGGGGCGTAAAGAGTGAGACGAGAAAGGGACGTCTCTTTGTGACGGTGGATCGGTATGTGTAGGGAAGAAAGAATGGAAAACCCATTGTCTCAGGAGGTACAGTTGGAGGAGATCACGGAAGCGGATGTAAGCGTACTGGCGGATATCATGAAGCGTGCGTTTGACGACGATACCCGGATGCATACGTCCCTGGAAGAGGACGGACCTTCCGGCTATGCAGACGGCTCCCTGCTGAGAAGACTGAAGGAAAAGGAAAATTGTACCACGGGAAAAATTCTGTGGCATGGAGAGATTATCGGAGGGTTTGCTGTTTCAACGGACGGAGATGTCTGTACGCTGGAACTGCTTTTTATCGATCCGGACAGAAAAAGCCATGGAATCGGAACCGACGCCTGGAAAGCCATCCGGCGGAAATTTCCGGAGGCAAGAAGGTGGTATGTGGAAACCCCGGACTACTCCACGAGGAATCACAGATTCTATACTGAGAAGTGTGGATTCCGGTTTCTGAAAAAACAGTCCTATGGAGAAGGAGCGGCAGCGGTGTTTGTTCTGGATATTGAAAAGTAACTTGTACAGCGTTTCACAATAGGACAGATGCAGCTGTTCTGTTAGCGGAATGATAAGGGCATTCGCCTAGAGCGCGTTTGAAAATTGCTTTGCAATAGTGAAAGGATCGGTTATGAAAGTTATTATCTCACCGGCAAAGAAAATGAACGTTGAGCCGGAACTCTACCCTTACAGGGAAGTGCCGCAGTTCCTTGCGGAGGCATCGGAATTGGCGGAGTGGATCAGGGCGCTTACCTATGAAGAAGCAAAGGAGCTCTGGAAATGCAATGACGCTATTGCCCGTCAGAATTATGAGAGGTTTCAGAAGATGAATCTTGAAAAAAATCTGACGCCTGCCATCCTCGCCTACGAAGGAATCCAGTACCAGTATATGGCTCCCTCGGTGTTTGAGGACAGGGAGATTGCCTATATTCAGGAACATCTGTACATTCTCTCCGGGTTTTACGGTGCGCTGAAGCCTCTGGACGGCATCGTGCCTTATCGTCTGGAAATGCAGGCGAAGGCGGCGGTGGCGGGAACGAAGGATCTCTATGGGTTCTGGGGAGACCGGCTGTACCGTGCGGTGCGGGGAGAGGACGGGGTGATCGTGAATCTTGCCTCGAAAGAATACTCCAGATGTGTGGAAAAATATCTGCAGCCGGAAGACCGGTATGTGACCTGCGTGTTTGGTGAGTTTGCCGACGGGAAGGTACGCCAGAAAGCCACCCTTGCCAAAATGGCACGGGGAGAGATGGTGCGTTACATGGCGCAGACGGGAGCCAGGGAACCGGAGGATCTGAAAGGATTTGACCATTTGAGATACCGGTTCAGCGAAGAACATTCCACCCCGGAGAACTATGTGTTCCTGAAGATCAACGAGGAAAAAGAAAGGGAGTAATTATGTTTCAGGCAGTTGTTTTTGACATGGACGGGCTGATGTTTGACAGCGAACGGATGATCCAGCGGAGCTGGGATGTCGTGGGCGTGAAGATGGGATTTGGAAAAATGGGAAAAGATATTTATCACACCCTCGGTCTGAACAATGCGGAGAGGGAGAGGTATTTTAAAAGCGCCTACGGCGAAGACTTTCCCTATCTGGAATTCCGGGAAAATTACCGGGCGGAGGTCGCGCGGGATACCCGGGAGAACGGGACACCGGTCAAAAAAGGTCTGTATGAGTTGCTGGAGGTATTGAAAGAGAAGCAGATGAAGCTGGCAGTCGCAACATCCTCCAGTTATGAGAATACCGTGGAACTTCTGAAGGAGACGAAGGTGTACAGTTACTTTCAGGAAATTGTGACGGGAAACATGGTGGAGCACTCCAAACCGGCTCCGGATATTTATCAGAAAGCCTGTGAAAAACTGAACGTCCTGCCGGAGCATGCGCTTGCGCTGGAAGATTCCTACAACGGCATCCGGTCCGGATATGCGGCGGGAATGAAAGTCATCATGATCCCGGATCTGCTGACGGATTCCTCCTGCGTGGATGATCTGCTGTTCGCCAAAATGGAGTCCCTGGCAGAAGTCGCCGAAGCGTTTCGAAAAGGAATGCTTTGACGATGTTTTCGGCTGTGTTTTTCCTTGACTTTGGGCGGCTGCGCGGTGTATAATACGAAACAGAACCGATAGAAAAACCGATGAGTAAGAGTAGTAGCGCAGACGGAAGAAATGACAGAGAGCTGCCGGAGGTGGAAAGGCAGTATTTCGGATCTGGGTGAATGGACTTACGAGGGCAGCCCGAACCTTACAGTAGGCGCTGACGGAAACTCTAACCGTTATGATGAGAGCATATGCAGGTATGTGAAATTCCACACAGGTGGCAATCAGAATTTTGGCTTCTGTTCCTTTGGGGACGGGAGCTTTTTCTATTTCATAGGAAATTGCTTTCCTAGAAATAAAAACGCTCCGCGAGGATCGCACTGCGGCGGAGTGGAAGATGTCGCTTGTGCGACCCGCCGCAGGCGGAGAATCCTGCAAAGCAGGATTCTTTTTCATATTTGCGGGCAGCAGGCCAGGCGGTCATGCCTGCATGCATATCTTGCAGAAAGCAATTTTCAAACACGCTTCAGTGATATGCGTTTCGTATCGATGGAAGCGGAGAAAATGAAAAGATCAGGAGGGAAAAAAGATGGGAAAGATTATTCTGACCGGTGACAGACCGACAGGAAAACTTCATGTAGGACACTATGTAGGGTCTCTGAGACGGAGGGTGGAGCTTCAGAATTCAGGGGAATACGAAAAAATATTTATTATGATCGCGGACGCGCAGGCGCTGACGGACAATGCGGATAATCCGGAAAAGGTGCGCCAGAATGTCATTGAGGTTGCGCTGGATTACCTGGCGTGCGGTCTGGATCCGGCAAAATCCACACTGCTGATCCAGTCTCAGATTCCGCAGCTCTGTGAATTGTCCTTTTATTATATGAACCTGGTGACGGTGTCCCGTCTTCAGAGAAATCCAACGGTAAAGGCGGAGATCCAGATGAGGAATTTCGAGGCGAGCATTCCGGTGGGATTTTTCTGCTATCCGATCAGCCAGGCGGCGGATATCACGGCGTTCAAAGCTACCACGGTTCCGGTGGGCGAGGATCAGATGCCGATGATCGAGCAGACGAAAGAGATTGTGCATAAATTCAACTCCGTATACGGTGAGACGCTGGTAGATCCGAAGATTCTTCTGCCGGAGCAGGAGGCATGCCTGCGCCTTCCTGGCATCGACGGAAAGGCGAAGATGAGCAAGTCTCTTGGAAACTGTATCTATCTGTCCGAGGAACCGGAGGATATCAAAAAGAAAGTCATGAGCATGTACACGGATCCGGATCATATCCGCGTGCAGGATCCGGGAAAGATCGAGGGAAATACCGTGTTCACTTATCTGGATGCATTCAGCTGTCCGGAGCATTTTGAGCGCTATCTTCCTGAATACGCAAATCTGGATGAACTGAAGGATCATTATCGCAGAGGCGGCCTTGGCGATGTGAAGGTGAAACGTTTCCTGAACGAAGTGCTGCAGGAGACGCTGGAGCCAATCCGAAACAGAAGAAAAGAGTTCCAGAAGGATATTCCGTATGTTTATGACGTACTCAAAGAGGGAAGCAGACAGGCGAGAGAGGTGGCGGAACAGACGCTGCAGGAGGTCAGAGACGCGATGAAGATCAACTATTTTGATGATCTGGATCTGATCCGTGAACAGGCGGAGAAATATCAGGCATAAAAGTTTAATGGGCATTCTGAAAGCATGTGTTTTCAGGATGCCCTTTGTGATACTGGACCATGCGTGAAAGAGGCTTTTTCTGAGATGTGTTTTAACGTTTGCAAAAGCAATTTTGAAATTTGCCGCAGGAAAAAATAGAAGGAATATAAAAAATAAACGAAACTTGTTCATAAAATGAACAAAAACAGTTGCGCGGAGGATACCGATGTGCTATAGTCTGTAGATAAGACAAAAAAATTTTTCCTACCGGAAAAGAGAAGAGAGGGATTACATATGATTACAGGCTTGATGGCAGGTGTGTTTTGGGCAGCGGATACGGTGATTCTGGGAATCGCGCTGACGATGGCTCCATTTATCTCCACAGAGGAAGCAGTCTTTCTGGCGCCGTTTGTCAGTACGTTTCTGCATGATTTTTGTTCGGCGCTGTGGATGCTTCTGTATACAGGGATCAGGAAACAGTTTCAGGGAGTGAGAAGGGCGCTGAAGACCCGAAGCGGAAAATTCATTCTGCTTGGGGCGCTGCTGGGCGGGCCTGTGGGAATGTCCGGCTATGTGGCGGCGATCCACTATATGGGCGCGGGATATACCTCCATCGTGTCCTCCATTTTTCCGGCGTTCGGCGCACTGTTTTCCAGCATTTTTCTGAAAGAAAAAATGCAGGGATATCAGATTGCCGGACTGGCGGTGAGCCTGCTTGGAGTGATCGGACTTGGCTATACGCCGGGAGAAGCAGGGGAAAATTATGTGCTGGGCTTTGTCTGTGCGGCGGTCTGTGTGCTTGGATGGTCCCTGGAGGCAGTGATCTGTGCTTACGGAATGCGGGATCCGGAAGTGACCAACGAACATGCGCTGATGATCCGGCAGGGGACTTCGGCGGTCTTTTACGGCGTGGTGCTTCTGCCGCTGCTGAACGGCTGGAAGTTTGCGGTTTCGGCGGCAGTTTCCACTCCGATGGTTGTCATCCTGGCGGCGGCATTTTTCGGAACGGCTTCTTATCTCTGCTATTATAAGGCGATCCATCTGCTGGGAGCGTCCAAGGCAATGCCGCTGGATATCACTTATTCCGCGTGGGCGCTTATCTTTGGAGCGGTTTTTCTCCATACGATTCCGGACTGGAAGAGTGTTGTTTTTGGTGTCATGACGGTGTGCGGATCCATCGTGGCGGCATGCGAAATCAAAAAAAATCCAGAGCGTGCGTAAACACCCGTGTTGTGATATAATGTTGAGCAGCAGCCGGAGTCTGGAATGTGCTCCGGTTACAGAAGAAAACGACAAGCGGGGAAGAGAAGATGGCGATTGAAAAAGTAAAAAAATGGCTGGAGCGATGGGACGCACAGGACCGTGTGAGAGAGCTGGACCTGTCCAGCGCGACGGTGGAACTGGCGGCGAAGGCGCTGGGCTGTGAGGAACAGAGGATTGCAAAAACGCTTTCTTTCGAAGCGGAAGATGGATGCATTCTGATCGTTGCGGCGGGAGACGCAAAGGTAAACAACGGAAAGTTCAAAGCATGTTTCGGGAAAAAACCGAAGATGCTTTCTTTCGATGACGTGGAGAAAAAGACCGGGCATGCGGTCGGCGGTGTCTGTCCGTTTGCGGTGAACGAGGGTGTCAGGGTGTATCTGGATGAGTCCCTGAAACGGTTTGAAACGGTTTTTCCCGCCTGTGGAAGCAGCAACAGCGCCATTGAAGTGACGCTTCCGGAGCTGGAAGAGTTTTCCATGGCGCTGGGCTGGGTGGATGTCTGCAGGATTCCGGAGGAAGCAGCTCATGATTAACCAGGTCATTATGGGAATCATGGCTGTGGGTGTGGTCATCGGCGCTGTTGACTGGATCTTCGGGAACCGGAAAGGATATGGGAGAAAGATGGAGGAAGGATTTCTCCTCCTTGGTCCTACGGCGGTTTCCATGGTCGGGATCATCTGTCTGGCGCCGGTTTTGGCTGAAATCCTACAGGCTGTGGTTGCTCCGGTCTGCCGCGCTGTGGGACTGGATCCGGGGATTTTCGGAGGTTTTCTGGCAATCGATATGGGAGGATTTCAGCTTGCGGAAGGGCTCGCGGACGATGCGTTGGTCGGCGGCTACGCGGGAATCGTTGTGGCTTCCACGTTTGGATGTACCCTTGTCTTTACGATACCGATGGGTATGGGGCTGATCCATGAAAAGGATCATGAAGTGTTTGCCCGCGGGATTATGACAGGGATCATTGTGATGCCGGCGGCGCTGTTTGTGGGCGGTCTCCTGTCGGGGCTTGGTCCGGTCCAGGTCCTGTGGCAGAGCCTTCCGGTCTTTTTGCTGGCGATACTGATCCTTGTCGGGCTTCGGATGTTTCCGAAAAAAATGGTGCGGGGGTTCCAGTATTTTGCGTCCGGTATCCGTATCCTGACCATCCTTGGACTGGCAGTTGGGGCAGTGTCTTATATGCTGGGAAGAAAACCGCCGCTTTCCATGACACCCATTGAGGACGCGATGGCAACGGTTTCTTCCATCGGGATCGTGATGCTGGGCAGCCTTCCCATGACGGAACTTCTGCAGAGAATGCTGAAAAAACCGCTGGAACGTGTGGGCGGCAGGCTGGGAATGAATAGTGCCAGTATTGCCGGGCTGTTTGTCAGCTTTGTCAGTGTGGTTCCTGCGATCACGATGCTGAAGGATATGGATCAGAGGGGAAAGCTGGTCAATGTTGCGTGTATGGTCTGCGCTGCCAGTATGCTGTCCGCCCATCTTGGCTTTACGGTGAGCGCCGCTCCGCAGCTGCTTGGCGCTTTGCTGGCGGCAAAGTGCGCCGGGGGAGCGGCAGGAATTGCAGCAGGGATTTTCGTGACGCGTGAGGGATGAAAGCGTGGATTTGCAGGAACGGAGCGAAGAAGACAGAACAGGAGGAGTTGAATATGGACAGTATTTTTCACAGAATCAGTGTAAGAAAGTATGAAGTCAAAATGGTTGAGAAAGAGAAGATCCTTCAGATCCTGAAGGCCGGTATGCAGGCTCCCAGTGCCTGCAATCAGCAGCCCTGGGAATTTTATGTGGTGACGGACAGGGAGAAGATCCGGGAACTTTCCGGGGTAAGTCCCTATTCCGGCTGCGCGGCGGGCGCTCCGGTTGTGATCGTTCCGGTATACCGGAAGCATGGACTGATCGCGCCGGAATATGCGCAGATTGATCTGTCGATCGCTCAGGAGAATATCTGGCTGGAAACGGATGCGCTGGGACTTGGCGGCGTATGGTTTGGGATCGCTCCGGACAGGAAGCGTATGGATGCGGTCCATCAGGTGCTGGATTTGCCGGAGGATGTGGAGGTATTCTCCATGTTTGCTCTTGGGTATCCGGCGGAGAGCAGGCCGCAGCAAAACCGGTACGATGAGAGCAGGATCCATTTTGTGGAATGATGTATTAAGGGGGATATTATGAAGAAAATCAGGATCAAACATACGGATCTGGAAGTTTCCAATCTTGTGATGGGGTGTATGAGGATCGGAGAACTTTCGGAAAAGGAACTGGAGGAACTGACCGAGACCTATCTGAGCGAAGGCGTCAACTTTTTTGATCATGCGGACATTTACGGGGGCGGCGCCTGTGAGACTGCGTTTGGAAAGCTTTTGAAAAAGAAGCCGGAACTGCGCGGGCAGATTTATCTGCAGAGTAAGTGCGGCATTCGCCAGGGGTTTTATGATTTTTCCAGGGATTACATCCTGGAATCGGTGGATGGAATATTGAAAAGGCTGAACACAGAGTATCTGGATGTTCTGCTTCTGCACCGGCCGGATGCGCTGATGGAGCCGGAGGAGGTCGCGGAGGCATTCGATCGTCTGGAACAGTCCGGAAAGGTGCGCTATTTTGGCGTTTCCAATCAGAATCCCATGCAGATGGAATTGCTGCAGCATACCGTGCGCCAGAAACTGATCGTCGACCAGCTGCAGATGAGTATTGTCCATACGCCGGCGATCGACAGCGGCATGGCGGTCAATATGGCAATTCCGCAGGGAGTCTGCCGTGAGGGAAGCATTATGGAATACAGCCGGCTGAAGGGAATCACGCTTCAGGCGTGGTCGCCGTTCCAGAAAGGGATGTTTGAGGGCGTCTTTCTCAATGACCGGGAGAAGTACGGGAAACTGAATGAAAAAATAGAGGAACTTGCGGAAAAATATGGTGTGACAAACACGGCGATCGCAGTCGCATGGCTGACCAGACATCCGGCGGATATGCAGGTGATTCTGGGAACAACGAAGCCATCCAGGGTGCGGGAGGCGGCGAGAGGATCGGAACTGCCGCTGACACGGCAGGAATGGTATGGGCTGTATCAGGCGGCGGGAAATATGATTCCGTAGCATGTCCGGATATGTGCAGAAAATGGAGGGTACAGAAAGGAGAAGGTATTTATGGAGCAGACAATACCCTGTCCGGAATTTCCACGTCCGGACTTTGTGAGAAATGAGTGGGAGATATTGAACGGAACCTGGGAGTTTTCTTTTGAAGAACCGGTTTTTGACCGGCAGATCCAGGTACCGTTCTGTTATCAGTCCAGTATGAGCGGGATAGGAGAAACGAAAGACTGCAAGACCGTATGGTACCGCAGAACCGTAGAGCTGAAAGAAGAAAAGCTGGCAGGGAAGCGGCTGCTTCTGAAGTTCGGAGCGGTGGATTCGGAAGCGAAAGTCTGGGTCAACGGGCAGTACGTGGGAGAACATGTGGGAGGATATTCCGCTTTTGAGATGGATATCACACCGTTTGTAACCAGCGGTGAAAATGAGATCAAAGTACAGGCGACGGATGATACCAATTCTGACAAGCCGCGGGGAAAGCAATCCTGGACCGGAGAGAAGTTCGGATGCTGGTATACTCCGTGTACCGGGATCTGGCAGAGTGTCTGGCTGGAATATGTGGGAAAGGTTCATCTGAAGCGTGTGAAGTATACGCCGGATGTGAGTAGTCTGAGCGTACTTTGTGAAGTGTTTGTCTCCGATACGGAGGATACGATGGTGGAACTGACGGCCAGGACACAGAAGGACAGCATTTTCCTTGGCAGCCAGAGACTGTTGTGCCGTCACGGTTATGGCAAGGCGGTGGTGACGCTTCCGGATTATGATATCCGCCGAAATGAACTTTTGTGGACGCCGGAGGAGCCGAATCTGATCGATGTCTGTGTGAAAGTATTTTCCGGAGATGCTTCCGGAGCGGAAGTCTGTGAGGATGAGGTGGAGACATACTTTGGTATGAGAAGTATCGAATATGTCAACGGACGAATCCTTCTGAACGGAAGTGTTTTTTATCAGCGGCTGATCCTGGATCAGGGATACTGGCCGGAGTCTATCCTGACGCCGCCGAGCGATGAGGCGATCAAAAAAGATATCCTTTTGACGAAGAAGATGGGATTCAACGGTGCGAGAAAGCATCAGAAGATCGAGGATCCGAGATATTATTACTGGGCAGACCGGCTTGGGCTGATCGTCTGGGGCGAGCTGCCGAGCGCTTATCAGTTCAATGACAACGCGGTGGAGGCATCGGCGAGGGAACTGGTGCGTTTTGTGGAGCGCGATTACAACCATCCCTGTATTGTGACCTGGGTTCCGGTCAATGAAAGCTGGGGTGTCCGTGAAGTTCTCGACAATGCCCAGCAGCAGGATTACTGCCGGATGCTCACCTATCTGATCCGGTCCCTGGATCCTGTGCGCCTGGTCAGCTCCAATGACGGCTGGGAGCAGGTAAGTGAAACGGATATCTGTGCGATCCATGATTATGCGCTGTTCCCGGAGACCATTCAAAAATACGACGACATGGAAGAAATCTGCAGCGGATATTCGGAGAGCCGTCAGTTGTTCGCGGCAGATAACGAATACCAGGGGCAGCCTGTGATCCTGACCGAGTACGGCGGAATTGCTTTTGAAAAGAAAGAGGAAGAAGGCTGGGGCTATTACCGGAAGGTAAGAAATGAGGAGGAATTTATCCAGCGCCTGCAGCCGATCACAGAGTTCCTGATCCGAAGCGGAAAATTTAGCGGATTCTGCTATACCCAGCTTACGGATGTGATGCAGGAAGTGAACGGCCTGCTGCATGAAGACCGGACGCCGAAGGTATCTGTGGAGAAACTGAAGGAGATTTTCGGGGCGCAGATGTTTGATTCATAAAAGGTTGGATACACCTGCATAAAATAGTGGTTACATGGGTGTATGGTCTGCAATGGCAGCGCGGGAATTACGATCCCGCGCTGCGCTTTTTATACCAGAAAAGAAACAGCAGATATCCCGCCAGGCAGGCTGCGGAGGCGGCGAGAAAACTTATCGGAAGGCTGATATCCGCCAGACAGCCATATACCGGACTGACAACTGCGCCGGTACATTCGAGAAATACCGCCTGAAGACTCAGGGCAGAGGCACGGTTGGAAACGTGGATCTCTTCATTTTGAAACCGGCTTTGCAGCGGATAGAAAAGAGAAACGGCAAGCTGTATGCCGATGATACATACTGCTGAAAGGAACGGGTTTTCCGTCCAGCTCAGCAGGAAGCAGAAGAAAGCCGGAAAGAGAAAGCAGGCAGACGACAAAGCGAATTCACCGATTTTCCGGGTGACCGCAGACGAAGCGGCTCCGGCAAGCCCTGCGACGGAAGTCAAAAGGAAAAGAATCCCGATGGCAGACTCGGAGAGTCCGCAGCGAATGTATTGAAGTTGATTGAAAAACACCGTGATATTTTGCCGTGTTTCCAAGAGCAGGGCTGTTCCTGCAAGAAAGAGGAGCAGTCTGCGGCTGGCAAAAAAATTTTTCAGGAGATCCAACGATTGTCGGAAGCATATCGGCTTGTTTCTGTGTTTTTCCGGCCGGGCAGATGGATTGCCGGGCAGCCGGGAAAGAAAGAGGGACAGCACAAAGGCAGCGCCATAGGTAAGCACAGTGAAAAATCCGGCTCCGCGATAATTGTCCTTCAGAAATAAAGTAAAAACAAGAGATGAAAACAGCAGACCTGCCGTTCCCATACTTTCATAAATTCCACAGGCTTTCTGAAATTGTCCGTCGGGAACCGAGAGATACAGAAAACTCGTATCTACCCCGGACAACCCGGCGACGGCAACGCTCAGAAAAATCCGTTCCACCAGAAATCCGGTGAAATCATCGGCTTGCCAGAAAATAATTTTTGACAGGAAAAAGACGGCGGTGCAAAAGATCATCGTCTTTCGGTAGCCGATTCTGTCAGCAAGAACTCCCCAGGGAAATTCCAGGATCACGCATAAGACGAGAGAAATGCTCTCGATCAGAGAAATCTGGAAAATATCAAGCCCTGAATTTTGGCGGTACAAAGTGGCGATGGGGGCGTAAAACACCATGCCCTGAAAAAAAGAAATTCCGTACAGGAGAAAGAGATTTTTTCTGCAGGATACTTCCATGATACATTTTCCTTTCCATTCTTAAATTTTTCGTCGGAAAGAAACCCTGTCTGCGTTTACGGACAATCAAATGGTGTGGTCCGCTGACAAACAAAGTTCCGAAGAAAAATCAAATGGGACTGGAAAAGTATTCGTTCATAGTATCGCAGGCTCCTTTCGAGCGTGTTTGAAAATTTTCAGAGAAAGAATGATCCGGCAGTCCTCAGACTGCCGGATTTTCTGTAAGTGACGGAGACGGAGGGATTCGAACCCTCGTGCCCCGGAGGGCAAACGCATTTCGAGTGCGCCCCGTTATGACCGCTTCGATACGTCTCCATAGTTGAACGGTATTCCGGACAGCAGGCTGTCCTGTCAGAATTACCAGACAGTAATTAATTATAAATCTTTCCGGTGTATCCGTCAACCGAAATTTTTATTTTTCTGCCTTCGCATCAGTTCCGTTGGCTGAATGGATGCATGCTTTTGTTTCTCATGCTTCTGTGTGTTCAGAAAGCAGCGCCTTTTTTCGCTCTTTCTCCTCTTTTTTCCATACACGGAGCTGGCGGAAAAAGTCTTTCAGCATTTCGCTGCATTCTTCCTGCAGCACATTGCGGGTCACCTTGACCTGGTGGTTGAACTGCGCCATTTCCAGAAGATTCAGGATAGAGCCTGCGCATCCGGCTTTTGGATTCATACAGCCGATCACAACTTCACTGACGCGCGCCTGAACGATGGCGCCGGCACACATCTGGCATGGTTCCAGCGTAACGTAAAGGGTACAGCCTTCCAGACGCCAGTCTCCCAGTTTTTTGCTCGCCTTGCGGATGGCATTCAGTTCGGCGTGGGAGAGGGTGTTTTTGTTCGTGTTGCGGCGGTTGTAGCCGCGGGCAATGATCTTGTCCTCATAGACGATGACGCATCCGATGGGGACTTCTTTGAGGGCGGCGGCCTTCTTTGCCTGTTTGATGGCTTCACGCATGTAATGTTCTTCTCTGGTCATAGCTTGCAGCTCCTTTTCTCTGAACAGCAGCCGACCGCTTGTCCGTTCAGCGGCCGGATGAACTGTATTCTTTATTCTACCATATGGGGTGAGAAGATGCAAACAGGGGTTCCGCAATTCCGCAGGGATCAGTCGCAAGAATTCTCTGGTATCAGGCTCTATTCTGCCGGAGAAACTGTCACAGTACAGGCCCCGCATATTCCTTAGGTACAGGTCATAAGCTAGTATAAGTCACGATAAATAACCTCATGTTTCGCTGGTCTGCTTTCTCGATAGCACAGTTGTAAAAGCCTCAGCGTAGCCCGCTACGCCTGCGTTTTTACAACTGTACTCTCGAAAAAGCATCCTCACCGAAACAATAAGGTATTTATCGTGACATATACTAGAGTGTGTTCGAAAAGTTCTTTTCGTGCTTTGAAACACGAAAGGCGCTGCAAGTAGTCAAAGGGGGCAGAAAAATGGCATACCAGCGTTTTGTATCTTATATTTATGAATATTCCGGAGGAAAGAAAGACGAAAACCGGGGATTCGTCCGGGTGGAGACGAAGAATGGGATCTGTCAGATGGGATTCTGGCTGAAGATTGGTGATCTGCCGGAAAAAAGCAGAATTCAGGTTTTTGGGCTGATCAGAGAAAAGGCCCGTCTGTTGGGTGTTTCTGTAGGGGAGTTGCTTTCCTGTCCTGGAGGCGTACGGGGGCAGGTGAATTTCCCGGAACGGCAGGTAGGCGGCAGTCCTTACCGGATGGATCAGCTGGGCGGGCTGCTTCTTTGCACCGCCGGCGGAAGGCGGTTTGCGACCCAGTGGGACGACGAGCCGCTCCGACTGGAATGGTTTGAAGAATGGTGGCAGAAACAGGAGGCGGACGCGGAACAGAAGATGACAGAAGAAGCAGATAGGGAAGAAACAGAGGAAAAGGAAAGGCGGGAGCCGGAAAGAAGAGAAAACCGCGAGCCGAAAAACACAGCGGAAATAAAAATGGATCGCCGGCAGCAAACTGGAACAGAAAACAGTGAAAAACAGAAACACAGGGAATCAGGAAATCCGGCCGCCCGGCAGAACATGGATTTCCAGGAGAAGGGCAGTCAGGAAAATACAGGGGAAGAGCGGAAGATATCAGAAGAGACAGAGCGGGAGAAAACAGAACAGAGAGAGGCTGAGATACCGGTGATGGCTGCGAGCAATCTCAGCAGAAACTCTGACAGAAACCCGGACACAACCCGCTGCAAATCTCCCGGTTGTCCGCAGATGCAGAACAGACCTTCCCCGGAATTTCATCGGTGGGAGCAGGTGCAGAAGACCTGCGCGCACTGCCAGCCATTTCATGACGATCTGATGACGGACTGTGTAAAGGTGACCCGGCAGGAACTTCCTCAGCTTCGTAAACTCGGCTGGCAGCTGGACAGCAACCAGTTCCAGAATCATGGGCTGAATCATTACGGGCATCTTCTTCTGTGCAGGGATGCCTCCCGTCCCGATGTATTTTTTGTGTGCGTGCCGGGAATGTTCAATACCAATGAACAGTTTATGGCAGGAATGTTCGGATATCATGCGTTTCGTCCCGCGAAACCCACGGCGGAGGGCGCAGCACAGCCGAACTTCGGGTACTGGTGTCGGAGGATTCCGATGCCGCGCGGCTGAGAGGAGAAGAGCGTGCAAATTGCACAAGGCAGTTTTGAAGATACGTGATTCTCCATCTTTTCAAAAAAAATATTTCGTGTATAATAAAAAAGTAGGGTTGTCGGCCTGCGGTTCTCTATTGGTACGGCAGCCCTATACTTTTGGGATACAATTAGGAGGAAAAATATGAAAGAAAACTCTGGAGGAATCCATTTCTTAAAAACGCTGCCGTTGATCCTGTTGGGAAATACGGTTTACGCGCTGGGAATCGTTATGTTTGTTCTGCCGACGGGCCTGATCACGGGAGGAACCACGGGACTTGCCCTGACGGCAGAATACTTTCTGCATATTCCGGTCTCGGTCTTTGTGTTTCTTATGAATCTTTGTATGTTTCTGCTGGGAGCGGCGGTCCTGGGAATGAAATTCGCGCTGACTACGCTGGTGAGTTCTTTTTATTATCCGCTGATCCTCGGAGTCCTGCAGAAGATTCCAGTGCTGTCTGATATCACAAAAGACCCGATGCTTGCGACGGTATTTGGAGGACTGATGATCGGATTCGGGATCGGGATCGTGATCCGGGCGGGAGCGTCCACCGGAGGAATGGATATTCCGCCGCTGATCCTGAAAAAGAAATTCGGTCTTCCTGTTTCCGTGATGCTGTACGTCTTTGACGTGACCATCCTGATTCTGCAGATGCTGTTTTCCGATAAGGAAGAAATCCTCTATGGAATCCTGCTGGTTATGATCTATACGGTGGTTCTGGACAAGGTGCTCCTGATTGGTACATCCCAGACGCAGGTCAAAATCGTCAGCAAAAAATATATGGAACTGAACGAAAAAATTATCCATGAGCTGGACCGCGGTTCTACGTTGATCCACGCAACGACGGGATTTATGAAAAAGGAGCAGCCTATGGTGATGACGGTGATCTCCAACCGTGAACTGGGGGTCCTGAATCGCCTGGTGATGGAGACGGACCCGCAGGCGTTTATGATCGTCGGCAATGTCAATGAGGTGAAGGGAAGAGGGTTTACCCAGGAGAAGGTATACAAAAAAGAAAAAACGAACGCTTGATAACGGCTTTTGTTGAATTCTGGAACGACGTAAGAAGAATGGGGGAAATTTACAATGGAGATCAGTATTCTGATTGTAGACGATGACAAGATTCTGGTTGAAAAGCTGGAAGAAACCGTGCAATGGGAAAAGATTGGAATTTCGATGGTATTTACTGCTTACAATATCCGACAGGCTCAGAAGCTGTTGGAAGAGTTCCCGATTCAGCTATTACTGTGTGATATTGATATGCCTCAGGGTAGTGGGCTGGAGCTCCTGGAGTGGGTGAGGAGCGAGCAGATGGATGTGGAATGCGTTTTTCTGAGCAGTTATGCAAATTTTGCCTATGCGCAGAAGGCGCTGCGGCTTTCCACGCGGGAATATTTGTTAAAGCCAATCTCTAATCAGGACCTGGAAGCGGTGCTGGGAAAAATCGTCAAGGCGATGCAGGAAAAGGCCATCAGGCGCAATGGTGAGAGCAGGAGACGGAGCAGAGAGGAATTTTGGCAAGAATTTTTCATGTCGGCTTCGGAACAGGAACAGATGCTGCATCGGGCAATCCAGGAACAGAAGTACCGGAGGGAGGATATTCTTTTTCTGGAAACGATTCGGATTTTTGCTGATCACAAGGATATCAATTATAAAAAGGATTTGTCCTTGTTTAATTTTGTGATCCGGAATATTACGGTGGAATTTTTTACAGAAAAAGAATTGAAACTGGATGCGGTAGTTCCAGTCAGTGATTATGAATGGGCGTTGGTTTTTCGAAAATCCGGAGAAGGAAAGCTGTTTTTGGAAGCATCCAAAGAACTGAAGAAGCATTTGAATAAAATTTTACCTCAAAGATCCTGTATGTATATTGGAGAAGGACGTCCGGTGAGCGAGACTGCTGTGGGATGGAAGCGTATTGAACTTATGGAAAAAACAATTTTGCCTGGTCAAGACGGAATTGTTCGGGAAAGTGATCTTCCGGAAGAGAAGGGATCTTCCTCAAATAGAGATTGTTACGAAACACCTCCATGGGAAGTATGGCAAAAATCTTTGAATACTCCGAAAAATATTAAGGATACCAGCCAGGATGTCTGTCAGTTTTTGAGCCAGATGTTTGAACAGCATGTACTGACGATTGAAAATCTTGAACGATTTTTGCGGGAATTGGAGCAGATGCTGTACTGTTATCTTGGCGAACGGCAGATCAATTTTTCTCAAATGTTTGACAGCCGTGTGTTTGATCGAAAAGAGAAGGAAGCGTTCAATTCTCTGAATGCAACGCTGGCTTTTGTGGAATGGGTTTTTGAGACATTGACGGGGAGCAGCCAGTATGGACAAGACCAGGAAGATGTAGTCGGCAGAGTCAAAGAATATATTGAAAATCATTTGGGCGAGGAACTGTCCCGCAGTCTGCTGGCAAAGAAAGTCTATCTTTCCGAGGATTATGTTTCCAAGCTATTCAAAGCGACGACAGGGATGAGTATTCCCAGCTATATCGCTGCACGACGAATTGAAAAAGCCAAAGATTATCTGGCTCATTCCGGTCTTCCGGTCAGCCAGATTGCACTGGAGGTAGGATACAGTAATTTTTCTTATTTCAGCAAGTCATTCCGTGATCTGACAGGCATGACGCCCAATGAATACAGGAATCAGGTGTCAAAGGAAAGTAAATGATGCCGACAGGAAAACAGAAATGTTAAAAATCTGTTCTGTGAATAACAAAAAAACGAACATTATCAAAAAAGAGACATTATAAAAATGTCTCTTTTTTGATATGCGAATTGCATAAAACTGAAAGAGGATAATGTAAATTTTATGTATAATATAAATACAAATTGTTCGTGAGTGCAGTCGAAATGCACAAAAGGATGAGGAGTGGAAATGAAAAAATGGGAAAGAAGGGATGATATGTGAAAAAGAAAAGTGCAGCACCAAAACACAAACAAAGTTTTCTGGCAGGTGTGAAAGAGAGCAGGGCGTTGTATCTGCTGATGCTTCCGTCCATCATTATTTTTCTGTTGTTTACCTACTATCCGATGTACGGAGTTATTATCGCATTTAAAGATTTTGTTCCGACGGAAGGAATTATGGGAAGCGAATGGGTAGGATTCAAGCATTTTATCCAGTACTTTAATTCCTATCAGTTTGGGCTGACGATCCGCAACACCATTGTGATCAGTCTTTACACGATTCTGGTCACTTTTCCGCTTCCGATTGCGCTGGCTTTGATGTGCAATCAGATTCGATCCAAATGGTTTAAAAAGTTTTTTCAGGTATCTACATACCTTCCGCATTTCATTTCGACCGTAGTTATGTGTGGTATGTTGATTCTGTTTCTGTCTCCCAGTACAGGAATCATCGCAAAGCTTGTCGGGCTTTTGGGATTTGAACTGCCGAATCTGATGGGAAGTGCAGAGGCGTTCCCAAGCATCTATGTATGGTCCGAGGCATGGCAGCATGTAGGATGGGACAGTATCCTTTATATAGCTACCTTGTCTGCGGTTGATCCGACTTTGTATGAAGCGGCAACGATGGATGGAGCGAGCAAATGGAAAAAAATGCTCCATATCGATATTCCGGCGCTTCTTCCGACGGCAACGATTATGTTTATCCTGCGTATGGGAAGTGTCATGAGTGTTGGATTTGAAAAGATTTATCTGCTGCAGAATACGTTGAACAGCAGTACCAGTGAGATCATCTCCACTTACGTTTACAAGATGGGTCTGATCAGTAATCAGTACAGTCTCTCGGCAGCCATCGGTCTGTTTAATAATGTGATCAACCTCGCTCTGCTGCTGATGGTTAATCAGATTTCGAAGAAACTCAGTGATACTTCATTGATTTAGGAGGGAGGAAAAACATGAGTCAGGCAAAAGCCCTGAAAAAGGGCACAAAATTGAAAAAGTCAAAAGAAGATAAAATATTTGATTTTATTGTCTACGGAATTGCGGTGCTTTTGATTCTGATCACGCTTTATCCTATGTATTTTATCGTCATTGCATCGATCAGTGATCCGAATCTGGTATCTTCCGGTGAGATCATGTTTCTCCCGAAGGGTGTGAATTTTAAAGCGTATGAACAGCTGAAAAATTATCCGCAGATCTGGACCGGATACAAGAATACGATCTTGTACGTAATTGTTGGAACAGTGATCACGTTGGTGGTAAATATTCCGGCGTCCTATGCGCTTTCCAGAAAACGTCTGTACGGAAGAAAACTGTTTACCGCGTTTTATCTTATTCCGATGTTTTTTACCGGTGGTTTGATTCCGACGTATCTGGCGGTACAGCAGTTTCAACTGCTGGATACTTTCTGGGTTATGGTACTTCCGTTTTCTGTAGTTACCTATTATATCATTGTCGGAAGAACCTTCTTTTCAAGCAGTATTCCGGATGATCTTTGGGAAGCGGCACAGCTTGACGGATGCGGGTATCTGGGCTTCTTCTTCCGTATTGTACTTCCGCTCTCAAAGGCGGTAATTGCGGTAATCGCTCTGTGGGCGGCAGTAGGACAGTGGAATGGGTATTTTAACGCATTGATTTATTTGAGAGATCCGGAACTTCAGCCGCTGCAGATTGCGCTGAGAAATATTCTGATCAACAATCAGACGATGAGTTCCATGCTTACAGGCGCGGCGGCAACAGAAGCTCAGCAGATGGCGGATTTGATCAAATATGCGATCATTGTTGTGTCCTCTGCACCGATTATGTGTATGTATCCTCTGGTACAGAAGTATTTCAATCAGGGTGTTATGCTCGGCTCTCTGAAAGGATGACGGGAACCGGCATGGAGGAGAGCGGTAAACAGGCAATGATTCCTGAAGGCTTTCCTCAGTAAACAGGTCTTTGCCATTGGGCAAACGCCTGAAATCCTAAAAAAAGAAAGGAGAAGAAACATGAGAAAGAAAAATTTCAAAAAAGGTGTCAGTCTTGCACTGACCGCAGTGATGGCAGCGAGTCTGCTGGCAGGATGCGGAGGCGGCGGAAATACCTCTAATTCTGCATCTACCTCTTCTGCTTCAGGAGAAGGCGATGTGCCGACCTATACCATAGCAACGGTAAGATGGACAGATACCTGGCCGACCGATTTCCTGGAAAGCGGAATTATGAAGGAACTGGAGGAAAAACACGGGATCAATATTGAATGGCAGATTTATTATAATTCTGACTGGGCAGAGCAGAAATCACTGCTTCTTGCATCAGGAGATCTCCCGGACGCATTCCTTGGATCCATTACGCTGAATGCATCCGATATGGCGCAGAATAAAGCAAGCTTTCTGGATCTGACCGATTTGATCAATGAGGAAACGATGCCGAATCTGACGCGTGTATTTGAGGAAGACCCGGAAATGAAGGCAGTCTGCACGGATCGTGACGGAAAAATCTACAGTCTTCCGAAAAAGCTGCCGCTGAGACCGGAAGTATGTGGAAACATCCTTTATATTAACAAAGAATGGCTGGATAACCTGGGCTTACAGGTACCAACCACGTATAAGGAACTGGAAGATGTTCTCGAGAAGTTTGTGACAGAGGATGCTGACGGCGATGGAGATCCTACCAATGAGATTGGATTCTCAAACGCTGCAGGTACTGCAGTGATGGATGGCGATCTCAGAACCATTCTTTCTCCGTTTGGCACAATGGTAAGCCGTGCAAATAACTATATGGGACTGAATGGGGAAGGAAAACCTGTATTTATGCCGGCGCAGGAAAACTATAAAGAAGCAGTACAGTGGATGCATGAACTCTGGGAGAAAGGTATCCTGGATCCGGAATATTTCACACAGGATTCTTCCATGTTCACATCGAAAAAGCAGGCTGAGGGCGGTTCCAAAGTTGGTCTGATTCACGGATGGACGGCAGATGCAGAAGCAGGAGCAAACGCGGATCAGTTCGTTCCGCTGGAAGCAGTAGAAGGACCGGATGGAAATCATTATGTGGAAAATGCATCCAATTATCTGGATATTGCGGACAGAGAACTGGTAATCAATAAGAATTGTGAAAATCCTGAGAAACTTCTGGCATGGGCGGATGATTTCTATGACGATCTGGTATCTTTGCAGACGATGTACGGTTCAATTTCAGATGGCTGCGTAACAGATAATGGAGACGGAACCTATACAGTCAATGAGCCGGAAGACGGAAGTTCACTGGATACTTCCGCATGGTCAAATTCTCTGAGAGATTTCGGACCGAAATACATGAATCCGGATTTCTATGACAAAGTATCTCTGCCGGAAGATCAGGGTGACGGAATCAAGCTGAAAGAGGATGAAATCAACGCTAAGTACGTATCGGACGACAAGAATGTCGGCTTCCCGATGGTACAGTATACCGACGAAGAGCTGAGCCGTCTGACAACTCTTGGAACCGATATCTATAAATACTGCGAAGCTCAGTATGCACACTGGGTAGTAGACGGCGGTATTGAGGAGGAATGGGATTCCTATATTGAACAGCTGAACGCAATGGGATTGGAAGAGCTGGTTCAGATTCAGGAAGATGCATTCGCAGCATACCAGGCAGCGATGTCCGAGTCATAAAAAAGAATAGCGGTCGGAAAAGACCGGTGATTGAGCAGATAAAAGCAGAGAAGCTGCCGCAGACACATAATGAAAAAGTTTTGCGGCAGCTTTTTCTTTCACTACAAAGAGAATTCTGATGAATGAGACAGGGAGGCAAAAAATGTTCAAAAACGAAAAGGAAAGACTCTATTACTGTAATGACGGGGAAATGGTTTGTATAGAACCGTGGGGTGAAAATGCACTGAGAGTGCGCGCATCCAGAAATCGCGCTTTTACGGAACAGGATTGGGCCCTGGAGGAACCGGCAGAGCATCATGGAACTGTGGAGATCTTCGAAGATGCCAGCGCAGATGGGATGGCTTATGCGAACATGTACACCGGAAAAGATACCTCCTATGGAAGAATCTGCAATGGAAAAATCCGGGCAGTGATCAATGCGGACGGAGTGTTGTCCTTTGAGAAAGCGGATGGAACGCTGTTGCTGAAAGAAAATTGGAGAAGGCTTCAGGATGAGATCAGTGCTCCGCTGAATATTTTCGGAAGGGAATATCGGCCGGGAGACGGAGAAAATTATGAAACGACGGTCAGGTTTCTGGCAAATGACAAGGAAAAAATCTTTGGAATGGGGCAGTATCAGCAGCATCAGATGAATATGAAGGGATGTATGCTGGAACTTGCGCAAAGAAATTCACAGGTCAGTGTACCATTTTATATGTCCAGTCTTGGCTATGGATTTTTGTGGAATAATCCTGCAGTTGGAAGTGTAACTTTTGCGATGAATGGTACAGAGTGGAAAGCAAAATCCACGAAACAGATTGACTATTTGATAATCGCCGGGGATACGCCTGCAGAAATTGAAGAAAACTATATGAGCCTGACAGGAAAACCTCCGATGATGCCAGAGTATGGTATGGGATTCTGGCAGTGCAAACTTCGCTATCGCACGCAGGAGGAGCTTTTGGCAGTAGCAGAAAAATACCATGAACTGGGAATTCCTGTGGATGTGATCATTGCGGATTTCTTTCACTGGACGCAGGAAGGGGATTTTCGGTTTGATCCAAAATACTGGCCGGATGTTCCGGGAATGTGCCGCAGGCTGGAAGAGTTGGGCATGAAGCTGATGGTTTCCGTGTGGCCGACGGTGGATTACCGTTCTGAAAATTTCCGCGAAATGAAAGAAAAAGGGTATCTGGTCCAGTGCGAGCGCGGTGTACGGATTTCCATGCTCTGCGGAGGCAATGAGGTATTTTTTGATGCTACAAATCCCAATGCACGGGCATTTGTATGGGAAAAAATCAAAGAAAACTACTGGGATCAGGGTGCTCGTCTGTATTGGCTGGATGTGGCGGAGCCGGAGTACACAACTTATGAGTTTGACAATTACCGTTATTGGCTCGGAACCACTTTGGAAGTTGGAAATTGTTATCCGAAAGAATATACCAAGGGATTTTATGAAGGAATGACAGCAGAAGGAGACGATCAGCCGGTGAATCTGGTACGTTCCGCCTGGGCGGGAAGTGCGAAATACGGGGCGCTGGTATGGTCAGGAGATATCGTCAGCAATTTCGAGTGTTTCAATCGTCAGGTGCGCGCCGGTCTGTCCATGGCAATTGCGGGAATTCCGTGGTGGACAACGGATATCGGAGGATTTCATGGAGCAAACGGCGATGATCCGGCTTTTCGTGAATTGTTTGCCCGGTGGTTTGCATATGGTTGTTTCTGCCCTGTCATGAGACTTCATGGAAACCGAAATCCACAGATGGATTTTGGCCATGAGACGATTGGATCCGGAAGTCCCAATGAAATCTGGAGCTTTGGCGAGGAAATCTTTGAGATTTCAAAAAAATATATTGCGATGCGGGAAAAACTTCGTCCTTATGTGCGGGAACAAATGAAGAAAGCACATGAGAAGGGTACTCCGGTGATGCGCCCGTATTTTTATGATTATCCACAGGATGCGCAGGCTTGGGAAATTGACGATGCATACTGTTTTGGATCTGATTTTCTGGCAGCCCCTGTTATGGAAGCAGGAGCGAGAGAACGCCAGGTTTATCTTCCGGGAAAAGAAGTATGGAAGAATATATGGACTGGTGAGTGCTTTAACGGTGGTCAGACAGTAAACGTTGCGGCTCCGCTGGAGCAGATTCCTGTGTTTGTGAAAACTTCCAGTATGTATGCAGATTTATTTGACGAAGCATAAGGATTGTGCAATGATAGTTGTACGACAGGAGGGACGGATATGAGAGACAGCAGGAGAACGAGAAAAGCAAAGGTTCAAACACTACAGGGCATAGGGATAAAGGTTCTTTTGCCGGTGTTTCTTGCGCTGGTCGGGCTCCTGCTTTGCCTTTTTGTGGGGCTGAAAGAAACAAGAGCTCTGGCGGAACAGTATATAACAGATACCGCCGGACTTTATGTGGAGCGGGTAAATCAGGATATTCATCAAATCAATGCAGAATTGATTCAGATGCTGAATAATGACAAAAATGTTTCACAGATTCCGGAGAAAATTCAGTCGGCACAAAGTGAATACTATGAATTACTCGGCGATATTCAGAATGAAAATCGTTTGATGAAAATTCGGTATAAGGAAGTACAGAGCTTTTTTGTGTATGCAGGTATTCCGGACGTGCTGATCGGAGACAATGGAACGGTTTTTTCCGAGAGTAAAGTGGATGGATTTTTAAAGGAATTGAGAGATTTTTCAAGAGAAGTTTGCCAGAAAGATTACGGAACGGCAAAGTGGGATTATCTCTATGCAGAAGGGAACACTTATATCATCGGTTGGTATTCCAGAAACGAAAAAGTACTTGGATGTGTGATAGAAATGGACACAGTTTTTTCGATGATTCATGAGATGACGCAAAGATATCAGGTGCTGACATTTATGGAAAAACCGGATGGAACAACAATTTTTCCGGAGAATTTCCAGGAGGAAGGGACAGAACTCGACAGTAACGATATCAATGAGAATCATGGAATATACCGATACCAGCTGGGAACTTTGGGGAAACTTGCAGTTTATATACTTCCGGATGGAGGAATTATGGAGGATGTCCTCGAATTGCAGGCCATTCTTGTGATTTTAATCACTTTTTTGATGATTTTGTGTGCAGTTCAGGTATTTCGTTATTATCACAGTCTGATGCGGCCGCTGCAGAGCTTTGTGCAGGGGATTACAGATCTGGAAGAGGAGCAGCAGCTGAATGAAAATGGAAACAATAATATTCTGGAACTGGAAGTTGTCAGTGACAGATTTCGCGGTTTGCTTCGGAAGATTCAGTCTCTGAAAATCGCAATTTATGAGAAGGAGTTGAATGAGAAAAAGGCAGAGCTGGAATATATGCAGGAGCAAATTCGTCCGCATTTCTTTTTGAATTGTCTGAGTTTGATTCACGGCATTGCAGATGCACAGGGGGAGGAAAAAATCACGTATATTACCCGTGTGCTTTCTGAGTATATTCGATATAATTATAGAGATTCGGACAAGGAGAGAAATCTTCAGGAAGAACTGGAACATGTAAAAAAATATGTGGAACTTCAAAAGCTGAGATATGGGGAAGATGCGTTTCGGTTTGAGGTAATTGAAGATGCGCAGGTAGGAGAAAGCCATATTCCATCGCTGGTCCTCCAGACCCTGGTAGAAAATTCCGTGGTCCACGCGGTAAATCTGGACCGGATGGTAGAGATTTCGGTTTACATCACCAGCGAAGTATACGAAGACGGGAAATATCTCTATCTCTGCGTCTCGGATACCGGCAAGGGCTTTTCGCCGGAAATCATGGAGGCCATCGAGAAAGACCTGCCGATCGTATACAACGGCAGAAAGCATGTAGGCCTTCAGAACATTAAGCGCAGGCTTATGCTTTTATATGGGGAACGGGCTTCCATGACGATCCAGAATATGGGCGAAAATTATGGAGCAATCGTAGAAATACGGATACCGCAGAATGAAGAATAACTCCCCTGCAAAGTGGGTCGTTCAGATTGCGGAAATGAATGTTTAAATATTTTCTAGTACCAGCCGGTAACGGTGCCCCTTATCGGTCGTTTCAAAGGCTTCAAATCCGCAGGCTTCAAACATTTTCCGTGATCCGGTATTGTAGTCATAGATGGTATCCACATAGATCACCGGATACTTCAGTTCTCTGGCGCGCCGGATCAGCGCAGCCACGGTCTGACGTCCGATCCCTTTGCCACGGAGAGAATGATCCCCGATCACGATTGGCATATCGTACTGCCAGAAGGTCACGTCTCCGATGGGAACCCATACAGAGTCACGCAGAATTTCTATAAAATACAGCTCTCCATGGTCGTTGAGATATTGGTACATCCGTGCAAGGCGTTCCGGAGTGTATGGGACATCCTTTCCGTCCACCAGCATCAGGGTTTCGTGATCCTGGTACCAGGGCAGCGCAAAGTCATGAACGAGGTCATAGCTTCTGAGGCGCAGAGAAGGAGAAATCGTTATTAAGTCTGGTTGTTGGATTCCTGGAATCGGCATAGAGTACCTCCATTTTTTCTGAGTATTCTGTTCCTGAGTTAAGGTTATTTATCGCAGCTTATACTCAGAACAGTAATCCCATTATAACACGCAGAAATTTTCTTTACAATCACACAGAAATCGGCGCCTTGTCGTTTTTCACAAAATGCAGAATGATAAAATGTGAAAAGTGACAAGGCGCTTTTTCTTGCTTTTTTTATCTGTCTGTGGTATTCTGAAAACGGTTCCGGAAACGTTACCGATATCGTTTCCGGAAAGAAAGGAGAATGATTACCATGAGAGCCAGTGGAATTTTACTTCCCGTCACATCCCTCCCGTCGGAATACGGAATCGGATGTTTTTCGAAAGAAGCATATGAATTTGTGGATTCCCTGAAGGCAGCAGGCCAGAAATACTGGCAGATCCTTCCTCTGGGACCGACCGGATACGGAGATTCCCCGTACCAATCTTTTTCTACTTATGCGGGCAATCCGTATTTTATCGATCTGAAGACGCTGGAGCAGGAAGGACTTCTGAAAGAGGAAGAGTGCACGGCCTGCGATTTTGGAGATCATCCGGAATATGTGGATTATGAGAAGATCTACAAGAGCCGTTTCCTGATCCTGGAGAAAGCGTTTGAACGCTTTGTGCCGGATGAAGATTACGCTGGTTTTATAGAAGAAAACAGCTACTGGCTGGATGATTACTGCCTGTATATGGCGGTGAAAAAGCAGCAGAAGGATGTGAGCTGGAGCGAATGGCCGAAAGAACTGAAGGATCGTGTGCCGGAAGTTCTGGAGGCGAAGAAAGAAGAGCTGAAAAAGGAAATCGAATTTTATCGCTTCCTGCAGTATTTGTTTGCCGTGCAGTGGAAAAAACTGAAGGCATATGCCAACGAACAGGGAATTGAGATCATCGGAGATATTCCGATCTATGTGGCGTTTGACAGCGCGGATACCTGGGCGCATCCGGAGCTGTTCCAGTTTGACGAGGAGAATCAGCCGTTGGCGGTTGCCGGCTGTCCGCCGGATGCCTTTTCGGCGACCGGACAGCTCTGGGGCAATCCTCTGTACCGCTGGGACTATCACAAGAGCACCGGATATGCGTGGTGGATGCAGCGCCTGAAATACGTCACAACGCTGTACGATGTGGTCCGGATCGACCACTTCCGGGGATTCGATGAATATTATTCGATTCCCTACGGCGATGAGACTGCTCAGAACGGTCATTGGGAAAAGGGACCGGGCATCGAACTCTTCCACACAGTGAAAGAAAAACTGGGAGATGTGAAAGTCATCGCGGAAGACCTCGGTTATCTGACTGAGAGTGTGATCCAGATGGTGAAAGAGAGCGGATACCCGGGAATGAAGGTGCTGCAGTTTGCCTTCGACTCCAGAGAAGAGAGCGACTATCTGCCGCACAATTACGAACACAACTGCGTGGTATACACGGGAACCCATGACAACGATACGATCCTTGGATGGTACGATGTGATGGCTGAGCAGGACAGGGAATTTTCCAAAGAGTACATGAATAATTACAAGAGTACCAAGGAAGAGCTTCCGTGGGATTTCATCCGTCTTGCAATGGGAAGCGTTGCCGATCTGTGCATCATTCCGATGCAGGATTACCTGGGGCTTGGAAGTGAGGCGAGGATCAATTATCCGTCCACTCTGGGAAATAACTGGAAGTGGCGGATGAAAAAAGATGCCTTCACCGATGAGCTGGCAGAAAAGATACGAAGAGTGACCAAGCTGTATGCGAGATGTGTGCAGTAAAAAAATGAGGTGAGGAAATGGAGCAGATAACGATCCGGGATATAGCAAAGAAATGCGGCGTCGGGGTAAGCACCGTTTCCCGCGCGCTGAACAATCATCCGGACATCAATCCGGAGACAAAAGAAATGATCCTGAAGGTCATGTCGGAATATAATTACGTGCCCAACAACAGCGCCCGCAACCTGAAGCGTTCCGATGCCAAGGCGATCGCGGTGCTGGTCAAAGGTATGGACAATATGTTCTTCAACAATATGATCAGTATTCTGGAAGAGAAAGCAAGAAAGAAAAAGTATTCCTGCATCATTGAGCGGGTGGAGGAAAAGGCGAGCGAGGTGGATGCGGCCATTGAGATCGTCAAGGAAAAACGGCTCCGGGGCATTATCTTTCTCGGCGGAAATTTCATCCATCCGAAAGAAAAACTGGAGCAGATCCCGGTGCCCTATGTGATCACCACCGTCGGGATCCGGGAGAATGAAGAACTTCCCTGTGCCAGCGTATCGGTGGATGATTACAGGGAAAGTTATAAGATGGTGGATTACCTGTGTTCCTGCGGACACAGAAAAATAGCGATCCTGGCGGCATGTGAAGACGATATCAGTATCGGCCGCCTGAGGCTGGATGCGTACCGGAAGGTACTGGAGGACCGGCAGATTCCCTTTGACCCGTTGTTGGTCCGCCATATGACCCGCCAGGACAATTATTCGTTCGGGACAGGATACAAGCTGACCCGGGAGCTGCTGGAGGAAGGCATTGACTTTACCGCTCTGTATACGACATCGGATACCCTTGCTATCGGCGCGTGCCGGGCGTTGAAGGAGGCGGGAAAACGTGTGCCGGAAGATATTTCCGTGGCAGGATTTGACGGAATTGACGTTGGGGAGTATTATATTCCCAGCATCACGACCATCCGCCAGCCGGTGGAAGCGATGGCGACAGAGTCCGCCAGAAAACTGTTTGCGATGATCGACCGGAAGGAAGAACCGTCGGCGCAGGTGTTTGACGGAGAACTGGTCATCCGGGAATCCACCGGAAAGCCGAAAGAGTAACAAAAATATCAGAAAACGGAACTGTTAACGAATAAGACTATTATAAGACCATTGCTGAACAAAAAAGTCTGAAAAGGAGAAGAAGAGATGGAAGAAAGAATTCAGAACCTTTTAAAAGAACGTTTTGGAAGAGATATTGACAACTGCACAAAGAGCGAGATCTTTGAAGTGCTGATGGTATTGACCAAGCAGGAGATGGCTTCCCGCAGGAGAAATGAAGGAAAGAAAAAACTGTATTACATTTCCGCAGAGTTCCTGATCGGAAAGCTGCTGTCCAACAACCTGATCAATCTCGGCATGTACGATGAAGTGGCGGACGCGCTGAAAAAACACGGAAGAGATCTGACAGAGATTGAGGAAATGGAGTTGGAACCGTCTCTGGGCAACGGCGGACTGGGACGTCTGGCGGCATGTTTTCTGGATTCCATTGCGACCCTGGGACTTCCGGGCGACGGTATCGGCCTGAACTACCATTTCGGACTATTCCGCCAGATGTTTGTGGACAACAAGCAGAAAGAGGTGAAGAATCCATGGCTTACCGCAGAGAGCTGGCTGGTGAAGCAGCCGGTATCCTTCCAGGTGCCGTTTAAGAATTTTACGATGCACTCTGTGCTGTATGACATTGATGTACCGGGTTATGATTCCGGATGCAACCGTCTGCATCTGTTTGATGTAGATACGGTGGATGAGGGGATCGTGCCGAGCGACAGCATCGGTTTTGACAAGCATCAGATCCAGAAAAACCTGACCCTGTTCCTGTATCCGGACGACAGTGACCGCGCCGGACAGCTTCTGCGTATCTACCAGCAGTATTTCATGGTCAGCAACGGCGCACAGCTGATCCTGAAGGAGTGCGATGAGAAAGGCTATGACCTGCATCACCTGGATGAGCATGTGGTGATCCAGATCAACGATACCCATCCGTCCATGGTAATCCCGGAACTGATCCGTCTGCTTCAGCAGAGAGGATTTACTCTGGATGAGGCAATCCATGTAGTCAGCAAGACCTGTGCGTACACTAACCATACGATCCTTGCGGAAGCACTGGAAAAATGGCCGATCGATTATCTGGAAGAGGTGGTTCCGCATCTGCTTCCGATCATCTTTGAGCTGGATGCCCGGGCGAAAGCCAAATATAAAGGGGAAGAAGTTGCCATCATCGACAAGGACAGACGTGTGCATATGGCACATATGGATATCCATTACGGTTTCTCTGTCAATGGTGTGGCGGCGCTGCACACAGAGATCCTGAAAAACTCCGAGCTGAAACCGTTCTATGATATCTATCCGGAGAAGTTCAACAATAAGACCAACGGTATTACGTTCCGCCGCTGGCTGATCCACTGCAATCATGAGCTGGCGGATTACATCGAGAGCCTGATCGGAAGCGGATATAAGAAGAACGCGATGGAGCTGGAAAAACTTCTGAAATACAAAAATGACGCGAAAGTGCTGAAAAAGCTGGAAGAGATCAAGAAGAACAACAAGAAAGCCCTGAAGAAATATCTCTATGAGACCCAGAATCTGACGGTAGATGAGAACGCAATCTTCGACGTACAGGTAAAACGTCTTCACGAGTACAAACGCCAGCAGATGAATGCCTTGTATGCAATCTACAAATACATGGACATCAAGGCAGGAAACAAACCGAAAACTCCGATCACCATGATCTTCGGCGCAAAGGCAGCTCCGGCATATACGATCGCCAAGGATATCATCCACCTGATCCTCTGCCTGCAGGAACTGATCGCTTCCGATCCGGAGGTAAGCCCGTATTTCCAGGTGATCATGCTGGAGAACTACAATGTATCCAAGGCAGCGAAAGTGATTCCGGCAGCGGATATCTCTGAGCAGATCTCCCTGGCTTCCAAGGAAGCGTCCGGAACCGGAAACATGAAATTTATGCTGAACGGCGCAGTGACTCTGGGAACCGAGGACGGCGCGAATGTGGAGATCCATGATCTGGTAGGCGACGACAACATCTATATCTTCGGAAAGAAACCGCAGGATGTCATCGATCTGTACGATGAAAAGAAAAAAGATCCGCAGGCAGGATACAACTCCAAGGCAATCTATGACAAAGATCCTCAGATCGCAAAACTGGTGGACTTTATCGTCAGTGACGAGCTGCTGGCAATCGGCGACCGTCTGAACCTGGAGCGCCTGTACAAGGAGATCCTGAACAAAGACTGGTTCATGACCCTGCTTGACCTGAAAGAATACATCCAGGTGAAGGAGAAAGTATACAAAGATTATGAGAACCGCAGCGCATGGAACAAAAAGTGCCTGATCAATATCGCAAATGCGGGATTCTTCTCTTCAGACCGTACGATTGAACAGTACAATGAAGATATCTGGCATTTAGGATAATGACATCAGAAAAAGAGAGGGTATAAAATCATATAGAAAAACGCTCTGTGTGGACAGATGTATAAAATAGTCTGTCTGTACAGAGCGTTTTTGTGCAGAATGACAAGGAAATGTGAATATAGGACGAAAAAATGCAAATAAATTTTGGCGGATTGCAAAAAGAAAAGCTTCTGTGGTAAAATTCTTTAGGAAAGTATCAGATTCAGAGCGAGAAAAAGAGCAGCCCTAAGTAAAAACGAACTGCTCTGAATGTGATTCTTTCCAATTGTACCAATTCGCGGACGGTCAGCCACAGAACTATGGGATTTGTATCTTTCCGGGATGCCTTAAAATCGCTGTGATCCATATAAAAACAGAAAGATCCCGCAGCTTTTCTTCCGGTAGACCATTTTTCGGGCATGCTTCGCGGACCTTCCAATGGGAGGCCTAAAAAAATCGGTATGGAAAGGACCATGTGTTATGGGAAAGGAGCATAACTCCTCCCCAGCTGATGCATGGAAGCACAGCCGCATTCCGGACAGATGGACAGGTCAATGTTCCAGACCGCCTTGAGCAGTTCTGCCATGGACAGCCCGGCATAACGCTTCCGGAATCTCTGGCCGCCCTGGATCCGGAAGATTACTTT